>NZ_VZZK01000020.1 GCF_008806385.1 Methylobacterium soli
TCGCGGACCCGAACCCCGACACCGCCCCGACACGAACGGCAAAGCATCCGGCTTAACACCGGACCCACCAACCCGCATCGGACAGAAAACAGCAGCGCCAGAACCGCTCCCGCAGCTCAGCGCCGTTGAGAGGCATATAGGCAGCCGCTCCCCGCCGGTCAACCCGGAATTTGCCGCAGCGCAAAATCAGCGGGACCAGCGCGGGCCGGGACGGGCCAGGAGCTCGCCTGCGGCTTGATCGGCGTTGCGGCTCCATTTGCGTATCGGGCGCCTCAATCTCGACATGCTGCGCCCGGACATGCTTTCTCCTGAAGCAGGCCGGCTCGCCCGGTCGAGGATCGTCCCGCTCCGAGCTTCGTCGCAGGAGCGGGGCCGCGGGGCGTCGGCGACCCTGGCACAAGGAATGTCCGTGAAGCGGGGCCGTCTCAAGATCCAAGACGCGGATGCGGGCGGGCGCCCGGCCGAGACGGCGCACGGGGTCGAGCCGCCGCTCGACCTCCTGGGTGCCGATGCCGCCCGGATCGACCGTCGCGAGGTGAACCTGCGCTGGCTCTGCGCGAGCGCCCTCACGGGCCTCACCGGCGCGGGGCTGATCGGCGCGGCGCTCCACGTCTCGCTGCAGGGCGACGTCTCCTTCGCGGCAATCCCCGAGCGGGCCGCGATCGTGGTTCGCCCGCAACCGAGCGAGGGCGGCACCAATCTCGCCCGCAAGGGCGATCGGCTGGTGCGCAACCTGATGATCGCCTCGGCCAAGCAGAGCTTCCGCTCCCCCGTCACGGTGCGCCTCGGCGAGCGCGAGATCATCAAGGTCCGTCCCTTCGTGCGGGTCTCGACGGCACTGTCGATGTCGACCGGCGTCTTCGCGGGCGAGGTCCCCCGGTTCGATCCGATGAAGTTCGTCTCGGACGAACCGTTGGAACGGGCCGCCGATACGAATGGGGCCGAGGCGCCGGGCGCCGAGGTCTCGGTGGTCAAGCGCGAGCTGGCTGAGGTCGCGGTCGAGACCAGCGCGCCCGCCCTCGGGGACGACGACGTGACCGCGCAGGTCGAGGAGGAGCGCCGCATTGCCGCGGAGGCCGGCCGGCGCACGGCGCTGCCGCTCGCTCCCCAGATCATGCTCTCGCGCACCCTGCAGCAGGGGCTGACGGGACCGGATTTCGACACCGCGAACGCGATGCCGAAGGAGGGCAGCCCCTTCAAGTCGATCGACGTGCTGGTCGTGCCTGAGAACGTCACCAAGCTCGCCAAGGTCGAGCTCCGCGCGAGCGAGACCCCCCTCGTCGAGGAGCGGGACCTCGCGCTGAAGCGCGGCGACACCCTTGAGGGCGTCCTCAAGGCGACCGGCCACATCGCGGACGACCAGATCCGCGCGGTGATCGCCGCACTCGGCGGGCGCGGGCGCACCGCCGCCCTCGCGGAGGGCCAGCAATTCCGCGTCCAGATCGCCCCGGGCACCAAGCGCGGCGACCCGCGTCAGGTGACCCGGGTGATCCTCTACGGCGAGAACGGCATCGAGGGCATCGCGGCGATGAACGATCGCGGCGCGTTCGTCTCGGTGGCGCCACCGACCGAGGATGCGCCGGCCCGGCCGAAGGCCCCCGTCACGGCCGAGAATGGCGAGGACGAGGAGGAGGGCGGCTCCGGCCCGCGGCTCTACCAGAGCCTCTACGAGACGGCCGCGCGCCACGACCTGCCGCGCTCCACCGTCGAAGATGTCGTGCGGGTGTTCAGCTACGACGTCGATTTCCAGCGTCGCATCTCCAGCGGCGACAACCTCGACGTGTTCTACACCTACGACGAAGATGCCGGACAGGGCGCGGCCGAGCGGCCGGATCTCCTCTACGCCGCGCTGAACCTCGGCGGCGAGAGCCGCAAGATCTACCGGTTCCAGTCCCCCGATGACGGCTCCATCGACTATCTCGACGAGCAGGGCCGATCGCTCAAGAAGTTCCTGATCCGCAAGCCCATCGCGGACGGCATCATGCGCTCGGGCTTCGGCTACCGGCGCCACCCGATCCTCGGCTACGCCAAGCTCCATACCGGCGTCGACTGGGCGAACCCGATCGGGACGCCGATCGTCGCCGCCGGCAACGGCACGGTGATCAAGGCGGAGTGGGATTCGGGCTACGGGCGCCGGGTCGAGATCCAGCACATCAACGGCTACGTCACGACCTACAACCACATGTCGCGGTTCGGCCGGGGCGTCAGCGCGGGCGCCAAGGTGCGGCAGGGCCAGGTGATCGGTTATGTCGGGTCGACCGGCCTCTCGACCGGCGCCCACCTCCATTACGAGGTGATCATCAACGGCCACTTCGTCGATCCGATGAAGATCCGGGTGCCCCGCGGGCGGGAGCTCGATGGGCGGCTGCTCGCCGAGTTCAAGCGCCAGCGCGAGCAGATCGAGGGCGTGATGCAGAAGGCGCGCAGCGCCACCGTGATGGCGCAGCGCGACGCGATGCGCTGAGGCCCCTCAGGCGACGCCCGGCACCGGAAAGCCGAGCTGCGCCCGGATCGCTGCGGGCGTGACGCCCTCGGCCCGCAGATCCTGCAGGGATTGCGATCCCTTCGACTTGGCGAGCTTCTCCCCCGCCGGGTCCCGGATCAGGGCGTGGTGGTGGTAGCGCGGGCTCGGCAGGCCGAGCAGGCGCTGCAGCAGCAGGTGGAGATCGGTCGCGGCCTCGAGATCCTGGCCCCGGACCACGTGGGTGACCCCTTGCGCGGCATCGTCGTGGACGACGGCGAGGTGATAGCTCGTCGGCACGTCGCGCCGGGCGATCACGGCGTCGCCCCAGCGCGCGGGATCGGCCGGAACGGTCCGCACCGCGCCCTGGCTGTCGAAGGCCAGATACGCGTAGGCGCCGGGCTCGCCCGCACGGGCCGGTTCCCTCAGCGCGCGCGCCATGTCGAGGCGCCAGGTATGGGGGGTGCCCATTGCCTGCCGGGCCGCGACCTCCGTGGCCGCGAGATGCCGGCAGGTGCCGGGATAGAGCGGCGTCCCGTCCGGGTCGCGGCGAACCGGATCCTGTCCGTGATCGGCAGGGGCAGCCGACACGGCCGCCGCCGCGATGGCGGAGCGGGAGCAGAAGCACGGATAGGCGAGGCCCCGCGCCGCGAGGGCCGCCAGGTCAGCGCGGTACTCGGGCAGATGTTCGGATTGGCGGCGCACGGGTCCGTCGAAGCGCAGGCCGAGCCAGGCCAGATCCGCCTCGATCGCGGCCGCGAGGTCGGGCCGGGAGCGCACAGGGTCGATATCCTCGATGCGCAGGAGCAGGCGCCCGCCGAGGCGCGCGGCGAGGGCGGCGTTGAGCAGGGCCGAGTAGGCGTGCCCGCGATGCAGCCGGCCGTTCGGGCTCG
Source organism: Methylobacterium soli (assembly GCF_008806385.1). Taxonomy (GTDB): domain Bacteria; phylum Pseudomonadota; class Alphaproteobacteria; order Rhizobiales; family Beijerinckiaceae; genus Methylobacterium; species Methylobacterium soli. Next base: position 3,355 of record NZ_VZZK01000020.1, read on the forward strand.
GGGCGAAGCGCAGGACGGGCGGGCTCACCCGCCGGATGGGCGCAGGCAGCGATCCTTCGTCGGGGTGCAGGCGATGCCGGGCAGCGAGCAGGCGGCCCCGTCCGCGCTGCGCTGGCAGACGCGGCAGCCGTCGCTCCATTCGAGGCAGGCCGTATCCTCGCCGGGCTTCGCGGCGGCGTGGTGCGGCGCGGGGCCGGGCACGAGGGCTCCGATGAGCACGGTGGCGGCGACGAGCGCCGCGACGCTCCAGGCGATGACGCCGTCGCGCGCGGATGGACTCTGATCCTGGATTGTCGGGGTCGTCATGGCTTCCAGTTGGCGTGGGGGCCCCGGCCTGTCAACGCGCGAAGCCCGCCGACGCGGCGCGCGCCGAGCGCTCTCAGGCAGCGCACGCCGTGTGGCGGTCGAGGAGGCCCGGCAGGGCCCGGAGGTTCAGGGGCTTCGGCAGGAAGCCGTCGAACCCCGCCGCGCGGGCCGCCCGCTCGTCCTCCTGGCCGGCATTGGCCGTGAGCGCGACGAGATGGAGCCGGTCCCCCGAGGTCCCGGCCATCGCCTCCGCCGACCGGATGCGCCGCGCGGTCTCGAGCCCGTCGAGGCCCGGCATGCGGATGTCGATCAGGGCGAGGTCGAAGCTCTCGGGCTCGGCGAGGCGGGCCAGGGCCTCCAGCCCGTCGCGGGCCAGCACGACCCGGGCGCCGAGGCGTTCGAGGGCCTTGCGGGCCAGGAGCGCGTTGATGGGATTGTCCTCGGCGAGCAGGACGCGGGGTCCGGCCGGGGCCGATCGGGGCGCGACCGGACTTGGCTTAGATTGGCTTGGCTCGGCTCGGCTTGCCTCGGCTTGGCTTGGCTCGGCTTGGCTTGGCGCAGCCGGCACCGGGGGCGGCAGGGCGGGGAATGGCGCGGGCTCCGCCAGCGCCTCGCTCGACCGGACCGGGGCGAGGAGGCGGTCGAACAGGGAGCGCGCCCGCACCGGCTTGATCAGGTAGCTGTCGAAGCCGGCGGCGCCCGGCGCGCCGAACTCGCGCCGGTCGAAGGGCGAGAGCAGGACCAGGCTGCAGCGCACGCCGCTGGCGCGAGCCGCATCGGCGAGGCGTCGCACGGTCTCGTCGCCGAGGGCCCGGTCGGCGATGAGGGCGTCGAATCGAGCCGCCGGCAGGGCGGCCAGGCCGGCCTCGGGATTCGGCACCACCACGGCGGCGGCGCCGGAGCGCGACAGGCGGCGGGCGAGATAGGGCGCCTGGAACGGCGAATCCGCCACGATCAGGATGCGGCGCCCCCCGAGATCGACCCGGGGGACGGGGGCCGGCCGCGCGGCGCTCTGCGTGGGCGACGCTTCGGGCAAGGGCAGCATCACCCGGAAGGTCGAGCCGCGCCCGAGGCGCGATTCCGCCTCGATCCGGCCGCCCATCCGGGCGACGAGGCGCCGGGTGATGGCGAGCCCGAGCCCGGTCCCCTCGTGCGGGCTGCTCGCGCTGTTGTCGCCCTGCTCGAACTCCTCGAACAGGATCGGGATCCGGTCCTCCGGGATGCCCGGCCCGGTATCCGAGATCGACAGCGCCAAGCCCTCGCCATGGCGGCCGAGGCTGACCCCTACGCCACCCGCATGCGTGAACTTGATGGCGTTGCCCGCGAGGTTGAGGAGGATCTGGCGCACCCGCTCGGCATCGCCCACCACGAGGGGCGCGAGGTCGTCGGCGACGTCGAGGGCGATCTCGATGCCCTTGTCCTGGGCGCGGGGCGCCAGCAATTCGACCACTGCCTCCGCGACGGCGGCCATGTCGAAGGGCTCGGCCGCGAGGTCGAGGCGCCCGGCCTCGATACGGGAGAAATCCAGGATGCCGTCGATCAGGCCGAGGAGCGCCTTGCCGCTGGTGCGCACCGCGTCGACATAGGTGCGCTGCTCGGGGTCGAGCCCGGTCTCGAGGACGAGGTCGGCCATGCCCAGGATGCCGTTCAGCGGCGTGCGGAATTCGTGGCTGACGGTGGCGAGGAAGCGCGACTTCGCCACGTTGGCGGCCTCGGCGCGCGCCAGCGCCTCGTCGAGGGAGCGCGTCGCCTCGATGCGGCCCGTGATGTCGATCCCCGCCCGCAGCCATTGCGGCGGCGCGCCCTCGCGCAAGACCGGCATCTCCACGAAGGAGAACCAGCGCGGCACCCCGTCGGCGGGCAGGACCTGCGCCTCGACGCGGCGGATGCCGTCGGGGTCGCGGACCACATTCCGATCCTCCAGCACCTGCAGGTCGAGGGTGGCGCCGACGAGGTCGAGGGGGCTGCGGCCGAGGAGCCGCGCGAAGCCCGCATTGGCGAAGGTGATTCGCCCGAGCGCGTCGCGCTGGACGATGATTTCCATGGTGGCCTCCACGAGGGCGCGGTAGCGCTCCTCGCTCTCGGAGATCCGGTCGATGCGCCCGTGCAGGTCCTCGACCGCCGCCTCCTCGCGGCCCGGACGCGCGCGGCGCCAGACCAGGGCGGCGAGCGAGAAGGCGGCGGCGAGGAGCGCGAGGACGAGGGTGACGTCCTTCAGATCCATGACGAGGGGTCCATGACGGTCTCCGGCGGGCACGGGAGACCCTGCAAGTGGAGGATCGCAGGACAGATTGAAGGAGCGCTTGCGAAAGGCGCTTAAGGAAGGATTGCGGCGATCGCGACAGGTGTTCGGGACAAGTATTCGGAACGGTAATCGCGAAAGGCGGCATCGCCACGCGACATTGTCCGCGCGTTCGCGCCGGGGCATGGCCGAGAGGGCCGCGAAGGGTGGCGCGGCAGGCCGCGAGACCAGTCGCGGGTTCCGCCCCTCCGCAAGGTGTCCTGTCGGGAGGCCGGGGCAGTGCCGCCTCACCGCCCGAAGGTTCGGGCCGGCCCGCAGCCGCGGCGCGCGGTCATCGCACGCGCGGCGGAGCGATCTCCCTCACGGCCGCATCCGGTCCGCCGGGCCCGTCGCGCATTGCTGGATCAGGAGGGCGACGAGGCCGGACCAGCCGGTCTGGTGGGAGGCGCCGACGCCGCGGCCGGTATCGCCGTCGTAATACTCGTAGAACAGCACGTGATCGCGAAAATGCGGATCCTCCTGCTCCAGGCGGGAGGTGCCGTAGACGGGGCGGCGCCCGTCCGGCCCCCGGGTCGAGAGGGCGACGAGGCGGCGGGATAGGTCGTCGGCGATCTCCTGCAGGGAGTGGAATCGGCCCGAGCCCGTCGGGGCCTCGACGCGGAAATCCGGGCCGTAATAATCGTGGAAGCGGTGCAGGCTCTCGATCAGCAGGTAGTTGACGGGGAGCCAGACCGGTCCCCGCCAGTTCGAGTTGCCGCCGAAGAGCCGCGAGCGGGATTCGGCGGGCTCGTAGGCGAGGCCGAGGTCACGCCCGTTCCAGGGGAAGCAGAAGGGCGCGTCGGCATAGACCCGCGAGACCCCGCGCACCCCGTGATCCGACAGGAACTCGGCCGGGTCGAGCATCCGGCGCAGCAGCGCCTTGAGCCGGTGGCCGCGCAGCAGCGAGAGCAGGCCCGTGCGGCCCTGGCCCGGCTCGTTCCAGCGCGAGACCAGGCTCGCGAGGTCCGGCCGGTTCTGCAGGAAGAAGCGCAGGCGCGCCGTGAAGCCCGGCAGGCGCGCGGTCTCGGCCTCGGACAGGACCGCCACCGCGTAGATCGGGATCAGCCCCACCAGGGTGCGGACGCGGATCGGCCGGCGGGCGCCCGATCGGGTCTCGATCACATCGTAGAAGAACCCGTCCTCCTCGTCCCAGACGCCCTCGCCGGTGGCTGCCGCGATCAGCAGGAAATGCTCGAAGAACTTGCCCGCCATGTCCTCGTAGGTGCGGTCCTGCAGCGCCAGCTCGATGGCGATGCGCATCAGGTTGAGGGCGAACATCGCCATCCAGGCGGTGGCATCCGACTGGGTGAGTTCGTCGCCGTTGCCGATGGGCTTCGAGCGGTCGAAGATCCCGATATTGTCGAGGCCGAGGAAGCCGCCCTGGAACAGGTTGCGCCCTTCCTGGTCCTTGCGGTTCACCCACCAGGTGAAGTTCAGAATCATCCGGTTGAAGATGCGCTTGAGGAAATCGTGGTCCGGCGTTCCGGTCAGCGCCCGGTCGAGCTCGAACACCCGCCAGGCCGCCCAGGCGTGCAAGGGCGGGTTGGCATCGCCGAATCCCCATTCGTAAGCCGGCAAAGCGGCGTTCGGATGGGTGTAGGCCTCATCGACCAGCAGCAGGAGCTGGCCCTTGGCGAAATCGGGATCGACCATCGCCAGGACGAGGCTCTGCAGCGCGAGGTCCCAGGAGGCGAACCAGGGATATTCCCAGGCATCCGGCATCGAGATGATGTCGTTGGCGCGCACATGCCGCCAATCGCTGTTGCGGGCGTGGCGGCGCGCCTCCGGGGGCGGCGGCTGGGCCGGGTCGCCCGCGAGCCACTCGCGCATGTCGTAATGGTAGAGCTGCTTCGACCAGAGCATGCCGGCGAGCGCCTGCCTCTGGACCCGGGCGAGGTCCGGGTCGGCGATGTCGCGCTGGAGTGCGGCGTAGAACGCGTCGGCCTCGGCGTGGCGCTCGGCGAAGACCGCGTCGAAATCCGCGAACGGCGCGCCGCCGGCGCCCGCGCGGCGGAAGCGCAGGCGCAGGACCTTCGCCTCGCCGGGCCCGAGATCGAGCCAGTGCAGGGCGGCGCATTTGGTGCCGGCGCGGGCCGGGTTCACGGCGCCCGCCTCGCCCTGGACGAGGTAGCGGTCGATGCCGTCCTTGGTGAAGGCCGTCGGGTCGCCGGTGCCGAACAGCCGGTGCGTGTTGGTGTCGTTCTCGGTGAAGAGCCAGGCGGGCGCGCCGTCGGCGTCGAGGCGCATCGGCGGCATGTCCGGGTGGGCGGCCGAGACCCCGTCCCCGTCCTGCGCGAGCGCGGGGCGCAGGGCCCCCGGGCGCCAGGACCAGATGTTGCGGGCGAAGAGCTGCGGCAGCACTGCGAGGCGCGTCGGCTCGGGGCCGCGGTTCGTCACGGTGATCCGCATCAGGATGTCGTCGGGGGCGGCCTTGGCGTAGGCGATCTCGACGTCGCTGTAGCGGCCCTCGTCGAACAGCCCGGTGTCGAGGATCTCGAATTCCGGGTCGTCGAGGCCGCGGCGGCGGTTCTCGGCGACGAGCGCCTCGTAGGGATAGGCCGCGTGCGGGTACTTGTAGAGCATCCGCATGAGGGTGTGGGTCGGGGTTCCGTCGAGGTAGTAGTAGAGTTCCTTGACGTCCTCGCCGTGGTTGCCCTCCTGGTTGGTGAGGCCGAACAGGCGCTCCTTCAGGATCGGGTCGCGCCCGTTCCAGAGAGCGAGCGCGAGGCACCAGTTGAGATGGGTGTCGCCGAAGCCCCCGATCCCGTCCTCGCCCCAGCGATAGGCGCGGGAGCGGGCATGGTCGTGGGGCAGGTAGTCCCAGGCCTCGCCGTCGGCGCTGTAATCCTCCCGCACCGTTCCCCATTGGCGCTCGCTGAGATACGGCCCCCAGAGCCGCCAGGCCGGATCCGTGCGGGCCGCGACGAGGCGCCGGCCCTCGGCGGTCTCGAAGATCGGGGGAGCCTTGCAGGTATCGGCCATCTCGCGCCTCCGGCATCGCGCGACCGGGGCCGCGGCGCCTGGGCATATGGGACGCGGGGCCCGCGCGCCCACCGCACGGCCGCGCTTGCAGGGCTGCGGGGCCGCGCTTGCGGGGCTGCGGAGGCGCGCTTGGCCGCGCTTGGCCGCCCGCGGCCGGCTTTCGCTTCACCCTGGGGCCCCGATGGTGTAGGCGCGGCGGCTTGATGCCCCGATCGGCGCCGGCCGGTCGTCCGATCCCGCGCGGGTCCCCGCGCCGGGAAGCCCGAGCCGAAGTCCGAGCCGGACCCTGAGCCATGACCGACTCCCTCAACCGCATCGACGCCACCTTCGCCCGCTGCCGCGCGGAGGGACGCGCCGCCCTCGTCACCTACGTGATGGCCGGCGACCCCGACCCGGAGACCTCCCTGAAGGTCCTGGAATCGCTGCCGGCCTCCGGCGCCGACATCGTGGAATTCGGCCTGCCCTTCACCGACCCGATGGCGGACGGCCCCGCGATCCAGGCCGCCGGCTTGCGGGCGCTGAAGGGCGGCCAGGGCGTGGTGAGGACGCTGGAGCTCGTGCGCCGTTTCCGCGCCGGCAACGCCGATACGCCCGTGATCCTGATGGGCTATTACAACCCGATCCATGCCTACGGGGTCGCGCGCTTCCTCGAGGACGCGGTGGAGGCCGGGATCGACGGGCTGATCGTCGTCGACCTGCCGCCGGAGGAGGATGACGAGCTCTGCCTGCCGGCCTTGGCCCGGGGCCTCGCCTTCATCCGCCTCGCGACGCCGACGACCGACGAGCGCCGCCTGCCCGCCGTCCTCGCGAACACGGCGGGCTTCGTCTACTACGTCTCGATCACGGGCATCACCGGAACGGCGACGCCCGATTTCGGCAGGGTCGCGGAGGCGGTGGGCCGCATCCGGCGCCACACCGACCTGCCCGTGGTGGTGGGCTTCGGGGTGAAGACCGGCGCCCACGCCGCCGCGATCGCCCGGGGGGCGGACGGGGTCGTGGTGGGCTCGGCCCTCGTCGACGCGCTGGCGCGCTCCCTCGATGCCGAGGGCCGGGCGGGGCCGGACAGCGTCGCGGCGGTGACGGGGCTCGTGCGCGAACTCGCCGAAGGCGTGCGCTCGGCCAGGAAAGCGTAAGGCGGCACCGACCGGGTGCCGGGCGGCCCCGGCCGGATACTGGCCGGCCCCCGGGCCGCCACACTGGCGGGATACCCGCCGAGACCTGATATCAAGCGGTGGCTCGAACCGGACGACGCGCGATGAAAGTGGAACCGATGAACTGGATCTCGGAGGTGGTGCGCCCCAGGATCAAGACCCTGTTCAAGCGCGAGACCCCGGAGAATCTCTGGATCAAGTGCCCGGACACGGGCCAGATGGTGTTCCACAAGGAGGTGGAGGGGAACCACTGGGTGATTCCCGGCTCCGAGCACCATCTGAAGATGAGCGCTCAGGCGCGCCTCAAGATGATGTTCGACGAGGGCACCTGGATCGACGTGCCGCTCCCCGAGGTGGCGCCCGACCCGCTCAAGTTCCGCGACGAGAAGCGCTACGTCGACCGCCTCAAGGAGGCGCGGGCCAAGACCGGGATGGCCGACGCGTTCAAGGTCGGGTACGGCCGTGTCGGCGGCCTTCCGATGACGCTGGCCGCGCAGGAATTCGGCTTCATGGCGGGCTCTCTCGGCATGGCGGCCGGCGAGGCCTTCATCCGCGGCGCCGAGACGGCCCTCGACAAGCGCACCCCCTTCGTCCTGTTCTCGGCCTCCGGCGGCGCGCGCATGCAGGAGGGCATTCTCTCGCTGATGCAGATGCCGCGCACCACGGTGGCGGTGCGCCGCCTCAACGCCGCGCGCCTCCCCTACATCGTGGTGCTGACGAACCCGACCACGGGCGGCGTCACCGCCTCCTACGCGATGCTGGGCGACGTGCACCTGGCCGAGCCCGGCGCGCTGATCTGCTTTGCCGGCCCCCGCGTGATCGAGCAGACCATCCGGGAGAAGCTGCCCGACGGCTTCCAGCGCGCCGAGTACCTGCGCGAGCACGGCATGGTGGACCAGGTGGTGCACCGCCACGCCCTCAAGGAGACCGTGACCCGCCTCTGCGGCCTCCTGATGAACACGCCCGATTCGAACGGCGCCCGCGCCATGAACCCGTCACCCGCCCAACTCCCGGCCCAGGCCTCTCTGCCCCTGCCCGAGCCGGCCTGACACGACGCGACCCATGGATTCTTCCGACGCGCTGATGGCGCGCTTCCTCGCCCTGCATCCGCGCACGATCGACCTGTCGCTCGGGCGCATCCAAGGCTTGCTGGCCAAGCTCAACCATCCCGAGCGGCGCCTGCCGCCGGTGATCCACGTGGCCGGCACCAACGGCAAGGGCTCCACCATCGCCTTCATGCGGGCCATCCTGGAGGCGGGGGGCTTGGCGGCCCACGTCTACACCTCGCCCCATCTGGTGCGCTTCCACGAGCGCATCCGGCTCGGCGCCATCGGGGGCGGCCACTTCGTGCCGGAGGACCGCCTCGCCGACGCCTTCGCGCGCTGCGAGGCGGTCAATGGGGGTGACCCGATCACCGTCTTCGAGATCACCACCGCCGCGGCGCTGCTGCTGTTCTCGGAAGTGCCTGCCGACGTGCTCCTCCTCGAAGTGGGCCTGGGCGGCCGGGTCGATGCCACGAACGTGATCGACGCGCCCGCCGCCGCCGTCGTCACCCCGATCGGACGCGACCACGCGGAATATCTCGGCGACACCGTCGCGGCGGTGGCGGGGGAGAAGGCCGGCATCTTCAAGCGCGGCTGCCCCGCAATCATCGCGGCCCAGGATTACGCCGAGGCCGACGCGGTGCTCTGCCGCCATGCCGAGGCGGTCGGCGCCGGGCCCATCCGCGTCGGCAACCAGGATTTCTCGGTCCACGAGGAGCGCGGCCGCCTCGTCTACCAGGACGAGACCGACCTGTTCGACCTGCCGCTGCCGCGCCTCAGCGGACGCCATCAGCTCACCAATGCGGGCACCGCCATCGCGGCCCTGCGCGCGGCGGGCTTCGGGGACATCGGGGTCGCGGCCATCGAGACGGGCCTGCGCAGCGTCGACTGGCCCGGGCGCCTGCAGCGCCTCGCCCGCGGCCACCTCGCCCAGTTGGTCGCCGACCAGCTGCCGGCCGGCACCGAGCTCTGGCTCGACGGCGGCCACAACATCGATGGCGGGCGCATCCTCGCCGCCGCCGTGGCGGATCTCGGCGACCGCAGCGACGTCCCCCTGGTGCTGATCGTCGGGCTCCTGGGCACTAAGGATGCCGAGGGCTTCCTGCGCAACTTCGTCGGGCTTTCCCGCGCCCTCATCGCGGTGCCGATCGCCGGCCAGATGGCGGCCCGGCCCGCCGAGGAAGTCGCCCAGATCGCCGCCTCGGTGGGCCTCAGCGCCCGCGTCGCCGCGAGCGTCGAGGCGGCCCTCGCGATGGTCTCCGACATCGCCTTCGAGCAGCCGCCCCGCATCCTGATCTGCGGCTCGCTCTATCTCGCGGGCGCGGTGCTGACCGCGAACGGCACCCCGCCGACCTGAGGGGCTTCGCAGCTCGCGTGCAACAAAGGTTATGGCGCAACCTTGTTCGGCAACCTGCTTGATTTTCAAGGGAATCGGCAGGTTCCAGCCGGCCCTGATGCCTCCGGGACGGGCCGAGATCAGGCCGTGAACAGCAATCCCCGCTATCCACCATTGACATCGGCCGGGTGCGGAGCCGGACCCGGTGTGTCCTCAGCGCTACATCTTAACTGTGGAAAATCCCGTAGTTTCGCCATCGATCGGGCACAATGCTGGGGATCATAAAAGTGAAGAAGCTTCTCACCTCGTTTGCGGCCTTTACGGCCCTCACCGCGGCCGCCACGGCCGCCGATCTGCCGCGCCGCGCCGCGCCGCCGATCTTCACCCCTGTTCCGGTGTTCACCTGGACGGGCTTCTACGCCGGTTTCAACGCTGGTTACGGCTTCGATGCCAGCAACAACGGCGCTCCGACCGTCGTGAACCTGCCGGCCGCTTCCGGCCTGTTCCGTAACGCCGCGAACACCGCGTTCGTCCCGGGCCAGGTTGCTTTCAGCAACGGCAGCAGCAACGACGGCTTCGTCGGCGGTGGTCAGATCGGCTACAACTACCAGTTCACCCCGGGCTCGGGCCTGGTCGTGGGTATCGAGGCTGACGCTCAGTACGTCGACTTCGGCCGCAACCGGAACCGCTTCGCCTTCGCGACGCTGCCGGCCGGCGGCTTCGTGACCCCGGGCTCGCTGGTGTTCAACCCGAACGGTCAGGCCAGCCTCGACTTCTTCGGCACCGTCCGCGGCCGCATCGGTTACGCCTTCGACCGCGTCCTGTTCTACGGCACCGGCGGCTTCGCCTACGGCGCTGGCGGCGGCCGTCAGTTCGGCCTGCCGAACGGCAGCCGTGACGACTTCCGCACCGGCTGGACCGCCGGCGGCGGCGTCGAGTACGCCCTCCCGACCGACTCGTTCCTGAACTTCTTCCGCTCCTCGGCGGTGACGCTCAAGGTCGAAGGCCTCTACGTCAACCTCGAGAACAACAACCGCCTCAACGGCGCCTTCGCGGTTCTGCCGAACGGCAATGTCCTGAACACCGGCCTCCTCGGCCGTCGCCAGGACACCGAGTTCGCCGTCGTGCGCGCCGGTCTGAACTACAAGTTCGGCACCTACTAAGCCGACGATACGGTCTCGAAACCGGAAGGCCTGGCTCCTCGGAGCCAGGCCTTTTTTCGTTGGGCCGCGCGACCGGCCGCTGCCGGGGAGGCCCGCACGAAAAAAGCCCGGCTCGCACGAGCCGGGCTTCTGGCATTGGCCCGCGGCGCCCAGGAAGGCGCCGCGCGAGAGTCTGTCTCAGGCGTTGGCGGTCTGGGCCGCGATCCAGCGGGAGAGGTCGCCCTTCGGCGCCGCGCCCACCTTCTGGTCCACGCGCTGGCCGCCCTTGAACAGGAGCAGCGTCGGGATCGACCGGATGCCGTATTGCGAGGCGATGCCGGGATTCTCGTCGACATTGACCTTGGCGATCTTCACCCGGCCCTGCAAATCCGCGGAGATCTCCTCGAGCGCCGGCCCGATCTGCCGACAGGGACCGCACCACTCCGCCCAGAAATCCACGACGACGGGCTCGGCGGAGTTGAGAACATCCTGCTCGAAGCTCGCATCGGTCACTTTCACCGTCGCCATCTTGGTCCCTTTCCGGTTTCACGGGTGAGGCTGAAACACGCCATCCCGCGACTGAGGCAGAATTGGCGACGCCGTGACACGGGGTCAAGGCACCCGACGGCCGGCGCAGCCCAGGAACGCAAAGCTGTCATGCATCGCGGGGCCTCGCGGGCAGCCCGCAGGGCCGATCCGTGCCGGGGCTGGCTTGGCGCGAAAGACCCTCTCCTGTCGCACAGGCCTCGCCTTGGCGGTCGCTCCGCCCCATCTCCCGCCCCAAGCCTTAGCCGATCAGGTCCGCGCGATTCCCTGCGCCGGCTTGCCGGCGCCCGCGCCGCGCTCTGCGCGGCGAGACCCCGACCCGGCTCCGCAAGGTCGGGCCCGCATGGAGGAATTCCGCACGTGACGCGCATTCGCCCGATCCTGCTCGCCACCGCCGCCGCCCTGAGCCTCGGCCTCCCCGCCCGCGCGCAGGAGACGGGGGGCGCCGAACCCCGCCCGTCGCGGGTCGAGGGCGATGCCTTCTCGGCCCCGTCGAGTGCGGCGGACGGCAACAAGCCGGCCGAGACCCAGGCGCCGAATGCCGGCTACAAGCCGCTCCTACCGAACCAGACCCGGGCCCCGACGCCGAGCGAGGCCACCAAGGTCGACGTGGCGACGGTGGCCCAGGGCCTCGCCAGCCCCTGGGCGCTGGAATTCCTGCCCGACGGGCGCATGATCGTGACCGAGAAGGCCGGCAAGATCCGGATCGTCGGCAAGGACGGCAGCCTGGGGCAGCCGCTCGCGGGCGTCCCCAAGGTCGACGCGCGGGGCCAGGGCGGCCTCCTCGACATCGCGCTCAGCCCGAGCTTCGCCTCGGACCGCCTCGTCTACATCAGCTATTCCGAGCCCCGCGAGAAGGGCAACGGCACCACGGTGGCGAAGGCCAAGCTCGTGGAGAGCGGCGGCTCGGGGAAGCTCGACGGCTTCAAGGTCATCTTCCGGCAGATGCCGACCTATGACGGCGACAAGCATTTCGGCTCGCGCCTGGCCTTCGCGCCGGACGGCAAGCTGTTCGTGACCGTGGGCGAGCGTTCGGACAAGCAGACCCGGGGCCAGGCCCAGGACCTGTCGAGCGGCCTCGGCAAGGTCTTCCGCATCGACACCGACGGCAATGCCCCGAAGGACAACCCCTTCGCGGGCAGCGACAAGGCCAAACCCGAGATCTGGTCCTACGGCCACCGCAACGTCCAGGGCGCGGCCCTCGACGGCCAGGGCCGCCTCTGGACCATCGAGCACGGGCCGCGCGGAGGCGACGAGCTGAACCGGCCCCGGCCGGGCCTGAATTACGGCTGGCCGCTCGTCAGCTACGGGATCGAGTATTCCGGCGAGAAGATCGGCGAGGGCATCACCCAGGCGGGCGGTACGGTGCAGCCGGTCTATTACTGGGACCCGGTGATCGGCCCCTCGAGCCTCGTGCTCTATACCGGCTCGCTGTTCCCGGCCTGGAAGGATGCCTTCCTGGTCGGCGGCCTCGTCAGCAACGGCCTCGTAGCGCTCAAGCTCGACGGCGACAAGGTCATCACCGAGGAGCGCATCCCCCTCGACACCCGCATCCGCGACGTGAAGGTCGCCCCCGACGGCGCGATCTACGCCCTCACGGACGGCCAGGACGGGAAGATCCTGAAGCTCACCCCGAAGGACAAGCAGGGCTGACGCCCTGTCCGTGGTGCCGGGGCGTTTACCAGCAAGCCCGGATGGCAGGGCAGGCGTCAGAAGCGGCGCGAGCAAGCGCGCCGCGGACCCCCTCTCCTGTTCGGGAGAGGGTTGGGGTGAGGGATGCGACCTATCCGGAGAGGTCGCATCCCTCACCCGGTCGGCTCGCGCCGACTCGACCTCTCCCGAACGGGAGAGGTGGGGTGCTTCGCAGCCTCGGGATGACGGCGCGGGCGGCGCGACGGGCCCCCTCTCCCGTTCGGGAGAGGGTTGGGGTGAGGGGTGCGACTTACCCGGAGAAGTCGCACCCCTCACCCGGTCGGCTCGCGCCGACTCGACCTCTCCCGCACGGGAGAGGTGGGGCGCCGACCCGCCCCTCCAAACCGTCGTTCTTGGGCGCCGGGGGCGGCCCTGGGACGAGAGGCGGTTGTCGGGATGGTGCCGCCGCGCGCCCTGCCTCGGCGGAGAGCCATCAGGACAGTCGCGCCAGCGCCGCCGCGATCTCCGTCGCGTCGAGGCGGCGGATCACCGGGCCCGAGGTCCAGACCAGCATCGGCACGATGCGATGGTCCGGATAGATGCGGGCGAGGAGCGTCGCGTAGAGGGCGATCTGGCTCGCCGCGGCTTCAGGCGGCGGCGCGTCGTCCTGGGGCGGGCGGCCGGTCTTGAAATCCGCGATCAGCACCGTGTCCTGCGTGACCGCGAGGCGGTCGACCCGGCCGAAGACCGGGCGCTCCGCCCCCCCGACCGTGACCCGCCCCGAGACGGTCACCTCGGCGCGCGCCGCGCGGGCGAAGAGGGGCGCGAGATCGGGCTCGTCGAGGAGGCGCAGGGCCGCCCGGACGATGCCCGCGCGCTTGGGCTCCGGCAGGGCGGGCGCCCGCGCCCGCACGTAGCCGGTGGCCGCGGCCTCGCGCCCGTCGGGATCGAGGCGCGGCAGGTGCTCCAGCAGGGAATGAATCAGGACGCCGCGCCGGCGCGCCTCGGCATCGGCCTCGCGGCGCTCCGGGATGCGCTGGCCATCGGCCGCGCGCAGGGCCCCCGAGGGCGTCAGGGGCGGGGCGGCCTCGGCCTCCGGTGTCACCGGGGCCCGGAGCCAGGCGGGCGGTGCCGCCGGCGCGGTCGCACCCTCCGCGGGCGTGAGCCCGGGATGGGCGGAGGCCCCCTCCGGCCAGAGGGTGATCGGGCCGTAGGGCGTCTCGATCGCCTCGCCCGCCCCGAAGGCGCGGGTCAGGCCCTCGCGGATCATCTCGCACCACGAGGCCTCGGTCTCGCGGTCGCGGCCCCGATAGGGCGCGATCACGAGCCGGTCGGCCGCGCGCGTCATCGCGACGTAGAGGAGGCGGTTGTGCTCCTCGCGCGCGCGGGCCTGCCAGGCGGCGCGGGCCGCGGCGGTGGCGGCGCAATCGTGGGCCTTGGCGCTCGACCAGACCGGCGGCAGCGCGGCCTCGTCGGCCCCCTCCGCCGGTCGCCCCATGGGCAGCAGCGGCGGGTCGTTGCGGCCGAGGGGCTCGCAGCCATCGATCACCACCACGACCGGGGCTTCCAGGCCCTTCGCCCCGTGGACCGTCATGACCCGGACCTCGTCACGGCCGGATTCGAGATCGCGCTTGACCGTGTGTCCCGCCTCCCCCCGCCCGGTCGGGCCGGCGTAGCGGGCGAGGAAGCCGCCGAGCGAGGGCGCGTCGCTGCCTTGCTCCGCCTGGGCGGCAGCGGCCAGGAACACGTCGATGGCATCGCCCGCCTCGCCGCCGAGACGGGCCACGAGGCGGGCCCGGCCCTGCTCGGGCCCGAGCAGCGCGGCGTAGAAGCCGAAGGGGCCGTGCGCGCCGGCGAGCCGGATCCAGCCCTCGAGCGCCGTGAGGCCGCGCAACGCCGCCGGATCGCCGGCGCGCGCGTGGCGGTGGAGCGCGTCCTCCAGTGTCTCCGCGAGTTCGCGCCGGGCGGCGATCCGCACGAGGTCGTCGTCGGTGAGGCCGACCAGCGGCGTCTTGAGGGCAGAGGCGAGCGTCAGGTCGTCGGCCGGCAGGAGACCGGCGCGGCCCAGGGCCACGAGATCGTTGACGGCGATATGCGCCGCGACATCGAGCCGGTCCTGGCCTGCCACCGGCACGCCGAGGCCCTTGAGGGCGCGGATGACCTCCTCGAAGGCGGCGCCGCGCTTGCGCACCAGGATCAGGATCTCGCCCGGCCGGCGGCGATGGCCGCGCGCGTCGCCGCTGGTGATCCAGGCTTTCACCGCGCGGGCGATGCGGCGCGCCGTGCGGATCGCGGGGGCGTTGGCCTCGGGCGCGTCGACGGGGGCCGTCCAGGCGTCGGGCTCGACCTCGTCGGCGGGCTCCTCGATCGGCCAGAGCTCCACCGCGCCGGGCGCCGCGCCGCGGGCGGTGGAATGCACCGTGCCGGTCGCGGCATCGTCGAAGGAGAGGCCGTTGTAATGCGCCGGCACCGCGAAGGTGGCGTCCACCGCCCGCAGCACGCCGTGGCTCGACCGGAACGACAGGGTCAGGCCGACATCGGCGAAGGGTAGCTCGGCCGCCTGCGCGTCGCGGGCCCAGGCGCGGCGCGTCACCTCGAACTCGCGCGGCTCGGCCCCCTGGAAGCTGTAGATCGACTGTTTCGGGTCACCCACCGCGAAGCGCGTCCGGGCGACGTTGCGGGCGCCCTCGCCCGCCGCGAACTCGGCGGTGATGCGGCGCAGGATCTCCCATTGATGCGGGTTCGTGTCCTGTGCCTCGTCGATCAGGACGTGGTCGACGCCGCGGTCGAGCTTGTACAGGACCCAGCCCGCCCCGACCCGCGAGAGCAGGTCGAGGGTCTTGTGGATCAGGTCGTCGAAATCGAGGGCGCCGAGGCGGGCCTTCTGGGCCTCGACGCGGCGGTGAATCTCGGCGGCGAGCGTGAACAGCGCCCGGGTGCGCCCCTGCGCGCGCGCGCCCCGCAGGATGTCGAACAGCCCCTCCAGCCGGTTGCGCTCGGCCACGAGCGCCTCGCGGATCGCCTCCGGAACCGCCTTGGTGCCGAGGCTTTTGGCCGATTTCGCCTCGTCCTTCTGGGTGAAGAAGACGGAGCGGTAGGCCTCGAGCGCCCCCGCCGGGTCGCCCGCGCTCCGCGCGGCGACGGCCTGCGCAAGCCCGTCGGCGAGCGCCTCGTCGGTAGATTTGCCCGTGCGCAGGGCGTCGATCGCGCTCTCCCAATCGTCGAGGCGCTCGAGAATACGGGCCTCGATCGCCTCGGCGCTCTCTTCCGCAGCGAGGCCGAGCGCCCGCGACAGAGCGGCGAATTGCGGCGCGAGACCCTGGCGGTGCGACAGCACGGTGCGGGCCTGGATCGCCGCCCGGATCGCCTTGCGGAGCGCGTCGCCCGCCGCCTCCGGCGCCACGACGGCGTGGGCGGCCTCCAGCTCCGGGTGGCCGCCCATGATCGCGTCGGCCAGCACGTTGTCGGTCTCGATCGCGAAGGCCTCGCGGGACTGGTTCTCGTCGAGGACGACGAACCGGGCCGGCACATTCGCCTCGAACGGGAACATGTGCAGCAGCCGCTCGCAGAGCGCGTGCAGGGTCTCGATCTTGAGGCCCCCCGGCGTCTCGACCGCGCGCGCGAAGAGGCGGCGGGCCGCCTCCAGGCGCTGGCGCGAGGGCCGCTCGCCGGTGAGGCCGGTCAGCTCGGCCGAGAGGGCCTCGTCGTCGAGGGTCACCCAGCGGCCGAGGCGCTGGAAGACGCGGATCGACATGTTGGCGGCGGCCGCCTTGGTGAAGGTGAGGCAGAGGATGCGCCCCGGCGCCGCCCCGTCGAGGAGGAGCCGCACCACCCGGTCGGTGAGGACCTTGGTCTTGCCGGCCCCGGCATTGGCCGAGACCCAGGCCGAGGCGCGCGGATCCGCCGCCCGGCGCTGAGCCGCCTCGGTCAATTCGTCGACGATGAAGACTTCGCGCCGCGACATCAGCTCTCCCCCTCGCCGCCGAGCGACCATTCGAGCACGCGGGCGAGGTGGTCGTAATCGCCGTAGGCGCGGGCGTATTTCGGGTAGGGACGGGAGATGTAGGCCGCCTCCCCCGTGAGGAAGCGGGCGACGAGGCCGCGCAGGCGCTCGGCATGCTCGGCCACGATCGCCTCGACCGGCCGCGCGTCGCCCCGCGGCGGCTTCAGGGGCTGCGGCGTCAGGGGTTTGCGCCCGCCCGAGGCGTAGAGGTAGAGGAGGTCGGGGCTGGTCCTGGCGGCGGGCACGCCCTTGAAGGCGCCCGCCATCAGCATCGCGGCCTCAAGCGTCAGCTGGGGCGAGAAGCCGGCATAGACCTCCTTGTTGCTCGGCGGCGCCCCCGTCTTGAAGTCGACGATGCAGGCGCCGCCATCCTGGCGCCGCTCGATCCGGTCGGCGCGGGCGCGCAGCGTGAAGCTCTCGGCTCCCATCGGGATCACCCACTTGCCGGAGATCTCCGGGTGGATCCGGGCGAGGTCGGGCCGGCGCGCCCGCTCCCAGGGCAGGAAGGCGGCGGCGAGCCGGACGTAGCGCGGCCACCACTCGGCGTAGAGTTCCGGATAGGTGTCGGCGATCTGCGCGAAGGCGTTGGATGCGAGTCCGAACAGGATTTCGTCGGCAAAATTCGGCAGCGCCTCCGGATGGTTGCCGGCAAAACTGCCGAGAATATCGTGAATCAGGGTGCCGCGCTCGCTCGCGCCCGGGAGCGCCGCCACGGGTTCCAGCGGGTCGAGCCCGAGGACGTGGCGGGCGAAGATGACGTAGGGGTCGCGCACCAGGGTCTCGATCTCGGTGACGCTGAGGCTGCGCGGGAACAGGGCCGGGTCGGCCTTGGGCTTGGGCTGGGTCAGGCGCGGCTGCGGCGGCGCCGTGTCGAGGGCCGCCGCGTAGGCCGCGAAGCGCGCGCCGGCCCGGATCGTGCCCGTCCAGGCATCCTCGCCCACGAAGGCGCGCATCCGCTGCAGGAAGCGCGACGGCACCGTGGGCGCGCCCTCGCGCTTGGCCGAACGGGTGATCAGCGCGTCGCGGGTGCCCAGCGCCTGCACGAAATCGTGGGCGCTCTGGCCGATGCGGCGCTCTGGCGGGTTGAGGCCGACGCGCTCCCGCATCGGGCGGTTTAGGAAGGCGTCGGTGGTCGTCTTCATCGGCCAGACGCCCTCGTCGAGGCCGCCGAGCACCACCCGGTCGGCGGTGAGGAGGCGGGCCTCGAGGAGACCGAGGATGCGCAGCCGCGGATGCGGCGCCGGCCCGGCGCAGGGCACCACCCGCTCGCGCGCGAGGGCGGTGAAGAAAGCCGGATAATCGCCGAAGCGCCCGGGCAGCAGACCGGGCTCGGCAAGCCCGAGCTCGTCGAACAGGCTGTCGAGGCAGCCGAGCGAGGCATCCGCCGGCGGGTCCTCCTCCGCGTCGGGGCCGGCGATGAGCCAATCGCAGGTCTCGCGGTGGCGGCCCGCGACCTCGACGAGATTGCAGGGACCCTGCTCGTCCGGGCCGGGAAAGTTCGCGAAGGCCAGGGTCAGGCGCGCGACCAGGTCCTCCGCCAGGTCCCAGTCGATCTCCTTCAGGCGCCGCTTGGCGCGGGGGCGACGCTCGCCGGGCTTCGGCACGCGCGCATCCGCCAGCGCCCGGCGCAAGCCTTCGAAGCCGGGGGCCGGGGCGGGACCGCGCAGGACGCCGATCTCCAGCGCGGCGGCACCGCGCACCACCTCGGACCGGGTCCGGCCGAGGCGGACCAGAGGGTGGGCAAGCAGCGTGATCAGGCGCGCCGGATGGACCTCGGCGGCGAGCTCGGCGGCGAGCCGCGCGAGGCGCCCGGCCGGGCTGCGGGCGAGCGCCAGGCCCGCCGAATCCTCGGCGACGATGCCCCAGCGGGCGAGCTCCGCCGCGACCCGGATGGCGAGGCCGCGATCAGGGGTGACGAGGGCCGCGGTGGCGCCGGGCGTCTCCAGGGTCTCGCGGAGCGCGATCGCGGCGATCAGCGCCTCCTCGCGCTCGTCCGCCGCCTCCGCCACGGCGAGGCCGGCGAGGCCGCGTGTCGCGATCACGGCCCGCTCCGGCGCCGCGATCCGGGCCCAGGCATCGGTGGTCTCGGCCGGGCGCAGGGCCTGCGACAGGAGCGTCGCGCGGGCGCGGGCCTCCGCGTCGGGCGCACCGAGCGCCGTCACGGTCTCGCGCGGCAGGTTCAGCCCGCTCCCCCCCATCAGCCGGTGCAGCACCGCCTGCGGATGCCCGTGGGCGATCTCGCGCGCGAAGCCCTCCCCGGTCTCGATCGCGTCCCAGCCGCCCTGATCGAGTTCGAGGTCGAGGCCGGGCAGCACCACGGCGCCCCGGGGCAGGCCCGCCACCGCCGCGATCAGCCGCGCGGTCACCGGGACCGAGCCGGTGGAGCCCGCCACCACGATCGCCTCCTCCGGGCGCTCGCGCCGCAGGCGCTCCGCTTCCGCGAGCACCAGGGTGCGGGCGCGCGAGACCGGATCGCTCATGCCGCGCTCGGCCAGGATCCGCGGCCAGGCCTCGGCGGCAATGCGGACGAAATCGAGGGTCAGACCGAAATATTGCGAGTACTCGGCCTCGACCGCGCTGCCGATCTCGGACCAGGGCAGGCCCTCGACCGTGAGCGCATCCATCAACCGCTCGAGATCGGCCGCGAGGCCGACCGCGTCCGAGGGCGAGGAGGGCACGAGGAAGGGCACGTCGTCGTCGATCGGCAGGAGCTTGCGGTCGACGGTCTCGGCCCAGGCCTGGACCAGGCGGGCAAGGATCAGCCGGCGCTCGAGGGGCGGCATCGACGGGTTGAGGGCGTCCGGCCCATTCTCGAGGAGCGGGTTGGCGGCGAGGTCGAGCTCGGCCTCGTCGGCCTCGCCGAGCGGCACCATGCGGGGCAGCAGGGCGGCGGCGCCGAGGCGCTCGGCCAGGATCGCCGCCAGCGCCCGGGCGGCGCGGCGCGTCGGCAGGTAGATGGTCACCCCGGCGAGCGCCAGCGGGTCCGCCCCGAGATCACCGACAAGGCGGCCGGCAATCAGCGCGTCGGCCAGAGCCGGGAGGAAGGGCGCACCGGGCGGAACGGTGAAGAGGCGGGACTCAAGCATCAGGCTTCACCGCGCGACCGCCGATCCCGAACGAAGGTCGGATTCCTCACCCGTTCCGCTTTCGCGGATTCGACCACTCCCGAAGAGGTAGGGTGGGCAGCGCGACGGGCCCCCTCTCCCGTTCGGGAGAGGGTTGGGGTGAGGGGTGCGCGCTGTCCGGAAAGGTCGCACCCCTCACCCGGTCGGCTCGCGCCGACTCGACCTCTCCCGGACGGGAGAGGTGGGGCGCATTGTCCCAAGGCTCCGTTTCGAAGCCCCGGGATGACGGCGCGGGCAGCGCGGCGGGCCCCCTCTCCCGTGCGGGAGAGGGTTGGGGTGAGGGGTGCGCGCTGTCCGGAAAGGTCGCAATCCTCACCCGGTCGGCTCGCGCCGACTCGACCTCTCCCGGACGGGAGAGGTCGGGCGCACCACCGTTCCAGGGCTCCGCTTCGCTGCCCCGGGATGACGGCGCAGGCAGCATGACGGACTCCCTCTCCCGAACGGGAAAAGCGGGCCGCGCCGGCGCCATTGAGCGCGTGCCGCACTCGCATACCCATCCCCGTCGCCGATCTCTGCATTCCGCCGGACCAGTTTTATCTGTTCGCCATCTGTTCCGCAATCGCGGCACGATGCGCGGGCCTCACGGCACCTGCGCGCTCAGCCGCACCCGCGCCTCGGCGGCCGCGATGGCGTCCGGGGTGCCCACATGCAGCCATTGCCCGTCGAGGCGCAGGCCGAACAGGCGGCCCCGATCGATGGCGCGGTCGAACAGGAGGTTGAGGGAGAAGGCGTCGTCCGGGGTGTCGGCGAAGAGGGCCGGCTTCAGGATCGCCACGCCCGCGTAGATGAAGGGCGCGACCTCGCGCTCGCCGCGCCGCTCCAGGCGGCCGTCCGGGTCCATCACGAAATCGCCCTTGCCCTCGTAGCCGAGGCTGGTGGCGGTGGGCGCCACGAGGAGCAGGATATCCATGCCCTCCGGGTCCCATTTCCCGATCAGGCGGGCGAGGTTCGGGGCCGGGCCTTCGAGCCAGAACGAATCGGAGTTGAAGACCACGAAAGGGTCGGCGCCGAGGAGGCCAAGGGCCTTCTTCACGCCGCCGCCGGTCTCCAGCAGGGCGTCGCGCTCGTCCGAGATCCGGATCGCGGGCGCCTCGGTGCGGCGGGCGAGATGGCCCTCGATGAGGTCGGCGAGCCAGTGCACGTTGACCACGGCCTGCGTGATGCCCCCTTCCGCCGCCCGGTCGAGGGCGTGGTCGAGGAGGGCCTTGCCGGCGACTTCCACGAGGGGCTTCGGCAGCGTCGCGGTGACGGGCCGCATGCGCTTGCCGAGCCCCGCCGCGAGGACGAAGGCGCGGGTGATGGCGGGCGGATTCGGCTCGGACTCGCTCATGTCGGGCTCGCGCGAAACTCTCGGGGTGGCGGTGGGGCGGGCTTGCGGGAGGCTGGACCTGGGGCGCTCACGCCTCGGGATCAGCGCCGGGATCGGCCGCTGCCTGGGCGAGGCCCGGCAGGTGCGCCTCGTGCCACAGCCGCAGGCGCGTCAGGGCGGGGTGCGCCAGGTTGCGGGCGAGGTAGCCCTCGATCCGGGGCAGGTGGGCGAGGTAGCCGGGCTTGCCGTCGCGCTTGTCGAGGCGCGCGAAGATGCCCAGGATCTTGGTGGCGCGCTGGGCGGCGAGCAGCGCGTAGGCGCGGGCGAAGCCCTGGACGTCGAAATCCGGCTCGCGGGCGCGGCGCTCGCGTGCATAGAGGCCGAGCAGGCGCAGCTCGAACTCGGCGCTGGTATCGACCCGGGCATCCTGCAGCAGCGAGGCGACGTCGTAGGCCGGGTGGCCCATCACGGCGTCCTGGAAGTCGATCAGGCCGATGCGCTCCAGGCCCGCGCGCTCGGGTAGCCAGATCAGGTTCGGCGAATGGTAGTCGCGCAGGGTCCAGGTCGGGCGCTCGGGAATCGCGCCGCGCAGGGCCTCGGCCCAGAGCGCGAGGAACTCCGAGCGCGCCTCGGGGGCCAGCGCGACGCCGCGGATCGCGGGCGCGTACCATTCGGGCATCAGCTCGGCCTCGAACAGCAGCGCCTCCAGGTCATAGGGCGGCAGCACGTGGTCGATCCCCTCGGCCACCGGCAGCACGCCGGGCAGCTCCATGGCATGGAGCTTGGCGAGCAGCCGCGTCGCCTCGGCGTAGCGCTCGGAGCGGGCCCCGTTGCCGTCGACCACGGGCTCGGTGCCGAGATCCTCGAGGACGAGGAGACCGTGGGCCAGGTCCTCGCCGTAGATGCGCGGGGCCGAGAAGCCGAGGGCCCGCAGGCCCCGGTCGACCGCCACGAAGGCGTGGACGCTCTCGGCGAGCTTGACGATGGCGCTATAGGGCTTGCCGTCGCGAACCGGCGGGCCGTCGGCCCGGGGCGGCGAGATCGCCAGGATTGCGCTGGTGCCGTCGGGCTTGCGCAGGCGCTCGTAGGCGCGGGTCGAGGCGTCGCCCTGCATCGGGATGCGCTCGGCCTCGCCCCAGCCACTGCGCATCAGGAGCCGGTGGACCGCCCGCGCCCGGTCGAGGCGGGTGCGCATGCCGCCGCTGCCGTCGATGCGGGCGAAGCGCGAGCCCTCGCCGAATTCGGGCCGGAGCGCGAGGTCGACGGAGAGGGTCGGACCGTCCCGGGGCGGCAGCCGCTCGGGCCACTCGACCAGCGTGATGGCATTCTCGGTCATCTCGTCGAAGCCGAGCTCCACGAGCTCGTCCGCGCCGCGCAGGCGGTAGAGGTCGGCATGCACGATCGCGCGCCCGCCCCGCGCCTCGTAGGGCTGGACCAGGGTGAAGGTCGGGCTCGGCACGTCGAGGTCGGGCTCGCCCGTGAGGGCGCGGATCAGCGCGCGGGCCAGGGTGGTCTTGCCGCCGCCGAGCCCGCCCGAGAGGGCGACGAGATCGCCCGGCAGAAGGAGATCGGCCAGGAAATGGCCGAGATCCTCGGTGGCGCTCTCCTCGGGCAGAACGATCTCCCAGGCGGGGGGAGCCGCCGGCTGCGCGGGCGCGGCGGCCTCTTGCATGTTGGCCTCCTGCGTGTTGGCCTCCTGCTTGTCCTGCGGGGGGATCTCCGGGTCGTCCTCGCTCACCGCCATGACCTCCGAACCGGGACCTCCGAACCCTGCGCGCCGGGGCGTGCACAGGGAAAACGCGCTTGCGACCGTTCTTAGCGGAGGATCCTTAACCAAAATCGCGCCGGGCTTTAAGGGCACTGCGCGCCGTCGCGGCGATTCCCGCGCGGGACAGGCCCGGGCGCCGCTGGCCGAAGGGATCGGAGCGGCACCCCGCGCTACAGGCTCAGGAAGCCCGCCACGAGGCCGATATCGGTCAGGCCATGCAGCATCTGGTCGAAGCCGAGCAGCCACCAGAACTGAGCATCGGCCTGGGTCCAGCGCCCCTTGCGGGCGACCACGCTCTTGACGCGGTCGATGCTGAAATGGATGGCGAAATCGACGAGCGCCAGCCACCACAGGCGCGGGGCCACCACCAGGGCGACGCCGAGCGTCAGGGCCGCGTGGCAGGCCGCGTGCGCGATCAGAGGCACGAGCCAGCCCTGCGCCCGCTCCTTGCCGCGGGCCATCCAGTCGGTCTGCAGCACGAAATCCGCGAGGTAGTGCTTGACGATCATGGTGGCGGCGAGCGCCGCCATCGTGCCCACCGGAACCAGCGCCATGTCGTCCCCGATTCCGCCCCGCATCCCGGTTCGGGGCTTTGGGGCCAACGCGATGGTGATCCCGCGATCGGTCGCGCGCAACCGGACGGCGGCGAGGAGCCGGACTCGCGCCGCGCGGTCGGCGCATTCCGCCCGCGATCCTATCCCAAAACTCCTCCCGACCCACGGCCTCGCCATCCCGTGACGGCGCCGCGATCCGGCCGGCATCGCCGTGCCGTGGCGCACGCGCTCCTGCCAAGCTCGCTTGACATCGCGGAGCGTTCCGGGCCGGCATGATCACCGAACTTGCCCGGAGACACACGAGCGATGGCCGCGTTGACGAACCGCCTGACCGGATACAGCCCCTACGCCCTCACCCTGCTGCGGATCATGTCCGGGCTGCTGTTCCTGGCGCACGGCTCGCAGAAGCTGTTCGGGCTGCCGCCGCGGACCGGGCCGGCGCCGGACTTGGCATCGCTGTTCGGGTTGGGGGGCGTGATGGAGCTCGTCGGCGGCGCCCTGATCGTGCTCGGCCTGTTCACCCGCCCGGTGGCGTTCCTGCTCTGCGGCGAGATGGCCTTCGCGTATTTCCTGTTCCACGCCCCGAAGAACTTCTATCCGGCGTTGAACGGGGGCGATGCCGCGATCCTGTTCTGCTTCATCTTCCTGTACCTGACCTTCGCGGGACCCGGCCCCGTCAGCGTCGACGCGGCGCGCCGGCGCGCCTAGGGGCGGGGCGCCGTCAGCGCCCGCATCCCGGCCGGCCAGGAATCGCCCCGGGCGGCCTCGCGCGGATCGAGCCGCGCGGCGTAGCTGCGGAACAGGCGGCTGCTGCCCCAGCTGTCGAAATTGTAGATCGAGCCGATGATCTCGGCCTGATCCCGGCTCGGATCGCGCGCCAGGGCCAGCATCGGCGCCGTCAGGGCCGCCACCGGAAGCTCGATCCGGATCTCGGCGAGAAGGTCCCGCAGCAGCGCCACCCCGTCGCGGATGCCCGCATCGATCTCGGCGGCGATTGCGGGCAGGCGCGGATCGGCGCCCCGGCCCGGATCCTGCGTGAACGCGACCGATCCGTCAGGCTCCAGCCGCGCCCCCGTGATCGAGGCATGGGGGGCGGAGAACAGGAGCTCGGCCACCACCCGGTTGTCGTAGAGCGCGCGCCGGATCGCGCCCCGGTGGGTCGCGCCCGAGATCAGCGCCTCCATCTCCAGGCCCTTCCGAGCCTTGGCGTGCAGGCAGACATAGTAGCCCTTCACCCGCACGTCGAAGAAGTCTTGCACGAAGGCCAGGAAGGCGGCTTGCGTGCTGCCCTTCCAGCCGACATCGACGAGGCCCAGGCGCATCCCATCGCGAAAGCCCGCCTGCAGGCAGGCCGCGTGCAGGCCGCGGCGGGACGCGCGGCAGACCTGCAGGATGCGCCAGCGCATCGCCCGCATCAAAGCCGCGAAGGCCGCGTGACGCTTGCGGGTGTAGCGGGTCTCGGCCGTGAAGCCGAGGTCGCGCAGGACCGCCTCGTCGGGAAGCTCCACGCCGATCCGGGCGAAGATGTCGGCGACGCTCGCGGCCCCGGAGAGCAGGAACGGGATCTGCGCCTCGAAATTCCGCTCGGTGACCGCGGCGAGCCTCAGGAGCACGCGCGAGGCCTTGAAATAGAGGCTCGGGGTGGCCTCGCCGGGCCAGAGCCGATGCGCCGTGAAGCCGTCGCGCGCGAGGAACAGCAGGAGGTCGATCCGGTCCTCCTCGGCGCGCCCGCGCAGCCATTCCACCAGGGCGTGGGTGGCGGGGGCGCCCGCCGCGTAGCCGAGATGCCACCAGGGCGAGCGGTCCGGCTGGAAAGCCTGGAAGCGCGCGATTCCGGCCACGATCGCGTGGGCGAGATCGGGCGTGGGCCGCGCCGGGCCGAGATCGGGCGCGTAGTGGAAGGTGGCCAGGCCCTTCTCGGCTCCCCGGGCGATGTCGGAGGCGGGATTGTCGCCGATATGCAGGATGCGGCCGGGGCTCAGGCCGAGCGCCTCGGCCGCGCGGGTGAAGAGGGCGCCGTCGTCGCGCTTCGTCGCCTGCGCCTCCGAGGAGATGAACAGCCGGTCGACCGTGATGCCGGCCCGCTCGCAGAGAGCCGCGAAGAAGCCCGCCGGCAGGTACATGTCCGAGGTGAGGATGCAGGGCTTGCCCAGAGCCTGCGCCCGCACCAGCACGGCGTGGACCTCCGGGTTGAGGCGGAGCACCGCGAGCTCCGCCGCCCACTCGGCCCGCTTCAGCGCCTCGGCCGGCACCCCGAGATCGGGCAGGCAGGCATAGATCCCGTCGAGGTCGATCTCCCGGCGTCCCTCCGCGCGCATGACCCGGAAGGCCTGGGCCTGCGCGGCGATGCGGTGGCGGCGGAAATGCTTGAGGCCGAACCGGGCGCCGACGAGGTCGAACACGTCCTCGGGCGCCGCGATCAGGCGCACGAACAGGGTGTCGAACACGTCGAACGAGACGGCCTCGGCCGCTTCGAGGGGTTCGCGCAGGCGCACGAGCAGGCTCGGCCGGGCCGGTGCGGAGGGAGAGGTCGCGTCCATGCTCAGACCGTGAGCGCCTGGAACAGGCCGCTCTGGGGATGCAGGTTCCTGTTGTGAAACGGGTCGTGGGCCAAGTAGCGCGGATGAAGGGCGTAGAGCCGGCGCCGGTCGCGCTCCAGCCGCTCCTGCTTCTCGCGGCTCGCGCGGTCCTGCCCGCGGCTGACCGATTCGTGGTGGGTCAGGCAAACCGCCTGGCAGACCACGTTGAAGTAGCCGGCATCGACGAGGCGGAAGCACAGCTCGACGTCGTTATAGGCCACCGGCAGCGCCTCGTCGAAGCCGCCCATCGCCTCGAACTTGCGCCGCTCGATGGCGAGGCAGGCCCCCGTCACGGCGAGCCAGTCGTATTCCAGGAGGTTGCGGCCGAAATCGGCGGTCTTCTCCCCGCCGAGCCGATAAAAGGCGTGGCCGGGCCCGTCCAGGAGATTGACGACGCCGCAATGCTGGATGCTGCCGTCCGGGAACAGCAGCCTGGCGCCCACCGCCCCGACATGGTCGCGCTGGGCATAGCCGATCAGGCGCTCCAGCCAGTCCGGGGTGATCACCTCGGTATCGTCGTTGAGGAAGAGCAGGATCTCGCCCTCCGCGTGGCGGGCGCCGAGGTTATTCAGGGCCGAGTAGTTGAACGGCCGGGGATCCTGCAGGATGCGAACCCTGGGCTCGGCCGCGATCTCGTCGAGATAGGCCAGCGTCGGGCCGTCGCTGCTGCCGTTGTCGAGGATGATGATCGCGAGATTCGGGTAGGTGCTCCGGTCGAGGATCGAGCGGATGCAGGGGCGCAGCAGGGCGTGGTTGTTGCGCGACGGAATGATGATCGAGACCAGGGGCTCGCCCCTCGGGGCGTAGGCGACGCGGAACTGGCCCGGCATCGCCGGCACGGGCTCGACCGTTCCGGTCAGGCCCCGGCGCCGGAGCGCATCCTCCTTGAGGCGGCGCACCGAATCCTCCGCATAGGGCTTGGCCGCCATCGCGGAGGCGATCGAGGCCGGCAGGGTGCGCCAGTGGTAGAGCACCTTCGGCACGTGCACGATGGTCCGCGCCCGCTCGCTGGCCCGCAGCGCCAAGTCGTAATCCTGCGCGCCCTCGTAGCCGAGGCGAAGTCCGCCGCATGCGCTCACGAGATCGCGGCGCAGGCAGGTGACGTGGCAGGTATACATGATGCTCATCAGGGCATCGGGCGACCAGTCCGGCTTGAAGAACGGGCCCGAGAACAGCCCCTCCGGGTCGATCTTGTCCTCGTCGCTGTAGAGGAAATCGGCCCTGGTCCGGTCGATCGCCAGGGCGAGCTCGTAGAGGCAATCGGGCGTCAGTTCGTCGTCGTGGTCGAGGAAGACGACGTACTCCCCTTGGGCCCGCGCCAGCGCCGCGTTGGTGGTCGCCGCGATGCCCCGGTTCTCCGGGTTGCGGCCGACGATGATCCGCGGATCGGCGATCGCCGCGAGGGCCGCGCGGGTCTCCGGCTCCGTGCCGGCATCGTCGATGAGGATCAGCTCCCAGTCCGGGTACCATTGGGCCGTCACCGAGGCGACGGCCGCCTCGAGGTAGCGCCGCTCCACGTTGTAGACCGGCGTCAGGATCGAGAAGCGCGGCCGGCTCCGCAGGGCCGCGAGGCGCGCGTCGAGATCCTCCGGCCGGCGCGGGGGCAGGTAGCAATAGCCCCGCGCCCGGGTCTCGAAGCGGTAGCGCGCCGGCGCGCCGGCCTCGGCCCGGTAGGACAGGCCGGCGCCGGGCCGGCGCCGGCGCAGGAGGGCCGCCAGGAGGGAGCGCCAGAAGGGCGGAGGCCAGGAGGGCGGAGGCCAGGACAAGGGTGAACTCCCGCGGATCCGCCTCAGCCCTGCCCGCCCAGCGCCGCCAGGATGCGGGCCCAGGAGCGGGTGCCCTTGTGGAAGCTCGCGAGGTCGTACTTCTCGTTCGGCGAGTGGATGCGGTCGTCGTCGAGGCCGAAGCCGATCAGCAGGGTGTTGCGGTCGAGGATCCGCTTGAAGTCGCCGACGATCGGGATCGAGCCGCCGGCGCCCACCGTCACGGGGGGCACGCCCCACTCGGCCTCGAGCGCCGCCTTGGCGGTCTCGAGTTCGGGCATGTCGAAGGGCAGGCTGATCGCCCGCGAGCCCTTGTAGCAGATCACCTTGACGGAGCAGTCGGCGGGGATGCGCGCCCGCACGAAGGTCTCGAAGGTCCGGGCCAGCACCTCCGGGTCCTGGTCGTCGACGAGGCGGAAGGAGATCTTGGCGCTCGCTTGGCTCGCGATCACCGTCTTGGTGCCCTCCCCCGTATAGCCGCCGATGATGCCGTTGACGTCGCAGGCCGGGCGCGACTGGATCATCTCGATCAGCATGCGCCCGCGCTCGCCCGCCGGCTCCTGCAGGCCGATCGGCCCCAGGAACGTCTCGGGGCTGAGATCGAGGCCGCGCCACTGCTCCAGCACCTCGGCGGGCGTCTCGCGCACGCCCTCGTAGAAGCCCGGCAGCGTGACCCGGCCATCCGCGTCGTGCAGGTCCGCGATGATGCGCGACAGGACGTGGATCGGGTTGCGCGCGGCGCCCCCGAAGAAGCCCGAATGCAGGTCGCGGTCGGCGCAGGTCACCACCACCTCGAAATAGGCGAGACCGCGCAGCGACGTGGTGATGGCGGGCGTCGCCCGGTTCCACATCGAGGTGTCGCAGACGAGCACGATGTCAGCCCCGAGCTTGTCCCGGTTCTGGGCGACCCATTCGGGCAGGCCCTGCGAGCCGTTCTCCTCGGCCCCCTCGATCAGGATGGTGACGCCGCAGGGAAGCTCGCCCGCCATCGCCTTCCAGGCGCGGCAGGCCTCGATGAAGGTCATCACCTGGCCCTTGTCGTCGGAGGCGCCGCGCGCGACGATCCTCCGGGCGCCGTCCGCACCGGTGGCGAGGCGCGGCTCGAAGGGGGGCGTCTCCCACAGCTCCAGCGGATCCACCGGCTGCACGTCGTAATGGCCATAGAACAGCACGTGCGGGGCGTTCGACTTCGGGGCGTGGGCGAGCACGACGGGATGCAGCGAGGTCTCGCTGATCGTGGTCTCGAAGCCGAGCGCCGTGAGATTGCCCTCGAGCCAGCGCGCCGCATTCCGGCATTCGCCCGCATAGGCCGGGTCCGTCGAGATCGAGGGGATGCGCAGGAATTCGAACAGGCGCTCGAGCGCGTTGTCGAGATCGCGGTCGATGTCGTTGAGGATCGGGTCGAGCGCAGCCATCGCACAGAATCCTTGAACCGGTCGCCTGGGGACATGCGCGCCTGCGATGTCCCGCTCCGAGGCGCAGGGTTAGCCGAGAGCGCGCCGAAACGGAAACCGCCCGGCGCAAATCCCCGCTCTCCGCACGCACCACCACGAAAGGCTCGGTGGCGCTGCGCTGCGGCGTACGCTCAGGATGCGGCGGGAACAGCCACAGGTTGGAATGGTTATCGAGTGGGTTCGCCAGGACCGCGCGCCCGCAAGCGCGTTCACCCCGGACCCGCCCCGTCCTGCCCGCGATGCCCCTGCCGGATGACCCGGCGCGATCAGGATGATCCCAGTCTCGTCAGGCCCTGCCGCGCAAGCCCCGTGCGGATCGGCCCCAAGCCTCGTGGAACGCCCATGCTCATCGAAAGCGGTTCGCCCGTTCCGGCGGATACCAGGGTCGGCATCAGCCTGACCATCAACGGGGAGACCCGCGCGCTCCAGGTCGCCCCCTGGACCAGCCTCCTCGACCTGCTGCGCGAGCAGCTCGATCTCACGGGCACCAAGAAGGGCTGCGATCACGGCCAGTGCGGCGCCTGCACGGTGCTGATCAACGGCATCCGGGTGAATTCCTGCCTCACCCTCGCGGTGATGAAGGACGGGGCCGAGATCACCACCGTGGAAGGCCTGTCGGCCCTCGCCGCGGGAGGGGCCGGCGCGAACGGGCTGCACCCGATCCAGGACGCCTTCATCGCGCATGACGCCTTCCAGTGCGGCTACTGCACCTCGGGCCAGCTCTGCTCGTCGGTGGGCCTGATGAACGAGGGTCACGCCCATTCCCGCGACGAGATCCGCGAGGCGATGAGCGGCAATCTCTGTCGCTGCGGCGCCTACACCAACATCGTGGACGCCATCGAGGACGTGATGCAGGCGGGCACCACGCCGGCCGGCGCCCCGCAGGGAGCCGCGCGATGAACCGCTTCGAGTATGTCCGCGCCGGCACCGTCGCGGAGGCGGTGCAGGCCTACGCCGCCGAGCCGAACGCGCGGTTCATCGCCGGAGGCACCAACCTCCTCGACCTGATGAAGTACAATGTCGAGCGGCCCGGCCGGCTCATCGACATCACCCGCCTGCCGCTCGCCTCGATCGAGGAGCGGGAGGGCGGCCTGCGCATCGGCGCGCTCGTGACGAATGCCGATGTGGCCTACGACGCGCGGGTGCGGGCCAAGGCGCCCCTCCTCGCCGACGCGATCCTGGCCGGCGCCTCGGCGCAGCTGCGCAACGCCGCCTCGACAGGGGGAAACCTGCTTCAGCGCACCCGCTGCTACTATTTCTACGACGAGGGCACGCCCTGCAACAAACGGCTGCCCGGCTCCGGCTGCCCGGCGATCGGGGGCGTCAACCGCATCCACGCGATCTTCGGCACCAGCGAGCATTGCATCGCCACGCACCCCTCCGACATGTGCGTGGCGCTCGCCGCCCTGGAGGCCAACGTGCAGGTGAGCGGGCCGGAGGGCGACCGCAGCATCGCGTTCGCGGATTTTCACCGCCTGCCCGGCGACGCGCCGGAGATCGACACCAATCTCAAGCCCGGCGAGATCGTGATCAGCGTCGATGTGCCGGCGCGCGAGGACAGCCAGCACTACACCTACCTGAAGCTGCGCGACCGGCTCTCCTACGCCTTCGCGCTGGTCTCGGTGGCGGCGGCCCTCGAACTCGACGGGGAGATGATCAGATCCGCCCGCCTCGCCCTCGGAGGCGTCGCCCACAAGCCGTGGCGCAACCAGGAGGCGGAGGCTCTGCTCCAGGGCAAGCCCGCCACGCGCGCGTCCTTCCAGGCCGCCGCCGACCTGATCATGCGCGAGGCAAAGCCCCAATCCGCGAACGGCTTCAAGGTCGAGCTTGCCCGGCGCGCCATCGTGCGCGGCCTCGAACAGGCCGCCGCCGGCACGCCCCAGTCGCTCACCGACAAGCGCATCCGTTAAGAGGCCCCCATGGTCGCCACCTTCAGCTCCACCGGCAAGGACACCTTCGTCGGCTCGCCGCGCAGCCGCGTCGACGGGCCCGCCAAGGTCACGGGCCTTGCCAAATATGCCGGCGAGTTCGCCGCCCCCGACCTCGCCCACGGCTACGTGGTCTCGAGCGCCATCGCCAAAGGCCGCATCAAGGCGATCGACACCGCGGCAGCGGAGGCGGTGCCCGGCGTCGTCAAGGTGTTCACGCACGAGAACCGGCCGCGCACGGCCTGGCTCAACTACAATTACCAGGACGCGGTGGCGCCCCCCGGCGCGCCGTTCCGGGCCCTCTACGACGACAAGATCCACTATAGCGGCCAGCCCGTCGCCCTGGTGGTGGCGGAGGATTTCGAGACCGCCCGCCACGCCGCGAGCCTGGTGAGCCTCGATTACGAGGCCGAGGAGCCCCTGACCGACACGGAGGCGGCGCGGGACCTCGCCTACCGGCCGTCGATGAACCGCAACGGCATCAAGCCGCCGCCGAAGCCCTGGGGCGACCCCGACCAGGCCTATGATCAGGCCCCCGTGAAGATCCGCGAGGATTACCGGCTGGCGATCGAGCATCACAACCCGATGGAGCCGCATGCCTCGACGGTGGTCTACGAGGGCGACGGCCGCTACACGGTCTACGACAAGATCCAGGGTGTCTCGAACAGCCAGGGCTACCTCGCCAGCGTGTTCGGCCTCAACAAGGACGACCTGCGGGTGATGAACCCGTATCTCGGCGGCGGCTTCGGCTCGGGCCTGCGCCCGCAATACCAGCTCTTCCTGGCGATGCTCGCCGCCCGCGAACTGGAGCGCTCGGTGCGCGTGGTCCTGACCCGCGACCAGATGTGGAGCTTCACCTACCGGCCGGACGCGCTCCAGACGATCACCCTCGGGGCCGCGCAGGACGGCACCCTGCAGGCGCTGCGCCACGACGCCATCGAGGGCACCTCGCATTTCGAGGATTACCAGGAGGTCGTCGTCAATTGGGCGGCGATCCTCTACAAGTGCGACAATGTCGAGCTGACCTACCGGCTTGCCAAGCTCGACACCTTCACGCCCGGCGACATGCGGGCGCCCGGCGCCGTCACGGGCGTCTTCGCCATCGAGACCGCGATGGACGAGCTGGCCTACGCCACCGGCCAGGATCCGATCCGGCTGCGCCTGAAGAACTACACCGAGCACGACCAGACGATGCAGGACAAGCCCTTCGGCTCGAAGGCCCTGAAGAGCTGCTTCGCGCAAGGCGCGGAGCGCTTCGGCTGGGACAAGCGCGACCCGGAGCCCCGCGCCATGCGCGACGGCCGGGAGCTCGTCGGCTGGGGCATGGCCACGGGCGTCTGGGAATCGATGATGATGCAGACCAGCGCCCACGCGATCCTGACCGCGGACGGCAAGCTCGAAGTCGGCAACTCGACGGGCGACCTCGGCACCGGCACCTACACGATCCTGACCCAGATCGCGGCCGACACCCTCGGCCTCACCATGGAGGACGTGACGACGAAGCTCGGCGACACCCGGCTGCCCGAGGCCCCCGTGGCGGGCGGCTCCTGGACCGCGGCCTCCTCCGGCACCGCCGTGATGAAGGCCTGCCGCGACGTCGGCGAGCAGGTCTTCAGGCTCGCCCGCCAGATGGAGAACTCGCCGCTCGCCAATGTCGATTTCGACCGCGTCGCCTTCACGGACGGCCGCATCGAGGTCGCGGGGGATCCGGGCCGCAGCGTCACCCTGGTGGAGGCGATGCGGGCCGGCGGCGTCGACAGGCTGGAGGCGACCGCCCAGGCCGCGCCGGACAAGGACTTCAACGACGCCTACGAGGCCTACACCCACTCGGCCATCTTCGCGGAGGTGAAGGTCGACGAGGAACTCGGCCAGGTTCGGCTCACCCGGATCGTCTCGGCCGTCGCGGCCGGCAAGATCCTCAACCCGAAGACCGCCCGCAGCCAGATCCTCGGCGGCGTCGTGATGGGCATCGGCTCGGCCCTGGAGGAGGAGTCGATGCTCGACCACCGCCTCGGGCGCTTCATGAACCACAATCTCGGCGAGTACCACGTGCCGGTGAACGCCGACATCTACGACATCGACGTGATCTTCGTGGAGGAGGAGGACAAGGCCAACCCCCTCGGGGTGAAGGGCTTGGGCGAGATCGGCATCGTCGGCACCGCCGGCGCCATCGCCAACGCGGTCTTCCACGCCACCGGCAAGCGCATTCGCCACCTGCCGATCACGGTCGACAAGATCATCGGGTAGTCGGGCCGGCGCGCCGACCCCGTTTCGAAGCCGCCGCGACTCTCGTCGCGGCGGCCTTCTCATGTCGTGAACCAACAACGGAATGTGACGACCCCGCACTTGATCGCTCGCGCCCGGCGCGGGAGATGCAGCCCATCGGGGCGGAGCGGCGGGATGCGCCGCGGGGATTTTCGGATCGATGGGCTTTCTACTGGTCTTCGTCGGGGCGGGGCTCGGCGGCATGGCGCGCCACGGGGTCGGGATCGCCGCCTTGCGGCTCAGCTCCGGCTTTCCCTACGGCACCATGAGCATCAACATCGTGGGGTCGATCCTGATGGGGCTGTTCACGGGCTGGTTCGCGATGCGGGGCGGGCCGCAGGCCCTGCGCCTGTTCATCGCCACCGGGATTCTCGGGGGGTTCACCACCTTCTCGTCCTACTCGCTCGAGGCGGTGCTGCTGCTGGAGCGGGGCGAGACCGGCGCGGCACTGGCCTATATCCTCGGCTCGGTGGTGCTCGGCCTTGCCGGGCTGTTCCTCGGCCTCCTCCTGATGCGGGCCGTGCTCTGACCGGAGGCCCGCAATGGGGGATGCGCTGCAATCCTGGGTGTTCTGGGCCCTGCTCTCGGCAGGGTTCGCGGCGCTGACCGCGATCCTCGCCAAGGTCGGGATCGCGGGCGTGCCCTCGGACGTCGCGACCTTCGTGCGCACGCTGGTGATCCTGGCGCTGACGGGGGCGATCCTGGTCGCCTCGGGCCAGGCGGCGGGGCTTGCCGATCTGCCCGGGCGCAGCACCGTCTTCCTCATCCTCTCGGGCCTCGCCACCGGAGCCTCGTGGCTCTGCTACTTCCGGGCGCTCGGCCTCGGCGACGCCGCCCGGGTGGCGCCCCTCGACAAGCTCAGCGTCGTGCTGGTGGCGGTGTTCGGCGTGGTGTTTCTCGGAGAGCGCCTGTCCGGCCCGAACTGGGTCGGCGTCGGGCTGATCGCGGCCGGCGCGGTGCTGGTGGCCTACAGGGGGTGAGCATGCGCACCGTCGTCATCGCCCTCCTGCTCGCGGGGACGGGCGCCCGGGCGGAGCCCGCCCCCGCCCTCGTCGATGCGGCGGGCCGCGTCCCGGGCCTCGCGGTCGAGATGCGCTATGCCGGCGCGAACAACTTCGTCGGGCGTCCCATCGCCGGCTACGAGGCGCCGCGCTGCCTGCTCACCGCCCAGGCTGCCGAGGCGCTGGCCCGCGTGCAGGCGGCGCTCGCCCCCGCGGGGCTCGGCCTCAAGGTATTCGATTGCTACCGCCCGACCCGGGCGGTGGCGGATTTCGCCGCCTGGGCCCGGGACCCCGCCGACACGCGGATGCGCGAGGCCTATTACCCGGACATCGACAAGCGCGACCTGTTCCGGCTCGGCTACATCGCCGAGCGCTCGAGCCATTCCCGCGGCTCGACCGCCGACCTCACTCTGGTGCGCCGCGCCGACGGGGCGGAGCTCGACATGGGCACGCCCTTCGATCATTTCGGCCCCCGCTCCGCCCCCGCCTCGCCCGAGATCGGCCCGGAGCCGCGCGCGAATCGCGACCGGCTGCGGGACGCGATGCGGGCCGCGGGCTTCGCGCCCTATGCCGAGGAATGGTGGCATTTCACCCTCGCGGCCGAACCGTATCCGAGCACGGCCTTCGACGTGCCGGTGCGCTGACGCCAGGGCCAAGTCCGGGCCAAGCCCCAGCCAAGCCGGCAGGAAGACAACGAGTTTTGGCCGAATGTGGAATCAATCCAAATAAAAACTCGACGATATTGCCTGCAGATGCGCTTTGTATTACTTCCAATATTTACTTGCGCTCTTGATTACATGCCGAGTTCTCGTCATCTCTGGCCGCAAGGCGAGATCGCGCGGGCCTGACGGCGGC
Organism: Methylobacterium soli; assembly: GCF_008806385.1. Lineage (GTDB taxonomy): Bacteria > Pseudomonadota > Alphaproteobacteria > Rhizobiales > Beijerinckiaceae > Methylobacterium > Methylobacterium soli. The sequence goes on from NZ_VZZK01000020.1 coordinate 38,378, forward strand.
CGCAGCCCAGTCCCTCGCCGATCCGGAACGATGGAGATCGACATGGCAGGGGCACTCGACCTGATCCGCGGATGGAGGCGGCTCGCGTGGTGGGACGGGTCCTGCCTCGACCTGCGCTGGCACCGTCTCGGCGATTTCATCGACTTCGTCGCGGCCGCCCCCGCGCCCGAGCCCGCGCGCATCCGCCGGGGAGACCGGGCATGAGCGCCGGGCTCGAGCGGGCCCCGGCCTGGCCCCACGAGGACGAGCGGCATCAGGCGGCCTTGGAGCAGGCCCTGATCCGGGCCTTCTGGCAGAGCATCGGGCGGCACCCCCTGCCGGTGATGACGGCGCTGGAGACGGCCGCGCGGGTCGTCGGGACGCTCTACGGGCAGGTGGCGCAGGCGCATGAGGGACCGGGCGGCTGCCGCTGCGGCTGGGTCCCGGACCCGGATTGCGACCTGATCGTCCTCGAGGCGAACCTCGCGGCGGCCCTGCTGCAGCCGGCCCCCCCGAGCCTCGCCCGGATGCAGGTGGCCGGCCAGGCCTGAACCCGCCCGCGCGGCGGTTACGCTTCCCTCATCTCTCCGGCCGATCATGGCGCCGCGGCTCGTGAAGCCGCGGCGCTCTTCGCGCGGGAGATCTCGGATGGACGGATTCTATCGCGGCATCGAGACGTCGCTGCTCGCCCTCAGCCTCGCCCTCGGCATCGGGGCCTTCGCGGCCTCGGCGCTGCCGCGGGAACGGCCGGCCCTGGGCCAGACCCTGCCGGCGGCCCATCCGGGCGGCGAGATCGCCGTGACCCTGCCGATGCTCTCCGTCACGGCGGATGCCCCCGTGCACTGACGGGGGCCCGAGCGGATCCCGAAGACCCGCCCGGATCCGGAGCCTCAGGACAGGGCCTGGGCGGCCTTCGGGTTCGACGCGCCCGCAGCCTTGCGGTCGCCCCGGCGGAACCAGAACAGCGCGAGGCAAGCCACCGCGCCGAGCACCAGCACGCCCTGCGCGCCGAGCGCCTCCCAGCTGCCGTTGAAGCCGAGATCGGTCACGAAGCCGGGCACGCCGTCATTGTGCACGGGCACGATCGTCTGCTCCTGGAACTCCTGCAGGGCCTGTCCGACGAGGCGCAGGCCCATCACGAACAGGAACGCGGAGGTGATCAGGAACATCGGCCGGAGCGGCAAGCGCAGCGCCAGCCACTGCATCGCCACGAACACCGCCGCCAGCGCGATGACGGCCACGCCGAGGCCGCCCAGGAGCGAGCTGTCGAAGCCGTTGGCGGTCTTGGCGAGCGCGTGCAGGAACAGCACCGTCTCGGCGCCCTCGCGGAACACGGCCAGGAAGGCGATGCCGGCGAGCGACAGCACCGTGCCGGCCCCGAGCGCCCGCTCCGCCATCCGGTTCAGGTCCGCCTGCCAGGCCCTGGGGTCCTGCCGCAGGAACAGCCAGCCGCTCATGTAGAACATCAGCGCGGCGGCCAGCAGCATGACGGCGGCCTCCATCAGGTCGTTGTGGTTGCCGTCGAAATAGGTCTCGAACACCCACGCCATGCCGAGGCTCGCGAGGGCCGCCGCAGCCGCGCCAGCGTAGAGCGGCGTGATCCGCTCCGGTGCGCCGGCGCGGCGCAGGAAGGCAGCGAGCGCCGCGATGACCAGAAGCGCCTCCAGGCCCTCACGAAACAGAATCGTGAATGCCTGAACGAACGTGGATCCGTCCGTCATGATCGATCTCCAGTTTGGAAGTGTTCAAATCAGGCGCAAGCATGGTCAGCGCCTGCTCCTGAAAGCTTAGAAGTGTTCTTAAGAAGGATGTTCCCGGAGCAAGATCTGAGGCAATCGCCGGATCTGCTGTTGCGCGTCCTGCCTATTCTCACGCGAAGCCGCCGGCAAGTCCCGCCCGTGCGGCGCGACGCGGCGCCGCGACGCCGGCGCGCCGGGGCGGCCCGGCTGATGCGCCGAATCACGCGGGCGTGAACAAAGCCCAACCCATTCTGCAACCGGATGGGCCGGTCGTGGATTACCGCTCCAGAGTTGCTGCCGTACGCGGCGCTACAATCCACGCATCAACATATGACGCGCCCCCAAGGGGCGTGCGGGCAGGATCATGATGACGACGAAGCTTGCGGCAATGGGCAGGAACGGGGCGATCGGGCTCGCGGTCGCGACGCTTCTGGCGTTCGGCGCCACCCGAGAGGCGTCGGCTGCGCCCGCGGCCGACCGGATCTCCACGAAGGTCGCGGATGCGGGCCAGGCCCTGCGCCCGGTCGCGGCCGTTGCGGAAGCGGAGGACGAGGGCGATACCGCCAATTGCAGCCGCTCCCGCCGCCGGCTCTGGGTCGAGGGCGAGGGCTGGATCGTGCGCCGGATCACGACCTGCCGCTGAGCCGGCGCCTCGGCGCGCCCCCGAAGCCCCGCGGATTCCGCGGGGTTTTTCACAGGGTTCTCCGGACCGGGACCCATCGATCGGGGCCCCTTACGCAGTCTGCGCGGCTGGCCCGGGGCCTTGCGCGGAACGAACCTGAGGTGTTCGGGTTTCACACCGGACGCCGCACCGCGCCGGAGCATCGCCGCATGTCACGAAGCCTCAGCCGCCCTCTCCGAGGCTCCCTGCTGGCCCTCGCGCTCGGCGCCGGCCTCGTCGGCCCGGCCGCCGCGCAGGACCTGACCTATGTGGGCGGTCCGGCGCCCGGTTACGGATCCGCCTACGGTTACGGCGACAACCTCGTGGGGGGGGCCTATGTGGGCGCCCCGCTCACCCGCTTCCCGATCCCGCGCGAATTGGTGCCGCCCGCCTGGGGCTACGGCACCTACGGGGTGCCCACGGTCTCCGGCATCCGTCGCGCGCCCGTCGGCGAGCCGACCGTCTACGTCATCGACAGCCCGGCCCCGCGCCGGCGAGACCCGGCCCGCGCCCGCATCCTGTCGCGGGAGCGCGACGGCCATTGGTCGCAGTTCCGCTCCGGAGAGGCGGCCGAGGGCATGCGTCCGGCGGCCTATTCTGGCGGCGCCCGCATCATCCCCGTGACGGTGCCGCGCCGCTGACCGCACCGGGGCCGTCGGCCTCGCGCGCCGCGAACCATTCCGCGTAGCCCGTGTTGCGCGCCAGGCGCCGGTTCTCGTCCGGCGCCCCGTCCGTCCACCAGACCGGCCCGCGCTCGCCGAGCGCCACCTTCGCGGCCTGGACCGCGGCCCGCGCCGCCGCGAGCGCGTCGAGGGCCTCCGGCGCGCCCGCGCGCTCGGCCTTCTTGGCGGAGCGCACCGCCCGTCGTGCCGTCATCAGGTCCTGCACCAGGGCCTTGCGCCGCGCCGGCGACAGGGCGGGGTCCGCGCAACGCCACAACCGGCCGCGCACCACGAAATAACGGCCATCCGGCGTGACCGGATGGGCCTCACGTTGCTGCAAACCATTTTCTGCAGCCTGAGTCTGTTCAGCATTGGGCAAGATTATACCGTCCGATCATGGCGTGCGCCCCGGGTACGCTGCCTTGGCGACTAATTAAGGTTTGCTCGCGCAGGATGCGCCAATACGCTCCGACCGCGCGAAAGCCTGCCCCATGCATATCATGATCGTCGATTCGAGCCGGGTGGTCCTCAAGATCATCACCGCTCTGCTCGAACCGCGCGGACACGCCGTCAACGCCTTCACGGATTCGGAGGAAGCGCTCGCCTTCCTCAACAACACGCCCTCCGTGCGGGTGCTGATCACGAGCCTGGAGGTCCGGCCGATCAGCGGGCTGGAACTGTGCTGGTCCGCGCGCCTGCTCGCGGAGGCGCGCCGGCCCCTCTACGTCATCACCATGTCCTCGGCCCGGAACGCCCGCAACCTCGCGGAGGCCCTCGACAGCGGCGCCGACGACTTCATCGAGAAGCCCCCGGGCGCCGAGGAGCTGCATGCGCGCCTGCGCGCGGCCGAGCGCCTGACCACCATGCAGGAAGAGCTGATCCGCCTCGCCGAGACGGACCCGCTGACCGGCCTTCTCAACCGCCGCGCCTTCTTCGGGCGGGCGCGGGACGCCGCCGACCGCACCGGCAATCACGGCCAGATGACGGCGATCCTCGCCGATATCGACCATTTCAAGCGCATCAACGACGAGCACGGCCACGATGTCGGCGACGCGGCGATCCAGGCCGTCGCCAAGCTGTTCGGCGCGGAGGGCATCGTCGGTCGCCTCGGCGGCGAGGAATTCGCGATCGTGCTGCCGGGCCGCTCGCTGGAAGAGGGCGAGGCCTTTGCCGGGCGCCTGCGCCTCCTCGTGCGCGACCTCCGGGTGCGCGGCGCGCGCGGGCCGGTGCGGCTCGCCTGCAGCTTCGGGGTCAGCGCGTGGTCGGAGAGCGAGACCGTCGAGGGCCTGCTCAAGCGGGCCGACATCGCCCTCTACGAGGCCAAGACGACGGGGCGCGACCGGGTGGTCTCGGCCGCCACCGACCTGATCCTCGCGCGCACCGCCTGATCGCGGGCGCCCCGGACCCCGCCTGAGGCCGGGACTGATACGAATCGGTACACGGATCGTTAACGCGACTGTTCCGCCCCGGTACAGATTCCGGGACGGGGCGGGTCCGAATCCGGGATTTGGCGGCGCCGGCCCGGGAAAAGCCCGTCTAAGCCTCTGGAACGACTCTTGAAACCTCTCCGACAAGCCCGGCCGAGCTGTTTCGCGGCGGGAACCAGAGGGGTAAGGCGGCATGAGTCGAGCCGTGGAAGTTCTGATCCTGGATGAGTTGCGGGCGGCCAGCCCGACATTCCGCGCGACGCTGGAGCACATGCCGGCCCTGCAGACGATCGGCGAGGCCGATCTGAGGCAGGACGGGGCCGGCACGATCGCCCTGCTCTTCGTCGATGAGGCACGCCCCGCCGATAGCGGCGCGCGCCTCGCCGGCCTCAAGGAGACCTGGCCGGCCCTGCGCACCCTGGTGGCCTTCCAGGCGCTCACGCGCGACGACCTCCTGGGACTGCTCGCGGCCGGCGCGGATGCCTTCATCGCCCGCAACGCCTCTGCCCCCGACGTCTGCACGGCCCTCCTGGCCCTGGCGGACGGGCAGAGCTGCCTCACCGGCGCGCCGGTGCCGGAGACGCCCGAGGCGGGCGACACCCTCGGCCTGACGCCACGGGAGGCGGAGGTGCTGCGCTTCCTCAGCGCGGGCTTCAGCAACAAGGAGGTGGCGCGACGCCTCTCGCTCAGCGTTCGCACGGTGGAGACCCACCGGCTCAACCTGCGCCGCAAGACCCAGACCGGCCGGCTGAAGGACCTCGTCTCCCTCGCGCGTCAGCTCGGCCTCGCTCCGGTGGTCGAAGCCGAATCCGGGCGCCGCTCGGCCGAAGGGAGTGCGCGCCGCCCGGAACGGGACGGGGCGGTGCACCATTGAGGCGCCGCCGCCCCCGTCTCAAGCCGGGTTCGGCTTGAGATCCTCGTTGACCGCCGAGAGGGGACGCTTGGGCTTGCGACCGATATCGTCGCCGCGCACGGCCTCCTCCAGCGGCTCGGGCCCCTTCCGCAGGAGCTTGGCGAGGTAGTAGCTGCCGAACCCGAAGATGATCGCGTAGGCGATCAGGAACGCGATCAGCGAGGTCGTCACGGCCTGGGTGGTCAGCGGGGAATGGGCATCCGCCGTGCGCAATTGCCCGTAGACGATGTAGGGCTGGCGCCCGATCTCGGCCGTGAACCAGCCGAACAGCACGGCCCCGAAACCCGAGGGCGTCATCAGCATGGCACAGGTGAGGAACAGGCGGTTGCTGAAGAGCGTGCCGCGCCAGCGCAGATACAGGCTCCACAGGCTCAAGGTCAGCATGGCCATGCCGATCGCCACCATGATGCGGAACGAGTAGAAGACCGGCCAGACCGGGGGCCGCTGGTCCGGGGGCACGTCCTTCAGGCCCGGCACCACGCCCGAGAAATCGTGGGTGAGGATGAAGCTGCCGAGCCTCGGGATACCGATCTCGAAGTCGTTCTTCTCCTCCTTCATGTTCGGGATCGCGAAGAGCAGCAGGGGCATGTCGGCCTGCCGCTCCCAGTTCGCCTCGATCGCCGCGAGCTTCGTCGGCTGCAGCTTCAGCACCGCGAGGCCATGCGCGTCGCCGATGAAGATCTGGAGCGGGGTGCAGATCACCGCGAACCAGAGCGCCATGGAGAGGGAGAGCCGGGCGCCCGCCACCTTGGCGGGCGGCTCCTTGCGGGCGCGCAGGATCATCCAGGCCGACATCCCCGCCACCGCGAAGGCGGTGGTGAGGAAGCAGCCGAGCACCATGTGGGCGTAGCGGATCGGGAAGGAGGGGTTGAAGATCACCTTCAGCCAATCGGTGGCCACGGCCCGGCCATTCTCGACCACGAAGCCCGCGGGCGTCTGCATCCAGGAATTGGCCGACAGGATCCAGAAGGCCGAGACCAGCGTGCCGAAGGCGACCATGCAGGTCGAGACGAAGTGCAGCCGGTCACCGACCCGCTCCCAGCCGAACAGCATGATCCCGAGGAAGCCCGCCTCCAGGAAGAAGGCCGTGATGACCTCGTACTGGATCAGCGGTCCCAGTACGTTTCCGGTGAAGTCGGAGTAGCGCGACCAGTTCGTGCCGAGCTGGTAGCTCATCACGATGCCCGACACGACGCCGAGACCGAAGGAGACCGCGAAGATCTTCACCCAGAACCGGTACAGGTTCCGGTACATCGGGTCGCCGGTCCAGAGCCATTGCGCCTCGAGGCGCGCCAGGAAGCTCGCCAGCCCGATGGTGAAGGATGGGAAGATGATGTGGAACGCCATGGTGAAGCCGAACTGGATGCGCGAGAGCAGCAGCGCGTCGACTTCCATGGTTGTCCCCTCTCATGCGGCGCCGGTGCCCGGCATCGCGGTCGAATAAACCCTTATATCGATCTCGACTTCAAGGCCGCGCTGGCGCGTCGAAGCCGCACGCGCGGCGAGCCTCAGGCCGCGGCCGCCGGCGCCCCCGCCCGGACCGGCCTGCGTCGCGCGGCCGATTTCGCGCGCTTGCCGGCCCCAGCCTCGCCCTCCGAAGCGTTGCCCTCCGAAGCCGCGGCCTTGGCGGGCTTGCCCTTCGCGGCCTTGAGCACCTTGCGCGTCGTCTTCGCGGCGCCCGCCTGTCCGGGCCGCGCGACCTCAGCGCTCGCCAGCCGCTTCTGCAGCAGGCTCAGCACGGCAGCCTCCTCCGGCCGCAGCCGGTCCAGGTCCTCGCAGAGCTCGGTCTCGACCGCGTCCCGCACCTGCAGGATCAGGTCGCCCTCCAGGTAGCCATCGAGGATCTGGGGGTGGATGTAGCACTTGCGGCAGATGGTGGGCGTGTTGCCGAGCCGGCTCGCCACCCCCTCGATCGCCGCCCGGACGTTCTTCTTGGCCTTGGCCTCGCTGTCGAAGGCCTCGAATTCCTGCAGCGCCAGCGCGGCCAGCACGGTCCCGGCCCAGGTCCGGAAATCCTTGGCGGTGATGTCCTGGCCGGTGATCTCGCGCAGATACGCGTTCACGTCCGCCGAGGTGACGTCGCGCTGTTCGCCGTCCGCGTCGATGTACTGGAACAGCTCCTGGCCCGGCAGGTCCTGGCAGGCCTTGACGATGCGAGAGACGCGCCGGTCCTTGACCGAGAGATCCCAGGTCTTGCCGCTCTTGCCCTTGAAGCGGAAGCGGAGCTCCGCGCCCGCGACCGTCACGTGTGGGTCGCGCAGGGTGGTCAGCCCGTAGCTCTTGTTGGCGCGGGCATAATCGTCGTTGCCGACGCGGATGAGCGTGGTCTCGAGGAGGTGCACCACCGTCGCCAGCACCTTCTCGCGGGGCAGGCCGGAGCGCCTCATATCCGTGTCGATGCGGGCGCGGATGCCCGGCAGCGTGTCCGCGAAGGCCATGATGTGGGTGAACTTGCTCGATTCCCGCGCCTCGCGGAAATCTGGATGGTAGCGGTACTGCTTGCGCCCCTTGGCGTCGCGGCCGGTGGCCTGGATGTGGCCGTTCCGGCGCGGGCAGATCCAGACGTCGGTATAGGCCGGCGGGATCGCCAGGGAGCGGATGCGCGCGAGGGTCGCCTCGTCGCGCAAGGCGGCGCCCTTCGCGTCGAAATAGCGGAAGCCCTTGCCGCTGCGCTTGCGCGTGATGCCGGGCTTGCCGTCATCCACGTAGGCGAGGCCCGCCTCGATGGCGGCCTCGCGCGGATCTCCGGCCTTGTCCGCGCACGCTCCCGGCTCCGAACCCATGAAACGACTCCTCCCGCCTCGTCGAGCATCAACCGGAGAGGCGGGAGCGCTGTTCCGGTCCGGCAAATCCGCCGCACGGCCGGAGCGCGGCCGTGCTAAAGCGGGCCCATGGACACGCCTTCGCCCGCGCCGATGAAAAGCCTGGTCTTCGTGGTGACCGAGGATTGGTTCTTCGCCTCGCACTTCCTGCCGATGGCCCGCGTGGCGGTCGCCATGGGCCTGTCGGTCGCGGTGGTGACGCGGGTGCGCGCGCACCGGGCCGCCATCGAGGCGACCGGCGCCCGCGTGGTGGCGCTGGAGAGCGAGCGCTCGAGCCTGAACCCAATGGCGGCGGGCTACGCGGCGGGCCAGCTTGCCGCGATCCTCAAGGCCCTGAAGGCCGACATCGTCCACTGCATCGCCCTCAAGGGCATCCTGGTCGGCGGCACCGCCGCCGCGATGGCGGGGGTCCAGGCCCGGGTCTACGCCCTGACCGGCCTCGGCCTGATCGGTGCCCGGAGCGACCGGGCCGGCAAGCTTGCCCGGACGGGGCTGCGCCACCTGATCCGGGGGCCGCTCGCCTCGCGTCGCACCCGCTTCCTGTTCGAGAATCCCGATGATGCGCGCGCGCTCGGCCTCGATCCGGCCGATACCGGCGTGACGATCGTGGGCGGGGCGGGCGTCGATCCAGACGTTTTCGCGCCGGAGCCGCCGCCGCTTGCGCCGCCGCTGCGGGTCGCGCTCGTTGCCCGCATGCTCTGGTCGAAGGGGGTCGACACCGCCGTCGAGGCGGTCCGGCGGGCGCGGGCCGAGGGGCTGCCGGTGGAGCTCTCCCTCTACGGCGCCCCCGATCCCCAGAACCGGCGCGCGATTCCCGAGGCGACCCTGCGGGACTGGAGCCGCGACGGGGTCACCTGGCATGGGGCGACCCGCGACGTCGGGGGCGTCTGGGCGAGCCACCACGCGGCCTGCCTGCCCTCGCGCGGCGGCGAGGGCCTGCCGCGCACGCTCCTCGAGGCGGCGGCCTGCGGGCGCGCCATCCTGACCACCGACGTGCCGGGCTGCCGCGCTCTCGTGCGCGACGGCGTCGAGGGTTTCGTCGTGCCCCCCGACGATGCCGGGGCGCTGGCCGCCGCCCTGCGGCGCCTCGCGGCCGATCCCGACCGCGTCGCCCGGATGGGCCTGGCGGCCCGCGCCCGGGTCCTGGAGGGCGGCTACACGGAGGCCGCTGTGACGGAGGCGGTCCGCGCCCTCTATCGCGAGCTTCTCGCCGCATGACCGGGCCGCGCCAGGACAGCCAGGGCGGGAATGGCCCGACCGCGCGCACGACCCCGCACCGGATCACGCCCGCCGAGGCCCTCGCCTTCATCCGGGCCGAGACCCGGCTGCGGCCGGTGCCGCACGCGCCCGAGATCGTCCTCCACCTCGCCGACGAGGCCACGGCCCTGTGGCAGCGCACGGAGGAGGAGTTGCAGGAGATCGGCCTGCCGCCGCCCTTCTGGGCCTTCGCCTGGGCCGGCGGGCAGGCGCTGGCCCGTTATCTCCTCGACAATCCCGGCCTCGTGGCCGGGCGCAGGGTGCTCGATTTCGCCTCGGGCTCGGGCCTCGTGGCGATCGCGGCGGCGCGGGTGGGCGCGACCCACGTCCTGGCGAGCGACCTCGATCCCTTCGCGATCGCGTCGATCGGCCTGAACGCCGCGGCCAACGGCGTCGCCGACCGGATCGAGGCCGCGGAAGCCGACCTGATCGGCTCCGCGCCCGAGGCGGATCTCGTGCTCGCCGCCGACATCTTCTACGAGCAGGATCTCGCGGGCCGGGTCAGCGACTGGCTCGGGGACCTCCACGCGGGCGGCGCCACGGTGCTGCTGGGCGATCCCGGCCGCGCCTACCTGCCGAAGGATCGGCTCGACAGCCTCGCCACCTACGCGGTGCCGGTGACCCGCGCGCTCGAGGATGCGGAGATCAAGCGCACCAGCGTCTGGCGCTTCCGCTGAGAGCGGCATCGCAACCGGAACTTCGCGGCCGGTGAGACATTCCGCCTCGGCCTGCCCCTTGCGGCCCCTTGCATTCGGGGCGTTAGGTAACCGTATCAGTGTTGTCCGTTGGGCGGCCGCTCCGCGCCGCATCAGCCGAGAAGGTCCAGCGAAGACCGGAGATCCCGCCCCGTGTCCCTCCCCCGTATCGTCGCCTTCTCGGGCAGCCAGAACCGTCCGTCGCGGACCCGCACCCTCGTGGAGGCGGTGGGGGCCGAGCTCGCGCGCCATCGCCGCATCGACCTGAAGGTGCTCGACCTCCTGGATGCCGGTCCCGGCCTGGCGGTCGCGAGCCGGGAGATGCTGCCCTTGCCGGCCGCGCGGCTGATCGAGGCGATCGAGGGGGCGGACGCCCTGATCGTCGGGACACCGGTCTATCAGGGCTCCTATGCGGGCCTGTTCAAGCACGTCCTCGATTTCCTGGACCCCGCCACGATGCTGGGCAAGCCGGTGGTGCTCACGGCGACCGGCGGCGGCCTGCGCCACGCCCTCGTGGTCGAGCACGGCCTGCGCCCCCTCTTCGGCTTCTTCGCCGCCCACATCGCGCCGACCTCGGTCTATGCCGGCCCGGGCGAGATCGAGGAGGGCGTCATCGTCGATTCCGGCGTCGCCGAGCGCGTCGCGGCCGCGGGGCGCGAGCTCGCCCTTCTCCTCGACGCCGCCGCGCAGACGACGCGGCACGCCGCGCCCGCCGCCTGATCACTCGATCCGCACCACCACGCTGTCGCTCGCGCCGGCCGCATCCATCACGGAGATCCGGGCGAAGCCCGCCCCCTCCGGCCGCCATTCCGACTGGCGGCGGGGCCCCTGCGCCACCGGCAGGCTATCCACCATCCAGGTCAGCGGCGGCACGCCCCCGAGGGCCTTGAGGGCGAGGCTCGGGGGCGCCACGTCGAGCCCGGGGCCGAGCCCGAGATCGATCCGCGCGCCGTCCGGCGGGTAGGCGATCCTGAGGGGGGCCGTCAGGGTGCCGGCCAGGGTCTTGGGCAGGTCGCGCCGGATGTGACGGAGCGGCGGCGGCAGCCCCGCCGTGGTGGTCAGGATCGCATCCCGCGGCTGGGCCAGGGGTTCCGGCTCGCCGCCGTAGCGGGCGAAGGCGTCGAACAGGATCGGCGCCGCCACAAGGCGCCCGACGAGGCCGGGCACCGCCCCCCCATCCGCCCGCCCGACCCAGGCCGCCACGGTGATGCGGCGGTCGAACCCCGCCGCCCAGGCGTCGCGGTAGCCGAAGGAGGTGCCGGTCTTGAAGGCGATGCGGCCGGCGAGCGCGTTCTCGGGGGGCGGCGCGCCCCGCAGGATGTCGGCGACGTACCAGGCGGCCACCGGCTCGGCGATCGCGGCCCGCTCGGAGGCCGGCGCAGGCGGCCCGTCCCGGCGCCGCACGAGATCCGGCACCGCCCCGCCCCGGGCAAGCCCCGCATAGAGCCGGGCGAGGTCCGTAAGGGTGATGCCGAGGCCGCCGAGCGCCACGGGCAGGCCGGGCGCGGTGTCGCGCGGCAGCAGGATGCCGGCGCCGGCCCCCCGCAGCCGGGACACGAAGCGGGCTGGCCCAACCGCCTCCAGGAGATCCACCGCCGGTAGGTTGAGGGAGAGCTGCAGCGCGCGCCGGGCCGTGACGGTGCCCTGGTAGGTGAGATCGAAGTTCTCCGGCGCGTAGGTGGCCGAGAACCGGGCCGGCCGGTCGTCGAGGAGCGTCTCCGGATGGGCAATGCCGCCCTCGAAGGCGAGCGCGTAGATGAAGGGCTTCAGGGCCGAGCCGGGGGAGCGGATCGCCGCCGTCATGTCGATCGCCCCGCGCCGGCCGGCATCGAGGTAGCCGGCGCTGCCGACCTGGGCCAGCACCGCGCCGCTGCGGTTGTCGATGACCAGGATCGCGGCGGAGAGATCCGGGCCGGCCGCCTCCGCGCGCTCGGCCGCCAGCGCCTCCAGGCTCGCCTGCAGCCGCCCGTCGAGGGTCAGGCGCAGCACCCGCGCCTCCGGATCGGCCGCGACCGCCGCCTCCGCCGCGTGGGCCGCGAGCATCGGGAAGGGTTTTCGCCCGCGCGGAACCGGCTCGGCCTTCGCCGCCTCGGCCTCGGTCGGCGCGATCACGCCGCGCGCGGCCGCGATGTCGAGGACGCGGTCGCGGGCGCGGCGGGCGGCCTCGGGGAAGCGGTCGGGCCGGCGCGCTTCCGGCGCCTGCGGCAGGGCGACCAGGAGCGCGCTCTCGGCGAAGGACAGCCGGGCGGGCTCGCGGCCGAAATACGCGAGGCTCGCGGCCCGCAGGCCCTCGACCGGGCCGCCATAAGGCGCGAGCGCGAGATAGAGATCGAGCACCCCCGCCTTGCCGAGGCGCCGCTCCAACTGCACCGCCCGCACCATCTGGCGGAGCTTGGCCCCGAGCGAGCGCTCGGGCCGGGGCTCGATCAGGCGGGCCACCTGCATCGACAGGGTCGAGCCGCCCGACACGATGCGCCCGTGCCGCAGCCATTGCCACGCGGCCCGCAAGGTCGCGGCCGGATCGATGCCGGGATGGGCCGCGAAGCGCCGGTCCTCGTAGGCGGTCAGCATGGCGAGCATGCGCGGATCGACACCCGCCGCCGACAGGGGCAGGCGCCAGCGCCCGTCCGCGGTGGCGAAGGGGCGCAGCAGCCGGTCCTGGCGGTCGAGCACCACGGTGGACCGCCGCGCGGCCCCGGTGAGGTCGAGGGGCGGGAGCGCGGCGACGGCCTGGACGAGGGCGAGGCCTCCGAGAATCGAGCCCGCGAGAAGCGGGCCGGCCACGAGGGCCGCGCGGGCAAGGCGGCGGGCGCCGGCAGGATCAGGCGGCGCCGTCATTTACCCGCACCATCGGTCCGGGGCGCCGGCGGCGAGCCCGAAGGGACGCCCCGGTGCCGTGCAATCCGAGACAGACCGAGGCGGCAGGGAACGGCACGCTCGGCGGCTCTGGATCCCGGGCTCCGCCCACGCGGCCGCGCGACGACGGCGCAGGCAGCGCAACGGGCCCCCTCTCCCGTTCGGGAGAGGGTTGGGGTGAGGGGTGCGCGTTGTCCGGAGAAGTCGCCCCCCTCACCCGGTCGGCTCGCGCCGACTCGACCTCTCCCGGACGGGAGAGGTGGGCCCCCTCGCTCCGCGCAGTGCGCGTCACCGCGCCGCCTCGATCGTCAGGGAGCCGAAGGCGGTGCGGCCGAAGCGCTCGGGGCGGTACATGTCCTCGATGGTGGCGCCGGGATGCACGTAGGTGCCGGGGGAGACCGCCCGGACCGTGTAGGCGGCGCTGAAGAAGGCCGATTGCTCCGGGGTCCGGTCGTAGGCCGCCACGAAGCGGTCGTCTCGGAACTCGGCATGGGCCGGCTGGACATCGGTCTTGGCCAAGGCGAGGCCCGCGAGCGTGTCCGCGTCGAGGAGCTTCGGGTTGTCGATCTCGAGGCCCGCCGGCAGGCGGTCGACGAGGAGGAGGCGCCCGGCGGTGGCGCGCGCCTCCGTCACCTTGAGGACCACGACGAGGCGGTCGTTCTGGCGGAGCGGCGCCCGGAGATCGACGGGGCTGCCGTCGAGCCGGAAGTAACTGCGCTCGACCGTGTAGCCCCGGGCCTCGGCGGGCTCGGGGGTGATCGGGTTGCCGCTGACGCTGAGCACCACCTGGGCCGGGGCGCGGCCCTCGTTCGTCACAGTCACGGGCTTGGCGTCGAGCGTCGCGCCCTTGTAGCTGCGTGCCAGCGTCCCGGGCTGGCGCGCGCCGTCGACCGCGAGGGCCAGCGTCTCGGCCTCCTTGGTCAGCCCCTCGGCGGCCAGCACCATCCAGGCATTCTCCTGGGTGCTGGTGGTGCGCCCGCTCGCCTGCTCCTCGCCGATCACGGCGGCGACGGGAGGCAGGGCCTCGCGGGTCAGGCCGGTCTCGGCCGCGAGCGCCAGGATCCCGGCACCGTCGCGCAGGCGCGAGCCGTAATCGGCCCGGTAGCTCTGCGTGTCGGGCGTGCTCTTCAGGGCGGCGAGGGCCGCGTCGAAGGCTTTCTGGGCCCGGCCGCGATCGCCGAGCAACGCCAGCGCCGCCGCGATCTGGGCGCGGGCCAGCGGCGTCTGGAAGTCGCCGATCCGGGTGTCGGCGAGGTAGCGCAGGTCGCCCATCACCGGCCGGCCGTTGCGGGCGAGCACGTAGGCCGCGTAGGCGAGGTCCATGCCGCCGTCGCGCACCTCCGTGGTGTTGGCGACCGCGTTGCGCAGGCGGTCGAGGGCGCTCGCGAAGGCCGGCTGGGGCACCGCGAAGCCGCGCTCGCGGGCGCGGGTCAGGAAGTCGGTGACGTAGGCGTTGAGCCAGAGGTCGTTCGTGCCGCCCACCGACCAGAGGCCGAAATCGCCCCCCGAATCCTGGCGCGCGAGCACCCGCTCGATCGCCTCGCGGATGCGCCCGTCGAGGGTGTCGTCGAGGGCGAGCCGGTCCATCGCGGCGAGGCGATTGACGTAGAGGAGCGGCATCGCCCGGCTGACGATCTGCTCCGAGCAGCCGTAAGGGTAGCGGTCGAGGGCCTGGAGCAGTGCCGGCACGTCGAGGCCCGGCACCGCGCCGGCCCAGACCGAGACCGCGCCGGTGCCGGGCAGGATGTCGGCGAGCAGGGCGCTCGAGACCGTGAGGCTGGCGCCGGGCTCGAGCGGGCGGAGCGAGCGCCGCACCAGGGGGCCGGTGCCGGGCCCGACCGGCAGCGCGAAGCTCTGGCCGATGCCCGCGGGCAGGCCCGGCCCCGAGAGGGTGAGGTCGAGGCGGGCCGTGCCGGGTCCGGCCGCCGTGATCGGGATCACGAGCTGGCCTTTGGCCCCGGATTCGAGCGGCAGGACCGTGTGCACCGCCTCGGCGCCGACGAGGACGGGCCCCGACAGGTCGAGATCGACCGTGTAGGCGCCGCCCGCGCCCTCGACGTTGTCGAGGGCCACGAAGATGCGCGAGCGGTCGCCGACATTGAGGAAGCGCGGCAGGGTGCCGGTGAGGACCACGGGATCGCGGATGATGATGTCGGCCTGGGCCTGTCCGAAGCGGGTCCCGTCCCAGGCCGTCACCATGGCGCGGCCGGTGCCGTTGAAGGCGGGCAGCGGGAAGGTGACCTGCGCGGTCCCGTCCGGCCCCACGGCGACGATCCCCGAATAGAGGGCGAGCGGCGCCTGGGTCGGGGGTGAATCCGCAAGCTCGCCCGCGCCGCCATCGCCGCCGGAGCGGATGGCGCCGAGCGTCCCCTGCATCCCGTCGATCAGGTATCCGTAGAGGTCGCGGATCTCGGGGCCGAGCGCCTTCTGGCCGAAGAAATGCGCGAAGGGGTTCGGGGCCTCGTAGCGGGTCAGGTTGAGGATGCCGACATCGACGAGCGCCACGCTGACCCGCGCCTCGGCCCCGGGTGCGAGGCCGGAAAGGCGGATCGGCAGGGTGAGGTCCTGGCGCGGGCGCGTCTTGGCCGGCGCGTCGAGGGCGACCGTGAGCGCCCGCTTGCCGGCATCGACCGAGAACCAGGCGAGCCCCAGGGCCCGGCCCGGCAGGCGCTTGGCCGCCTGGTCGAGGGGCCGGTAGGCGCTCGCCACCAGGTAGGCGCCCGCGCCCCATTCTGGCTTGACCGGGATGCTCACCGTGGTGCCGCCCTCGGGCACGCTCACGTCGAGGATGTCGTGCACCGTGTCGCTGACGACCGCGAGGGTCGCCGTGCCCTTGAATTTCGGGGCGATCCGGGCCCGCAGGGTCTCGCCGGCCGCGTAGGCCCCCTTGTCGAGGGTGAGGTCGAGGAGGTCGGGCACGTCCGCCGTCTCGCCGCCGGTCCAGCCGACCCCGAAGGTGACGCTGACGGTGGCGGCCGGATGGCCGGGCAGGCTCGCCTCCAGGCGGTACTTGCCGAAGCTGACGGGGGCGCCGAGCCGGGCCGGCGCGTCCGCGCTCAGGTCGAGGCGCCCGTCGGCGATGCGGCGGACCGATTTCACGGGCTCGAAGGACCAGCGGCCGTCCGCGCGGTACCATTGATAGGTCTGGTCCAGGCGCGACAGGGTCCAGACCACGCCGGAGGCCGGGAGCCGGCGCCCGTCAGGGGCTGCCAGCACGAGGTCGAAGCTCGCGGTGCCGCCCTCCTGCAGATCCCCCTTGAAGCCCTTGCGGAGGGCGAGCACGGGCGCATCGGGCAGGATCGGAAGGGTGAGGCTCCGGCTGAGCGCCCGCCCGCCCGGCTCGCCGACCTGGAGGGTGATGCGCGCCTCGGTTGGGCGGGGGCTCGCCAGCGCCTGGACCGGCACCGTGAGGCTGGCATGGCCCTTGGCATCCGTGACGGCCTTCTCCTCGATCTCGGCGGTGTTCGCCTCGACGGCCTCGTCATCGAGGCCGACCGCGAAGCCCTCCAGCCCCTTGATGCCGCTGGCGCTCGCCGCCTGCACGACGACGCTGCCCGAGACGTCGAGGCCGGCGCCCGGCGCGCCGTAAAGATAGCGGGCCGCGACCTCGATCCGGGCCGGCTCGCCCTGGCGCAAAGCCGGCGCCTTCGGGCTGAGGCTCACCTCCAGGCGCTCCGGCACGTAATCCTCGACGAGGAAGCTCGCCTCGCCGATGGCCGGCGCCTTCGGGTCGGTATGGGCGGAGACCCGCCAGGTGCCGTGCTGGGCACCGGGCAGGAGGGCGAGCGGCAGGGCCCGCCCGCCGAGGCCCTGGTCGGCCACCTGCACGCGGCGGTACTCGACGCCGTCCGGTCGCCGCACCACCAGGGTGAGGGGCAGGCTCGGCACCGCGGCCCCGCGCGCGTCGCGCAGGAGGGCGGTGAGCTGCACGGTCTCGCCCGAGCGGTAGACGCCGCGCTCGGGGAAGACGTAGGCGTCGACGGCGCCGGGTGCGGGCCGTCCCTTCACGCC
The DNA here is from genome assembly GCF_008806385.1 of Methylobacterium soli. Lineage (GTDB taxonomy): Bacteria > Pseudomonadota > Alphaproteobacteria > Rhizobiales > Beijerinckiaceae > Methylobacterium > Methylobacterium soli. The sequence goes on from NZ_VZZK01000020.1 coordinate 55,400, forward strand.
CCGGTCGGTCAGGTCGAAGGCGGTCTGGGCGAGGTCGAGGAAGCCGTAATCGTCGCCGAGCTGCGCCACCACGAGGCCCGGCGCGATGCCGCCCTCCCCGCGGGCGAGGCCCGGATCGAAGGCGGCGTGGCCCTGCGCGTCGGTCTTGCGCGTCGCCAAGACCTCGTTGTTGCGCGCGATCAGGCGGATCTCGGCACCCGGCACCACGGCGGCGCTCGCGAGGGAGCGGGCGAAGACGTGGACGCCGTCACGGCCCTTGAAGGCGGTTAGTCCGAGATCCGAGACCACGAACCACTGGGTCGCCTGCTGCTCGTAGCCGCCGGATTCCTCGTCGGTGGACGCGACGCTGCCGCTCGGGCGTGCCAGCATGATGTAGAGGCCGGGCTCCAGCTTGCCGACCGCCTGGAGCACCGGGAAGGCGGTGACGACCTCCTGGTTCAGCTCGCCCTTGGCGGTGTCGAGGCTGCCCTTCCAGATCTGCTGGCCCTTCTGGTCTGCGATGGTTCGGGCGGTGGCGCCGTTGAGTTGGCCGAGGAACTCCTCGGAGCGCAGCGAGGGCAGCAGGCCGCGGTCGCCGATGCGCAGCACCTCGACATCGAGCTTGGGCGCGTTCACGGAGACCAGGGGCACGCCGGCCTGGCCGGTGCGGGGCAGGACGTAGTTGCGGCCGGTGAAGCGCACCTGGGGCGAGCGGTCCCGGACGTAGATCTCGTAATCGGCCGATTTCAGCAGGGCCTCGCCGACGCCGGACGGCAGGCCCTCGCGCAGCACGAAGGCGTAGCGGGCGCCGTGCTTCAGCCCGTCGACGCAGACCTGGCTGCCCTCGGCCGTGACGGCGGCGTTCGACGCGCCCGAGACGGCCACGAAGGGGGCGAAATCGGTCTTGGGCGCGAGGCTCTCGGAGAACTGGAAGCAGGCGCGCGGCGAGGCCGCGTCCGAATCCACCTTGTAGTCGAGGATGCGGAAGCCGTGCTCGGCGCGGACCGCGTCATAGGTCTCGCGCACCGCGGCGACGTCGTCGAGGGCGAGGCTCGCCCAGTAGGCTTCCAGCGCCGAGCGCCATTCCGACTGGGTGCCGTAGGCCTCGGCCAGGACCCCCAGGGCCTCGGCCTCGGCGGGCGCCGTCCTGGCGCGCCAATAGGCCTGGTAGGCGGCGGCCAAGGCCCGCCCGCGCAGGCGCGTCCGGCTCTGGTAATCGCCCTGCGCCTCGTCGGCGCCGGCCGCATCGGCGGCCCGCGCATAGGCGAGCCAGTTCTGCGGATCGGCGGGGTCGGCCGCCACGGCCGCCGTGAGCGGCAGCAGGGCCTCGACTGGCTTCTCGGCCTCGATCAAAGCCTCGCCGGCTCTGCGGGACTGGGCGGCGGGCTTCTGCGCGGCCGTGCCGGCCTCAGTCCTCAGCGCCGTCTCCAGCCGGACGCCCGCGCTCGCGAGGCTCTCGCGCAGGAAGCTCTTCTGCGGGGCGGCGGCCTTCTGCGGGGCGGCCTTCGGGGCGGTGCGGGCGGAGGGAGTGAGCGGGGCCTGCGCGAGAACCGGGAGCGCCAGGGCCCCGCTCCAGGCGAGCGCGCCCGCGATGAGGCCGATCCGGCGCCCGAACCGTGAAGACCCGACCATGACCCGACCCCGCATGACCGTTCCCCCCGATTGGCGACGCACGGGCAGCAATTCCGGCCGCTCCCCCACGGCCGCGAGCCTAGCACCTGCCGCAGGGGCCGCAATGCTCCGGGAGGCCGTCGCGGCGGGCGCTGGCCATCCGTCCCCGGCTCTGCCAGTTTCCCGGTCCCCAAAGGTCGGAGATCAGATCGGATGGCGCGCCGCCCACGCTTCGGCTTCGTGACCGGCCTCGCGGCGGCGCTCCTCAGCGCGACCGGCGCCGGCGCGCAGGCGCCGGCACCTCGGCCGAAGCCGGCCCCCGCCGCAGCGCCCGCCCAGCCCGACCCCGCCTACGAGGCCGCCAGGACCGCGTTCGAGGCGCTGCCCGAGACCGAGCGCAAGGGCTTGCAGGACGCGCTGATCTGGACCGGCGACTACAACAGCGTGGTGTCCGGCGCCTTCGGGCGGCGCAGCTTCGAGGCGCTGAACGCCTTCCGGGCGCGCACGGCCCCGACCGCGACGGACCCGCTGGAGCCGCGCCTGCGGGCCGCGATCCTGGCGGCGGGCGAGGCGGCCCGCAAGGCGGCGCGCTTCACGGTGAAGCCCGACCCGGCGAGCGGCGCGGTCCTGGGCCTGCCCGAGCGCTGGTTCACGACGCGCAATTCCCTGGCGGGCGGCACCCGCTGGCAGAGCGCGGACGGGCGCGTCACCCTGGAGAGCCGCGCCTTCGCCCCCGGCGAGACCGATCTCGACGCCCTGTTCGAGCGGGCGACCGCGCCCCTCAACGACCGCCGGGTGACCTACAAGTTGAAGCGCGCCGATTTCATCGTGGTGACGGCCGAGACCGCGGCGGGCAAGTCCTACATCCGCTACGCCGCCGGCCCCGAGGGAATCCGCGGCTTCGCGCTCGGCTACGACAAGGCGCTCGCGGGCGAGATCGACCGCCTCGTCATCGCGATCGCCAACAGCTTCGTGCCGTTCCCGAGCGCGGCCGCCCCACTGAGCGCATCCGCTCCGGCCCCGCAGGCGAGCGCCAAGGCGGTCCCGGCCGCGAGCCAGACCCCCGCGGTTGCGCGGGCTCCCGCGGCGGCGGCAAGCCCGGCACAGGCCCCCGCGACCCAGGCCGCCGCGACCCAGGTCCCGGCGCCTCAAGTCCCTCTGGCGACCGGGATCGCGGTGGCGCCGGGCCGGGTGCTCACGGTCGCGCAGGCGCTTGAAGGCTGCGCGGCACCGCACGTCGGCGCTCTGCCGGCCCGGGTGCTGGCGTCCGATCCGGCCCGCGGCCTCGCGCTCCTGGAAGCCGGTGCGGTGCGCGTGGTCGCACCGCTCGCCCCCCGGGAAAAACCGGTGGCGGAGGGCGACGCCCTCGTGGTGGTGGTGGCCGATGCGAGCGGGATCTCGGTGGCGCCGGGATCGGGCGCGTCGGCGGGCGGCGTGTTCGCCCCGCTCCAGCCCGGCGCGGCCGGGGCGCCGGTGCTCGACCGCGCCGGGGCGCTCGTCGGCCTTGTGGCACGGTTTCCCGCATCACCCCGCCTGGTCGCCGGGGTGATGCCGCCGACGAGCCAGCCGCTGATCGCGGCCGGCACGGTCGCGGCGTTCCTGGGCGAGCACGGCGTCGCCTCCGCTCAGCCCCCGACCGGGAGCCTCGCGAGTCTCGGGGCCGTGACGGCACCGCTCACGGGTGCCGTCACGGCGATTTGGTGCGGGCGATAGGTCCCGGGCGGGCGATGAATCCTTGCGGCGATCCTCCGGTTCAGAGGCGCCCGGTCACCAGCAGGACGATCAGGATGATCACGAGCAGGCCGCCGAGGCCGAAGCTCGGGCCTCGGTAGGCGCCGCCGCCGAGGAAGTTGCCGCCGCCGAGGACGATCAGGATCAGGACGATCAGCAGAATGGTGGTCAGGGTCATGGACGTGATCTCCGGTCGGCCCGCAGATAGGTCCATCTGACGCGAGCTTGACGGTTCCAACGTCGCCTGGGCCGATTCCGTTCAACGCCGCGATGCAGTTCAGCCAGAATGATGTGGATCAGCCACACCTTTCAGACGTGCGGGCCTCGCCGGTGCCGGTGTCAGGCCTGCCAGTCCGGCAAGGGACCCGCCTGGGCCTCCAGCCAATCCGGCGTCGGCAGGTCGCGCGCGCGCAGGAAATCCGGGTTGAACAGCTTCGAGGCGTAGCGCGCCGCGCCGTCGCACAAGATGGTCGCGATGGTGTGGCCGGGCCCGAGCACGCGCGCGAGGCGGATCGCCCCCGCCACGTTGATGCCGGAGGAGCCGCCGAGGGACAGCCCCTCCTCCCGCATCAGCGCGAAGACGATGTCGAGGGCCTCCCGGTCGGGGATGCGGAAGGAATGGTCGGGGCGGAAGCCCGCGAGGTTTCCGGTCACCCGGCCCTGGCCGATGCCTTCCGTGATCGACGATCCCTCCGCCGCGAGGGTTCCGGTGGTGTAATAGGCGTGGAGGGCCGAGCCGTCCGGGTCCGAGAGCGCGATCGCCACCGCGGGGTTGCGGGCGCGCAGGGCCTCGGCGACACCCGCCAGCGTGCCCCCGGTGCCGGCCGCGCAGACGAAGCCGTCGAGGCGCCCGCCCGTGGCCGCGTGGAGTTCGGGGCCGGTCCCCTCCAGATGGGCGCGGCGGTTGGCGATGTTGTCGAACTGGTCGGCGAAGAAGGCGCCGGCGGGCTCCGTCTCGGCCAGCCGCCCGGCGAGGCGGCGCGCGACGTGGACGTAGTTGTTCGGGTTGGCGAAGGGCACCGCCGGCACCTCGACGAGGCGCGCGCCCGCGAGCCGCAGGGTCTGCTTCTTCTCGGCCGACTGGGTCTCCGGGATGACGATGAGGGTGCGGTAACCCCGTACGCTCGCGACCAGGGCCAGGCCGATCCCGGTATTGCCGGCCGTGCCCTCCACGATGGTGCCGCCGGGCCGGATCAGCCCGCGCGCCTCCGCGTCCTGCACGATCGAGAGCGCGGCCCTGTCCTTCACCGAGAGGCCCGGATTCAGGAACTCGGCCTTGCCGAGGATCGTGCAGCCGGTCTCTTCCGAGGCCCGGCGCAAGCGGATCAGGGGCGTGCCGCCGATGGCGGCGAGGATGTCGGGGCGGGGGGCGGTCAGGGGCGCGCTCACGGGTGCGGGTCGTCGAATCCGAGAAGGTATGAGGCAGCTTTCGCCGATTGGCGACTCTCTGCGGATCTTGCGGGGCCTCCGGCCGTCCCGGAGGGATGGCGCGACGGGATCCTGGCCGCGGCACGCGCGTCCCGGCCCTCGCTCCGGGGGAACGCGCGTCTCGACAGCCTACGCGAACACGTACCCGCCATTGATCCGCAGGCCCACGGGCTGGCCCGCGGCGTAGCGCTCGCCGTCGAAATCCTCGACCACGAGGTGGCGCCCATCCGCGGGCGCCACCTCGATGCGCTGGCGGCCCTGGCTGCGATGCGAGGCGCGGACCGTGCCGCCGAGATGGGATTCCGCCGGGTCGGCGAACTGGAGCTGCCAGGGGCGCACGAAGAGCTTGACCGGGCCGACCGCGCCCCTCGGCGCCGCGACCGGGGTCGGCTTGCCGTCGACCAGCACGCGCCCGCCCTCCGCGATCGCCTCGAGCTCGATGGCGTCGCCGAGGAAGCGCAGCACCGTGGCGGAGGCCGGGTTGTCCTGCACCTCGTCCGGGGTTCCGACCTGCTCCAGCCGGCCCCGATCGAGCACGGCGACCCGGTCGGAGAGTTCGAGCGCCTCGTCCTGGTCGTGGGTGACGAAGATCGTGGTCTGGCCGGTGCGGTCGTGGATCTCGCGCAGCCATCGGCGCAGGTCCTTGCGGACCTGGGCGTCGAGCGCCCCGAAAGGCTCGTCGAGGAGCAGCACGCGCGGCTCGACCGCGAGAGCCCGCGCGAGCGCGATGCGCTGGCGCTGGCCGCCGGAGAGCTGCGACGGGTAGCGGTCGGCGAAGCCCGAGAGCTTGATCAGGTCGAGGAGGTCGCCGACGCGGCGGCGGATCTCGGCCTTGGCCGGGCGGTCGGCGCGCTTCCGGGCGTTGAGGCCGTAGGCGATGTTGTCGGCCACGCTCATGTGCTTGAACAGGGCGTAGTGCTGGAACACGAAGCCCACCGCCCGCTGCTGCACCGGCAGGCCGGTGGCGTCGTCGCCCCCGAACAGGATGCGGCCGCGATCGGGGAAGTCGAGCCCGGCGATGATGCGCAGGAGCGTGGTCTTGCCCGAGCCCGAGGGGCCGAGCAGGCCGAGCAGCTCGCCCGCCCGCACCTCCAGGTGGAAATCGTGCAGGACCGCGGCCGTGTCGAAGGTCTTCGACAGGCCCTCGACCCGGATCGCCGTGGAGCCGGGCGCGCTAGTGCCGGGCTCCCGCCGCGAGATCGCCGGCGTAGCGCCATTCGAGGATCGATTTGACGAGGAGGGTGACGAGCGCAAGGCCGGCGAGGAGGGAGGCGACGGCGAAAGCGGCAACGAAGTTGTATTCATTGTAGAGGATCTCCACGTGGAGCGGGAGCGTGTTGGTGAGGCCCCGGATGTGGCCCGACACCACCGAGACGGCGCCGAATTCGCCCATCGCGCGGGCGTTACAGAGGAGGACGCTGTAGAGGAGGCCCCAGCGGATGTTGGGCAGCGTCACCGTCAGGAAGGCGTGGAAACCCGATGCGCCGAGCGTCAGGGCCGCCTCCTCGTCCGTGGTGCCCTGCTCCTGCATCAGGGGGATCAGCTCGCGGGCGACGAACGGGAAGGTGACGAAGATCGTGGCCAGAACGATGCCCGGCACCGCGAAGATGATCTGGATGCCGTGCTCGATGAAGAAGGCCCCGAACAGGCCCTGCGAGCCGAAGATCAGCACGTAGATCATCCCCGACACCACCGGCGAGACCGAGAAGGGCAGATCGATCAGGGTGATCAGCAGGCTTTTTCCCGCAAACTCGAACTTGGCGATGGCCCAGGCCGCCGCGACCCCGAAGACGAGGTTGAACGGCACCGCGATGGCCGCGACCGTCAGCGTCAGGCGGATCGCCGAGAGGGCGTCGGGCTCTCGGAAGGCCGCCAGATAGGCGCCCCAACCGCGGGCGAGCGCCTGGGCGAAGACCGTGAACAGCGGCAGGACCAGGAACAGCGCCAGGAAGACGATCGCGAGGCTCGTCAGGACCCAGCGCACGGCGCGGCCCTCGGTGACGACGCTCCGGACCCGGTCCTCGGCCCGCGGCGCGTCGATGGGCAGGGAGGCGCCGAGACCCTCAGACATATCCGAATCTCCGCCGGCTCCAGGCCTGGATCAGGTTGATGGCGAGCAGCGTCAGGAAGGAGATCGCCAGCATGATCGTGGCGATGGCGGCCGCGCCCGCGTAGTCGAATTCCGAGAGCTTGATGACGATGAGCAGCGGCGCGATCTCGGAGACGTAAGGTAGGTTTCCGGCGATGAAGATGATCGAGCCGTACTCGCCGACGCCCCGCGCGAAGGCGAGGGCGAAGCCGGTGAGCACCGCCGGGATCAGCGGCGGCAGCACCACCCGCACCAGCGTCATGCGGCGCGTCGCCCCGAGGGTGGCGGAGGCCTCCTCCACCTCCTTGTCGATCTCGGTGATGAGCGGCTGCACCGTGCGCACCGCGAAGGGCAGGCCGATGAACACCATGGCGATGAAGATGCCGAGGGGCGTGTAGGCCGCCTGGATGCCGAGCTTGGCGAGCTGCGCGCCGACGAGGCCCGTCGGCGCGTAGAGGGAGGCCAGCGCGATGCCGGCAACCGCCGTCGGCAGCGCGAAGGGCAGGTCGACCACCGCGTCGACGATCTTGCGGCCCGGGAACCGGTAGCGGCTCAGGACCCAGGCCACGATGAAGCCGAAGACCGAGGCGGTCAGCGCGGCGAGCAGCGAGACGCCGAAGCTGACCCGCAGGGCGCTCGCCACCCGCGGGTCGGTGGCGACGGCGACGATGCCCGAGAGGCCGATCTCCGAGGACTTCACCACCAAGGCGGCGAGGGGCAGGAGCACGATCAGGCTCAGGCATGTCAGCGTGTAGCCGAAGGTGAGCCCGAAGCCCGGGATCACGCTCGGCCGGCGGAAGTGCCGTTTCGGGCGCGGCGCATCGACCATGGCCTGCTCCTAGCGCCCCGCACGGCTGAGCTGATCGAACAGGCCGCCGTTGTCGAAGTTCTTCTTCTGGATCTCGTCCCAGCTGCCTTGAAGATCCTCGATCTTGAACAGCTTAACGTCCGGAAGCAGAGCAAGATCCGCGGGCGCCGCCGCCGCGCGCTTGAGGGGCCGGTAATGGTGCTTGGCGAAGATCGCCTGCGCCTTGTCCGTGTACAGGAAGGCGAGATAGGCCTCGGCCTGCTTGCGGGTGCCCTTGCGGTCGACATTGGCGTCCACGAGCGCGACCGGGGGCTCGGCGTAGATTGAGGTCGGCGGCACCACCACGTCGAACTTGTCGCGCCCGAACTCCTCGAAGACCAGATAGGCCTCGTTCTCCCAGGTCGGCAGCACATCCCCGAGTCCGCGCTGCGCGAAGGTGATGGTGGAGCCGCGCGCGCCGGTGTCGAGGACCGGGACCTGCTTGTAGATCTGGCCCACGAAGGCGTTGGCCTTCTCGGTGTCCTTGTCCTTGTTGTAGGCGTAGCCCCAGGCGGCGAGGAAGTTCCAGCGCCCGCCCGCCGAGGTCTTCGGGTTCGGGGTGATGACCTTCACGTCCGGCTTCACGAGGTCGTCCCAATCCTTGACGCCCTTCGGGTTGCCCTTGCGGACGAGGAACACCACCGTCGAGGTGTAGGGCAGGCCCTGATTGGGCTGCTTCTCGCGCCAATCGGCCGGGATCTTCTTGGTCAGCCGCGCGATCGCGTCGATGTCGGAGGGGATGCCGAGCGTCACCACGTCGGCGTCGACGCCGTCGATCACCGTCCGGGCCTGCGCGCCCGAGCCGCCATGCGAGGCGCGCACCGTCACGACCTCGCCGGTCTTGGCCTTCCAGTCCTCGGCGAAGGCCGCGTTGATGTCGCGGTAGAGCTCGCGCGTCGGATCGTACGAGACGTTGAGAAGCGCGCTCTCGGCCCGCGCCGGAGCGCTGAACGGGCCGGCCACGACGGCAGCCGCGAAGGCAAGGAGGCCTGCGCTCCGGAGGAATTTTGCGCTCCGGAGGCTCGTCCGCCCGATCTGGCCAATCCCCGTCATGCTGTGCTCGCTCACGTCTGATAGCCCTGTCACGTTCGTCCGGATGCGGGAGAGCAGGCGTGCCGATCTTCCACGGCCCCGGTTGTCGTTCGTTTTAAAGAACGTTGTCAAGCGAAGGTTCCGACCAAGCCCCCGCCGCTCGGCCGAACTCGATCACGATTCTCTCGCAGAACCCCTTTTAGCAGGGCCGATCGGAAAGGTTCTCCCCTTCTGCCCCTCAACCCGGAGAAGGAATTGATAGTTTCTCAGGAGTTCTTTAGAAAGAACGTGCTTTTGAAGCGGCCAGCATGTCCCCCCTGCGCCGGACGCGGGCGGAGCTCGTACCGCCCGGGGCGCCAGCCAGGCCGGCCCGAGAATCAGGCCTTCGGATATCCGGCCTCCCGCAGAGCCGTGGCGACGGCCTCGGTCAACCGGTCCTGCAGTTGGGTCTCGGGGCCGCGGGCCGGCGTCCCGAGGGAAGGCTGGGGGCGCGCGGAGCCGTCGGTGGCCAGGGGCGCGTCGGCGGCCGCCGCGGAGAGCGGGGCGCCCCGGCCGAGACGGCTGGAGGCGGCCAGAACCGCTTCGCCGACCGACGCCATCATGGCCGCTCCCCTCCGGTCGCCGGGGCCGTCATCATCCTGAATCAAACCTGAATCGAATCGCGGCGGTTCCGGCGGCCGGCGCGTGGCGCGCGCGCGACCGCCCCTGTGTGGCGCCAGGACCGCACCAGGCGTGGCACGGCTGCATCGCCGTCGACCTTGTCGCGCGATCAGGCCTCGGCGTGACCCGGAATCACGGGCGCGACGCCCGGCTTGCCGCTAGAAGGCGCCGGCGCGCTGCGCGCCCCAGGATTCTTCAGGCCAGACACCCAGACATGACCGTGATCATCCTCGTCCTCGCCGGCAATCTCATGCTTGCCGGCCTGTTCTCCCTCGTCGCCGTCGCCCTCGATTGATCGTCGGTCCGCAACGCGAAACGCCCGGCTGGCGGGGGCCAGTCCGGGCGTTTCGCGATCTCAGCACAGGGACGCGCCGTCGGATTTGCGATCAGGCCTTGCGATCGGGACTTGCGATCAGGATTTGCCGCGAGGACCTGCCGTCAGGATTTGCGCGGATCGAGCCGGGCGATGAGCGCTTCGAGGCGGGTTCCGACCGGGGCCGACAGGGCCTCGGCGTAGAAGATCTGCAGGCTGCGGCCGAGATGGCGACGCACACTGGCGCTCAGGGGCGGGACGGGGGGCGTCTCCGTCCTCCGGTCCGTCTGCAGCTTCGGCGATACCATCGGAACCTCGCGCGGTCGGAGAGCGAGGATCGCGCCCGCGTGGTTAAGGATCGGTGAGCGGAGCGGGACGAAGGCGCGGGGAATACTGTGAATTCCGTTGACGATCCGTCCCGGCGGGGTCCCACCACCCCCTAGCCCGGTGTTCAGCCCCCAGGCTTACCGCTCGCGAGGGTCCTGCCCTGGGCGGCACCGAGCGCTCCCTCAGGCGCTCCAGCGCGGCGCGCGCTTTTGCAGGAAGGCGTCGATGCCCTCGGCCGCGTCGTCGAGCATCATGTTCCGGGTCATCACCCCGGCCGTGTAGGCATAGGCCTCCTCGAGATCGAGCGCGCACTGGGCCGCGAAGGCCTCCTTGCCGATCGCCAGGACGCGGCCGGACTTGGCGGCGATCCGCTCGGCCATGGTGCGGACCGCCCCCTCCAGTTCCGCCCCCGGGACCACGCGGTTGACGAGGCCGATGCGGTGCGCCTCGGGCCCGTCGATCGGGTCGCCGAGGAGAAGCATCTCGAGGGCCGCCTTGCGGCCGACCGCCCGCGACAGGGCCACCATCGGGGTCGAGCAGAACAGCCCGATATGGACGCCGGGCGTGGCGAAGCGCGCGTCCGCGGCGCAGACGACGAGGTCGCAGGTCGCCACGAGTTGGCAGCCCGCCGCCGTGGCGATGCCGTGCACCTGCGCGATCACCGGCTGGGGCAGGCGCGTGATCGTCAGCATCAGCCGCGAGCAGGCCCGGAACACGGCCTCGACCGCCGCCGGCCCGGGATCTGCCCGCATTTCCTTGAGGTCGTGCCCGGCGCAGAAGGCCGGACCGGCGCCCTTCAGGATCACGACCCTGATGCGCGGGTCGGCGGCGATCCCGTCGAGGGCCTGCTGCAGGGCCGCCATCAGGGCCATCGAGAGGGCGTTGCGGGCCGGCGCCCGGTTCAGCGTCAGCGTGGCGACGCCGTCGCAATCCTCCCGCAGGAGGGGCGGGGACGCGTCGGGCGATTGGGCAGCGGACATGGGGCGGCTCCGGTGGCGGGCCGGCGCCCGCCGATCCCCATGATCTAGAGCCGCGCCCGATCGCGTTGCAACGGGCTGGAAAATAGGCAGCCCCGGTCCGGTTCGGCGCGACGGACCCCCTCTCCCGTGCGGGAGAGGGTTGGGGCGAGGGATGAGCGCTGTCCGGAGAAGTCGCACCCCTCACCCGGTCGGCTCGCGCCGACTCGACCTCTCCCGGACGGGAGAGGTGAAGCACAGCGTCATTCCAGGGCTCCGTTTCGCGGTCTCGGGATGACGGCGCGGGCAGCGCGACGGCCCCCCTCTCCCGTGCGGGAGAGGGTTGGGGTGAGGGGTGCGCGCTGTCCGGAGAAGTCGCACCCCTCACCCGTTCCGCTATCGCGGATTCGACCACTCCCGGACGGGAGAGGTGAAGCACAGCGTCAGTCCAGGGCTCCGTTTCGCGGTCTCGGGATGACGGCGCGGGCAGCGCGACCGGCCCCCTCTCCCGTGCGGGAGAGGGTTGGGGTGAGGGATGAGCGCCTTCAGGATGGAGCATGCGGTCGTATCGCCGACCGGGCGCCGATCGGGCGCACCTCGTTCTGAAAGGTCTCGACCCTCACCCTGTCCCTCTGCCGCACGGGAGAGGGGATCCGCGCCCGCTTCGGCACGGGCGCGGCCGACGGTCCCGGCGCAACGCGATCGGGAACAGCTCTAGCACGCCGCGCCCGCGCGGCGGGACCCGTATGGCGCCGTCTCGATGGCCCGCAGCCTCGCGACGTGGCGCTGTCAAGCGGCGCTGTCGGCGTGCTACGATGACGGGATGCGGGCCATGGATCCCTGGACCGTCGCGATCGGTTCCTCGGGCGGCCGAGGCCTCGACGACCTGACGGCGCTGCTCACGGACCTTCCGCCGCTCTTCGCGGCGGTGGTCCTCGTCGTGCTGCACCGGCCGCCGGACCGCATCAGCCACCTGCAGGCGGTCCTCGCCCGGACCGCGCGGATCCCGGTCGTCGTCGCGCTGCAGGGCGAGCATTTCGAGGCCGGCACCGCCTATATCGGCGACCCCGACGATCATCTCATCCTGGGGGCCCGGACCTTCGGGGCCCTCGTCAACGATCCGACCGGCCAGTATCGCAACCGCACCATCGACCTGCTGTTCCACTCCGTGGCCCAACACGGGGGCGAGCGCATCATCGGGGTGGTGCTCTCCGGCGCCCTCGACGACGGCTCGCGGGGCCTGGCCGCGATCCGCCGCGCGGGCGGGATCACCATGGTGATGGCCCCGAGCGGGTGGGTGTGGCAGGGCATGCCCGAGAACGCGATCGCGTATGACGGCGGGGTCGACCTGATCGGCGACTCGCGCGAGATCGCCCGGGCGATCGTCGAGATCGTCCGCGACGGGCCCGCGCGGCTGCGGGCCGAGCCGCCCGTATTCCCGTTCTGGCGGCCCGGCGAGGCCTGAGCGCCGGCTCAATCCCGCAGCGCCACCCCTTCGAAGAGGTGGCGCCCGAGGGGGTCCATGCGGAAGCCGGTGACGCCGCGCCGGAGGGCCATGTGGACGACGGTGTGGGCGAGCGGCGCCCACGGGGCCTCGCGCAGGACGATCGCCTGGCCCTGCGCGTAGAGCGCCTTGCGGATCGGCATCGCGGCGGTGCGCCTCGCCGCCTGGATCAGGGCATCGTATTCGGGATCGCACCAGCGGGCGAGATTTGCCCCGCCGGGGGCCGCCGCCTTGCAGCCGAGGAGCACGTTGAGGAAATTGTCCGGGTCGCCGTTGTCGCCGGTCCAGCCATACAGCATCGTCTGCGGCACGCCCGCGTAGAGGGCGGCCCTGTAGGCGCTCCACGGCTCGGTGACGAGGCGCGCCCGGATGCCGATGCGGGCGAGGTCCGCCTGGATCATGTCGGCGACGCGCCGGCCGTCCGGGTTGTAGGGCCGGCTCACGGGCGGATACCAGAGATCGGTCTCGAAACCCTCGCGATGGCCGGCCTCGGCGAGCAGCCGCTGGGCCTCGGCCCGGTCGAAGGCGATCTCGGGCAGGCCCGCATCCGTCGCCCAGAGGCCGGGCGGCAGGGGGCCCCGCGCCACGAGCCCGGCGGCCCCGTAGGCCCCCTCCACGATGGCGCGCCGGTCGATGGCGAGGTTGACGGCGCGGCGCACCCGCACGTCGTCGAAGGGAGGCTTGGCCGTGTTGAGGGCGAGGTACGAGACGTTGAGCTCGGCCTTGCCCGCGAGAGTCAGATCCGGGTCGGCCTCGATCCGGTCGAGGTCGGTCGTGGCCGGAAAGGCCATGACGTGGCACTCGCCGGCCTTGAGCTTGGCGAGCCGCACGGCCGGGTTCGGGGTGATCGAGAAGACCAGCCCGTCGATCGGCGCAAGCCCGGGCTCGGCCGCGTCGGGGCGGCGCCAATAGGCCTCGAAGGCGCGGTAGCGCACGGTGACGTCGGGCCGGTAGCCCGCGAAGGTGAACGGGCCGGTGCCGATCGGCTCGCGCCCCAGGGCCTCCTTGGCGCCGGACGCCGCCAGGGTCGCGGCGTACTCGGCCGAGTGGATCGACGCGAAGGCCTGGGCGAGGTTCGGCAGGAAGGTCGCGTCGGGCTCCTTGAGGCGGAAGCGGACGGTGCGGGGATCGGGGGCGTCGATGGCCTCGATCAGGTCGGCAAGGCCGAGATCGTGGAAATACGCGAAGCCGCCGGCCTTGCCGTTCTGGCTGCCCTGGCCGTCTGGCGCGCCCTGCCCGTGGAAGGGGTGGTCGGGCTTCCACTGGCGCAGGAAGGTGAACAGCACGTCGTCGGCGTTCAGCGCGCGGCTCGGGCGGAAGCGGGCATTCTCGTGGAAGCGCACCCCCTCGCGCAGGGTGAAGGCGTAGCTGCGCCCGTCCTCCGACACGCTCCAGGATTGCGCGAGGGCAGGCCGGATCACGGTCGAGCCGGGGGCGAACTCCACCAGCGTGTTGAACATCTGCCAGGTGACGTTCATGGCGGTCGTCGTGGTGACGATGGCGGGGTCGAGGGATTCCGGGTTGCCCTCCGAGCAGAACACCAGGGTCTTGGCCGGCGCGGGCCCGGGCAGGCCGGCCAGGACGGCCGAGAGGCCGAGCAGCGCCGGGAACCGCCGGAGACGCCTCGCGCGCGCAGCCTGCCCCCGATACCCCATCATCCGACGACCTTGGCGAGCGCCGGGCGCTCCGCCGCCCCGATTGCGGCCGGGAACTCGACGCGCACGCAGGTGCCCTCCCCGGGCCGGCTCGTCAGCGCGATGCGGCCGCCGAGCTTGGCGGTGACGAGGTTGTGGACGATGTGCATGCCGAGCCCCGTGCTGCCGCGCGAGCGGGCGGTGGTGAAGAACGGGTCGAAGATCCGCTCCAGGTTCTCGGGCGGGATGCCGCGCCCGTCATCGGCGATCTCGAGGCGGATCAGGCCGGCGCCGGCCTCCGCCACACTCACGCGGATCGTCCCGGGCCGGCCGGGCGCGAAGCCGTGCACCACCGCGTTGGTGATGCAATTCGTGACCACCTGCGCCAGCGCCCCCGGATTGGTGTCGACGGTGAGCGGCGGGCAGGTGCGGATGACGGCGTGCCCGCCCTGGCGCAGGAGCGGCTTCAGGCTCGCCAGGAGCTCGTCGAGCCAGGTGTCGAGGGGAAAGCGCCGCTGCTCGTCGCTGACCCGGTCGACCGCCACCTGCTTGAAGCCGTGGACGAGGTCGGCGGCCCGGGCGAGATTGGTGCAGAGGAGGGCCGCCCCCTCCTGCACCCGCTCGACGTAGCGGGTCAGCCGCGCGCGCGAGAGCTGGCCGGAAGCGAGCGTCGCCTGGAAGCCCCGGGTCTCGTCGCGCACCACCGTGGCGGTGGTGAGCGCGAGCCCGAGCGGCGTGTTGATCTCGTGGGCGACGCCGGCCACGAGCTGACCGAGGGAGGCGAGCTTCTCGGCGCGGATCAGGTCGGCCTGGGCCTGCCGCAGCTCGACCAGGGCCGCGTCGGCCTGGTCCTTGGCGCGGCGCAGGGCCTGCTCGCGCCGGGCGATCTCGGTGACGAAGAAGTTCGTGGCGCGGGCGATGTCGCCGAGCTCGTCCCCCCGGCGCAGGCCGCTCACCAGCCCGCCCGCCGGATTGGCGGCGAGCGCGATCATGTCGCCCTGGAGCTGGCGCAGGGGCGTCGTGATGGCGCGCGCCACCGCGAGCGCCACCAGAGTGCCGATCAGGAGCCCGGCCGCCGCCCCCGCGAGCAGGATCTGCCGGATCGAGGCGCCGAAGCGCTCGGCATCGCCGATGAAGACGTCGTTGAGGTTCTGGGCGCTGGCGCTCATGGCGGCGGCGAGGCCGTCCATGTCGGCGAGCATCTCGGTCTGGCGCCGCAGGCCATCGATGGTGGTCGTCAGGCGCTTGCGCCAGCCGTCGACGGCATCGATCATCTCGGCCTGGATCAGCGGCGAGATCGGCAGGGCCGCGGCCTTGGCGGAGAGCCGCTCGCCCTCCGCCAGCATGGCCTCGGCGGCGGGCGCGTCGCGCCGCACCAGGGCGTCGGCGGTGCGCTGCCCGAGCCGGAGCGTCGTGACCGCGATGTTCTGCGTCGCCTGCTCGGTCTCGTTCGCCTCGATCGCGTAGGTGAGGAGCTGGGCCACCTCCTCGTGCAGGGTGCGCTGGCCCGAGGAATCGATCTTGAGGAGGCGCTCGCCCCATTCGGCGAGGCCGGGCGCGGCCCCGCCCGCCTCCGCGGCGGCGAGCCCCTCGAGCTCCCCCGCCTCGCGCCCGCGCCCCTGCGCCCGGAGCGCGGCGGCAAGGCCCCGGGCCGCCTCGCGCAGGCGCGCGATCTCGGCGGGCGGGGCGCGGTCGCTCCGGGCGCGGTCGAGGGCGATCTCGGCGGCGGTGGCCCGCATGTCGTTGATCCCGGCCAGGACGTCGCGGGTCGCGCTGAGGCGCTGTACCTTCTCGCTGAGCGAGCGGACGAGATCGGCGTTCGAGGCCTGCTGACGCAGCCGCGCCCGGTCGGCAAGGTCGATCAGGCGCCCGGCGCGGGTCGCCATCTCGGCGATCAGCCCGTCATTCTCCCGGGTGACGCGGATGAAGGCGCGCATCCGCGCGACGTAGCGGTCGAGGGCGCCCTTGGCGGAGGCGATGCGGGCGGTCTGCTCGGCGGTGCGGACATAGGCCTTGAGGGCGTCGAGCCCGGTCCCGGCCTCCCCGGTGAGCGCCAGGAAGCGCTCGGCATGCGCCGCCCGGTCGGCGGCGCGCGCCTCGACGTAATCGTCCCGCACCATCCGGGCCAGGGCCAGCACGCGGTCGACCTGGCCGGCCACCACGGCGCCGCCGCGGGCGCGCTCCTCCTGCGCCAGCAGCAGCCAGCCCGCCAGCGCGATCGCGGCCGCGATCAGGATCGGGACGCCGCCGACGAGGAGGATCTTCCGACCGACCCGCATCCAGGCTCCTCGCGCAACGCCGAACCGCCCCGTCGTTCCGATCCGGGAGCGAGGGCCGCGCCGGGCGTTTCGGGAGAGGCCCGGGAGGATCCGCCGAGCCGTGCCGCCAGTGTAAATCGTTCACGAGCCTGAGCAAGCGCGGGCCGAAACCTTGTTTTGCGGGCCGGCCGCCCCGCGCGGACGCCGTGACCCGGGATGGCGGCGGGCGATGTCGTGTCTTGGCAGGCTCAGGGGCTGACGAGGGTCTTGTGCGTGACCTTGGCGGCGGCGGCGCGGCCCTGGCCCGAAGCTTTGGAGGGGCGCGGCCCCGTTCGCGAAGACTTCGCGCCGGATCGGCCGCGCTGTCCGGTCTCGCCTGCGGGCGAGACCCCGCCCGGCCCGGCGCCGAAGCGCTCCGCGAGGCTCGGGCTCGCCGGGGCGGGCACGAGGCTCCCGTGCAGGACCTGGCGCAGGCGCGCGAGGGCATCCGGATCGGCGTTCAGGAGATCTTGCGAGAAGTGGGACATGGCGAACGTCCGGATCCTGGGCGGGGCGCTGGCAGCCTGCGGCCGCTCCCGTTGCGGGCGGCCTCAGGGATTGTGTCGAATTGCGCCGACCGCCTCGATTTCGGGGAGCCTCAGCGCAGGCCGGGCCCGCGCGCCGGCGAAGCGGGGGCCGCCTCGCCGAGGGCGATGAGCCGGACGGGGCGCGCCCCGGCCGCGGCCGCGCAGGCGGCCGGAATGAAGGGCCACGCGGCCTGCCGGCAGGCCGCGCCCGCGACAGGAGCAGCGACCGGGGCCGTGGCGACCGGAGCCGTGACGGCCGGAGCCGCGAGCGCCGGGGCATTCCCGGTTCCCGCCATGGTCAGCACGAGGCCGGCCGCGAGGGCTGCGCTGACGCAGCTCAGTGGAACGAAGATCGACATGATAACCCTCCCAGCTTCGTTGAGCCGTTCCCGGGGCTCCCTCTAAGGGTGCTGCATGTCCGCAGTTTTGCGTCGCGCGTCACAGGATCCCGGGACTAGGCCCCGAATTGTTGCGTCGCGCCCCCACGACGCAACATGACGCGGTCGGGCGTCCCCGCGGGCGGGCCCCGCTGAGGCAATTCGCCGAGGGATGCCGGCGGCCCCGACCCTTGGCGGGGGGGGCGGGCTGATCTATCCCGAATGCCCGTCGGAAGCGGTCCCGCAGAGGCCGCACGCGAGAACGAGGAATCCGCCCAGGATGCGCCGCTTCATCTCCCCCGCCCTCGGCCTGGCCGCGGGGCTCGCCGCCGCGCTGCCCGCGCAGAGCCAGATCCGCAACGCGCCGGCGCCGCGCGCGCTCGAATTCGCCGCCTACATCTTCGCCGCCTCGAATGTCTGCGGCTACCGCATCGGCACCGAGCAATTCGAGGCGCTTCTCGCCAAGCAGAATACCCGCTCGGAGGATGTCGGCCCGCGCGGTCCCTTCGGCAACCGGGTGCAGACGATGTTCGCCCTGATGTCGAACCAGATGGCGCTGAACCGCGAGAAGGCCTGCCTCGCGGTGGCGGGCGAGTACGGCCCCGAGGGCAACGTCGCCAAGAACGTGCTGTTGCCGGCGGGCACCGAGCCGGCCGCCCCGAATGCCGGGACACCCGCGGGCGAGGCGCCCCCGGCCGCCAAGCCGGCGCAATAGGCTCTCCCGCGGGCTCGGCCCAACCTCCGGCGCCTGATAAGACGGGCCCGGAGTGCCTGCCAGGGACAGTGCCGATGCCCGACGACATCCTCGAACCGTTCCGCGCGCTGCTGGGCGAGGGAGGCGTGCTCACCGCGCCCGACATGCTGGCGCGCTACACCCTCGATCATCGCGCGCTGATGCAAGGCGAGACCCCGGCCGTCTTGCGCCCGCGCGCGGTGGAGGAGGTGCAGGGCCTCGTGCGCCTCGCGCGCCGGCACGGCTTCGGCCTCGTGCCCCAGGGCGGCAATACCGGCTATGTCGGCGGCGCCACCCCCGAGCCCGGCCGGCGCCAGCTCGTCGTCAGCCTCGAGCGCATGGCCCGCATCCGCGCAATCGACCCCCTCAACTTCACCCTCGCCTGCGACGCGGGCGCGGTTCTGGCCGACGCGCAGGCGGCGGCGGCCGCGCATGACCTGCTCCTGCCCCTCAGCCTCGGCTCCGAGGGCAGCTGCCGCCTCGGCGGCAATCTCGGCACCAATGCGGGCGGCCTGCAGGTGCTGCGCTACGGCATGACCCGCGACCTCGTCCTCGGCCTCGAGGTGGTGCTGCCGGATGCCAGCCTGTTCACCGACATGCGCTCCTTGCGCAAGAACAACATCGGCATCGACCCGAAGCAGCTCTTCATCGGCGCCGAGGGGACGCTCGGCATCATCACGGGCGTGGTGCTGAAGCTGTGGCCGGCGCAATCCTTCCGGGCGACCGCGTGGCTGCAGCTCGCCGAGGGTGCGCCGCTCCCCGAGATCAGCGCCCTGGTGCGCCGGGAGAGCGCGGACCTCGCCACCACCTTCGAGCTGATCTCGGCCTCCTCGCTCGGCCTCGTCGCGGAGATGCGGGGCACCCCGATCGGCCTCCGGACCGGGCCGGGCGGCGCGGTGCTCCTCGAACTCCAGGCCTCCTCCGCCCGCATCCCCCTCGACGACGTGCTGATGGGCACCCTGGAACGCCTGATGGAGCAGGGGTGGGTCGAGGACGCGATCCTGGCCCAATCCGAGGCGCAGCGGCGGGAGATGTGGACGATCCGCGAGACGATTCCCGAGGGCGAGAAGCACGCGGGCGGCTCGTTCAAGCACGACATCGCGGTGCCGGTCTCGCGGCTCACGGATTTCCTGGGGCAGGCCGGCCGGCTGCTGGCGGAGCGGATGCCGGATGTGCGGCTGTCGTTCTACGGCCATGTCGGCGACGGCAACATCCACTACAACCTGGTGGTGCCCAAGGGTGAGGACCGCCTCGCCTTCAGCCGCGCGGTCGAGGCCGGCATCGCCCACGACCTCTACGCCCTGGCGATCGGGCTCGGCGGCAGCTTCAGCGCCGAATACGGCATCGGCCGCTTCAAGCGCGATCTCCTGGCGCGCTACACCGACCCGGCGCGGCGCGCCCTCATGGCGACGCTGAAGCGCGGCATCGACCCGGACGGGGTGATGAACGCCGGCGCGATGCTGGAGGACGGGGCCGCTTGATTGCCGGGGCTGCCGGCGCGCCCGCGGCGCCCCGGACTGACGGCGTGGAACGGGAGCATCCCATCACGAACGCTCTCGGCGGTCGCCCCGCGACGGAACGTCCCCTCAGGCCTGCGGCAGGTCCGGGGTGATGCCGAGGGCGTCGAGGCCTTCGTCGAGGAGGTCGCCGGCATCCGGGGAGCCCAGCAGCTCGCGCGCGGCGCCCTCGCCGGCGGCCTCGCGCTCGCGGGCGAAGCGGACCGCCTCGCCCCACTCCTCCGGCTCCATGTCGCCGCGCCCGATATAGAGGAGGGCGAGGAGGCTCGCCCGCTCGTCGTCGTTGAGGCCGGCGATCATGCTGCGCACCTCGTCCTCGGTGGCGTCGTCGGTGCCCGAGACGAGGACGTCGGTGGACCCGTCGTCGATCGGGTTCGAGCCCGAATCCGGATCGGTCTCGCCTTCCTTCACGTCGATCGCCCGCAGCCGCAGGATGATCTCGGTGACCTTGTCGACGGCGATGTCCATGGGCGACTCCTGATGCGGGTGGGCCGAACGGGCCCGGCGCACCGACAACACCTGAGGGCCCGCGCGGTTCGGCGGGACCCGCGCATCTTCTCCGGCCCGCCGGTCCCGGTTCCTCTGACCCGGCTCGGGCGGCATCGTCGGCGCGCGGTCCTTTTCCCGGGCCGGCGGCGCGCTAACTCGGCTGTCGTGTCGACCGCCCTTTCCCTCCCCGCGCTCCTGTCCCCTCCCCGCCTCGCCCGCGCCGGCCTGCGCCTCGGCGCCGTGCTGGCTGCCGCGGCCTGGGCGCTGCCAGCGCGGGCGCAAGGCGATGCGGCGCCGACCTGCTTCCTCACCGGCGGCGGGGCGCTGGAGATCTGCCGCGGCGGCGGCGAGGCCGAGGGCGTGTTGTTCACGCCCCGCCCCTGTGAATTTGCCGGCAATGTCCAGCTTCTGCGCCTCACCGGCATCACGGGCGCGCCGGGCCCGCTCCAGGCGGTCTACCAGGGCGAGACGCCGGCCGAGGCCCGGCGCGGCGGCGAGGCCTGCGCGGCGCGGCGCGCGACGAATCCCCTCGATGGCGGCTCCGTGCGCTCGGGCCGCCTGCCCGAGCAGCTCGCCACCACGATGCCGCCGACCCGTCACCGCCTCTGGGAGATGGCCCGGGCGGTCGCCAGATCCGAGACCCGCGCCGAGACCCGCGCCGAGGCCCGGCGCGAGCGCCGCCGCGGCACGCGCGGGCGCCCCGAGGCCGCCGCGGCCATGCCGGCCGCGGAGCCGGCGGCCGAGGGGATCGCGGCCCGCAACCCGATGGTGATCACCGGCCGCGACTGGGCGGGGGACGAGTATTACTACGTGTTCCTGCTCGCCACCGCACAGACCGAGGGCGGCAACCGCCACGTCCTGATCCAGGCGCGCACCTTCGATTTCGAGCGGTTCGACATCCGGAGCAAGGAAGCGGCGTCCAAGCAAGCGGCGCTTCAGGAAACCGGGAGCCGGGAAGCGGATGGCGCGCTCGTCTGGACGCCGTTCCTGCCCGAGGACGAGGACAAGCCCCGGGGGCGGCGCCGCAGCCGCGAGGCCGGCAACCCGAGCCCGAGCGCGGTGATCGACGAGGCGGGCAAGCCCATCATCGGCAACTGCCCCGGCCAGGGCTTCGACACTCACGGCCTCGTCGGCTCGATCAGCGTGGTCGATCAGCTCTACCACTACTTCTACACCGATGTGCTGCCGGCTGATTGCAACGAGCCGGCGCTGAAGCGGCGCATGGGCCTGTACCTGCGCACCAGCCGCGACCTTGCCGGCGACCGGGTCTGGTCGGCCCCGCGCCTCGTGGCCGAGCCGCTGCCCGCCCAGAGCCTCGTGCGGATCGCCAAGGCCAAGGGCATGGACCGCTGGGCCGTGTCCTATGCCTGCAACCGCCCCGCCAACGCGCCGGGCGGCCCGGTCGCGGATCTCTGCGTGCAATACACTCCCGACCTCTCCGTCGGCTCGCTCGCGAGCCTGACCTGGTTTGCCGCGCCCGTCACCGCCATGCGCTCGCCGGCCTATCTCGGCCTGCGCTCCGGCGGGGACGGCAGCGGGCGCTTCGGGCGCAGCCAGCATTTCTGGATGACCGACCGCTACGGCAACCTCGACACCCCGGCGAGCTTCCCGGCCAAGGCGGGTTTCCTGACCTGGCTCGACCGCCTCGCCCCGGGCCAGGAGGGCACCGGCGCCTCCACGGTGTTCGGCCGCCCGGTCTATTGGGGCACGTGGTCGGTGCGCCAGGTCGGGGCGAAGTAGGGCCGCTCCGCCGGAGGCGTCACAAGTCCCGCCGGAGGCTCGCGGAAGACCCGTCGAGGCTTGGCAGCCCCGCCCCGAGCCTGTACCCCACCCCGACGCAACCGGATGAGAAGGCCAGGGGCAATGCGGCTCGTCGTGGTGGGCGCCGACGGGCGCATGGGGCGGATGCTGATCCGCGCGGTGGCGGAATCCGAGGGCTGCACCCTGTCGGGGGCGATCGAGCGGGAAGGCTCGCCCGCGCTCGGGCAGGATGCCGGGACGCTCGCCGGGCTCCAGCCCCTCGGGGTGCCGGTCACGGACGACCCGCTTCCGGTCTTCGCCGCGGCCGAGGGCGTCCTCGACTTCACCACGCCCGCCGCCACCACGTTCTTCGCCGAGCTCGCCGCGCAGGCCCGGATCGTGCACGTGGTCGGCACCACGGGCCTGTCCGAGGCCGATCTGGGGAAGCTCGCGGCCGCCGCCCACCATGCCCGCATCGTACGCTCCGGCAACATGTCGCTCGGCGTCAACGTGCTGGCGGACCTCGTGCGCAAGGTCGCGGCGGCGCTCGATCCGAGTTTCGACATCGAGATCGTCGAGATGCACCACCGCATGAAGGTCGATGCGCCCTCCGGCACCGCGCTGCTGCTCGGGGAGGCGGCGGCCGAGGGCCGCGGCGTGAGCCTGCCCGAGGTGCGCGTCTCCACCCGCGACGGGCATACGGGCGCGCGCCGCCCCGGCGATATCGGCTTCGCCACCCTGCGGGGGGGCACGGTGGTGGGCGACCACAGCGTCACCTTCGCGGGGGCGGGGGAGCGCATCACCCTGAGCCACCACGCCGAGGATCGCGGCATCTTCGCCCGCGGCGCCGTGCGGGCGGCGCAATGGGCCTTCCCGCAGGCGCCCGGCTTCTACGACATGACAGACGTGCTCGGCCTGTAACCGCCTCCAAGCTTGGGCGCCGGTCGCGGCTCTGCTAGAGCCGGCGCAATGCCCTCCGGCTTCTGGCGCGAAGCCCTTCGGATCTCACAAGGAATCGTCCCGATGGACCGCCTGCTCGTCCTCGCTCGCCACGGCCAGAGCGAGTGGAACCTGAAGAAGCTGTTCACCGGCTGGCGCGACCCGGACCTGACGGATCTCGGCATCGAGGAGGCGCGCCAAGCCGGCCGCTGGCTCAAGGACCAGGGCTACGGCTTCGACGTCGCCTTCACGTCGAACCTGAAGCGGGCGCAGCGCACCTGCTCGCTGATCCTCGGCGAGATGGACCTCGCCGATATCGAGGTGGTCCGCTCGCAGGCTCTCAACGAGCGCGATTACGGCGACCTCTCGGGCCTCAACAAGGACGACGCGCGCGACCGCTGGGGCGCCGAGCAGGTGCATACGTGGCGCCGCTCCTACGACGTGCCCCCGCCCGGCGGCGAGAGCCTGAAGGACACCGCGGCCCGCGTGCTGCCCTACTATATCGAGACCATCCTGCCCCGCGTGATGGCGGGAGACCGGGTGCTGGTCGCCGCGCATGGCAACTCGCTGCGGGCCCTCGTGATGGTGCTCGACCGGATGACGCCCGCCACCATCGCGGGGCTCGAGATCGCCACCGGCATCCCGCTGGTCTACCGCCTCAAGGCCGACACCACCGTGCTGATGAAGACGGTGCTGGAGCGCGACATCGATCAGGAATGAGGCCGGCGGGATGGCCGCCACCGCGCGGGCCGTCGCGCTCGCGCCCGGCCTGATCCATCATCCGGGCTACCTCGATGCCGGGGCCCGGGCGAATCTCGCCCGCGAGGTGGCGGCGGCGCTCGCGCTGGCGCCGCCCGTGACGCCCCGGATGCCCCGCACGGGCCGGCCCTTCTCGGTGCGCATGACGAATTGCGGCGCCCTCGGCTGGGTCTCGGACGAGGCCGGCTACCGCTACCAGCCGCACCATCCCGAGACCGGCGCGCCCTGGCCGGAGATCCCCCCGACGGCGCTCGCGGCCTGGGCGGCCCTGTCCGGCTATCCGGCCCCGCCGGAGGCCTGCCTCGTCAACCTCTACGCCCCGGGCGCCCGGATGGGGCTGCATCAGGACCGCGACGAGATCGACCGGGCCGCCCCCGTCCTGTCGCTCTCCCTCGGGAGCCCGGCCCTGTTCCGCTACGGCGGCCTGCGGCGGGGCGACCCGACCCGCTCGGTGCGGCTCCAACCGGGTGACGCGGTCGTGATCGGCGGCCCCGCGCGCCTGATCTTCCACGGAATCGACCGGATTCTGGCCCCCGAGGCCGATCTCCTCGGCCCGGCGGACGCCCTGCTGCCCGGCTTCCTGCCCTCCGGCGGACGTTGCAACCTGACGCTGCGGCGGGTGAACCCACCGCGCGGCGCCGCCCCACCTTGACACCGGGCCGGCAGGCGCCGACCCATCGCATCGGAGGCGGCCCCCGCGGGGCGGCCGAACAAGCCCAGGCCGAACCGGGGCTCACGCGGAGAACCTGTCCGATGCGGTTGCGTCACGCCCTGTTTCCCGCCGCGCGCCCGCTGGCGGCGCTCGGCTTCCTCGCGGCCCTGTCGGGCGCCGGGCTTGCGGGCGAGCCGGTCTACCCGTCGGGCTCGCGCTTCGGCTTCGAGCCTCCCTCCGACATGGCGCCCTCGCGGCGCTTCGCGGGCTTCGAGCGCAAGGAGGGCGGCGCCACCCTCTCGGTGGTCGAATTGCCGCCCTCGGCCTACGCGGATCTCGAGAAGAACTTCACGGACGAGAACCTGAAGAGCCAGGGCTTCGTCGTGGAGAAGCGCGAGCCGATCAAGGTCGGGGACGCGGACGCCCTGCTCTACACGGGCGAGCAGCCGGCCGAGAGCACCGGCGGGCCGGCGATCCGCAAATGGCTCCTCCTGGTCGGCGACGCGAGCGTGACGGGCCTCGTCATCGCCCAGGCGCTGCCCGGGGCCGAGACCGAGGAGACCATGCGGGGCATGGTGACGGGTGTCACCATCCGGCCGGCCCTCAGCCTGGAGCAGCAGGTCGACGCGCTGCCGTTCCGCATCGGCGACCCGGCGGGCTTCCGGGCGGTGCGGGTGCTGGCCGGCAACTCGGTGCTGCTGACGCAGGGGCCGAAGGACCAGATGTCGAACCTGGAACAGCCGATCCTGGTCCTGGCCCAGGCGGTGCAGCCGCCGCCCACCGCCGAGCAGCGCGACGGCTTCGCCCGCGCGGCGCTCTACGCCAACCAGACCATGAAGGACTTCGTGATCGAGCGCTCGCAGAGCTACCGCCAGAACGGCGTCGACTGGCACGAGATCGTGGCGCGCGCCACCGACCTGCCCTCGAACCAGCCGGTGGTGGTCTCCCAGACCATCCGCTTCGCCCCGGACGGCTACCTGCGGGCCGTCGGCGTGGTGCGGGAGGACCAGCGCGAGGGCACGCTGGCGAAGTTCCGCGAGGTCGTCGACAGCGTCCAGGTGAAGTAGGCGGGACGATCCCGGGGGCGCGCCCGGGGCTCAGATCAGCCCGGCGAGGCGCAGGAGCAGCCCCGCCGCCGCGCTGGCCGCCAGCGTCGCGATCATGCCGGCCCGGAACCGGAACACCGCCGCGAGGGCCGCGCAGGCGAGCCCGAGGGCGAAGGGGTCGAGGCTCGACCAGACCGGCACGTCGATCCGGATCGGCCCGGCCGCCGCGGGCCGGAGCTCGGCGAAGATCGTGTGCAGGGCAAACCAGACCGCGAGGTTGAGGATGACGCCCACCACCGCCGCCGTGACGGCCGCGAGGGCCGCCGCCAGTGCCCGGTTGCCCCGCAACCGCTCGATGTAGGGGGCGCCGAGGAAGATCCAGAGGAAGCAGGGCGCGAACGTCACCCAGGTGGTGAGCAAGCCCCCGAGGGTCGCGGCGAGGAGGGGCGGCAGCGATCCCGGCGAGCGGTAGGCCGCCAGGAAGCCAACGAACTGCGTCACCATGATCAGCGGACCCGGCGTCGTCTCGGCGAGCCCGAGCCCGTCCAGCATCTCGCCGGGCTTCAGCCAGCCGTAATGGTCGACCGCCTGCTGGGCCACGTAGGCCAGCACCGCGTAGGCGCCCCCGAAGGTCACCATCGCCATCTGGGAGAAGAACAGCGCGATCTGGGCGAACACGTCGCCGGGCCCCAGCAGGGCGAGCACGAGGGCGACGGGAGCGAGCCAGACGCTGCCCCAGAGCCCGAGCACCCGCAGGACGTGCCCGTGCGCGGCCTGCTCCTGCGGCAGCGCGTCGTCGCCGAGGAGATAGGGCCCGCCATCCTCCGCGGCGGCGCCGTGGCCGCCGGCCTCGAATTGCGGCAGCCCGGCCCGGCCGCCGAGATAGCCGATCGCTCCGGCGCCGAGCACGATCAGCGGGAAGGGCACGTCGAGGACGAAGATCGCCACGAAGGAGGCCGCTGCCAGGACGACCATGACCCGGCTCTTCAGCGCCTTGCGGCCGATGCGCAGCACGGCCTGCGCGACGATTGCCAGAACCGCCGCCTTCAGGCCGAAGAACAGGCCCGAGACCGCCGCGACCTGACCGAGGAGGACGTAGATCCAGCTCAAGGCCATGATGGCGAGGAGGCCCGGGGCCACGAACAGGCCCCCGGCCACGAGCCCGCCGCGGGTGCCGTGCATCAGCCAGCCGATATAGGTCGCGAGCTGCTGCGCCTCCGGCCCCGGCAGGAGGGTGCAGAAGTTGAGCGCGTGCAGGAAGCGGCTCTCGGAGACCCAGCGCCGCTCCTCGACCAGGATGCGGTGCATCACGGCGATCTGGCCCGCCGGGCCCCCGAACGAGAGCGCCGCGATGCGGGCCCAGACCGGCAGGGCTTCGCTCAGCGTCACGGGGGACGGGCGCAGGGCCGCCGCCCCGGGCTCGCGGGCGGGCGGGCCGAGGACGGCGTCGGTCATGCGGGGACTCGCGTTGCCGGGCGCGGGGGCCGGCGCTGGCATTGGGCTCAGGCGGCGACCCGGCCCTCGAGGGGGAACACCTTGGCGGGGTTCATCAGCCAAGCGGGGTCGAACACGTTCCGCACCCGCATCTGCTGCTCGAGATCGGCCTGATTGTACTGGAAGCGCATCAGCTCGCGCTTCTCGATGCCGACGCCGTGCTCGCCCGTGAGGCAGCCGCCGACCTCGACGCAGAGCTTCAGGATCTCGTCGCCCGCAGCCTCCGCCTTCTCCATCTCGCCCGGCGTGTTGATGTCGAACAGGATCAGGGGATGCAGGTTGCCGTCGCCCGCGTGGAAGACGTTGGCGACGCGCAGGCCGTGGCCGGCGCAGATCGCCCCGATGCGCTCCAGCACGTGGGCGAGCTGGCCGGTCGGGATGGTGCCGTCCATGCAGATATAGTCCGAGATCCGGCCCGTCGCCCCGAAGGCCGACTTGCGGCCCTTCCAGATCGCGGCGCTCTCGGCCTCCGAGCGGGAGACCTTGAGGCTCGTCGGCCGGAACCCCTCCGCGATCGCCGAGATGCGGCCGAGCATGTCGTCGATCTCGGCATCCGAGCCCTCGACCTCGATGATCAGCATCGCCTCGGCGTCGCGCGGATAGCCGGCCCGGGCGAAATCCTCGGTGATCAGGATCGCCTCGCGGTCCATGTACTCGATCGCCACCGGGATGATGCCGGCCGCGATGATGGCGGCGGTGCAGGCGCCCGCATCCTCCACCGAGGAGAAGCCCACCAGCGCCGGCCGCGCCCCTTCGGCCGCGCGCAGGATGCGCACGGTCGCCTCCGTGACGATGCCGAGCTGCCCCTCCGAGCCGCAGACGAGGCCGAGCAGGTCGTAGCCGCCGCTGTCGAGATGGCCGCCTCCGATCTCCACCACGGTGCCGTCGTTCATCACCAGCGTGACGCCCATCAGGTTGTTGGTCGTCACGCCGTATTTCAGGCAATGCGCCCCGCCCGAGTTCATCGCGATGTTGCCCGCGATGGTGCAGGCGAGCTGGCTCGACGGGTCGGGGGCGTAGAAGAAGCCCTCGTGGCTGACCGCCCCCGAGATGGCGAGGTTGGTGATGCCGGACTGCACCCGCGCGGTCCGGTTGGCGAAATCGAGGTCGAGGACGCGGGTCATCTTGCCGACCCCGAGGATGATGGCATCCTCCTGCGCGATGGCGCCCCCGGCGAGCGAGGTGCCGGCGCCCCGCGGCACCACCCGGACGCCGTTCCGGTGGCAATAGGCCATCACGGCCGAGACCTCCTCGGTGGTGGAGGGCAGCACCACCGCGAGGGGCATGCGCCGGTAGGCGGTGAGCCCGTCGGTCTCGAAGGCGCGGCGCTCGTCCTCGCTGGTGATCAGCGCCTCGGCGGCAACGAGGGGACGCAGGCCCGCGATGATCTGCTCGCGCCGGGCGACGATCTCGGGATCGGGAACCGGGAAGGCGATCGACATGGCGTTCTCCCAAGAAGCGGCACAGCGAAGAAGCGGCGGCAATCCGGCGGCGGCTTTGGGGCCGTAGCCCCGGTCGTCGACCCCGAACAGGTTCGTGGGCGCGACGGCGCCGCCTTCACCGTCCGCTCAGCTTCACACGCGCAGGATGCGACGCGAAGCCGGGTTCGTCCGGTCCCGCCTGTTCTAGCCGAAAGCCGCGTCCCGCGCATCCGGAACAGAATCGTGGCCTTCCGGCTTCCTTTCGTCGCGGGACCCCTCAATGCGGAGCTAGCGTTCCTAGACTCGATCTGTTCTAAACGTCGAGCTCGGCTATAAGCCACGGCGGTTCACATCGCCCAATGGAGGAAAGTTTATGCGTCATCTCATCCTCGGCGCCGCAATCGCGCTGCTGCTGCCCGTCGCGGCCCAGGCGCAGGACGCGGCCGCCGGCGAGAAGGCCTTCGCGCCCTGCAAGGCCTGCCACGCCTTCGGCAAGAACGGCGTCGGCCCGGACCTGAAGGGCGTCGTCGGCCGCAAGGCCGGCACGCACGAGGGCTACAACTACTCCGCAGCGCTGAAGAACTCGGGCCTGACCTGGGACGAGGCGACCCTGAAGGAGTGGATCAAGGATCCGAAGGCGAAGGTTCCGGGCAACAAGATGGTCTATCCGGGCCTGAAGGACGACAAGAAGCTCGACGACCTGATCGCCTATCTCAAGACGCAGTCGTAACGGCTTCGCACCGGGCCATCGCAGGATCGCCCGGCACGGACAGACGGGCCGTCTTCCCGAGCGGGAGGCGGCCCGTTCGCATTTCGGGGCTTCGGTGAGAACTCCGCCCACTCACGGGCGGGCGGAGGATCGCGGGCGGCTCAGGCCTGATCGGCCGCGCGTTCGCGCCCGTTCGCGGCACCGTCGTGCAGCCCGGAGCGCAGATTGACCAGGTGGTCGAGGAGCTCGCGGCGGTTGCCGAGGTCGAGGCCGGTCATGCCGCCGGCCTGGTCGGGGATGCAGGCCATCCGCCCCTGCAGGTCACGGCCCTTCGGGGTCAGGAAGATGCTCACCTGCCGCTCGTCGGCCCGGTCGCGGGCGCGGCGGACATGGCCCGAGCCTTCGAGCCGCTTCAGCAGCGGCGTCAGCGTGCCCGAATCCAGGAACAGGCGCGTGCCGATCTCCTTCACGCTCAGCCCCTCCTCCTCCCACAGGACGAGGAGGACGAGATATTGCGGATAGGTGAGGTCGTGCTCGGCGAGCAGCGTGCGGTAGGCGCGGCCGAAGGCGTGGGCCGCCGCGTAGACGGCAAAGCAGAGCTGGTTGTCGAGCCGCTGCGGATCGAGGGGGTCGACAGGACGCGCCGGGATCGCTCCCGAGCGCGGCGGCTCCGACCTCATCGGCCTCTGCCCGTTCGGCTCACGACGGGTCGACATTCACACCACCCCGCTCGGGCACGCACGTCTGCGCGCCGCAGTTCCTGAATTGGAGCAATATCCTAGCCACACTCCCGGCCTCGCACAATCACGGCAGGACAGACTCGCGCCAGATCGATTGCGTCCAATCGAATTCGGTGCGACAACACGATATCGATTGCGCACAATCGATATCGTGCCTATTCTCACCACATCGCCAGGATGACGCGAAATCGGCCCGCGCACACCGACACATGTCAATCGCGCGCCGAATACGCAACCACCGATTGCGCGCCTCCAACAGGCAATACCCAGATCCGGGAGATGATTATGCAGGCTCTCTACACCGCCCACGCCCATGCCACCGGCGGCCGCGAAGGCTCGGCCGCGACCGATGACGGCAAGCTCGGCCTCACCCTGTCGACCCCGAAGGAGCTCGGCGGCGCCGGCGGCCACGGCACCAACCCCGAGCAGCTCTTCGCGGCCGGCTACGCCGCCTGCTTCCTCGGCGCGATCAAGTTCGTGGCCGCGCAGGACAAGCTGACGATCTCGGACGACGCCAAGGTCGAGTCGACGGTCGGCATCGGCAAGCGCCCGGACGGCACCGGCTTCGGCCTCACCGTCACCCTCAAGGCGACGCTGCCGGGCCTCGATTCCGCGACCGCGCAGGACCTCGTCAAGCGCGCCGACGTGGTCTGCCCCTACTCGCACGCCACCCGGGGCAACATCCGGGTCGACATCTCGGCGGCCTGATCGGCCGAGCGCTGGACGAGGCAGGTGGCGACCGCGTAGGTGACGCGGGCGCCGCCGGCCTCGAAATGCCGGAGAACCCGGCGCAGGGTTCCGGCCGGGAGCGGCGCGCGGCCCGCTGACGTGCCGGCGCCGATCGCCCGCAGGGAGGCCAGGAAGGCGTGCCCGTCGGGATGGGCCTCCGCCACCGGCGCCACCGAGACCGAGACCGTGCAGCCCGGGAGCCGGAGATCGGCCAGACGCGCCGCCGGCGGGTAGCGCGGGGTGGCGGGCGCGACGCCCTCTGCCCGGTGCGCCCGCGCCCATTCGGCGAAGGTCCCGTCCGCGAGCGTCGCCACCGCGAGCCATCCGCCCGGCGCCAGCAGCCGGCTCAGGCCCGCGAGCGCGCCGGGCAGATCCTCGAACCATTGCGCCGCGAGGCTCGAGGCGATCAGGTCGAAGCCCGGTTCGCCCGACAGGCAGGGCCGCTCGCCGTCCATCGCGAGGAAGCGCAGGCGCTCCGCCGCCCCCATCCGGGCGCGGCAGCGGGCGAGCATGCCGGGCGCGATGTCGGTGACGAGCATCGGGCCCGCCGCGATCCGCGCCCGCAGGGCGGCGGTCAGGAAGCCCGTGCCGCAGCCGATCTCGAGGATGCGGGGCCGCGCCGGCAGCGCCAGCCCGGCGATCCGCACCGCCAGCGCCTCCGCGACCGGCCGCTGGATCCCGGCCGCCCGGTCATAGGTCTCGGCGCCCTCGAAGGCGCGCGCGACCGCCTGCTTCCATGACGACATCGTTTGCGGCACGGCTCGGCTCGCGGAACAGCTTGGCTGCGTGAGGTCGCGGCTTAGCCCGGGGCACGCCCGGCCTCAAGGCGCCGGGACCCGAGGCCCCGCGGCGGGCGCGTCCTAGTCCGGCAGCGCGAACACCGTGAGCTGCCCGCCGGCGGCGGTGTAGTGCGACAGGGCCGCGTAGCCGCCCACCGCACCGGAGCCGTCGGCCGGGTCGGTGAGGCCGGCCGCGAGGCCGATCCCGGCCCAGCCGCCGATGCCGGACAGCACCGCCACGTATTGCCGGCCGCGATGGCTGTAGGTGGTGACGTTGCCGACGATGCCGGAAGGCGTCTTGAAGCGGTAGAGCTCGCGGCCGTCGCGGGCATCGACCGCCTTCAGGTAGCCCTCCAGCGTCCCGTAGAAGACGATCCCGCCGGCGGTCGCGAGGGCGCCGGACCAGACCGAAAAGGGCTCGGGCTTCGACCAAGCGATCCGCCCCGTGGTCCCGTCCCAGGCCAGGAAGGCGCCCGTATGCGCCTCGCCCTCCGGCGGGTGCAGGGTCAGGGTCGCGCCCACATAGGGCTGGCCCGGCGTGAAGGTGACGTGGAAGGGCTCGTAATCCATGCACATGTGGTTCGTCGGCACGTAGAACAGCCGGGTCCGCGGCGAGTAGGCCGCCGGCTGCTGGTTCTTGGCGCCGAGCGCGCCGGGGCAGATGCCCGTGGTGGTCTCGTCCTCGCCCGACCGCTCCGGCGCGAAGCGCGGGTCGATCACGGGGCGGCCATAGTCCGGAGCGGCCGGGTCCTGCTCGATACGGGCGGCCCAGTTCACGCTCGGATCGAACTTCTCGGCCACCAGCAAGTCGCCGGTGGCGCGGTCGAGGGTGTAGCCGAAGCCGTTGCGGTCGAAATGCGTGAGGAGCTTGCGCGGGCGCCCGCCGAGATCCTGGTCGGTCAGGATCATCTCGTTGACGCCGTCGTAATCCCACTGGTCGTGGGGCGTCATCTGGTAGAGCCAGCGCGCCAGCCCGGTATCCGGGTTCCGGGCGACGATCGACATCGCCCAGCGGTTGTCGCCGGGGCGCTGGGCCGGGTTCCAGGTCGAGGGATTTCCGGTGCCGTAATAGACGAGGTCGAGCACCGGATCGTAGGAGAACCAGCCCCAGCTGCAGCCGCCGCCGATGCGCCACTGGTCGCCGTCCCAGCTCGTCAGCGAGGAATCGCGCCCGATCGGCTTGCCGAGGGCGGTCGTTCGCTCCGGGTCGACCAGCATGTCGGCATCCGGCCCCGTCGCGTAGGCGCGCCACAGGCGCCGGCCGGTGGCCTGGTCGTAGGCGGTGACGTGGCAGCGCGCCCCGTACTCGCCCCCCGCGATGCCCACGATGAGCTTGTCCTTCACGGGCAGCACGGTGGCGGTGTTGGTCTCGCCGCGGGCCGGGTCGCCGTTCTTCACCGACCAGAGCGGCGTGCCGGTCGCCGCGTCGAGGGCCACCAGGGTGGTGTCGGCCTGGTGCAGGAAGAGCTTGCCGCCCGCATAGGCGAGCCCGCGATAGACCGTGTCGCAGCACATCACCGGGATGACGTTGGCGTCCTGGCGCGGCTCGTAGCGCCAGAGGATGCGCCCGTCCCGGTCGAGGTCGAGGGCGTAGACGGTGTTCGGGAAGGGCGTGTGCACGTACATCACCGACCCGACCACCAGGGGCGCGCCCTCGTGCCCGCGCAGCACCCCGGTCGAGAAGGTCCAGGCCACCTTCAGCCGCGAGACGTTCCCGGCCTCGATCTGGTCGAGGGCCGAGAAGTGGGTATTGGCGTAGTCGATCGTCTGAAGCGCGGGCTGGTCCGGGCCGGCGGCAGGCGCCGGGCTCGCCGACAGGGCCAGGATGAGTGCCGACAACGCGGATATTTTCATCGGGAAACCATCTCGTACCGACCCGGTGCTTGGCGGATTGCGGTCCGGGCTCACGCCTGCGCGGCGCCCGCCTCAGCCCTCCTCGTCCATCAGCGGGTGCAGGTCGCGGACCATGCTCTTCAGGCGATCGTCGAGGACGTGCGTGTAGATCTGCGTTGTCGAAATGTCGGCGTGGCCCAGCAGTTCCTGCACGATGCGCAGATCGGCCCCGTTCTGCAGGAGGTGGCTCGCGAAGGCGTGGCGCAGCACGTGGGGGCTGACCCGGTCCGGCCGGATGCCGGCCGCCGCCGCCGCGAGCTTGAGGTCGCGGGCGAAGGCCTGCCGGGTGAGATGGCCGCTCTCGCTGTCGGCGGGGAACAACCAGGGGCCGTCGGAGGGGGTGGCCGCGAGGTGCTCGCGCATCGCCGCCCGCGCCATCTCGGTGAGCGGCACGAGGCGCTCGCGCCCGCCCTTGCCGCGCACCACGAGGAAGCGCTCCCGGGTCGAGCCGGCGGCGCGCGGCAGCGCGATCAGCTCCGAGACGCGCAGGCCCGTGGCGTAGAGAAGCTCGATCAGGCAGAGCATCCGGCGGGCGCGGGCACCCCGGAGGCACGCCTCGCGCTCCGATCCCGCCGGCTCCGTGCCCGCCCCGACGGCCGCCGTCACCTGCTCGCGCGCGACCGCGAGCAGCCGGTCGACCTCCTGCACCGACAGGATCTTGGGCAGGCTCCGACCCCGGCGCGGCCCGGTGAGCGGCGCGCTCGGATCGGTCTCGGCCATGCCCTCGGCGTAGAGGAACTTGTGGAAGCCCCGGATGCAGGAGAGGCGCCGCGCCGCCGAGGAACTCTTGAGCCCCCGCGTCTCCAGCCCGGCGATGTAGGCCCGCACCGGGCCGGCCTCGACCTCGGCCGGGTCGAGGCCCGCATCCGCGAGATGGCCGAGATAATCCTCGAGGTCGCGCCGGTAGGCGTCGAGGGTGTTGCGCGCGGCCCCCCGCTCGGCCGCCAGCATGTCGAGATAGGCGGCGATCTCGGGAGCGGGGGCGCTCGTCCGCGGCGCGGCCCGCCCCGCGCGCGTCACCGATTGCCCGGCTGGAGCTTCGCGGCCGGGATGGCCACGCTCATCTCGCGCGGGGTCGGCTCGACGAAGGTCGCCAGGGCGAACATGCCGGCGAAGACGAGGCCGGCCAGGATCGCGAGCGTGGCGAGGAAGCGGAACAGGGTCGGCACGTCGGGCGAACCTCGATCGGGCGAGTGTGGCGGGCGGGCCCGGATCGGGCGGCCACGGGATTGGGCAACGTGTTGCGCTGCGGGGATCAGGCGGTTCCACCATGCGGGGCCCCCGATGGCAAGATCCGGGAAGACACAGGCGCCGGGCTCCTGCGCCGCAGCGAGCCGAGGCGCCGGCAAGGCACTGGGCAAGACACCCGGCAAGGCACTGGGCAAGACACCCGGCAAGGCACTGGGCAAGGCACTTGGCAAGGCACTTGGCAAGGCACTTGGCAAGGCACTTGGCAAGACACCCGGCCCAGGCGCGTGCCGGATCCGGTTTCCGCTGTTTCGCAGGAGCGCCAAAACGCGCTAAGAGCCTGCAAATAGCACCCCGATGCCCTGCCCCGGCCCGACCAGCATGACCGGCCGGGGTGGGCGCCTCCGCGGGGCCTCGAATCTGTCGTCCGAACCGTTGTTCATGCGTAGACTGCCGTCATGACCGAGCCTGAGCCAACAGGCGAAACGATCGAAGCGCGCCTGCGCCGGGCCCTCGGGCCACGGTCGATCGTGCTCGTCGGCCTGATGGGGGCGGGCAAGAGCACCGTCGGGCGCCGCCTCGCGAGCCGGCTCGGCATGATCTTCAAGGATGCCGACAACGAGATCGAGGCGGCGGCCGGGCTGACGATCCCCGACATCTTCGCGATCTACGGGGAGCCGAGCTTCCGCGAGGGCGAGGAGCGGGTGATCTCCCGCCTGATCCGGGAGGGGCCGATGGTGCTCGCCACCGGGGGCGGCGCCTTCATGCGCGACTCCACCCGCGCCCGCATCAGCGAGGGCGGCCTCTCGGTCTGGCTCAAGGCCGACCTCGACGTGCTGATGCGGCGCGTGCGCAAGCGCGGCAACCGCCCGCTCCTCCAGACCGAGAATCCCGAGGAGACGATGCGCCAGCTCATGGAGGCGCGCCACCCCGTCTACGGGGGCGCCGACGTGATGGTGCTCTCCCGCGACGTCTCGCACGACCGCGTGGTGCAGGACGTGATGGAGGCGCTGGACAGCCATCTCAACGGCCCCGCGCAGCAGGGCATCGCCGCTCAATAAACGAGGCCCGGACCCGTGACCGAGACCCTGACCGTGCACGTGCCCCTCGACGGGAGCCGCGCCTACGACATCCTGATCGGCCGCGGCCTGCTGGCGGAGGCGGGCCGGCGCGTCGCCGCCCTCAAGGCCCGGGCCGCCGTGATCGTCACCGACGAGACCGTGGCGGGGCTCTACGGCGAGACCCTGCGGGCGAGCCTGGAGGCGGCCGGCCTGCGCTCCGGGATCGTCGCGGTGGCGCCGGGCGAGGCCTCGAAATCCTACGCCACCTACGCGGCGGTCTGCGACGGTCTCCTCGCCCACAAGGTCGAGCGGGGCGACCTCGTGGTGGCGCTCGGCGGCGGCGTGGTCGGCGACCTCGCGGGCTTCGCGGCCGCGACGCTGCGGCGGGGCGTGCGCTTCGTGCAGGCGCCGACGAGCCTGCTCGCCCAGGTCGATTCCTCGGTCGGCGGCAAGACCGGCATCAACGCACCGCTCGGCAAGAACCTGATCGGCGCCTTCCACCAGCCCCGGCTCGTGCTGGCCGACACCGCCGCCCTCGACACCCTCGCGGAGCGCGAGATGCGGGCGGGCTACGCCGAGGTTGCGAAATACGGCCTCATCGGCGATGCGGGCTTCTTCGACTGGTGCGAGGCGAACTGGCGCGGCATCTTCCGGGGCGGCCCTGAGCGCGACGAGGCGGTGGCGATCTGCTGCCGGGCCAAGGCCGGCGTCGTGGTGCGCGACGAGCGCGAGGACGGCGAGCGGGCCCTGCTCAATCTCGGCCACACCTTCGGCCACGCCCTGGAGCGCCTGACGGGCTACGATTCCGCCCGCCTCGTCCACGGCGAGGGGGTGGCGGTCGGGCTGGCGCTGGCCTTCCGCTTCTCGGCCCGCCTCGGCCTCTGCCCCGGCCAGGATGCGGGCCGCGTCGCCAACCACCTCGCCCTCGCGGGCCTGCCGACGACGCTGCAGCAGGTGCCGGGCGGATGCGGCGACGCCGACGCGCTCCTCGACGCCATGGCGCAGGACAAGAAGGTGCGCGACGGCGCCCTCACCTTCATCCTCGCCCGCGGCATCGGCCGGAGCTTCATCGCCCCGGACATCGACCGGGCCGCGGTGCGGGCCTTCCTGCAGGACGAGTTGCGGGCGGGCTGAGGGCGGGCGGCCTCAGGGGGCGCCGCGCGGCGCCAACGCGGGATCCGGACCGAGGATTGCCGAACCGGCGCGGCGGAGCCTCTCTGCCGACCGGAGCCGCCAAGCGCCGAGGTGTCGGGCGGCCGTGACGGCCGTGACGGCCGTGACGGCAAGGAGGCCGACACCGATCCCCGCGAACACATCCACGAAGTAATGGCCACCGTGGGTCGGCGTCGCGGCGATCATCCCGAGATTGAGGATCAACCCCGGCCAGCGCAGCCCCTGTAGGGGCCAGAAGGCGCGCGCCAGGAGGATTCCGAGGGCCGCGTGAAAGCTCGGGAAGGCGATGATGCCCTGGCCCTCGGTGAGGGAGACGAGCCGCAGCGTCCCGGCGCGCAGGGCGAGGATGTGGGACTCGTCGATGAAGGGCACGTGCGGCGCGGCCGCCTGTTCCAGGCCGAGATGCATGAATACCGTCATGGCGGGCATCAGGGCCGAGATCAGGATCGAGGTCAGGGCCGCCAGGATGATCGCCAGGATCAGGTTCCGGCAGGCCGCGAGGTGGTGCTGGAAACAGAGCCCGACGATCGCGATGATCATCTGCGGCATCAGGCTGGCATAAGCGACGGAGCCGGCGAGGCTGAGGCGCGGCCGGGCATCCATGAAGGCGAGGCAGGCCGGCCAGTCGAGGTGGAGTGCCCGGTCCCAGCCCAGGAAGGTCGCGTCCCAGAGCGGACCGCCCGTGCGCGCGGCCGCGTAGGAGAGCGGCAACGCGACCGCCGTGAAGGCGGTGAGCTGCGCCGTGGCGCTCATCGCGGCGGCGAGGCGCGCGTCCGGGCGTACGGTCCGGTAGAAGGCGGCGCCGCCCACGAGGGCGAGGCAGGCGAGACCCGGCAGCAGGGCGCTCGCCCAATCGAAGGACAGCCCGACCAGAGTCATCCAAACCGCCGTGACCGCGGCGAGCGCCCCGATCAGGGCCCAGATGCCGTCCGTGCCGCGCGTGCCGTCGCTCAATCGCCCGCCCTCCGGGTCCCAGCGAACCCGGCTTAGCGCGTGGGCGCGAAGATCGCGTTAATGCCCCGCCCGGGCCGGGGCGGCCTCAGGCGGCGAGCGCCCGGTTCACGGTGGTGCGCAGGTCGGCCAGCGAGAACGGCTTCGTCAGCACGTCCGTCACGATGGCGTCGAGGCCGCGGGCGCGCTCGCGCTGGTCGGCAAAGCCCGTCATCAGCAGGATCGTGAGATTGGGGAAGTCGCGCTTGGCCGCGAGCGCCAGCGCGATGCCGTCCATCAGCGGCATGCGGATGTCGGTGAGCATCAGGTCGAAGGCGCCGTCGGCCTCGTTCAGGCGGTCGAGCCCGTCGCTGCCGTCGATGGCCGTGATCACGGCATGGCCGTCGATCTCGAGGCCGCGCTTGAGGAAGCCCCGAACCGTCTCCTCATCATCGACGAGCAGGATGCGCGCCATGTCGTCCCGTTGTCCCCTTGGTTGCGCCGGCAAGCGACATGGAATCAGAGTAAGTCGAAGCTTGCCCTGTCAAGGTTCCGGCACGCAGAACGGTTCCGGTGGCGGAGCGCTGCGCGCAAATGCCGCGACTGATTTAACCGCCTGACAACCAAGGGCTTGAGTCGGTCAGGTGCCGCCGAACAGGTCCGGCTCGCTGCTGTCGTAATCGACGAGGCCCACGAAGGGGAGCTGCCGGTAGGCGTGGGCGACGTCCATGCCGTAGCCCACCACGAACACGTCCGGGCAGGTGAAGCCGACGAAGTCGGCGTCGATCGTCACGGCGCGCTTGCCGGGCTTCTCCAGGAGCACCGCCGTCATCACCCGCCTGGCGCCGCGCGCCATCAGCAGGTCCTTGGCGAACACGATGGTGCGGCCCGATTCGAGGATGTCGTCGACGAGCAGCACGTCGCGCCCGCGGACCTCGCTCTCGACGTCGCGCAGGATCTCGACCTGGCCCGACGAGACGGTGCCGGTGCGGTAGCTCGACAGGTGCACGAACTCCACCTGCGGCGCGAGGCCCGAGCGGTGCAGGGCCCGCAACAGGTCGGCCGCGAACATGAAGCTGCCCTTGAGCACCGCCACGACGAGGAGGTTCTCAGGTTTCGTGGCGACGATCGCCTCGGCGAGCTCCTCGTTGCGCCGGGCGATGGCGGTTTCGTCGAACAGGACGCGGACGCGTCGGGAGGCGCTGGTCATGGCTCACTCTTAGAGCATGTTGCGGGGCTCTGCCCACGCCCCCGCGCGCGAAAATTGCGGCGATGCGGGTCAGTGCGGCGCGCCCGGAGCCCGCTCGGCCGCGGCGGGCGCTTCGGGTGCGGGGACGGCCGGGGCGAAGCGCAGCTCGATCGCGCGGCCCTGGGCCGGCGGATCGGCGAAGCTCGCCCGGAAGCGGGCACTCTCGCCCTCGGCCAGGGCGGGGCGCGGGGCCGGCACCGTGAGGGTGCGCAGGGCGTGGTCGAGGGCGTCGCGCACCTCGACCTCGATCGGCGACAGGGCGGCGCCGCCCTTGGCGAGGCCGACCACGTCCCCCTCGATCACGAGCTGGGCCGGCCGGCCGGCCTCGGCGGGGCTGCTGAAGGCGACGACGTCCCGCAATTCCAGCCCCCGCAGGTTCACCGGCAGGCCGATGCGGGCATAGAGCCCCGCGGTCTGGGGCATCGCCCGCACCACGGTGCTGCGGGCCAGGAGCGCGAGGGGCAGGGCCGCCATCAGCACGAGCGCGGCGGCGGCCGCAGGCGAGATCCCGGCCAGACCCCGGCGGGCCTTGGCCGAACCCGTCCGGGCCTTGCTCCGGGCCCCGGCGCGCGGGCGCGGCGGCACGTTGTCGACGACGGCATCGGAAGCATCCGCACCGCGCGGACCGGCCTCCGCGAGGGCGTCCGCCCCGAAGCGCTCGATGTCGAGTTCCTCGGCCCGGCCCGCGAGGACGTCGGCGGGGGTGATGAACCAGGTCTCGCGGCAGGCGGCGCAGCGCACGGAGCGCCCGTCCATCCCGACGCGGTCCGCCTCGATCCGGTATTGGCTGGCGCAGGCGGGGCAGACGATCAGCACGGCGAAACGCTCCCCTTCCGCGATCGGCGGTTGCCGCTCACTGAAAAAACACTCAAACGGTTGTCGCGGGTTAGGGTTAACCCCCGGTGAAGCCGCGCCGCACCACGCGGCAGCGCGGCGCCGCGCTGCCGCGCCGGGCTTGAAAACGCGGTGCCGGGGGCTCATCCCGGAGCGGCGGCGGGGCTGTGGCCCGGCATCACGGGACTCGAGGGCACCTTGGGCGAACGGGCGAAGACAGGCAGCCTTCTCTCCGGCGCTGAGGAGCCGGTGGTGCAGTTCGAGAATGTCGGGATGCGCTACGGCCTCGGGCCGGAGGTGCTCTCCGACGTCAGCTTCCGGATCCAGCCGCGCTCGTTCCAGTTCCTGACCGGGCCCTCGGGCGCCGGCAAGACCACGCTCCTGCGCCTGATCCTGCTCTCGGTCCGGCCGACCCGGGGCCTCGTCTCGGTCTTCGGCGAGGAGGTGAGCGGCATCTCCAGCGAGGCGCTGACGGGCCTGCGCCGCCGCATGGGCGTGGTGTTCCAGGATTTCCGCCTGCTCGACCACCTCACCACCTACGAGAACGTGGCGCTGCCCCTGCGGGTGCAGGGCCGGGCCGAGACGAGCTACCGGGCCGAGGTCGTGGAGCTGCTGCGCTGGGTCGGCCTCGGCGAGCGCATGCACGTGCTGCCCCCCCTCCTCTCGGGCGGGGAGAAGCAGCGTGCCGCCATCGCCCGCGCGCTCATCGCCCGGCCCGAATTGCTCCTCGCCGACGAGCCCACCGGCAACGTCGATCCGGGCCTCGGGCGGCGCCTCCTGCGGCTCTTCGTGGAGCTGAACAAGCTCGGCACCTCCGTGATCATCGCGACCCACGATTACGGGCTCATGGACCTCGTCGACGCGCGCCGCATGGTCCTGGGGCAGGGCCGCCTGCAGATCGAGGGATGATGGCCGAGACAGCGACCACCCAGGCCCCGCGCGCCGCCTCCGCCGCCCCGGAGCCGGCCCTGCCCCCGACCCTGCGGCGCAACGCGCCGCTGGTGCCGACGGATTCGGCCGCGAGCCGGTCGCTCGCGGCCGTCATCGCCATCCTGACCTTCCTGGCGGCCCTCTGCGCCGGGGCGGCCGAGATCGTGGCCTCGAGCGCCAGCCAGTGGCAGGGCGCCGTCACCCAGGAGGCGACGATCCAGGTCCGCCCGGGCCCGGGCCGCGACCTCGACGCCGACATCGCCCGGGCCGAGGCCATCGCCAAGGCCGAGCCCGGCATCGCGGCGACGCGGGTCTTCTCCAAGGCCGAGGCCGAGCGCCTGCTCGAACCCTGGCTCGGCGCGGGCCTCGACCTCTCGGATTTGCCGGTGCCGCGCCTCATCACCCTGAAGCTCGCCGACAGCCCCGTGCCCGACCTCAAGCACCTGCGGGGCACGCTCGCCGCCGCCATGCCGGGCGTCGCGAGCCTCGACGACCACGCCCTCTGGCTGCAGCGCCTCTCCACCATGGCCAATACCTTCGTGGGGGTCGGGATCGGCATCGTGGCCCTCGTGCTGGTCGCCACCGGTCTCGCGGTGGCCTTCGCGACGCGAGGCGCGATGGCGGGGAACAAGGAGGTGGTGGAGGTGCTGCACTTCGTCGGCGCCGACGACGACTTCATCGCCCGCGCCTTCCAGCGCCGCTTCTTCGGCCTCGGCCTGCGCGGCGGCGTGATCGGGGCGGGCCTCGCCCTCGCGGCTTTCGGGCTCGCGGGGCTCGTCGCCCGCGCCTGGCGCTCCGGCCCCGCCGGCGAGGAGATCGAGGCGCTGTTCGGCGCCTTTCACATCGGCTGGCGCGGCTATGCCAGCGTGCTCCTCATCGGCGTCATCGCCTCCGTGGTCACCGGCATCGTCTCGCGCCTGACCGTGCGGCGCTTCCTGGCCTGAGTTCGATTGCGGGTCGCGAGCCCCTGCGTCCCACGGTTGCCCTGGCAGCCGCGAGGCCGTGCCGGGGCGTGCGCGTTTCCGGAATTCGCCTGTCGGACCGGGCCTTTGGCGGCGATCGGTACGCTTCGTTAACCCTTTGTGAACTTTTCCGGGACGGAATGCTTGCCTCTGGGGCGGACCCTGTCGGGACCGCCTCTTGGGTGCCGCAATCGGTGCTATCCTCTCGGAGAATGACGTCGCGGATGCCACGCGTACCCGATCTGAGCCCGGCCGAGGCCTTCGGCTGGGCCTGGCAAGACGCCCGGACGCGCGCGCCCCGGCAGAGCCGGACCCCGGCCGAGCCCGCGCAGGCCGCATCCACAGCGGCGCAGGAGCGGGTGACCCAGGAGCGGGTAGTCCAGGAGCGGGTGACCCAGGAGCGGGTGGAGCAGGCGACCGTCGGGACCTCGGTCCCGCCCCGCCGCCTCGGCACGGCCGCGACCGCCTGCCTCGGCTTCGCGGGCCTCGGCGGCATCGCCCTCGGGGCGGGCTTCCTCGCCTTCGTGGCCTGTCTCGACCGGACCGAGCGATCGCCAGCCGCCCGCGCTGACGGGATCGTGGCCCTCACGGGCGGCGCGCAGCGCATCGGCGACGCCATCGACCTCCTGGCCGGCGGCTACGGACGACGTCTCCTGATCACCGGAGTCAACGAGCGCACCTCCCGCGACGAGATCGCCCGGCTGAATCCGAACCAGCGCCACTGGATCGATTGCTGCGTCGACCTCGATTACCGGGCGCGCAACACCATCGGGAACGCCATCGAGACCCGGCGCTGGATGCGGGACCACCGCTTCAGCACCGTCGCGGTGGTGACCTCGAACTATCACATGCCCCGCACCCTGATCGAGCTCGACCACGCCCTGATGGGCGGCGACCGGATCGTGCCGCATCCAGTCATCGCCGAGGGCTTCGATGCCGGCCGCTGGTGGCAGCATCCGGGCGCGGCGCGGCTGCTCGCCGCCGAGTACGTGAAGTTCCTGGCGGCCTGGCTCCGGACCCGCTTCGAGACCGACCCGGAGCGCTCCCGCGCCGCGATCCTGATCGGCCGCGGCAAGCCCGTGAAGATGGTGGCCGAGCCGCTGATGCGCCGGATGGATTGAGGCTCGGGGGCGCCCCGCCGGCCCGCCCTCAGAGCCCGCGGCAGCGGGTCTTCAGCATCCCGGCGAACTCCTTCTCGGAGCCCTGCACCTGCGACAGCCGCTCGATGCGCTCGGTGCCGGAGAGGCAGCGGCCATAGACGCTCGCGACGCGCCGCATGGTGTCGACGTGGCGGCGCCAGACCCGGCAATTGCGGGCGTCGTCGCCGTCGGCCTGTTCGAGCTGGTCGATCGCCTGGCGCTGCATCGACTGGGCCACCAGGAGGTCGCGGGCGCAGGCGACGTCGCCGCCGGGCTGGGCCCGGGCGGCGGAACCCGGCAGCAGGGCCAGGCACAGCCCGATGCCTAAGGCCGCCGGCGCGGCCGGTCTCGCGCGGCGCCGGCTCATGCGGCCTGGGAGGCCGAGGTGCGGGTCAGGAGCGCGTAGAGGGCGCTGGCGTCGCGGGCGGCGCGGATGCGCTCCAGGATGCCGGGCTCGCGCAGGATGCGCGCCACCTGGGCGAGCGCCTTGAGGTGGTCGGCCCCGG
The DNA here is from genome assembly GCF_008806385.1 of Methylobacterium soli. Lineage (GTDB taxonomy): Bacteria > Pseudomonadota > Alphaproteobacteria > Rhizobiales > Beijerinckiaceae > Methylobacterium > Methylobacterium soli. The sequence continues at coordinate 98,324 of NZ_VZZK01000020.1, forward strand.
CGCCCTCGGGGGCGAGGAGCAGGAAGGCGATGTCGACGGGCTGGCCGTCCAGGGCCTCGAAATCGACCGGGCGCTCCAGCCGGGCGACCAGGCCGAACAGCCGGTCGAGGCCCGGCAGCTTGCCGTGCGGGATGGCGACGCCGTCGCCGATTCCAGTGGAGCCGAGGCGCTCGCGCTGGAGCAGGGTCTCGAAGACCTCGCGCTCGTCGAGGGCCGGAAGCTGGCGCACCGCCTGGGCGCTCAGCTCCTGAAGGACCTGCTTCTTGGCGCGGGCGCGCAACGAGGGCACCACGGAATTCGGATCGAGGAATTCCAGCACTGACATGGAGGACCGCTGCCCCGTCGGCAGGGTCCGGCTCGGAACCCCGCGCAGTGAGAATGGCGCCGCAGGCCTTGGGCCCGCATGACCCCAATGGTCAATGGCCGAGGTCTGAGGGAGTTCCGGGACCGGGCCCAGGCCCCCTCGATGCGTCGCGTTCAGGACGCAGCGTCGGGTGGGTCGACCCAGCCGATCGCCCCGTCGCTGCGCCGGTATACGACGTTGATGCGGCCGGTGCCAGCGTGAACGAACACGATGACCGGCGCCCCCGTCAGGTCGAGGGCGGTCACCGCCTCGCTGACCGAGTGCCGCTTCAGGGTCCGGGTGCTCTCGGCCACCACGGGCGGGTGGGACGCCTCCTCCTCGACGGGCTCGGCGAGGTCCTCTTCGGGGTCGTCGTGCACCGGGGCCGCGAACACCGCGTAGGCGGCCTCGACGGTGGCGCCGTTATGCTCGGCGGCGCCGTGATCCTTGAGCTTGTGCTTGTAGCGGCGCAGGCGCTTCTCGAGCCGGTCCGCGGTCTGCTCGAAGCTCGACCGGGCATCGTGGGCCGCCGAGGACGCCTCGATGGTCAGGCCGGAGACGAGGTGCAGGATGCAGTCCGTGCGGTAGGCGGTGCCGTCCCGGCGCAGGGTCACGTGCCCCGAACACGTCCCGTTCATGTGGCTGTCGAGGTATTTCGAGAGGGTGGCGGCCATCCGCTCTTCGACCCGTCCCCGCAGGGATTCGCCGAGGTCCAGGCCATGGCCTGTGACGCGCAATGCCCCCATGATTCCTCCGCTTTGTCTTGATCGCACCCGTCAGAGTAAGGAGCGGCGCCCGCAGAAGTCAACGCGGCTCGCGGGGCGACGCGCGCCCCCGGGCGGACGGCCCGGGAGCGCTGCGGGGGCCGTGAGGGCATGGCCGACGACGACGCGCGCTTCGGCCGCGCTCGCGGCCCCACGCCCCCTTCAGCGGCCCGCATGGGCGTAATGGTCCCGGCGCCGCTCGATCGAGGAGGGGATGCGCAGGGATTCGCGATACTTCGCCACCGTGCGACGGGCGATGTCGATGCCCTCGTCGCGCAGGCGCTGCACCAGGGCGTCGTCCGACAGGACGTCGCTCGGCCGCTCGCCGTCGACGAGCTGCTTGATGCGGTGGCGCACGGCCTCCGAGGAATGCGAGGCGGCCCCCGCCGCGCCCGGGATCGCGGCCGTGAAGAAGTACTTCATCTCGAGCGTGCCGCGGCTGGTGCCGATCGACTTGTTCGAGGTCACCCGCGAGACGGTGGATTCGTGCATCCCGATGGCTTCCGCCACGGTCTTCAGGTTGAGGGGGCGCAGATGCGCGACCCCGTGCACGAAGAACCCGTCCTGCTGGCGCACGATCTCGGTGGCGACCTTCAGGATGGTGCGCGCCCGCTGCTCCAGGCTGCGGGTGAGCCAGTTGGCGGTCTGCAGGCACTCGGACAGGAAGGCCTTGTCCCCATCCGCCGCGGCACCCCGGGCGACGCGGGCGTAATAGCTCTGGTTGACGAGGACGCGGGGCAGGGCCTCGGCATTCAGCTCGACGAGCCAGGCGCCGTCGGGGCCCATGCGCACGAACACGTCGGGAATCAGCACCTCGACGGCGCTCGCCCCGAAGGCGCGGCCGGGCTTCGGGTCGAGGCGGCGCAGCTCGGAGAGCATCTCGACGAGGTCCTCGTCGTCGACGCCGCAGAGGCGGCGCAGGCTCGCGAAATCGCGCTTGGCCACGAGATCGAGGCGGGAGACCAGCGCCTGCATGGCGGGGTCGAAGCGGTCGAGCTCGCGCAGCTGCAGGCTCAGGCACTCGGCGAGGTCGCGGGCGGCCACGCCCGGCGGGTCGAAGGTCTGGACGAGCTTGAGCACCCGGGCGACGTCGTCGAGGCTGGTGCCGAGGCGCTCGGCCAGGTCGTCGATCGGCTCGCGCATGTAGCCGGCCTCGTCCACCGCATCGATCAGGAAGCCCCCGATGAGGCGGTCCCGGGGGTTGCGGGTGGCAAGGTCGAGCTGCGCCGCGAGATGCTCGCGCAGCGAGATCTCGGCGGTCAGCGTCGCGTCGAAATCGGGCGCGTCGGCATCGAAGCTGCCGCCGGTATTGCCGTAGGGCGCGGGCGTCAGCGAGAGCATGTCGCCGGAGACCGCCTCGCGGGTGGGGCCCGGTGTGTCGTCCGGGAAGACGTTGTCGAGGCGGGTGTCGAAATCTCCCTCGATCTGACCCTGGCTCATCTCGGTGGGGAGCCAGGCCTCGGCCTCGCCGCCCTCGCTCTCGCCGGTAAAGTCGCCCTCCCCGGCCTCCGGGGCGGCCTCGGCCGCGTCGCGGACCTCGCCCTCGCCCTCGACGCGCTCGAGCAGCGGGTTGCGCTCGAGCTCCGCATCCACGTAGGCCGCGAGATCGAGCTGGGAGAGCTGGAGGAGCTTGATCGCCTGCAGGAGCTGAGGCGTCATCACCAGGGCCTGGCCCTGGCGCATCTCGAGCCGTTGCAGCAAACTCATGGCAGTGCCCCGATTCTCCGAGAGTTGATGGCCGTACCGGCCGGAACCCGGCGGCGGCACATTTCTTGCTTCCTCTCTTCAATCTAGCTCTAGACGCATTGCGGACGCGCGTCAAAGCGCGATCGTGCCGCGCCCCGCATGCCGCCCGCGCGTGGCGCGAACAGCACAGGGCCGGATCCCGCGATCCTGCCGGTTCGGCGCTAAGGTTTGCTGAAGGCCCGGCCCTACGCGGCGCGGGCGTTTGAGGCGAAACCGCGCGAGGGCGCCGGGCGCCGGCCGCCCTAGAGGCGGAAATCCTCGCCGAGATAGAGCCGGCGCGCGTCCGGGTTCGCCACGATCTGCGCGGGCGTGCCCTCGGTGAGGATGCGGCCCGAATGGGCGATGTAGGCGCGGTCGATCAGCCCCAGCGTCTCGCGGACATTGTGGTCGGTGATCAGCACCCCGATGCCGCGGCCCTTGAGGTGCTTGACGAGATCCTGGATGTCCCCGACCGCGATCGGGTCGATGCCCGCGAAGGGCTCGTCGAGGAGCATGAAGCTCGGCGACGAGGCGAGCGCCCGCGCGATCTCGCAGCGCCGCCGCTCGCCGCCCGAGAGCGCGATGGAGGGCGCCTTGCGCAGGCGGGTGATGTTGAATTCCTCGAGGAGCGCGTCGAGCTTGCGCTCGCGCTCCCGGCGGTCGGGCTCGACCACCTCCAGCACGGCCCGGATGTTGTCCTCGACGCTGAGGCCGCGGAAGATCGAGGCCTCCTGCGGCAGGTAGCCGATGCCGAGCCGGGCACGCTGGTACATGGGCAGGTGCGTGATCGGCAGGCCGTCGAGGGTGATGTGCCCCTGGTCGGCCGCGACGAGGCCGGTGATCATGTAGAAGATCGTGGTCTTGCCCGCGCCGTTCGGCCCGAGAAGCCCCACCGCCTCGCCGTTATGCACGGTGAGCCCGGCCTCGTGCACCACCGTGCGGGCGCCGTAGCTCTTGCGCAGGCCGCGTACCGAGAGAATCCCGGGTCCGCCCTCGGCCGCGAAGCCCTCGGGCGCCGCGGTCTCGCGCGCGCGCCCGGACCGGCCGAGGAGCCGGCCGAAGAACGAGGGACCGCGCGAGGGGCCCCGTGCGGCGCCGGCCGCCGGCATGCGGTCGGATTGGCGCGGCGCCGGGGCCGCGCGGAGAGGCAGGGCGCCGGTGCTCAATTGGCCTGGGCCCGCGGCTTCCCGGCGGGGATCTCGGCGGCGGGCTTGTCCTCGGCGGGCTTTGCCGCCTTGGCGATGCCGGGCGTCGCGCAGCCCTTGGCGCCGCCCTTGGCATCCGCCTTCTCGCCCGGCACGAACAGGGCCGAGACGCGCCCCCCCGCGACCGGATCCATGTTCGCCCGCCCGGTCGCCATGTCGTAGACGAGGCGCGAGCCGCGGGTGACGTTCTGGCACTGGCTCAGCACGACGTTGCCGGTGAGCACGATGCGCTTGGCGGCCTGGTCGAAGACGGCGTTGTCGCCGGTGGCGACCTGGTCCTTCTGCACCACCGTGACGGGGCCGGCGCACTCGACCTTCTGGATGCCGTTCTCACCCATGGCGGATTTCTCGGCGGCTTCGTCGGAAGCGGGCGCGTCGCCCTTCTTGGCGTCCTTGCCCCGCTTGTAATGCACCGTCATGGTCGAGCACCGGATGGTGCTGTCGCCCTGGACGGCCACGACGTTGCCGGCAAAGACCGCCTTGTTCTCGCGGTCGAACACGTCGAGGCGGTCCGCGTCGATCTTGATCGGCTCCTTGCCGCCGCCGCCGAACGCCCCGAGGGGCGCGGCGTCCTTCTTGGCCGCCGGCGCGGGCGGCGCGCCGCTGGTCTTCTGGGCCAGGGCCGGGCCCGGCCCGGACAGGGCGAGGGCGATCCACGCGAGGGCGAGGCCGGACGCCGCGCGGCGGCTCGGGCGGGATCGCATCATGGGTGCCCATCCGCGGGTTCGGCCGCCGAGGTCACGATGCGGGCGGACGGGTCGGCGCCCCCGGCACCCTCGGTCTTGCCGTCCGCTCCAGCCTTGCCGGGCTTCTCGGCAGCATGGAACACGGTGCGGACATTGCCGATGAAGGAGATGACCTTGCCGCTGTCGACGACGTCGAGGCTGTCGGCCTCGACCGAGCCGCTCGGCACCGTCACGGTCACGGCCTCGCGGGATTTCACGGTGCCGGCCTTGAAGTCGATCGCGGCCGACTTGAGGCGCGCTTCCTCGCCCTTGTCGGTCCAGAGGCGGATGTCGCGTTCGAGGCTGAGTGATTCGCGGCTGGTGTCGAACAGGCCCGTCGCCGCCTCGATCCGGGCGATGCCGCCCTTGTCGTCGGTGGCGAGGTGGCCGCGCATGGCCTCGAGCTCGATCAGGCTCGGCTTGCGCACGTCCTGGAGGGCGGCGTCGGCCGTCACCTCGTAGCCCCGTTCGTTCTTGCGGAAGCCCGAGAGACGCGGATTCTCCATCCGGACCTTGGTGCCCGACAGGCTGACGGGGCCGATGGCGACGCTCGGCGCCAGGGTGCCGAAGGGGTTGAACAGGGTCGCGGCGCCGAGGAGCAGCACGGCGGCCCCCGCCGCCACCGGGATCAGCCGGCGCAGGGTCTTCACCTGCGCGCTGTGGGAGCGCGCCCGGGCATGCGCCCGCGTCCGGCGCGGATTCGCGCCGCCTGCGGGCCCCCTCGTCTCGACGGCGTCGACCACCTGCATGACATTCCTGAGAGGCACCGGCGCGATCCTCGCCGCGCCGCCGGTTCGCGGTCCCCGACCGCCGGCGGCTGCCGGATGCGCTCGCCCGGTGGCGAAGTTATGGCCTGAGCGTTTCGGAATGTTCAACTGCAACGCGACGTTGACGATTGCCGAGAGCGCGTTTCCCCGCGAACGATGTGCGGCGCCACACGGGACCGGCCGGCCCTCCGCCGGCGCGACGGCGTCAGGTATGCGCGAAGATGTCGGTCTCGGCCCAGCCGGCGAGGTCGAGGCGGGCGCGGGTGGGCAGGAAATCGAAGCAGCTTTGCGCCAGGGCGGTGCGGCCCTCGCGCGCCAGCATCGCGTCGAGGCGCGTCCGCGCCGCGTGCAGGTGCAGCACGTCGGAAGCCGCGTAATCGACCTGGGCCTGGCTTAAGGTGGGGGCGCCCCAATCCGAGGATTGCTGCTGCTTCGAGAGGTCGATGCCGACGAGCTCGCGCACCACGTCCTTGAGGCCGTGGCGGTCGGTATAGGTGCGGGCCAGCTTCGAGGCGACCTTGGTGCAGTAGACCGGCGCCGGCATCACCCCGAGATTCTGCAGCAGCACCGCGAGGTCGAACCGGGCGAAGTGGAAGATCTTCAGCACGCCCGCATCGGCCAGCACCCGCTTCAGGATCTCGGGCGCCGGGTCGTCCGGCCGGATCTGCACCACGTCGGCGCTGCCATCGCCGCGCGAGATCTGCACCACGCAGAGCCGGTCCCGGTGGGGGTTCAGCCCCAGCGTCTCGGTGTCGATGGCGATGGCGGGGCCGGCCTCGTAATCGGCGGGCAGGTCGCCGCGGTGGAGGCGGATGGTGGGCTGAGCGGGCATCGGGTCGATTCGGTCAGGTCTCTGAGGCGCAAGCGGATTTTTCGCGCCTACCATTCGGACCGGTCCGCAGCAAGCGCGCGACCCCCGGGGCGGCGGATCGCCCTTGGCCGCGGGCCGGCCGCGCGCCCGGTCGCCCCACCCCGCGCCTCGGGCGGAGGTCGCGGGGCGGGACGCGGGCTCAAAACCTTACTTCTGCTTGGCGATGACCTTGTCCTTGATCCCGTCATAGACGTTCTGCGGGATGATCTTCTTGGAGACGAGCTCGTCCTTGCCCCGATAGGGGCGGCCCTTGATGATCGCGCCGGAGCGGGCGGCGCCGATGCCCGGGAGCGCGTCGAGCTCTTCCGCGGTGGCGCTGTTGAGGTCGATCAGGGCGCCCTTGGCGGCGTTCGGCGGGCCCGCGACGGGGGCGGTGGGCTTGGCCGGCGTCGCCGGGGCGGCGGGGGCTCCGACGCTGGGCTTCGTGGGGGTCGCGGGGCTCGGGGCCTGGGCGAGGGCGGGCGCCGCCGCGAAGCAGGTCAGGAGGGCGAGCGTACGGATGAGGGACGACGTCATGGCGGTTCTCCCGGAGCCGTTCCCGCCCATGGCGGCCTCGGCCCCCTAAGATCTAGGGCGCGCGACTTGAACCCAGGCTTAACGGTGCGACATCGGGCCGCCCGCGGATGCGCGCCGGATTACGGCCGGACCTCGCGCGTGTCCGAAACGCCCGCTCGCCGGCCGACCCGCCGGCCCGGGCTGCCGCGGGGGCACCCTGCCCCCGCGCGAAGGCTCTAGCCAGAACGGGTGCGTGCCGCTATAAGCGCGCCCTCGAATCTCCGTTTGAACACGGTGCGTGAGGCGATCCTCCGAGATGGGGGCCGCGCGAGCGCACCTTTGCCAGTTGTAGCAGGACCCTCGTCATGGCCGTTCCGAAGCGAAAGACCTCCCCCTCGCGGCGCGGCATGCGCCGGTCCGCCGACGCCCTCAAGGCCCCGACCTATGTCGAGGACAAGGATTCGGGCGAGCTGCGCCGTCCCCACCACATCGACCTGAAGACCGGCATGTATCGCGGCCGTCAGGTCCTCAAGGTGAAGTCGGCCGAGGCCTGAGGCTTCCGCTGCGCGAGCCCCGCGCGGGCTCCCCGGCGCGCCCGCGCGGCGCGCCACGACCGCTCAGGCGCGCCGCCGTGCTGCCTGCGCGTAGAGCGCCGTGGCCGTGCGCGTCCGCTCCCCCCGCGAGGGACGCAAGCCCGGATCCGAGCTGACGATCAGCTGGGCGACGAAGCCCGCCAGCGGGCGCCGGATCGCCGTCGCGGCCCCGCACCGCCCCGCCTCATCCCAAGCCAGAACCGTGAGCGCCCGCGAGGCCTCCGGTGCCGTGCCGGATCGCGACGCCGCGGCGTCAGCCTGATCCATTCCCGGAAGATCTGTCCCAGCCCGCGCCATCGCCCTCGCCCTCCGCGTTCCGTCCCGCGGATGCTGCAAAGGTGGGGCCGCCGTTAACCGTTCGTCAACCTTTCGCTGGGCCGGCCCCGTGACGCGGCGCGATCTTATGCGCGGACGGGGGTGCGAGGGGCGACTTGTCCGGAGAGGTCGCACCCCTCATCCGGTCGGCTCGCGCCGACTCGACCTCTCCCGGACGGGAGAGGTGATGCGCATCGTCCCAGGGCTCCACTTCGCGGCCCGGAGAGAGAATGCCGCGGGCAGCGCGACGGGCCCCCTCTCCCGTTCGGGAGAGGGTTGGGGTGAGGGGTGCGCGCTGTCCGGAAAGGTCGCACCCCTCACCCGGTCGGCTCGCGCCGACTCGACCTCTCCCGGACGGGAGAGGTGAGGCGCTCCCCCGTCGCTCAGGGACGCCGGAGTCGAGCCCGGGATGCGCAGGTGATGTCGGAACGGGCGCAAGTAGCGCGACATGCCCCCTCTCCCGTGCGGGAGAGTTTGCCCGCGAAGCGGGCCGGGGTGAGGGATGCGACCTGTCCGGAGAAGTCGCCCCTCACCGGCCCGCTCTCGCGGACTCGACCACGCCCGAGCGGGAACAATGCCCTCGGCCTATTTCTTGGCGAGCGCCTCCAAGCGCTGCTGCATCTCGGCCATCTGGCGCTTGAGGTCGTCGAGGTCGGTGCCGGCGGCGGGTGGCGGGGCCGGGATGCTGGGGGCGCTCGGGATCTGGCCCGGCGGCCCGAAATTCGTGAACATCTTCATGGCATCGCCGAAGAAGCTCATATTCGCCCGCACCTGCTCCTCCAGCGCGTGCTGGAAGGCCGTGGGGCCGAAGCTCTGGGAAAGTTTCTCGCGAAGCCCGTCCTGGTCGCGGGCGAAATTCGCCATCGAGAATTCGAGGAAACTCGGCACCATCGTGCGCATGCTGTCGCCGTAGAAGCGGATCAGCTGGCGCAGGAAGGCCACCGGCAGCAGGTTGTCGTCGCCGGCCTTGTTCTCCTGCTCGAAGATGATCTGCGTCAGGACCGAGCGGGTGATGTCGTCGCCCGAGCGGGCATCGTAGACGACGAAATCCTCGCCGTTCTGCACCATGGTCGCGAGGTCTTCCAAGGTCACATAGGTCGAGGTGCCGGTGTGATAGAGGCGCCGGTTGGCGTATTTCTTGATGACGGTCTGATGTGCTTTGCCGTTTTCCGCCATCTGTGCGGCCTCTCCCAACCCGAAGGTAGCGGCGCGGACCTTCCGGTTTGCTCCGGGTGCAACCCGGAACCGCCCCTCGCGCCTGCGAAGGACCTTAAGACTTTCCCCCGCCGACGAAAACAGCAATCTGCCCCTCGTCCACGCAGAATAATGCCGGATGCAGATTGTATCGTGTATTCAATCCTACCGGTACGTCACGCACGCTTTGAGACCGTGCTTGACTTCACCAAGCTCAAGGCTTTCATCCCCTGAACGGCATAGAGCGCGCGTGAGCCCAAGCAGCGCCGGCCGCGAGAGGAGAACGTCAGATGGCAGGCAGCGAAGAGATCGTGATCGTCGGTGCGGCGCGCACCCCGGTCGGCTCCTTCGGCGGC
>NZ_VZZK01000021.1:0-40204 GCF_008806385.1 Methylobacterium soli
GAGCGGGATCGACAGGAGGGTGATCGAGGCCATCTCCTCGTAGACGTTCTGCGCCACCGTATCGAGGGACGAGCCGGGCATGAACAGGAACATGAAGGCCAGCGCCACGAAGCCGAGCGCGAAGGCGATCGGGATGCCCGCGAGCATCACGCTCAACGTCGCCCCCGCGTAGAGGAAGCCGATTGCCGCGACGCTCATCGTTGGCTCCCTGAGCTCGTCGTGTCCGGAGTGGTGTTGCGCAAGGGGGCACCCATGGGGTGGGTGCCCTCCGGCGTCAGGTCGGGGCGGCCGTGGACGTCGCGGTTGATGTCGGCGCCGATGCCGATCTTGGGCTTGGCCCAGCCGGCCTTCTCGGCGCCATACAGGACCTCCTCGGCAATCTGCAGGGCGAACTGGATGGAGAGCAGGCTCATGCCCGCCGCCATCAGGAGGTAGGGGATCCAGAGCGGCGGCCCCCAGCTCGACTGCGAGACCTGCCCGTCGACCCAGGCCTCGTGCAGCAGCGTCCAGCTCTTCCAGGCGAAGAAGACCACGAACACGAAGCTGACGAGATCGGCGATCAGGAGCCGGGCGCGGTTCACGCGGGGCGAGAGCAGGCCGGTCAGGGCCTCGATGGCGACGTGCCCGCGCTTGGCCTGGACGGCGGCGGCCGAGAAGAAGGTGGCGCCGACGATCAGGAACACCGCCATCTCGTCCTGCCAGTCGGTGGGCTCGTGCAGGACGTAGCGGATCACCACGCTGTAGCTGAGCACCAGGCAGGCGCAGACCAGCGCGACGCCGCCGAGCAGCATGATGACGTGGTTGACGGCCTTCAGGGACCGGTCGATGGCGCCGAGGAGCCCCGGCACGCGGGGCTCGGCGACGGCGTGCGTCTCGGCTGCCGCCGAGGCCGCGTCGAAGGCGTGGCTCATGACACCTGCTCGGCCAGCTTGAGGAGCTCGGCGCAATTGGCGTTCTTGCCCGCGTAATCCTTCCAGGCGGTCTCGCGGGCGATGTCGCGCCACTTGCCGAGCGTCGCCTCGTCGAGGTTCTGGACCTTGGCGCCGGCCTTGCTGAAGATCTCCTCGACCTTGGTGTCGTCGGCCTTGGCGCCCGCCTGCCCGAAGCTCTCGAGCTCGGCGCCCACCGCCATGATCAGGTCCTGCTGGTCCTTGGGCAGGCCCGAGAACACGGTCTTGGACATCATGATCGGCTCGAGCATGAACCAGTAGGAGCGCTCGCGGCCCGAGGTGAGGGATTTCGCCAGCTCCTCCAGGCGGAACGAGATCAGGCTGGTGGAGGAGGTGATCACCGCATCGCACGCGCCCGTCTGCATGGCGGCATAGGATTCACTCGAGGGGATCGAGAGGGTGGCCGCCCCCGCCTGCTTCATCATCAGGTCCATCTCGCGCGAGCCGCCCCGGACCTTGAGGCCCTTGGCGTCCGACGGCGCGTAGAGGGGCCGCTCGCGGCTGGCGACGCCGCCCGATTGCCAGACCCAGGAGACCAGGATGATGCCCTTCTGGTCGAGGAGCTCGGTGAGCTTCCGGCCGACCGGCGCCTTCTTCCAGGCGATCGCCTGCTCGTAGGAGCTCACGAGAGCCGGCATCAGGCCAATATTCATTTCCGGGATCTCGCCCCCTGCGTAGGGCGAGGGATAGAGGGACATGTCGAGGGCGCCCTTGCGCATGGCGGCGAACTGGGCGTTCGTCTTCATCAGCGAGGAGCCGGGATAGACCTGCACCTCCAGGGCGCCCTTCGAGCGCTCGGCGACCGCCTGCGCGAACTTGCGGCACATCCGGTCCCTGAAATCGCCCTCATCGATCGTCCCGCCGGGAAACTGGTGCGACAGCTTCAGGGTGGTGGCGGCGCGCGCGGCATCCAGGCCGAGGGTCAGGATGGCGGGGGCCGCGAGGCCCGAGGCGAGGAGGTGGCGTCGTGTCAGGGCCATGGCGTTCTTCTCCCGCGGCGCACAATGTTTGCGCCTTGTTTGTGCGGTGCAGCGTTTATATTGAATGCACCTTCTGTTATAGAGAAGAAGCTCTCTTGTATATTTTGTCAACCGCCTTGCATAATAGCGCCGGTCGGAATTTCATCCCGCCGGGAGGGAAGCGTGATGAGCCAGGCGCAGCGTCTGAAGCAGGCAATCGAGGATGAGATCGTCGACGGGCGGCTCGCCCTCGGCGCACGCCTCGACGAGGTGCAGCTCGCCGAGCGATTCGGCGTCTCGCGCACCCCGATCCGCGAGGCGCTGATCCAGCTGACCATGACGGGGCTCGTCGAGACCAAGCCCCGCAAGGGCGCGATCGTCAGCGCCCCCGAGCCGCAGCACCTGCTCGCGATGTTCGAGACCATGGCGGAGATCGAGGCCTCCTGCGGCCGCCTCGCGGCCCGGCGCCTGATCCCGGAGGACGAGGCGGCCCTGCGGGATGCCCTGGCGGCCTGCGCCCGCGCGGCGGAAGCCGGCGACACCGAGTCCTATTACCAGGAGAACTACGTCTTCCACATGGTGGTGTACCGCGCCTGCCGGAACGTCTTCCTGGGCGAGCAGGCGCGCCAGCTCAGCCGCCGCCTCGCGCCCTTCCGCCGCCTGCAGCTGCGCGTCCGCCAGCGCCTCGCCCAGTCGCTCGCCGAGCATGCCGAGATCGTCGAGGCGATCATCTCCGGCGACGAGGCCAGGGCGGCCGAATCGCTGCGCGCCCACGTGGTCGTGCAGGGCGACCGCTTCTCCGACCTCGTGGCGAATATGCGCTCGATCAACGCCGCGGCGTGAGGGGCGGCGCCCGGGCTCGGCCATCGGTCGGGGCCGCCCGGCGTCACGGGGCAGGGGCACCCTGCCGGCCATGCAGGGTCCCGGGAGCCGACGATGTCGGACCCGCCGGAATTGATTCGCTGGGCGATCGCGCCGGCGCGAGGGCCCCGTCAGGGGGCGCCGCTACCCCTCGGCGTCGCCGTAATTGGCCGCGATGACCTGCTTCTTGCCGCGGATGTGCTCGCGCATGAGGATTCCGAGGCGGCTGCCGTCGCGGGCGCGCAGCAGGGCCACCATCTCCTCGTGCTCGGAGACGGCCCGGGCCCATTGCTCGGCCGTCTGGTGGGCCCGGTAGCGCGAGCGCTGGATGCGGCCCGACAGGCTGGTGTAGATGCCCGCCAAGGTGGTGTTTCGGCTCGCCGCCATGATGGATTCGTGGATGGCCCGGTTGAGGCGGAAATATTCTGCCTCGTCGGCCTGCTTCCAGGCGGCGACCATCCGCTCGTGCTCCGCCGCGATCACGTCGATATCGGCATCCGTAATCGTCCGGCAGGCGAGGTCGGCCGCCGTCGCCTCGAGGCCGGCGATCACCTCCATCATCTCCTCGATCTCGCTCTGCGAGATGCTCGCCACCCGCGCGCCGCGATTCGGCAGGAGTTCGAGGAGACCTTCCGTCGCCAAGATCTTGATGGCTTCGCGCAAGGGCGTACGCGAAATTCCGAAGCGTTCGGTGAGTTCGCCCTCGTTGATGCGCGCGCGGGGCTCCATTTCGCCGGATTGGATCAGTTCGCGCATCCGGTCGGCGACCTCGTCGTGGAGGTATCGCCGGCTGATGCCGAGGCCCGGATCAATCTTGTTCATGGTTCAACGTTTTTTAGAGGGCGCCGCCCGAACTTCAAGCTACGTTTAAGCGCCGGCGAAATCAGTGTCGAGAGATCAGGGCGCGATCGAGCACGCGGGCCACATGTTCCGCATCGCGGCCGAGCCCGTCATGGATCTGGTGGCGGCAGGAGGTGCCGTCGGCGACGACGAGATCGTCCGGCCCGGCCTTGCGGAGCGCCGGGAACAGGGACAGCTCGGCCATGGCGAGCGACACGTCGATCGTGTCGGCGCCGTACCCGAAGGCCCCGGCCATGCCGCAGCAACTCGATTCGATGACCCGCACGTCGAGCCCCGGCACGTGGCGCAGGACCGTCTCGACGGAGCCCATGGCGCCGAACGACTTCTGGTGGCAATGGCCATGCAGGTGCGCGACCCGGCCGCCCTGGTCGGCGAGGTCGAGTGCGATCCGCCCGGCCGCCAGATCCGTGGCGAGCAGCTCCTCGAAGAGTAGGCTGTTCCCGGCCAGGAGATCGGTGTCGGCGCCGGGCAGCAGCGAGCCGAACTCGTCCCGGAAGGTGAGGAGGCAGGAGGGCTCGAGCCCGACCGCGCGGGCGCCCGCGCGGATGAAGGGCAGGAGCGCGTCGAGGGTGCGCCGCGCCTCGGCACGGGCCCGGTCGGTCTGGCCGGATGCGAGGTAGGTGCGCCCGCAGCAGAGGGGCCGGCGGCCCTTCGGCGGGTAGACCCGGTGCAGCCGGTAGCCGGCCGCCACGAGCACGCGCTCGGCCGCCTCCAGGTTCTCGCGCTCGAAGGCCCGGTTGAAGGTGTCGCCGAACAGGATGATGTCGCGGAAGCTCCCGCTGACGTCGCCCGGATGGGCGGCCTCCCCGGTCTCGGCCCAGGGGCGGCGCCAGCGCGGCAGGCTGCGCCGGGCCGAGAGGCCGGCCACCCGCTCCGAGAGGCGCGCCAGCGGCGCGTAGCGGTCGCGCAGGTTGAGGAGGGGGGCGAGCTTGGCGGCGATCCCGGCATAGAGCGGCAGCCCGGCCACCAGCCGCTCCTTCAGGGGCAGGCCGTGGCGGGCGTGGTAATGGTGCAGGAACTCGACCTTCATCTTGGCCATGTCGACGCCGGTCGGGCATTCCCGCCGGCAGGCCTTGCAGGAGACGCACAGATCCATCGTGCGCTTCATCTCGGGGCTCGTGAAGGCGTCCGGCCCAAGCTGCCCCGAGATGGCGAGGCGCAGGGAATTGGCGCGGCCGCGGGTGAGGTGCTGCTCGTCGCGGGTGGCCCGGTAGGACGGGCACATGGCGCCGCCCGCGAGCTTCCGGCAGGTGCCGTTGTTGTTGCACATCTCGACGGCCTCGCCGAAGCCGCCCCAGCCCGACCAGTCGAGGGCCGTCCGCATCGGGCGGGTGACGGCGTAGCCCGGCGCGAAGCGCATCAGGGAATGGTCGTCCATCCTGAGCGGGCGCACGATCTTGCCGGGGTTGAGGCGGTTCTCGGGGTCGAAATTGTCCTTCACCGTCTCGAAGGCGCGGGCGAGACGGGAGCCGAACAGGGGCTCGACGAATTCCGAGCGGGAGATGCCGTCGCCGTGCTCGCCCGAATACGAGCCCTTGTGGCGGCGCACCAGCTCCGCGGTCTCCTCCGCGATGGCGCGCATCGTCGCGACGTCGCCGCCCTCCTTCATGTTGAGGATCGGGCGCACGTGCAGGCAGCCGACGGAGGCGTGGGCGTACCACGTGCCCCGCGTCCCGTGCTTCGTGAACACCGCCGTCACCGCGTCGGTGTAGTCGGCGAGGTGCTCAAGCGGCACGGCGCAATCCTCGATGAACGAGACGGGCTTGGCGTCCCCCTTCATCGACATCATAATGTTGAGGCAGGCCTCGCGCACCTCCCAGACGGATTTCTGGCGGGCGGGCTCGGGCACCTCCACCACGGCGTCCACGAAGCCGTGGTCGCTCATGCAGGCATCGAGGCGCTTCAGGTCGCGCATCAGGGCGTCGCGGTCGTCGCCCGCGAACTCGGTGAGCAGGAGGCAGTTCGGCTGCCCCCGGGTGATGTCGGCGAGCGTCGTGCGGAACAGCGGGATATCGGCGCCGAGCACCAGCACGTTGTTGTCGACGAGCTCGACCGCGACCGGGTTCAGGTCGACGATCGCCTTGGTGGTCTCCATCGCGGCCCGGAACGAGGGGAAGTGGCAGACCCCCATCACCCGGTGCGCGGGCAGGCGCGAGAGCTTGAGCGTCACGCTCGTGGTGGCCGCGAGCGTCCCCTCCGAGCCCACCAGGAGGTGGGCGAGGTTTGGGCGCGGCTCGATCAGCGCGTCGAGATTGTAGCCGCCGACCCGGCGCTGCACCCGCGGGAACATGCGCAGGATCTCGTCGCGCTCCGATTCGGCGAGCGCCACCATGCGGCGGGCGAGGTCCTCGGCGCGGGCGCCCCCGGTGGCGCCGCCCGCCTCGTTGCCGGTGAGCCCGAAGCCGAAGGGCGTGCCGTCGTGGAGCAGCGCCTCGAGGCTCAGGACGTTGTCGCTCATCTTGCCGAAGCGGAGCGAGCGGGCGCCGCAGGAATTGTTGCCCGCCATGCCGCCGATGGTGCAGCGGGTGGCGGTGGAGGGCTCCACGGGGAAGAACCAGCCATCCGCCTTGACCCGGGCGTTCAGGCGCTCGAGCACCATGCCGGGCTCGACCGTGACGGTGCCGGCCTCCGGATCGTAGGCCAGGAGGCCGTTGAAGTGGCGCGAGCAATCAACCACGAGGCCCGAGCCGATCGGCTGGCCGTTCTGCGAGGTGCCGCCCCCGCGCATGATCACCGGGACCGCGTGCTCGGCCGCGATCGTCAGCGTGGCGGCGATGTCGGCAGCAGCGCGGGGAAAGACCACGCCCGCCGGGACGATCTGGTAGATCGAGGCGTCGGTGGCGTAGCGCCCGCGCGTGAAGGCGTCGAAGCGCACCTCGCCCTGCAGCGCCTCGGCGAGGCGCCGGGCGAGCCCGGAATCCTGGCGGGCCGCAGCCCTTGGGCTCATCACGGACTCGGCGCTCGCTGCCATCGCGTCGTTATCCTCCTGGGGCCCGGATGGGGCTCCTTGCTCGTCGCTGAATATGTAATACAAAATTCAATTGGAATGAAGACGGCCGCGCCGCCGCGCGGCATCATGCGGGGCGGCCGGCCCGCCCGAACAGCCCACCGGACCCTGCGCGTCCGGCCCAATCCGGATTTTGCATTCACGCTGCCGTGATCCTACGCAGATCCGAACAGCCCTGGCGAGACGAGCGACCCGTGACGATCGACCTGTTCAGCGACACCCAGACCCGCCCGACGCCGGGCATGCGCGACGCGATGGCGCGGGCCCCCGTGGGCGACGAGCAATCGGATTCCGACCCGACCACCCGCGCCCTCTGCGACCGGGTCGCGGCGCTCCTCGGCCAGGAGGACGGGTTGTTCATGCCCTCGGGCACGATGTGCAACCTCGTCTCGATCCTGGTCCAGACGAGGCCCGGCGACGAGATCATCGTCGACGACCAGTCCCACATCTACAACACCGAGGCCGCGGGCTCGGCGGCGATCGGGGGCGTCTCGGTGGCGCCGCTGAAGACGGCGGCCGGGATCTACAGCCCGGAGCAGTTCGAGGCGGCGATCCGCCCGCCCGCCCGCACGGCGCCGCGCTCGGCCCTGGTCTCGATCGAGCAGACCACGAGCTTCAGCGGCGGCTCGGTCTGGGACCTTGCCGACATGCGCCGCATCCGCGACGCCGCGCAGGCGCGCGGGCTCAAGGCCCATATCGACGGGGCCCGCCTCCTCAACGCCGTGGCGGCGACCGGCATCCCGGCGGCGGAATACGCGCGCGGGTTCGACAGCGTCTGGCTCGACCTCAGCAAGGGCCTCGGCTGCCCGGTCGGCGCGGTGCTGTGCGGCTCCAAGGAATTCGTGGTCGAGGCCTGGCGCTGGAAGTACCGGCTCGGGGGCGCCATGCGCCAATCGGGCGTGATCGCGGCGGCCGGCCTCTACGCCCTCGACCACCATGTCGCGCAATTGCGCGTCGACAACGAGAACCTGCACCTCCTCCACGCGGCGATCGCGGACCTGCCGGGCCTGAGCTTCGACCCGACGGCGGGGCAGTCGAACATCCTGTGCTTCTCGGTCGCGGGTCTGGGCGTCTCGGCCGCCGAGTTCGCCGGGGCCTGCCTCGCCGAGGACGTCCGGATCAGGGCGATCGGCAGCCAGATCCGCGTCACCACCCATCTCGACGTCGACCGGGCGGGGGTCCTGCGCGCCGCCGAGGTGATCCGCGCGGTGGCGGGCGCGTTCGCGGCGAAGGCCTGAGGCGGCGCGGCGCGCGAAGCCGGTTTGCGCCGGCGCCCCGGGCCCCTATCCTCGCGCGACGCCAACACGGGAGATCGCATGCCGGCCTATCGCGCCCTGGAGCGCCGCTTCGCGCGGCTCGCCGCCCTGCAGGATGCCGCCGGGATCCTCGGCTGGGATGCCCAGACCCTGATGCCCGAGGGGGCGGCCGGCGGGCGGGCCGACCAGCTCGCCGTCCTGAAGGGCCTCGCCCACGACCTCCTGACCGGCCCCGAGACCGCGGACGGGCTCGCGGCCGCGGAAGACGAGGCGGCGGACGAGGCCGCGGAGCTCGGCCCCTGGGAGCGGGCGAACCTGCGCGAGATGCGCCGCGCCCATATCCACGCGGCGGCGGTGCCGCGCGATCTCGTCGAGGCGAGCTCGCGCGCCGTGTCGCGGGCCGAGATGACGTGGCGCGAAGCCCGCCGCACCGCCGATTTCGCCCTCCTGGCGCCGGACCTCGCCGCGGTGCTGCGGCTGCAGCGGGAGATCGCCGCCGCCAAGGGCGCGGCCCTCGGCCTCGCGCCCTACGACGCGCTCCTCGACGGCTACGATCCCGGGATGCGCCGGGCCCGGATCGATCCGCTCTTCGCGGACCTGCGCGCCTGGCTCCCCGATCTCGTGGCGCGGGCGCGGGCGCGCCAGGACGCGGAGGCGCCGGCCCTGCCCCTCGACGGCCCGTTCCCGGTCGATCTCCAGCGCGCCATCGGCCTCGTCCTGATGGAGGCGGCGGGGTTCGACTTCGACCGCGGACGCCTCGACATCAGCCTGCATCCCTTCTGCGGCGGCGCCACCGACGACGTGCGCATCACCACGCGCTACGACGAATCCGACGTCACCCGCGCCCTGATGGGCGTGCTGCACGAGACCGGCCACGCCCTCTACGAGCAGGGCCGCCCGGCCGCCTTCCGCCACCAGCCCGTGGGGGCCGCGCGCGGCATGAGCCTGCACGAGAGCCAGTCGCTCATCGTCGAGATGCAGGCCTGCCGCACGGCCGAATTCGCCGGCTACCTCGCGCCGCTCCTCGCCCGCACCTTCGGTCGCGACGGGGGCGCCTGGAGCGCGGAGAACCTCCACCGCCTCTACACCCGGGTCGAGCCCGGCTTCATCCGGGTCGATGCCGACGAGGCGACCTACCCGGCCCATATCCTGCTGCGCTACGAGATCGAGACCGCCATGATCGCGGGCGACCTCGCCGTGGCGGATCTCCCGGGCGCCTTCAATGACGGCCTGCGCGACCTCCTCGGGCTACACGTCCCGAACGACCGGGTCGGCTGCCTGCAGGACATCCACTGGCCCGGCGGCGCCTGGGGCTATTTCCCGACCTACACCTTGGGCGCCCTGGCGGCGGCCCAGCTCTTCCGGGCCGCGCGCGGGGCCGAGCCCGGCCTGCTGCCGGCCCTCGGCCGGGGCGATTTCACGCCGCTGCGGACCTGGCTGCGCCACCACGTGCACGCGCAGGGCAGCCTGCTCGAAACCGACGCGCTCCTGGAGGCCGCCACGGGCCGGCCCCTCGGGACAGAGGATTTCCGCGCCCATCTCGAAGCGCGCTACGCGCCGGCCTGAGGGGCGGCTCGCCCGAGCCACGCTCGCCCGAACCTCTCGAGCGATGCCGCGTTACGCCGCTGTAGGGAGATGTCCGATGTCCATGCCGAGATTGCTTGCCGCCGCCCTCAGCTTCGGGGCCCTCACGATCCTCCCGGCCGCGGCCCAGGCGCCGGCCCAGACCGGCACGGGCGGGAGCCCCACCTCGACCGTGACGGCGCCGAACACCTCCTCGGTCGGCCGCACCAAGCCGCCGGGTGCGGCCGCGGGCGGCGTCGCGCCGGGCGAGCAGACCGCGCGCACGCCCCAGCAGAAGCAGGACGACAAGATCCAGAAGGGCATCTGCATCGGCTGCGGCCCCAAATAGGCGCCGCGCCCTCGCCGGCTCCGCATTCCTCCCATCCTGCGGGTGATGGGCGGGCGGGGAGGGCGGCCATCGCGTCGGCGTCGCCGCCTCACAATTCCAGCACATCGACGCTCGCGCCCAGCCGCTCGCGGGCGAGGTCCGCCACGTGGCGGTGGTGGGTGAACAGGATCGGCTGGACCTGCCCGCCGAACGCCGCCAGCGCCTCGAGGCCGTGGGCCGTGCGGGCGTCGTCGAAGGTGAGGAAGAGGTCGTCGCCGATGAAGGGCGCGGGTTCGGCGCGCGCCGCGTAATCCTCCAGATAGGCGAGGCGCAAAGCGAGATAGAACTGGTCGCGGGTGCCCTCGCTCAGGCCCTCCACCGGGACGAGGCCGCCCGCCCCGCGCAGGCCGGCGAGGCGCGGCGTGTCGGCCTCGTCGTAATCCTGCGTCAGGCCCGCGAAGGCGCCCCCCGTGAGCGCCGCGAACAGGGTGCCGGCACGGGTCAGCAACGGGTCCTGCTGGCCGGAGCGGTGGCGCCCGATGGCGGTGCCGAGGAGCAGGCTCGCGAGCTTGAGGACGGCCCATTGCCGGGCGGTGGAGTGGATCTCCGCCTCCGCGGCCTTGCGCTGGGCGAGCGCCAGCTCCGCGCCGATGCCGCCCTCCAGCTCCGTGCGGCGGCGCTCGCCCCGGTCCCGGTCGGCGAAGGCGACCTTGCCGCGCTGGTCGAGATCCTCGTCATCCATGGCGAGCTGGCGCAGCTGGGCCTCGATCGCGTCGGCCGAGGCGGCTGCGAGGTCGGCCCGCAACCCCGCCTCGCCGACGCCGTCGGCGGCGCGGGCGAGCTCGGCCCGGCGCCCGGCAAGCTCGCGGCGCAGGGCATCCCGGGCCAGGAGCCGGGCCAGGAGCGCGGCCGGATCGGTGTCTACCGGGAGGGAGACCCCCTCGGGCCGCTCGGTCAGGTGCCCCGAGAGGGCGGCGCGCGCCGCCTCCGCGGCCCGGCCCGCCGCCGCCAGGACCTCGTCCGCCGCCGCGCGGCGCCGGGCGAGGTCCTGCCGCCGCGTCTCGGCGCGGGAGGCCTCCTGCAGGCGGGCATGGAGCGCCTTCATGGCCGTGCTCGGGGGCAGGCTCGCGAGATCCGGGGCGAGGCCGCCGGTCAGCCCCGCCACGACCGCCCGATAGGCCTCCATGTCGCGCCGGATGCCGTTGATCCGGCGCAGGTGGCCGTCGTGCTCGCGCAGGATCGTCGGCACGGCGCGCCAGGCTTCGAGGGCGCTCTCCGCCTCGTCGGGCTCGGCGCCGGGCGGGAGGCCGATGGCCCGGACCGCCTCGGCCCAGGCCGCGCGCCAGGCGGCTTGCCTGTCCGTCGCCTCCGCGAGCTCCGCCTCGATCCGGGCGATCTGCTCGGCGGTGGCGCGGGCGCTGGCCTGCGCCTCGCGGGCCGCCTCCCAGGTCGTGGCGAGGGCCGCGACCCGGTCCTCCACCCGCGCGAGGATCAGCCCGACATCGAGCCCGGCGAGGTCGGGCAGGCCGGCCCGGCGGCTGAGATCCGTCAGGGGCGCGCGGCAGACCTCGATCCGGGCCACGAGGTGATCGTGCTCGGCCCGGCGCGCCTCCAGGGATTCGTGATCGGCCACCAGGCTCTCGACCTCGGTGAGCCAGGCCGCCATCTCGGCGGGCGGCGTCGGCTCGATTCCGGCGGGCTCCCAGGCCCGGCGCCAGGCCGCCCAGCCCGCCTCCACGCGCGCGTCGATCGCCGCGAGGCCGGTGCGGGCGGCCTCGGCCTCGGCCTCCTCCGCGTCAAGGCGCAGCAGGTCGGCGGCCTGCTCGGCCGCGCGGGCCGCGTCCGCCACGAGGTCGTCGGCGCCGCGATCGGCCGCCGCGAGGGCGGTCTCGAAGCGGACGATGTCGGCGGGGCCGCCCGCGCCGGGCTCGCCCATCGCCGCGGCCCGCAGGGGCGCGAGCAGGCGGTCGCGCTCGGCCCGCAGGGCCAGGAGCTCCGCGCGGGTGGGGATCGGCCGGCCGGCCTCGCGGCGGCGCAGGCGCTCCCGGGTCTGGGCCAGCGCGCGGGCGGCGGTCTCGCCCCGGTCGAGGATCCGGTTCCGCTCGCGCTCCGCCGCCTCCATCTCGCGGCCGAAGCGCGCGACCGCCTCGTGCGAGGGGTGACGCAGGCCGGCGAAACGCGGCAGGTCGGCCACCGGCGGCGCGAGCCGGGCCGCCTGGGCCTGGATCTGCTTGGCCTCCCGCCGGATCGCCGCGTCGAGCGCGTCACGGCGCGCCACGTCGTCGCGCACCGGCGCCAGGGTCTTGAGGTCGGTGCGCAGGGGCGCCGGATCGATCAGGGGCTCCTCGCCCGCTCGGTCCCGCCGGGACCCCGCGTCGTCGCCGGTCCGGCTGGCGTCGCCGTCCCGGGGCCGGGTGATGCGGGCATGCTCCGCCCGGCGCTGGGCGCGCTCCGCGGTGATCCGATTGAGGGCGGCGGCGAGGTCCCGGCCGGCGCGGAGCAATCCCTCGATCCGGGTGCGGGCCGCGTCCGTGGGCTGACGGGTCCGCAGCGCCTCCGCGTCCGGGAGGCCGATGCGGACTTTCAGGCGCTCCAGATCCTGCGCGAAGCCGTCCGCCTCGCCCTGCAGGCGGGGCAGGTCGATGCCGCCCTTGTCGAAGCGGTCGATGCCGCGGAAACAGTCGAGGATCTCCTCGGACCGGGCGAGGAGGCCCTCGTCGGCCGGGATGGCGGCGAGGTCGCGGGCGGCAGCCGCGAGGGCCGCCCGCGCCTCGGCCTCGGCGCCGGTCGCGTCCTGGACCTGCGCGAGGCTTTGCCCGAGGCGCTCGGTCCAGGCCTCCGGCAACGCGGCGAGGTCCGCATCCGCCTCGGCCCGCCCGGTCAGCGCGTCGATCTCGGCCACGAGGGGCGTCACCCGCTTCAGCCGCTGCAGCCGGGCCTGCTCGGCGGCGATCCGGGCGCGCTCGGCCCGGATCTCGTCGAGCCGGCGCGCGGCCCCCTCGATCTCCTCGTTGAGCTCGCGCCAGTCGCCGGAGCGCAGCTCCCCCTGGCGGATCGCCCGGCGGGCCTCGTCGTAGCGCGCGAGCGCCTGGTAGAAGGTGCGGTGCTGGGCGGCCCGGGGCATGAAGATGTTGGCCGCCTCCTCGTCGAGCCCGGCCTGGAGGGTGGTGTAGCCGCGAAGCCCCGAGGCCGCCGCGAACAGGCTGGCGCCGACCTCGCCCTCGCTGTTCAGCATCTCGGTCCCGCCCGCCCGCAGGGCCTCTGCGTCGAGGCCGAAGGCGCGGCAGAACACCTCCCGGCTCAAGCCCCCGAGGAACGGCGCCAGCGCATCGTCGGGCAGCGCCGCGTCGCTGCCGTCCACGAGGGTGTTCTTGTTGCCCTTGCGGCGGCGGAAGCGCAGCGCCTGCCCGTCCGAGCCGAGGATCTCGGCCCCGATGCGCATCTGCGGCATGTCGTGCAGGAAGGCGTAGCGGGTGCGCGGCTCGATGCCGAACAGGAGGTCGGTGACGGCGGCGAGCGCCGAGGTCTTGCCGGCCTCGTTGGCGCCGAGCACCACGTGGAGCCGCGCATCGCGCCGGAAGGTGACGCGCCGGTCCGTGAAGGGGCCGTAGCGCTCGAGGTCGAGGGAGAGGATGCGCATCGGCTAGCAGGCCCGGCCGTGGAGGCGGCCGAGGATCACGGCCTCCGCCTCGGCGCAGAGCGCGTCGAGCTCGTCGGCGAGCGCGCTCTCCTCGTGGCCGAGGCCCCCCGGCATCTTGGCGGCGATCTCGGCGAGCGCCGCCCGGGCGCGGGCCCGGAACTCGGGATCCTGGTCGAGGGAAGCGAGGAGCGTCGCCGGATCGATCGCCATGGTGCCGCCCGGAGGGCCGGCATGGGGCCTCGTCTCAGGCCGGCCGGTCTCGATCTTCAGCCGCTCCAGCCAGATGTCCTCGTGGACCCGGTGGGCCGCGGCCTGGATCTCGGCGGTCAGGTTCTCGCGGTCGGCGGCGAGGCGGTCATGGGCGGGCGTCCGCCCGTGCAGGCGCACCCGCACCGCGACGAGGCGGCCCGCCGCCTCCGCGGCGAGCCCGCGCAGGGCGGTCTCGACCGCCGCGAGGGCGTCCCGCTCGTGCTCCGCCTCGCTGAGGTCGACCGCGAGGTGGTGGAAGCGGGCATGGTCGACGATGAGCCGGCGGAGCGCCTTGACCCGCCCATCCGCCACCTCGACCGCCACCGCGCCCTTCGGGCCGCATTCGCGGATCGAGCGGCCCTGCAGGTTGCCGGGGAACACCACGAAGGGATCCTGCGCCAGCTCGGCGTAATCGTGAACATGGCCGAGCGCCCAATAGGCGTAGCCGCGCCCCGTCAGGTCCGCGACGGAGCAGGGCGCGTAGGTCGCGTGCGCGGCGTGGCCGGTGCAGGAGGTGTGCAGCACCCCGATATTGAACCAGCCCGGCAGCGGCGCCGGATAGGACAGGGCGTAGTTCTCCTCGACCGCCCGGTTCGGGAAGCTGCGCCCGTGCAGGGCCACCCGCAGGTGTTCGAGCCGGTGCGTGTCGGCCCGGGTCGTCGGGAAGGTCCGCACCGAATCCGGCAGGGTGATCGCCTTGGTGATCACGCTCTCCGCATCGTGATTGCCCCGCACCAGGATCACCGGAATGCCGGCCCGGTCGAGCCGCGCCACCTGCCGGGCGAAGAACAGCCCGATCGTGTTATCCGACCAATCCCCGTCATAGACGTCGCCCGCCACGATCAGGAACGCGGCGCCGATCTCGATGGCCTGGCTCACCAGATCCTCGAAGGCCCGCCGTCCCGCCGAGGCGAAGCGCCGGGCGATGTCGGGGTCCTTCAGGGCGAGCCCGGTCAGCGGACTGCCGAGATGCAGGTCGGCCGCGTGGATAAAGGTGAAATCGTTCATGAAGTGTTCTGTTCAGAAATCCTGTTTCGCACGGATCCTCCGCGCGGGAAACGCCGTCAAGCCACGCCGCCCGGGAACTCGCCGGGTCGCCCAAGCTTCTCCCCGGAACCTTGTCCCAGCCTCGACAGGAACCGCCCGCAGCGCTTAACCAGAGCGGTACGGACGGGCGCTTCCGGGGCTCCCGTCCCCGTCGTCACAGCGAGGCACGAACCGGCCGCATGCCCGATCACCCGCACGTCCCGCCGCTGGGCTTCCACGCCACGGGCAGCGCCCCGATCCGCGTCGCCACCGGCCCCAGCCGCTCGCGCAAGATCGTGAGCTGGAACCTGCTGCGCCGCACCGGAGCGGCCGTCGCCGACATCATCGCGTTGATCGAGCAGGAGAATCCCGATCTCCTGCTGATGCAGGAAGCCACCCGGGACATCGCCGCCCTGCGCGAACGCGTCGGCGGCGTCTATGCCTGGGCGCCGCTGCCCGGGCGCATTCACGGCCCGGCGATCTGGAGCCGACGGCCCTGGACGACGCCGCCGACCGTCATCGCTTTGCCCTCCGGCGCTCTGTTCGACCGGGTCTGTCAGGTGCTGAATCTCGGCGATTTCGGCATCGCCAACGTGCATCTCTCGCACGGCCAGATGCTGAACCGGCGCCAGCTCCGCTGCCTGGAGCGCAACCTGCCGCCCCGCGCCGCGGTGCTCGGCGATTACAACATCGTCGGCCCGGCGCTGCTCCCGGGGTTCCGCGACGTCGGCCCCCGCCGCCCGACGCACAGCATGGTGGATGTGCTGCCGCTCCGGCTCGACCGCTGCCTCGTGCGGGGCCTCGTCTGCCACGAGCCGGCGGTGCTGCCGCGCGGCGCCTCGGATCACCGGCCGATCGTCGTGCATCTCACGCCCGCCCCCGAGGAGGTGCGGCGTCCCGGGCGCACGGTCAAAGGTATGGTAGCAGCAGTCGGACGCCTGCGTCGCGCAGGCGGACGGGCAGCGCACGCGCCTTGAGATCCTCGCGCATCAGGCGGGTCTCCATCTTGCCGCGCATGAAATGGTCGAGGTCGCGGGCCAGGTTCGTGTCGTAGATCTCGACATTGAGCTCGAAATTCAGCCGGAAGCTGCGCGTGTCCCAATTGGCGCTGCCGACGAAGCACCATTCCCCGTCGACGACGAGGGCCTTCGAGTGGTCGAAGGGCGGCTCGTCGAGCCAGATCCGCACTCCGCTCTTCAGGAGCGGATCGATATGGGCCCGGGTCGCCCAGTTGACGAAGCGGTGGTCGCTCCGCCGCGGGATGATGACGTCGACGGTGACGCCGCGGATGGCAGCGAGCTGGAGCGCGTTGATGACGAGTTCGCCCGGCAGGAAATAGGGCGTGACGAGGCGGACGCTGTGGCGGGCGCAGGCCAAAGCCTCGAGCACCACGAACTCGATCTTCTCGACATCCGCATCCGGCCCGGAGGTGACGGCCCGGGCCGTGATTCCGCCGGCGGGAGCGAGGGGCGGGAACCAGCGCGGGCCATCGAGGTCCCCCCCCATCGCGAAGGCCCAGTCGCTGGCGAAAGCCATCGTGAGCTGCTCGACGACGGGACCATCGAGGCGGAAATGGGTGTCGCGGATCGGGTGCGGCGGGTTCAGGGCGACGCGGTTGCCGTCCGCGATGTTGAGGCCGCCCGTGAAGGCGATGCATCCGTCGACGATCAGCAGCTTCTTGTGGGTGCGCAGGTTCAGGAACGGCATGCGCCAGGGCAGGGCCGAGTGCATGAAGCGCCCGACCGGTATGCCGGCCCGGTGGAGCCGGTGATAGACCCTGGATCCGAAATAGCCCCCGCCGATGCCGTCGATCAGGACGCAGACCTCGGCGCCGCGCGCCTGCGCCGCCACGAGGGCGTCGCAGAAGGCGCCGCCGATCGTGTCGTCGCGGAAGATGTAGCTCGAGAGCGCGACGCTCCGCTCGGCGGCCCCCAAGACCTCCAGCATCGCCGGATAGGCCGCGTCGCCGTTCCGGAACATCCGCACGGCGTTGCCCCCGAGGGAGGGAAGGTCGGTGATCTGGCGCACCGCCTGCTCGAGGGGGCGGAGCGCCGGCGTGACGACCGCTTCGGGCACGCGCGGCTCGCCCGGCTTCGGGGTGGGCTTCGGCCGCAGGCGCCGGGCGCGGCGGGAGACGCGATTGATGCCGAACAGGGCGTAGAGGCCGGTGCCGAAGAGCGGGGACAGCCAGGCGAGGCCGATCCAGCCGATCGCGACGCTGACCTCGCGCTTACGCAGGAGGACGTGCACCGTGACGGCAAGCGCGAGCCCGATTCCCAGCAGGGCCAGGACATCCGCCCGAATGGCGGACAGGGCTTCGAGCCATCGGTACAGGGCGTTTTCCAAGGCATCCGCTCAGGCCGCAGAGGCGTCCATCCTTAGGGGAACGGCCTCGGTGGAGACAGGGCGCAGGCCGGAATATCCTGTTGGCGGGCGGGTGTCCTTAGTCTTGCCGGGTTTGTGAGGGGAAATGGCGTCCCGGGCCGTTCCAGGCGGGATGGCGGGTGCAGAGGATCGGCAGGACATGCCCGTGATCGGACTTTCCCTCGCGATCCTGCCGGTAGTGGCGATCCTGGCGATCCGCGCCGTGCTGAAGCTGATTCTCCTGCCGTTCCAAGTGCTTCGCCTGGCCTCGCGAGGTCGCGGCGGGCTTGGTCGCGTCGGGCTCGGTCTCGCCCTGGTTCTCGGCCTCTGCGCGGCCGGCGCGATGCTCGGGGCCGGCCCGCACGCGATGGTGTCGCAGGCGCTCGCCCTCGCGGCCCGCTGACGCGCGCGCCCGCGGAACATTTCATGCACGATTGCGCGGGCTCGGCTGGGTTCAGCCCGCCCGCCGCGCCAGATCCCCCGCGAGCACCAGCTCGGCCGGCCGCCCGCTCAGCTCGGCCATGTGGTCGAAGCGGGCCGTGAAGCTGCCGACCCCGGCGGTGACCGAGCGCAGCTCCACGATCAGGTCGGCCGTCTCGGCGGCCGGGATCAGGGCCTGGAGCAGGTCCCAGCCCGGCCAGCCGGGCCGCGCGTCGTAGCCGAGGATCTGGCCGCGTCGGCCGGTGACGAGGCCGGTCGCCCGGGCGGTGGCGGCGGACGGCGTCGCGATCTCGACGGCAAGCACCGGTTCGAGCAGGACCGGCCCGGCCTTCGGCAGGGCATCGTCGAGGGCGAGGCGCGCGGCGGTCTGGAAGGCGGCGTCGGAGGAATCGACCGCGTGCGCCGCCCCGTCGGTCAGGGTCACCAGGAGGTCGACCAGCGGGAACCCGAGGGGCCCGCGGCGCAGATAGGCCCGCGCCCCGGCCTCGACGGAGGGGATGTAGTTGCGCGGCACCGCGCCCCCCACCACGGCGTCCTCGAAGCGGAAGCCTTCGCCGCGGGGGAGGGGGCGCACGGCGATCTGCACGTCGGCGAATTGCCCGTGCCCGCCGGTCTGCTTCTTGTGCCGGCCGCGGCCGGTCGCGGTTCCCCTTATGCTCTCGCGGTAGCCGACCTTCGGGCGGCTCGCCTCGACGCCGACGCCGAAGCGGGAGGCCAGGCGCTCGATCGCGGTCCGCAGGTGCATCGCGCCTTGCCCGAGCAGGCGGATCTCCTCCAGATCCGCGTCGTGCTCCAGCACCAGCCCCGGATCCTCCTCGATGATCTTGGCGAGCGCCCCGGTCAGGCGCACGTCGTCCTTGCGGTCGCGCACCCGGATGGCGCTGGCATAGACCGGCGGCGGCGCGGCGGGCGGCTCCCCTTCCGGGGCGGCGCCGGTGGCAAAGCCCGCGCCGGTGCCGATCCCGTCGAGCCGGGCGAAGCCCGCGACCGCCCCCTCCGGAACCGACGCGATCCGGGCGGTCTGGCTTCGGTCGAGGGCGACGAGCCCGGCGATGCGGGCCGTCGTTCCGTCCGGCCCCGTCACGGTCTCGCCCTCCTGGAAGGCGCCGCGCAGCACCCGGGCCACCGACAGCTTGCCGCTGAACCCGGCATGGCGCGTCGCGATCACCCGGGCGAGCGGCGGGCCGTCCGCGGCGATCCCCAGGCGGTCGCGGGTCTCGGCGAGCCCCGGCGCCTCGTGGCGGAGCGCCTTCAGCAGGCGTCCGATGCCGTTGCCGCGAAGGCCCGAGCCGATCAGCACCGAGACCGCCTGTCCCTGGCGCAACTCCCGGGCGAGGTCGGCGAAGATCCGGTCCGGCGGAGGCTCCGCCTCGGTGATCAGCGCCTCCATCAGGGCGTCGTCGTGGTCGGCGAGGCGCTCCAGCAGGCTGAAGCGCTCCTCCTTCTCCTGCGGCAGCACCCCCTCCGGCAGGGCGATCAGGGCGCTCGGGGCGTGGGGGCGGTAGACGAAGGCGCGCTCCAGCGCGAGGTCGATGAAGCCCGTCGCCGCCTCGTCCTCGACGATCGGAATCTGGCGCAGCAGCAGCGGCACCTGCGATGCGCCCTGCAGCAGGGACAGGGTCTCGCGCAGCCCCTGCGTCGCAGCGTCGATCTTGTTGACGAAGAGCAGGCGGGGCACCCCCTCGGCCTCGAGATGGCGCATCACCAGTTCGAGAGCGGGCAGCTTGCGTGCATCCGCCTCGCAGACCACCACGGCGGCATCGCAGACCGCCAGGGCCGGGCTCATCGCGTGGGCGAACTCCACCGCGCCGGGGCAATCCACGAAGGTGAAATCCTCGCCGAGATAGGAGAGCGTCACCACCACGGGCTCCGTCCCCCCGCGCGTCTCCGCGCCCTCGCGCCCGCTATGCTCCAGCCCGCCCGCGCGCGCGATCAGCGCATCGAGCAGCCCGCTCTTGCCGCTCTGGGCCGGACCCACGAGGGCGATGCATCGAGGTTGGCCCGTCATCCTGCGCCTCCCCTGCTTCGAGATCCCGCATCATAACGTGTGATCGCGGGGCGGATAGGCGGGAAAGTTGCACATAAATGCAGGTCGTGCGGTCGCAGTGGTCGCGCGGGCGGCGTTCTCGTCCTGGCGCAGGGAGCGCGGGCCGGTCGCGCTGAGCCGGCTCCGCCCACAACCCCCGACAGTGCCCCAGAGCGACGGCGCGCCTCACCTCTCCTGTCCGGGAGAGGTCGAATCCGCGATAGCGGAACGGTGAGGGGTGCGACTTTTTCGGATAGCGCGCATCCCTCACCCCAACCCTCTCCCGGACGGGAGAGGGGGCGCGTCGCGCGATCCGGGCTGGTTCTGGCAGCCGGCGCGCATCCCGAGCTCGCCGCTAGCGCCCGGACCGACGGCGTGGAGGGACTGTGTTGCGCCCCACCTCTCCCGTTCGGGAGAGGTCGAGTCGGCGTGAGCCGACCGGGTGAGGGGGGCGACTTTTCCGGACAGCGCGCCGCCCTCACCCCAACCCTCTCCCGAACGGGAGAGGGGGCCGGTCGCGTCATCGGGGCTGGTTCTGGCAGCCTGGGCTCGCCGCCGGTGCCCCGGCAGGGCGGCGTGGATGAGGAACAGCGCGGCGTGCAGGCCCGCGACGTGCTATGCTTGGTCAGGAGGGTCGCGCCATGCCGAATCCGGTCGATGCCATCACTCCCGACGCCACCTGCCGCGTGCTGCGGGCCGGGCCCGCCTTCGTGGGCAAGCAGGGTCTGTCCTACACGCCCGCGATCTCGGCGGAATCCGTTGGGGCGCGGGGGCTGCACATGCAGATCGTCACGATCCCGCCCGGCGCCCGCGCCAAGGCGCACAAGCATGAAGGCCACGAGACCGCGATCCACATCCTCAGCGGCCGCTCCGGGATGTGGTACGGCCCGGCGCTCGAGCATCACGCCGAGGCCGGCCCAGGGGATTTCGTCTACATCCCCGCCGACATGCCGCACCTGCCCTACAACGCGAGCGAGACCGAGCCCTGCCTCGCGGTGATCAGCCGGACCGATCCGAACGAGCAGGAGAGCGTGGTGCTGCTGCCGGAGCTGGACGCGATCCCGCCCGCCGCGCCGCGCGCGTCCGGCTGACGCCGACCCCCGGCCGCGTCCGCGCCGGCCCGACCCGTCAGCGAGGCATCTGAGGCAACGGCGCCTCGACGGTGAACACCACGCCGCGCGGCCGGTACGCGATCTCCGCCGTGCCGCCGAGCTCGGCGGCCAGCGCACGCTCGATCATGCGCGTGCCGAAGCCGGTGCGGGTCGGGGGTGTTACCGGAGGACTGTCGAGCTCTTCCCAACGGAGCCACAGCCGATCGGGCTTCGTGCCGTCAACGATGTCCCAGTTGAGGATGACCCGCCCCGTCTCGTTCGAGAGGGCGCCGTATTTCACGGCGTTGGTCGCCAATTCGTGCAACGCCATCACGAAGGCCAGCGCCAGGCGGGACGGCAGGCGGAGATCGGGGCCGCCCGTCCTGAACCGGTCGCCGGCTCCCGTCCGGAAGGGTGTCAGCGCTCCGTCCACGATCTCCGCGAGCGTCGCGCCCTCCCAGCTCTCGCGGGTCAGCACATCGTGGGCGGCTGCCAGGGATTGCAGGCGGGCATCCAGGGCGTGGCGCGCGGTCTCGAGCGTCGCCGCGTTGCGCAGGGTCTGGTGCGCGATGGATTGCACCGTCGCCATTGAGTTCTTGACCCGGTGGTTCAGCTCGTCGGCCAGCAGCCTGCGATGTTCCTCCCCCCGCTTCCGTTCCGTGATGTCGATGGTCACGCTCGCCATCGTCAGCGGCGAGCCGTCTGCCCGGTAAGAGGCCTGGCCGCGCCCCTGGATCCAGCGCAGCTCCCCCCTCGGCGTGTGAATGCGGTACTCGGCGTCGTAATCCGCATCGCGCTCGATCGCGGTGCGGATCGCGGCCTCGACCCGTTCGCGGTCCTCCGCGACGACGGAGGCCAGGAAGTCCTGGTAGGTGAACGGGTCGCTCGGCGCGCGGCCGAAGCTCTCCTTGCACAGGTCGGACGCAACGAGCCGCCAATCCGCCAGGTCGAGGGTCCAGGTGCCGAAGCGGCCCGCCTTCATCATGAAACGCAGGCGATTCTCGCTGCGGGCCAGGTCGCCCGAGCGCTGCTCGACTTCCCGCTCCAACGCGTCGCGGTCCTGCTGCAACCGCACCATGCGATCTTTCTCGAGCGTCACATCGAATTGCGACGCGAAAAAGTAGATCAGATCACCATCCTTATCGAAGACCGGTGAGATCAGCAGGCGATTCCAGAAGAATTCGCCGGATTTCTTGTGATTGAGCAGGTCGACTTCGATCGGAACGCGTCGTTCGACGGCGTCCCGGATGCGGCTTATATCCAGCTTGTCGGTCTCAGGGCCTTGCAGGAAGCGGCAATTCTTGCCGATGATCTCCTCATGCGTGTAGCCCGTCAGCTTGGAGAAGGCTGCGTTGGCGAACACGATCGGGTTGTCCGGCTGGTTGGGATCCGTGATGAGCATGGGCATCCGGGTCGCCCGCACGGCGGCGGCGAACGGATCGGAGCTCGGTCCAGTCCGGGTGATCTCCGCATCGATGCAGTCATGTTCGTGACGATCGGTCAACGCTCTGTCGCAACCCCCCTCCGCGACCCAACGGCGGCAGATCCTTACCACCGAAGCGGAACCGTACTATAATCTATGTTAATCGTGCACAAGCGTTCCCCTGATGCCCGGACGGCTGTGCGTCCGAAACGCGCAGGTTCCGGCCGACGCTGAGCCGTCCCGTCGCGGCGGCGTCTCTGATCCGCGCCGGACCTTCGCGCCCAGGGTCTTCGGAGCGCCTCGGCCCGCGCAGCCAGGCGGCGGGCGCCTGACGGACACAGAGCCGCCCCACTCCATCGCCAAGGGGGCATGGTCTGCTCAACCGACTTCCGACACGCCATGCATCCCGCGCTTCCCTCGCCCCGCACCATCCTGTTCCGCCTGCACTGGGCGCTCGGCCTCACGGCCGGCCTGGTGCTCGCCCTGATGGGGGTGACCGGCGCGCTGATGAGCTACGAGGAGGCGATCACCGCCTTCGCGGACCGGGACCGGGCCATCGTGGCCGTCGGCGATCGCCCGCCGCTGGGGCCGGAGGCGCTGGTGGCCCGGATCGAGGCGCAGCGCCCCGGCCTGACCGTGACTGCGCTCGTCCTGGCGGACGACCCGGGCACGAGCGTCTCCGCCCGCTTCCTGCGGGACCCGGCGAGCGGCGCCCGTCCGGCTGCCGTCTATGTCGATCCCCAGGACGGCACGGTGCTGGGCCCGTCGCGGCTCGATCCGGCCTTCGCGACGGTGCGCGCGCTGCACCGCTGGCTCCTGATCCCGGGCGACGGCCGGGGCTGGGGCCGCACGATCACGGGGGCCTGCGCGCTGGCCCTTCTCCTCTTCCTCGCCACCGGCCTCTATCTGCGCTGGCCGCGGATCCATCGCTGGCGGATCTGGCTCAGGCCGAGCCTGTCGCGGCCGGGCCGGCCGCGCTGGTGGTCCCTGCACGCGGTGGCGGGCACCTGGCTTCTGCCCGTCTATCTCGTGATCGCGCTCTCGGGGCTGACCTGGTCCTATGGCTGGTTCAAGGACGGCGCGACCTGGCTGCTGACCGGGCCGGCGCACAAGGCCGCCGAGGCGCGGCCTCCCCGGGGCGGCCGCAAGAGGCCTGAGGCCGCCGACCGGACGCCGGCACCGCCCGCCCTCGACCGGGCCTGGGCCGCCTTCCGGGCCGGCGAGGGCCGCGAGGCCGTCCGCGCCGTCCTGACCCTTCCGGGGCCCGACGCGAAGGCGATCCGCATCCGCTGGCTCGCCCGGGGCGCGGAGCAGCCGAAGGCGCGGAACGAGGCGACGTTCGATGCCGCGACCGGCGCGCTCCTCACGGCCGCGCGCGACGCCGACAAGTCGCTCGGGCAGCGGATCGCCGACAACATGCTGGAGGTCCACCGGGGCCGGTTCTTCGGCGACGTCTTCGCGATGATCTTCTGCCTCGCGGCGCTCGCCATGCCGGGCTTTGCCGCGACCGGCCTCGTCCTCTACGTCCTGCGCCGCCGTGCCGGCCGCCGCCGGGCGGCCGCGGCCGCGCCGCGGCCGGTCGTGGTCGCCGGAGAATAGGGCACCGGAGAACCGGTGTGGACCCGGTCGCTACATCCGGGCCGTCAGGGTGGCGAGCACGGAGAGCGGCGCGCCGGGCGCGTTGTTGAAGGCGTTGAAGGGCTGCTCGATGTAGCGCGCGTTGGTCAGGTTGCGCATGTTGACCGCCAGCCGGTAATGCGCGTCGAAATCGTAGTAGAGGGCCGCGTCGACCCGCGCATAGGCGCCGACCGTGTAGCTGTTGTTCAGGTCGCCGAAGCGGCGGCCCACATAGGTGATTCCCGCCCCGAGCCCGAGGCCCCGCAGCGGCCCCTCCTGGAACTGGTAGGTCGTCCAGACGCTGCCGCTGAAGCGCGGAACCGCGACCAGCCGGTTGCCGACCGCGAAGGTGGTGTCCTGCGTGATCCGCGCGTCGAGGTAGCCGACGCCGCCGATGACCTTCCAGCCCGGCAGGATCTCGCCGGCCAGATCCGCCTCGACGCCCTCCGAGCGCTGCTGGCCGGTGATGACCGAGTAGCCGGTGTTGGTGGGGTCGGTCGCCGCGACGTTGTTGCGGGTGAGGCGGAAGGCGGCCGCGGACAGGGTCAGGCCGGGATTGAGGTCGAGGCGCGTGCCGACCTCGTATTGCTCGCCCGTTTCCGGGGCCGGGTTGACGACGTTCAGCACGTTCGCGGTCTGGGGCACGAAGGAGGTGGCGTAGCTCGCGTAGAACGTCAGCGGCTCGAAGGGCCGGTAGATCAGGCCGACCCGCGGCGAGGCCCCGAACAGCGCCTGCTCGGGTGGGATCGCCTGGGAGGCCGGCACGCGGTTGAAGTAGTACTGGCTGCCGAGATCGAACCGGGCGCCGACGACGAGCTGCAACTCCGGGGTCAGCACGATCTGGTCCTGCACGTAGACGCCGAAGAGTTCGAGCTTCTGCTTGAGATCCGCCTGGAAGCCGAGGGCGCCCGGGATCGCGCCGTAGATCGGGTTGAGGAAGCTGATCGCGGCGAGGCTTCCCTGCTGCGAGAAGGGATGCCGGTAGCCGTTGCTGTACTCGAAGCCGACGAGCGCCGTGTGGGCGAAGCCGAAGGTGTCGAATTTCAGCACCGCCTCGGTCTGCGTGTCCACGCCCGCGAAGGTCGAGTTCACGGAGGTGTCGCGCCGCGTCACCAGCGTCCCGGCCGCGTTCACGCCGGTGGCGCGGGCCGCGAACAGGTCGAAGGCGCCCCATTGCGCGTTGATCACCTGCCGCAGCGTCAGGTGCTCGCTGACATCGTGCTCGGCCTTCAGCGTCACCGCGTTGACCTCGCCGTAATAGCGCGAGAAGGGCTCGCCGTAGAACCGCGCGATGTTGTCCAGGGGAACCCGCCCGCGATAGGCGACGAGCCCCTCGTCGTACTGGCTGTGCTGCTTGCTGAACTCGGCGTTGAGGTAGACCCGCGTGTCGGCCGACGGGGTCCAGGCGAGCGCGGGCGCCACGAAGGTGCGGGTGTTCGTGTTGTCGCCGAAATTGCGGAAGGTCGGATCCTCCTGGGCCGCGAAGCTGATCCGGCCGGCCAGCGTCTCGGACCCCGCGATCGCGCTCGAGACCGAGCCCTGCACGCGCCGGAAGCCGAAGCTGCCGCCCTGCACGCTGACATCGCCCGAGGGGTCGAGGGTGGGCCGGCGCGTGACGATGTTGATGGTGCCGCCGGGATCGCCCCGGCCGTAGAGCACCGAGGCGGGGCCCTTCAGCACCTCGACGCGCTCGGCATTGGCGAGGTCGCGCTCGACCGGATAGAAGGTGGCGGCCGGGCTGACGAGCACGCCGTCGACGGCGAAGATCTGCGTGCTGAACCCGCGGATGACGTAGTTCTGCGAGCGCCCCTGCACGGTGCTGCCGGGCTGCACGTTGCTGACATTGGTCACCGCATCGGTCAGGCGCCGGTCCTGCTGGTCGATCAGCACCTCGCGGGGGACGATGTTGATGCTCTGCGGCGTGTCGCGCAGGGCCGTGTCGGTGCGCGTCGCCGTGCTGGACCGCGTGGCGCGGTAGCCGATGACCGGGCTCGTCGCGGTCTCCACCCCCTGTCCGGTGCCGGTGACGTTGAGCTCGGAGAGGACGACATCGCTCTCGGCCGGGGTTGCCTGCGCCCCGGCCGCCGGGGCGAGGAACGGCGCGCAACCGCCGAGCAGCCCGATCCCCAAAGCCGCGAGGCGATCGCGACCCCGGTTGCCGGCCGGTCGCGGGTGTTCGGGGGGCTGCGCCATCGTGTGTGCTCGATTCCGGGAGGGCGGATCGTGCCCCCTCGCGCGGATCGTTGCGTACAGTCCGGCGGCCGGATCAACGTCCTGCGGGCGCTTAATCCGTCGAATTCTTGATATCCAGCCGAAGGTGACCGAAATAGCACGCAGTATAATTGGAATATTTCCAATTAAATCTTGATCTGCCGCGGTCCCTGATCTTCGCCCTCACGCCCCGCGCAGCTGCCCACCGGCCGGCAGCGCGGCCTCGATCCGCGGCCTCGCCCCGATGAACAGGGCCATCAGGGCGGCGATCAGGCAGAGGATGCCGGCCGCCACGAAGGCGCCGAAATAATCGCCCGTGCCGGTCCGGATGGTGCCGGCGAGCCAGGCGGCGGAGGCCGCGCCGATCTGGTGGCTCGCCGCGATCCAGCCGAACATCAGCGCGGCGTTCTCCTCGCCGAAGACGCGCCCGGCGAGGTTCACCGTGGGCGGCACGGTCGCGATCCAGTCGAGGCCGTAGAAGACCGCGAACAGCGACAGGCCGTAGAAGCTGAGATCGAACGAGTAGGGCAGGAAGATCAGGGACAGGCCGCGCAGGCCGTAATACCAGGCGAGCAGCCGGCGGCTGTCGAAGCGGTCCGTGAGCCAGCCCGACGCCGTGGTGCCGACGAGGTCGCACAGGCCCATCAGCGCCAGCAGGCCCGCCGCCGTCACCTCCGGGATGCCGTGGTCGATGCAGGCCGGGATCAGATGGGTGCCGACGAGGCCGTTGGTCGAGGCGCCGCAGATGAAGAAGGTGCCGGACAAGAGCCAGAAATCGCGCGAGCGCAGGCCCGCCGCGAGGCCCATCAGGGCGCGCCGGGCCGGGTTGACGCCGCCGACCGGCGCCGGCTGCAGGGCGGTCTCGCCGTAGCGCGCCAGGCCGAGATCGGCCGGGCGGTCGCGCATCAGCAGGAGCACCAGCGGCACCAGGGCGAGCGCGGCGGCCGCCACCGCGAGGGAGACCGCGCGCCAGCCGTGATCGACCACCACGTGGGCGAGGAGCGGCAGGAAGACGAGCTGCCCGGTGGCGCTGCTCGCCGTCAGGATGCCCAGGACGAGGCCGCGGTGGCGGCCGAACCAGCGCCCCGCGATGGTGGCGCCGAGCACGTTCGCCACCATGCCGGTGCCCGAGCCGACGACGAGGCCCCAGAGCAGGATCATCTGCCAGGGCGTGCGCATCGCGGCGGTCGCGGCGGTGCCGACGGCCAGGATCACGAGCGCCGTGCAGACGGAGCGGCGCAGGCCGAAGCGCTCGATGATGGCGACCGCGAAGGGGCCGATCATGCCGTACAGGAAGATGTTGAGGGCGATGGCGAGGCTGATCGTGGCCGCCGACCAACCGAACTCGCGCTCCCACGGCACGATCAGGATGCTCGGCGTCGCCCGGATGCCGGCGCCCACGAGGAGCACCACGAAGGTCACGGCGGCGACCACCCAGGCATAGTGCAGGCGGGCCGGGGGCGTCGCGGGCGGCAGCGCGGCCGCCGGATCGGCGCGGCCTTGGGATGATGAAGACATGCGGGGCCGCTCCTCGTGCGGATGCGTCGTCGGGGGGACGTCGGGGATCGTCAGTGCGGATCGGGCGGCGCCGGCCCGGCAAGCGCGGCGTGCAGGGCGGCGGCTTCCGTCGCGATCGCCGCGGCCTGGCGCGCCAGGATGGCGGCCTCTCCGTCGGCGAGCCGGGCCTGGACCGCGCGCCAATGCGGCAGGGCCGCCGCGATGGCGGCGGCGCCGGCCTCCGTCAGGGCGGCGACCCGCTCGCGCTGGTCGCGCGTGCCGACGCTCAGACGGACGAGGCCGCGGCGCTCCAGCGGATCGAGGTTGCGGCCCATGGTGGAGCGGTCGAGGTCGGTCTCCGCGGCGAGCCGCGTCACCGCCACCGGGCCGGTGCGGGCAAGCGTCCGCAGAAGTGCGAATTGCGTCACCCGCAGGCCCGCCGGCCGCAGGGCCGCGTCGTAGGCCGCCGTGACGCTGCGCGTGGCGCGCCGCAGCGCGGTGCAGAGGCAGGGCAGGTCTGGCGCGTCCTGGGGCATGGCGGCGGAACCATCTTGCGGGTGGATGAGGGTATATGCCCTTTTTTTCGCGGTGCAAGGGCTTGGAGGCTGCAATCCGGGGTCTCCCCATCATCCGGGTGTTGCGGCCGAGCCCGGAACCGTGGCGCGCAGGGGCTGGCAGGAGCGGGCAAGGGCGGGCAAGGGCGGGCAACGGCCTGGGGCAGCCCGGGCCCTGTCGGCGGCACTATCGGCGGACCTCGCGTCAGGTTCCGTACGCCCCGGCCGCGGCCCGGCCGCGGCCGGCAAACGGCATGGTTCCGGGCCGGAGATGCGCGTACGATCCGTATCCGACAAGTCATCGCCGAGAGGGGGGCGAGATCAGCAGGATGGAGGACGCCGATGGGTCGGCTATTTGAGGAGCGGGAGCGGGCGGCTGAGCTGATGTTCGCGCGCGACGAGGAGGCGCGTTTCATCGCGCGCTGCCGGCGGATGCGGAAACTGGCGGCTTTCGTGGCGGAGAAGCTTGGCGTGGACGGTCAGACGGCCGAGGCTTACGCGGTCGAGCTGATCGGTGCCCTGGTCCAGGGCATGAAGGACGACGCCTTGCTCGAACGGGTCCAGGCGGATCTCGCTGCCAACGGCGTGGATGAGAGCCTGGCGACCCTGCGGACCGAGCTCGACCGCGCCACCGCCCAGGCCATGCTCGATGCCGGCACCCTGGCCGGCCAGGGGCGGCGCTCGGCCGCGTCCGGGTTCGAGGCCCGCTGAGGCGGCGCGACGATTGCCCTGCGCGGGGCCCCGCGCAGGATGGGACCATGGATCCGGACATCGACGCGGTCGTCAACCAGAGCCCATTCTTCGGCGACCGCAACCTCGTGGCCGACGACGCGCCGTTGCGCGGCGCGGCCGCGGCGAACGGGGTCGAGCCCGCGGCGCTCCTCGCCTTCGGGGCGGAATGGGGAGCGGCCGAGCGCCTCGCCCTCGGGCGCCTCGCCAACGAGAACCCGCCGAAGCTGCGCACCCACGATGCCTGGGGCCGCCGGGCGGACGTGGTCGAGTTCCACCCGGCCTATCACGCCCTGATGGGGGCGAGCGTCGCGGCGGGGCTGCACGCCTCGGTCTGGGACGGGGCCGACCCGGCGCGCCCGGTGCCCCGGGGGCACGCGGCGCGGGCGGCGCGGCTCTACGTCGTGGCGGGCGTCGAGAGCGGGCATCTCTGCCCGATGACCATGACGAACGCGGCGCTCGCCGCCCTCGCGGCCGCCCCCGATCACCTCGCCGCGTGGTTGCGGCGGCTGACCGCGCGGGCCTACGAGCCCGCCTTCCGGCCCTGGTTCGAGAAGCCGGGCGTGACCCTCGGCATGGGGATGACCGAGAAGCAGGGCGGCACGGATGTGCGCGCCAACCGGACCCGGGCCGAGCCGGCCGGCGGCGACACCTACGCGCTGACGGGCCACAAATGGTTCTTCTCGGCCCCCATGAGCGACGCCTTCCTGGTTCTGGCGCAGGCACCGGGGGGCCTCGGCTGCTTCCTCGTGCCCCGCCACCGGCCGGACGGCCACGTCAACGCCCTGCGGCTGCAGCGGCTGAAGGACAAGCTCGGCAATCGCGCGAACGCCTCCGCGGAGGTGGAGTTCGCGGGCGCGTTCGGCTGGCGCATCGGCCCCGAGGGGCGCGGAATCGCGACGATCCTCGGGATGGTGCAGCTGACCCGCCTCGATTGCGCCGTCGCCTCCGCGGGCCTCGCCCGGATGGCCCTGGCGCTGGCGCTCCACCACGCCCGCCACCGGAGCGTGTTCGGGCGCCGCCTCGTCGACCAGCCCCTGATGCATCGGGTGCTGGCCGACCTCGCGCTGGAGAGCGAGGCCTGGACCGCCCTGGCCCTGCGGCTGGCCGGCAGCTTCGACCGTGGGGAGGGGCCCCGCGCCCGCCTGCTCACCCCGGCGGTGAAGGCCGCCATCTGCAAGGGCGCGCCGGGCTTCGTCTACGAGGCGATGGAGTGCCTGGGCGGCAACGGCTACGTCGAGGAGAGCCCCCTGCCGCGCCTCTACCGGGAGGCCCCCGTCAACGCGATCTGGGAGGGCTCGGGCAACGTCATGGCCCTCGACGTGCTGCGCGCCGCGACCCGCGCGCCGGAAGAGACCGGGGCGGTGCTGGACAGCCTCGGCCGGGAGGCGCGAGGGCTGCCGGGCGTCGCGGAGGCGGTGGCGGGGATCGCGGCGGATCTGCGCGCGCCGGATGCGGAGGCGCGGGCGCGCCGGGCCGCCGGTCGCATCGCCACCTTGGCGGCGGCGGCGGCCCTCGCCGAATCCGCGCCGCCGGCCATCGCGGAGGCCTACGCGGCGACCCGGCTCGCGGCGCCGCGCGAGATGTTCGGGGCGAACGCGGTCGACGGCGTCGCGGCCCTGCTCCTGGAGCGCGCGCTCCCGTGACGCGTCGCGGTCTGCCCGCGCGGGCCCCACGATCGCGAACCCGGCCTCGCCGAGCAGCCATCCGGTGCGCGACGCGTTGGGGCTGCGTCTGGCAGTGCCGGACCCATTCTGGTATTCGGTATACCAACCAGGGAGGCCCGGACACCCGATGACGATCCTGTTCCATCATCCCGCCGCGCGCGCGCACCTGACCCCGAAGGGTCATCCCGAGCGGCCCGAGCGCATGCAGGCCGTCGAGACCGCGCTCGCGGCGGAGGGTTTCGCGGGGCTCGACCGGCGCGCGCCGGAGCCCGCCGCCCTCGCGGCCGTGATGCTCGCCCACCCGGAGGAATGGGTGCGGGCGATCCTCGACGCGGTGCCGCAGGAGGGGCTCGTCGGGATCGATGCC
Organism: Methylobacterium soli; assembly: GCF_008806385.1. Lineage (GTDB taxonomy): Bacteria > Pseudomonadota > Alphaproteobacteria > Rhizobiales > Beijerinckiaceae > Methylobacterium > Methylobacterium soli. The sequence continues at coordinate 30,688 of NZ_VZZK01000021.1, forward strand.
GACACGGTGCTGTCGCCGGGCACGGCCGATTGCGTGCTGCGGGGCGTCGGCGCCGCGGTGCAGGGGGTCGACGCCGTGATGGCCGGGCAGGCGCGCAACGCCTTCTCGGCCATGCGCCCGCCCGGCCACCACGCCGAGCGCACCCGCGCCATGGGGTTCTGCATCTTCAACAACGCCGCCATCGCGGCGCGCCACGCCCGGAGCGCGCACGGGGCCGAGCGTGTCGCCATCGTCGATTGGGACGTGCATCACGGCAACGGCAGCCAGGACATCTTCTGGGACGACCCGTCGGTGCTGTTCTGCTCGACCCACCAGATGCCGCTCTATCCGGGCAGCGGCGCGGTCTCGGAGGCGGGGGAGCACGGCACCATCGTGAACGCGCCGCTGCGGCCGGGGGCGGATGGCGAGGCGTTCCGCGAGGCCTTCGAAGCTCGCGTGCTGCCGCGGCTGGAGGATTTCGCGCCGGACCTCATCATCATCTCGGCGGGGTTCGACGCGCATTGGCGCGACCCGCTCGCGAACCTGATGCTGGAGGCGGAGGATTTCGCCTGGGCGACCCGGGCCGTGATGGAGAGCGCCGGCCGGCACTGCAACGGCCGGATCGTGTCGCTGCTCGAGGGCGGCTACGACCTCAAGGGGCTGAGCGACTCTGTCTCGGCGCATGTGGCGGCCCTGATGGAGGCCTGAGCGCGGAGCGCGACGCTAAAAATCGGGGGAGGCGGGGTGAAGCCGGTCGGCGAGGCGGGCGAGCGAAGCTCCCCCTCCCGCACCGACGACCGGCTCCCCACGGGCCGCGGCGGGGTTCGGAGGAACCCGCGGCCCGGTGGAGAGGGTTGTAGCCCACGCCCCGATCGCCTTCCGTGCGCTGCATCACATCCGGGGCGCGTCCGGAGATCGCCGGCGCCGCAGCCCTGATCTGTGTCCAAGGACAAGCAGGGGCCCGCATTGTCCGGATCCGGACATTCGGCCCGGGCTTCCGCCTGCGGCGGAAAAAGGCCAAGCTGACGCCAAGGTTGAAGCTTGAGGGGCATGCGCGTGGTTCGCGAACCGATTTGGCGCCCGTTTCACGTCGCCGGCGCCGCCGCCGGCCTCGCCCTCGCGCTCGGCGCCACGCCGGCGCGCGCCGAGCTGCAGATCCTCGCCGCCAAGATCGTCGCCGGCGAATTGTGGGTGCTCGGCGCGGTGGACGAGCCGGAGGCCGAGATCACCCTCGACGGGCGCTTCCCGCAGAAGACGGACAGCCGGGGCAATTTCGATTTCCGCGTCGTCTACCACCCGGCGAGCTGCATCGTGACCCTGCGCACCCCCCGCCGCGAGCGCCAAGCCGTCGTCGGCGAGTGCGGGCAGCGGGGCGCCGCCGGCCCACCCGGCCCACCCGGACCGCCCGGTCCTCCGGGGCCCGCGGGTCCTCCCGGCGCGGCCGGCGGGACCGAGGCGCGCGCGGCGGATCCGGTGCCGGGCCCGCCCGGGCCACCCGGACCCCCCGGCATCGCCGGACCGCCCGGCATCGCCGGCCCTGCCGGACCACCTGGTCCTGCCGGACCCGTGGGGCCGAAGGGCGAGCCCGGAGAGCCCGGCCGCGACGGCGCGCCCGGGCCGGCCGGTCCCGAGGGGGCTGCCGGCGCGGCGGGGCTGGATGGTCCCGCCGGCCCACCCGGTCCCCTCGGTCCGCCTGGCGAGCGCGGCGCGCCGGGGCCGGCGGGCCCCGCGGGCGAAGCCGGTCCGGCGGGGGCTCCCGGTGCGGCGGGCGGCCCGGGTCCCGCGGGCGAAGCCGGTGCGGCGGGGGCTCCCGGTGCGGCCGGCCCGATCGGCCCGCCCGGTCCCCCCGGCAAGGTCGGCCCCCGCGGACCGGCCGGCCCAGCGGGGCCCCGTGGCCCGGCCGGTCCGCCCGGCGCCCGCGCCGCCGCGGCTCCGGCGCGGGCGGCCCCGCGCCAGCCCGACCCGCTGCCGATCCAGCCGGCGCCGGGCGTCGCCGCGCCCTATTGAGGCCGTGGCGGCGCCCCGCGCCCTGACAGATCCGCGCCCGCGCCCTATGACGGGACGGAGAGCCAGGAGAGCGTGAGCGCAATGACCGTGAAGACCGTGCCGACGACGCCGTTTGCCGACCAGAAGCCGGGGACGTCGGGCCTGCGCAAGAAGGTGCCGGTCTTCCAGGAGCCGCGTTACGTCGAGAACTTCATCCAGGCGATCTTCGACACTCTGCCGGAGCGCGACGGCGCCACCCTGGTGATCGGCGGCGACGGGCGCTTCCTCAACCGCGAGGTGGTGCAGACGGCCCTGAAGATCGCCGCCGCCAACGGCTTCGGGCGCGCCCTGGTGGGGCAGGGGGGCCTGCTCTCGACGCCCGCCGCCTCCTGCGTCATCCGCAAGCACGGGGCGATCGGCGGCATCGTGCTCTCGGCCAGCCACAATCCGGGCGGGCCGGAGGGGGATTTCGGCATCAAGTTCAACACCGCCAATGGCGGCCCGGCGCCCGAATCCGTCACGGCGGCGATCCATGCCCGCACCCGGGCGATCGACGCCTACCGCATCCTCGAGGCGGAGGATCTCGACCTCGACCGGCTCGGGACGACGCAGCTCGGGCCCATGGCGGTCGCGGTGATCGACCCCGTGGCCGATTATGCCGCCCTGATGCGCGCGCTCGTCGATTTCGACGCGATCCGGCGCCTGTTCGCGTCCGGGTTCCGCATGCGCTTCGACGCCATGAGCGCGGTGACGGGCCCCTACGCCCGGGCGATCCTCGAAGGGGAGCTCGGCGCGGCGCCCGGCACCGTCGTCAACGCGGTGCCCAAGCCCGATTTCGGCGGCCATCACCCCGATCCCAACCCCGTCCACGCCGCCGCCCTGATGGCCGAGATGCTGGGGCCCGACGCGCCGGATTTCGGCGCGGCCTCGGATGGCGACGGCGACCGCAACATGATCGTGGCGCCCGGCCTGTTCGTGACCCCGAGCGACAGCCTCGCGATCCTCACGGCGCAGGCCGGAGTCGCTCCCGGCTACGCCGCCGGGCTCGCGGGCGTGGCGCGCTCGATGCCGACGAGCCGGGCGGTGGACCGGGTCGCGGCCCGCCTGGGGATCCGGGCCTACGAGACGCCGACGGGCTGGAAGTTCTTCGGCAACCTGCTCGATGCCGGCCTCATCACCCTCTGCGGCGAGGAGAGCGCCGGCACCGGCTCGAACCATGTGCGGGAGAAGGACGGCCTCTGGGCGGTCCTGCTCTGGCTCAACGTCCTGGCGGCGACCGGGACGCCCGCGCAGAGCCTGGTGCGGGCCCATTGGGCGGAATACGGGCGCGATTACTACGCCCGGCACGATTACGAGGAGGTCGAGACGGCCGCCGCCAACGCGGTGATGGACGGGCTCCGGGCGCGGCTCGCCGAGCTTCCGGGCCGGCGCGTCGCCGGCCTCACGGTCGCGGCGGCCGACGAGTTCCGCTACGTCGACCCGGTGGACGGCTCGGTCACCGAGCAGCAGGGCCTGCGCATCCTGTTCGCCGAGGATGCCCGGGCGGTGTTCCGCCTCTCCGGCACCGGCACCGCCGGGGCGACGCTCAGGGTCTATCTGGAGCGCTACGCGGTCGACGATCCCGACGCGCCCGTGGAGGCGATGCTCGCCCCCGTGGTCGAGGCGGCCCGCAGCCTCTCGGACATCGCCCGGCTGACCGGCCGGCAGGAGCCCAGCGTCATCACCTGACCGGCGCCCAAACGAGAAATCGCCGGCGCGCTTATGAGCGCACCGGCGGTCTCGTGGTTCAGGCCATTCGCCTCAGGCGACCGCGCGCTCGCCGGAATCCGACGCGCCCTGGGCGGTCGGCACGGAGGCGATCGTCTTCAGGATCTGCGAGGCGATCTGGTAGGGGTCCCCTTGCGAGTTCGGACGGCGGTCTTCCAGGTAGCCCTTGTAGCTGTTGTTGACGAAGCTGTGGGGCACGCGGATCGAGGCGCCGCGATCGGCCACGCCGTAGCTGAACTCGTGGATCGAGGCGGTCTCGTGCTTGCCGGTCAGCCGCATGTGGTTGTCCGGGCCGTAGACCGCGATGTGGTCCTCGCGGTTCGCCTTGAAGGCCTCCATCAGGGCCTCGAAATAGGCCTTGCCGCCCGTCTCGCGCAGGAACGTCGTGGAGAAGTTGGCGTGCATGCCCGAGCCGTTCCAGTCGGTGTCGCCGAGCGGCTTGCAATGGTACTCGACGTCGATGCCGTACTTCTCGGTCAGGCGCTGCAGCAGGTAGCGGGCGACCCACATCTCGTCGGCGGCCTTCTTGGAGCCCTTGCCGAAGATCTGGAATTCCCACTGGCCCTTGGCCACCTCGGCGTTGATGCCCTCGTGGTTGATGCCGGCCGAGAGGCAGAGGTCGAGATGCTCCTCGACGATCTGGCGGGCGATGCTGCCGACATTCGCGTAGCCGACGCCGGTATAGTAGGGGCCCTGCGGCGCCGGGAAGCCGGTCTCGGGGAAGCCGAGGGGACGACCGTTCTTGTAGAAGAAGTATTCCTGCTCGAAGCCGAACCAGGCGCCCGGATCATCCAGGATGGTGGCGCGCTTGTTCGACGGGTGCGGAGTCTTGCCGTCCGGCATCATGACTTCGCACAGCACGAGAACGCCGTTGATGCGGGTGCTGTCGGGGAAGACGCGGACGGGCTTGAGGACGCAATCCGAGTTGCTGCCCTCGGCCTGCTTGGTCGAGCTGCCGTCGAAGCCCCAGAGCGGAAGTTGCTCCAGCGTCGGGAAGCCGTCGTATTCCTTGATCTGCGTCTTGCCGCGAAGGTTCGGGACCGGCGTGTACCCGTCGAGCCACAAGTACTCGAGCTTGTATTTTGTCATTCCGCGTCTCTCGTCCGTTGAGGCTGCGAAAACGGAGGAACCTCGGAGGATCCCTGGCCATCGGCGACCTGCGCCCGCCCTAGCACGCGGTATGCCAAACGGCTCAGGTCGATCCGGATTGATCGCATCATCGACCGGAACCGGGGCCGATTCCGGCAGGTTCCTCCCTCTCGGCTCTCGCGATTTCCCTGGCGGCCGCGCCCCGCCGCGAAGGCCGGCCTGCGGCCAAGCCTGCTCGTTCGAAGAGCGGGCGTGACCGATGCCAAAGCGGCGATCTGCGCCTTTCATGGGCATCTGCATGCAAATGATGCAATATGCCCACGTTTACGGCTGAGCTTGCGCCGAATCGCGGGCGCTCCTCAGACCCCGAAGATCGACCAGCCGAGGCGCTTCGTCAGCGCCTCGAGGGCGATGCGGCCGAGATGCGAATTGCCCGCCGCGTCGAGGCCCGGCGACCAGACCGCGATCGAGGCCTTGCCGGGTGCGATCGCCAGGATGCCGCCCCCGACCCCGCTCTTGCCCGGCAGGCCGACCCGGTAGGCGAACTCGCCCGAGCCGTCGTAATGGCCGCAGGTCAGCATCACGGCGTTGATGCGGCGCGCCCGCTCGGGCGAGACCACCGAGTGGCCGGTGGCGGGGTTGCGGCCCGAATGAGCGAGGAACCGCCCCGCCGTGGCGAGCTGCCGGCACGACATCGCGATGGCGCAATGGTGGAAATAGACGCCGAGCGTGTAATCCACCGGGTTGTCGAGCACCCCGAAGGACCGCATGAAATTGGCGAGCGCGGTGTTGCGGAAGCCCGTGCGCTTCTCGGAGGCCGCCACCGCCTCGTCGATCGTGATGGTCGGGTCCAGCGCCAGCGCCTGCATGAAGCGCAGGATCTCCCCCAGGGCCTCGCGGGGCTGATGGCCGGAGAGGATCACGTCCGTGACCGCGATCGCGCCCGCATTGATGAAGGGGTTGCGCGGCACGCCCCGTTCCAGCTCCAGCTGCACGATCGAGTTGAACGGGTTGCCGGAGGGCTCGCGCCCGACCCGCCGCCACAGCCGGTCGCCGATCATCCCGAGGGCGAGGGTCAGGGTGAAGACCTTCGAGATGCTCTGGATCGAGAACGGGACGTCGGCGTCGCCCCCGACCGCGACGGTGCCGGCGGCATCGATCACCGCGAGGCCGAAGGCCCGGGGATCCGCCCGCGCCAGTTCGGGAATGTAGGTCGCGACCTCGCCCCGGTCGGGGCGGTCCCGCATCTCGTCGGTGATCTCGCGCACGATGCGCGCGAGATCGGGCGCCGGCTCGCTCATCGGCCAGCTCCGGCCGGTCCGGGCGTGAAGGGAGGTGTTCGCATCGCCAGCTCTTCCGTGGGCAGCCTGCCTTAAGGCGGGCCGGAGACCCGGACGCAAGGGGTGCGCCTCGCCCGTCGCACCCCATCGCAGCGCAGCAACCCGGATCGGCATCGCAATGTCGCTCATCTGCACAGCGTCTGTGCAGGGCAAAATAGCGTGCAAAAGCTCAGTGGCTGTGCAGGCGCGAATACTGTGCAGCGCCTTGATATCGCGAAAAAAACTCGTAGATTTCGTCAGGATAAAGAACGTCCAAGACTTCCGAAGGGGATGAGCGATGATCGCCGCATCCGAGATCAAGAGCCGCTTCCGCCGCCGCCTGCAGGCCGCCGACCTCCGCAAGGACACGCTTCGCCAGAAGCTGATCGAGGAGGGCGCGCGCGTGCTCGATCCGGTGATCGGGGTTCTGGCGGTGATGGCGGAGGTGCTCGACGAGGAAGGCAACGCGCATGGGCGGATCGACGAGCTCGCGATCGAGGTCGACGACGAGGATCTGGTCTGCCTGCACCCGGTGCTGCACAGCGAGGCGGGGCCCGAGCACAAGCTGACGATCAAGTACGGGCCCGTCCTCGGGGGCAGCAACTTCCTCTCGGTCTCCGGTCTCGGCAGCCGGCATGCCGAGATGCTGTTTCCGGCGCCCACCAACGCGATCTCCAGCCTCGGCCGCTCGGTCGGCAACGACCTGCTCCTCGACGCGGACCGCGCGGGCGAACTCGCCGACATCCTCCGCGACCTCGTGGAGGAGTTCTACGCCGGCCAGGCCGAGCCGCAGCCGCTGCCCCATCTCCGGCTGGTCCAGTCGGCCTGAGCGGAGCCGGAGCGCAGGGTCGCTCCGGGCGCGCCCCGCGGATCTTGCCGGCACGCCGGCGGGAAACCCGGGCCCATCCGCCGGGTTCTCGCAGCATGACCCGCGTCGCACGCCCCGAGATCCCGCCCCTCCCGCCCCGGGGAGGCGCCCATGCGTGATCCGACCTATCCGCCCCTCGACGTGCTCAAGCCCGTCGCGCCGGACCTCTGGATCGTGGATAGCGGCCCGCTCCGGGCGCTCGGCCTGCCGCTCCCGGTGCGGATGACGGTGATCCGTTTGCCCGACGGGGCAATCTGGCTCCACTCGCCGACCCGCCACGACGAAGGCTTGCAGCGGGCGATCGAGGCCCTGGGGCCGATCCGCCACCTGGTGGCGCCCAACAGCGCGCATTGGAGCTTCGTGGCGGCGTGGCAGCGCCACTGCCCCGACGCCGCGACCTGGGGCGCGCCGAAGCTGAGGGAGCGCGGGCCGGTGCGCCGCGCCAACCTGCGGATCGACCACGACCTCGGCGCCGAAGCCCCGCCCGCCTGGTCCGGCGCGCTCCGGCAGGTGCTGGTGCCGGGCGGCTTCGGATTCCGGGAGGTGGCCTTCTTCCACGCCGGCTCGCGGACGCTGATTTTGACCGACTTGGTGCTCAACCTCGAACCCGGGAGGCTGCCCTGGCCGATGCGGCCGCTGGCGCATCTCGTCGGCATCACGGCGCCCGACGGCCGGGCGCCCGCCTATCTCCGCCTCGTCGTGAAGGCCCGCAAGCGCGCGGCCGCCCGCGCCGCCGCCGCCCTGGTCGGGCTCGCGCCGGAGCGCGTCGTGTTCAGCCACGGCGCCTGGTTCGAGCGGGACGGCACGCCCCGGCTCCGGCGCTCGCTCCGCTGGCTCCTCGACTGAGCCGCCGCATCCGGGCTTCGCGCGGGCCGGCGAGGTCGCCGGCCTGCGCGCCTCACTGCAGGTGGAACTCGGTGCCGACGGCCCGCCATTCCGCGGGCCTGATCAGCCGGCTATGGGCCACCCTGACCGCGTGCAGGGGCCCGTCGAGGCTTGCCTGCCAGAAGGCCAGGAAGCGCCTCAAGGCGGGGAAATCCGGGAACAGGTCGTGGTGCTGCCAGACGAAGGTCTGCAGCAGGTGGGGATGGTCGGGCAGGCGATAGAGGATCTCGGCCGTGGTGAGACCGTAGCCTTCGAGTTGGCGGCGGAAAGCCGGCGACGCGATCATGCTCACGGACCCCTGCTGGCACGGGAGGGACGACCTCCGCAGGGTGAGGCCGGGAGGCCGCCGAGGCAAGGGGGCTGGCGATCAATTATCATTCAAAAACAAAGCCTTGGCACTCATCGCCTAAATCTGCTGCCAAGCTTTTCGGCGCCGCTCAACGCCCGAGGACCAGCACGCCCAGGCCGAGGATCAAGAGGGTCGCGAGGCCGGCGAGCGCCACGATCCGGTTCACCTCGGCGCGTTCCGCGGCCGCGTCCGTGGAGACCCGCGCGGGCGCCTCGGCGGCGGCCGGCGCCTGGGCGGCGATCGGCTGAGGCGCCAACCGGGCCTCGCCGCCGGGCGGAGGTGGGAGCGGGGGCAGGGGCGCGACCGGGACCGGCATCGACGGGCGCTCCCCCGGCCGGGCCAGCATCGCCAGGGTTTCCTCCACCTCGACGGGCACGCCCGCCTCCTCGATCTCCAGCACCACGAGGGCGATGTCCTCGGCGCTCATCCGGTCGACCGGAAGCCCGGTGAGCAGATCCTCGGGGGAGAGCCGCCCCTTGCGCTGGCCGAGCGCGATCAATCGCTCGAGCGTGTCCTTGTCGATCCCGGCTGCCATCCTGCCCCCCGTCATGGGCCGCGCCCGCCATCGGCCGGGACCCGCACAGGGGATCAGGTGTTCGTCGCGCCCGCTTCGGCAAGGGTTGGCACGCGGTGCCGTCGCTTCGCGCGTCCCGCCAGCAATCTCGGGCGGCCTTTCGCATCCGGAGCCTGCGCGAGCGTTCTCGTGCTGAAATCGCGAGAATTGTTCGACGTCATACGCTCGTGCTGGGCCTAATAAATCACTGATGAATGCGCGCGTTTAACAGATGGTTAACCATATCTTGCTGAAACTACGTCTCATCAGTTCGAGGCCGCATGGGGAGCGAGACGCCGCTTCGGTGTGTGATCTCGGCGAATTCTCTCGGCTTGCACCGGGGGCCGCAACGAGAGGGAGCAACGATGTCCAAGGTTCTCGTCGTCACATCGGGTAAGGGCGGGGTCGGCAAGACGACCACCACGGCGGCGCTCGGCGCCGCGATCGCGCAGAGCGGGTCGAGCGTCTGCGTCGTCGATTTCGACGTCGGCCTGCGCAACCTCGACCTCGTGATGGGGGCCGAGCGGCGCGTGGTCTACGACCTCATCAACGTGGTCTGCGGCGACGCCAAGCTCTCCCAGGCCGTCATCCGCGACAAGCGCCTGCCGAACCTCCACATCCTCCCCGCCTCGCAGACGCGGGACAAGGATGCGCTGACCGACGCGGGCGTGGCCCGGGTGATGGAGGAACTGCGCGAGAAGTTCGACTGGGTGATCTGCGAC
>NZ_VZZK01000021.1:40274-105874 GCF_008806385.1 Methylobacterium soli
GGCCGTGGTGGTGACGAACCCGGAAGTCTCCTCGGTGCGCGATTCCGACCGCATCATCGGGCTGCTCGATTCCAAGACCATCAAGGCCGAGAAGGGCGAGACCCTCGAGAAGCACCTCATCCTCACCCGCTACGACACGGCGCGCGCCGCGCGCGGCGACATGCTCAAGGTCGAGGACGTGCTCGAGATCCTGTCGCTGCCGCTGCTGGCGATCATCCCGGACAGCCAGGACGTGCTGCGCGCCTCGAATGTCGGCTGCCCGGTGACCCTGAACAGCCCGCTCTCGGCGCCGGCCCGGGCCTACGCGGACGCCGTGCGCCGCCTGCAGGGCGAGGCGGTGCCGATGAGCGTGCCGACCGACCGCCGGTCCTTCCTCGACAAGTTCTTCACCCGGAGGGCCGCATGAATCTCCTCAGCTTCCTCAAGGTTCGCCAGACCGCGCCGCAGGCCCGCGAACGCCTGCAACTGATCATCGCCCACGAGCGCGCGGAGGTCGGTCGCTCGCAGCTGGTCGATCTCCTGCGCGAGGAGATCCTGGCGGTCATCGCCAAGCACATCGCGATCGACCGCGACAAGGTGCAGATCCGGGTCGAGCAGGGGCAGGAAGTCTCGACCCTCGATCTCGATATCGAGCTTCCGGGCAGCTTCCACCAGAAGAAAGCCGCCTGAGGCCGTCTCGGGCGGGCCGGGCCCGACCCGCCGGAATCTTCGAATCCCGGGGCGGGCTCGCGCCCGCCCGGCCCGCGCCCCAGTTCAGGCTCAAAGGTCTGGCTGTGTCGAGTCGCGCGCTCGGAAGCGTCGCCCCAGCGCGTGCGGATGGCCCCGCCATCCGGTTCATCTCGCCCCGGCCTCCGGTCCAGTCGCCTGAGGCAGAGCCGCAGCGCGGAGAGATCGCCTTGTTCCCACGTCTCAACCGGCGGCTCTCGCGCCGGGCCGTCCGGCAGGTCTCCTCGGGCGTCACCAAGCTCCTGAAATCCGCCGCCAAGCTCAGCGAGACCGCGGCGCGCACGGGCGGCACCGTCATGCGCCAGGCCCGGACCGGCGGGCGCGCCCCCGCGGAGGAGCCGGTGAGCCGGCCCTCGGGCCAGTTCGTCGACGTGGACGGGCTGCAGGTCCACTACATCGCGCGGGGCCGGGGCCGCCCGGTCGTCCTGATCCACGGCAACGGCACGATGGCGGAGGATTTCGTCATCTGCGGCCTCGTCGATCAGCTGGCCAAGCGCTACCGGGTGATCGCCATCGACCGTCCGGGCTTCGGGCACACGGACCGGCCGCGCCACCGCCTCTGGACCGCCGCCGCCCAGGCCCGCCTCGTCCACCGGACGCTGGAATGCCTCAACGTCGAGCGGCCCGTCATCGTGGGCCATTCCTGGGGCACCATCGTGTCCCTCGCCCTCGCGGTCCAGCCCGGGCGGGAATTGCGGGGCCTGGTGCTCCTCTCCGGCTATTATTACCGCTCCCGGCGCGCCGACGTGGCGATGATCGCGCCCCTCGCGGTTCCGGGCGTCGGCGACGCGGCCCGCTCCCTGATGCCGGCCGCCCTCGGGCACCTCCTCGCCCCGCAGGTCTTCCGGCACGTGTTCAAGCCGCAGCCGATCCCGGCTCGCTTCAAGGCCCGATTCCCGGTCGGGCTCTCGATCCACCCGACGCAGGCGCGGGCGAGCGCGGAGGACACCGCGAGCATGAACGCGGCCGCAGCCCATCTCCAGCCGCATTACGCGAAGCTCCGGCTCCCCACCGCGATCCTGACCGGCGATGCGGACGCGATCGTCGAGCCGGCGGCGCAATCCTGCCGCCTGCACGAGGAGATCGCCGGAAGCAGCCTGACGGTGCTGCCCGGCCTCGGCCACATGATCCACTACGCCGCCAAAGGCCGGATCGTCCGGGCCGTCGACGACATCATGGACCTGGCGAACAAGAACCTGCGCTGGGCGTGATCCCGCGCCGCGCGGCCGGCGCTCCGTGATCCGCCGGGGTGGCGCGCCGCTTGGCGTGGCGATGGCGGAGAGGTTCCGGCTCTTCGGCGCGCATCCCATGATCCCGGCATGAGCCGGGGGCGTGACACCCATGAACCGCGACGGGGCTGAAGCACGGGGAGCCTGTCATGGCGGCGCCGTCCGTTGTCGCGTGCGGCTCACGATGCGGACGGCACGCCGCCGCACCTGTTCCTACTGCCGCAAGCACGATCGCGGTGGTCTGGGGTCTCAGTGCTTCTCCTCGGCCGGGCTGTGCTTCTGGGGCTTGTGCCCGTCCTGACCCGGATTGTTGTGCTTGTGGTGGTCGCGGCTCTCCTGCTGCGACGTGCTCCGGGGCTCGCGGGGCGGGTTCGTGCGGATCTTGGCCCCGCCGCCGGCCGGCACGTTGGGGCCTTCCTTGTGCTCGATGATGCGCACCTGCTGATCGTGGGTCTTGTCGCCGTGAGGCTTTTCACCGGCCATCGCGCATCTCCCGTGGATTCTCGAGACCAACCGGGGCGCGCCGCAGGCTGTTCCGGCTCGCGCGGCGCCGCCTCAGCGCGGGTCACCCTGCGAACAGGTCGGGGTGCCTTGCGCGCAGGGCCAGCACGAGGGTCAGGGTCTTCAGGTCAGTCAGTCTCCCCTGATCGGCCATCTCGGCCAAGGCGGAGAGCGGCAGTTCCAGCACCTTGATGTTCTCGTGCTCGCCCTCGGCTCCGCCGCCCTTCGTCTCGCGGTCGGCCGCCCGGTAGGGTGCCAGGAACAGGTGGATCTGCTCGGTCGAGATGCCGGCGCAGGAGTAAGTCGTGCCGACAGGCTCCAGGTCGCGAAGCCGGATGCCGGCCTCTTCCAGCACCTCGCGGCGTGCATTCTCCTCCGGGCTGCCGTCGTCGATCAGGCCGGCGGGAGCTTCCATCTGGGTCTGCGCGCCGGCGACGTAGAGCGCCGGCACCCGCAGCTCCCGCACCAGCGTGGCGACCCGCCGCTCCGGATCGTAGGGCAGGATTCCGACGGAGTTGCCGTGGTCCTCGATCTCGCGCTCGGCTTCCGAGCCGTCGGCGAGCCGGACCTTGGCCAAACCGAACTTGCTCCAGCCCTCGTGGATGAAGCGCAGGCTCAGGATCTCGGCTTTCATGAAGACCTCGCGCGGCGATGCAGGGCCGGTAGGTGGAACCGAATGCGCGTGCGGGCGGCGCGAGCCCGTCAGGCCTGTTTGGGCTGGCCGTTCGACGCCGTGAGGCCGCCATCGACCGGCAGGTTCACCCCGGTGACGAAGCGCGCATCGTGGCTGGCGAGGAACGCGATGACGTCGGCCACCTCCTCGGGCTCGGCGCCGCGCCCGAGGGGGATCCGGTCGGCGAATTTCTGCATGAGCTCCGCATCGTCCTTCATGTCCTCCGTCAGGTCCGTGAAGGTGAGGCTCGGGTTGACCGCGTTGACCCGCACGCCCTTCTGGCCGAGCTCCAGCGCCAGCGAACGGGTCAGGTTCGTGACCGCCCCCTTGGCGGCGTTGTAGAAGCTCATGTTCCAGTCACCCCCGAGCCCTGAGACCGACGAGACGTTGACGATCGCGCCCCGGGCCTCGATGAGATGCGGCAGGGCGGCACGGGTGCAGAAGAAGACGCCGTCGACATCGACGGCCATCACCTTGCGCCAATCCGCGACCGAGGCGTCCAGGAAGGGACCCGTCGGGGCGACGCCCGCATTGTTGACGAGCACGTCGAGCCTGCCGAAGCGCTGGATGGCGGCCGAGATCAGCGCCTCGGCGCTCGCCTGATCCGAGACATCGCCCGGCAGAACCAGGGTGCGCTGCGGATCGAGATCGGCCGCGATGCGGTCGAGCTTCTCGCGCGTGCGGCCGTTCAGCACCACGCGGGCGCCCTCGCGCGCGAAACGCCGCGCCGTCGCGGCTCCGATGCCGGAGCCCGAGCCCGTCACGATCACGATCTTGTCGTCGAAGCGCGTCATCATCCGCCTCCCCTTGTTCTGCGCTGCCCGTCCGGGATCGCCCGCGACCGGCTTGAGGACCATTGCGGCCGCCGACGGCGCCGAAGACCGGGCCGGTCGCAGCGCTCGCCTCGTGGGAGGCGTGCCGCTCACCCATGCTCCCGCGTTCCGGTTCCGGTCGCGCTGTCGGCTGAGGCCGGCGCACCCTCGATCAACCCGGGGGCGGAGCCTTCGTTCTGCCGAGGGCATCGGCCGCGACACATTGCCGGCCAGCCAGCGCGCCGGCCGTCCCCTTGCCTCGGAGCCCGCCCACCGCGCAGGATCCGGCAATGTCCTGCCGCCGAGGCCCTCCCTGCACTCCACGGCGGTCGCCGGAATCCTGGGTTTGTCCGCGACCGCTCTCGTCGTCCGCGCCTGGGCGAGGCGGGCCGAGAGGGCCAATCCGCCCAGGGGCCGCTTCGTCGCGATCGACGGGGTGCGGCTCCATTACGTCGCGCGCGGTCGCGGGGAGCCCCTCGTCGTCTTCCACGGCAATGGGTGCCTGGCCGAGGAGGTCATCCTCAGCGGCTTCGTCGCGCTGGCCGCCGAGCGGTTCCGCGTCATCGTCTTCGACCGACCGGGTTACGGCCACAGCACGCGCCCGCGTCGCAGGGTCTGGACGCCCGCCGCGCAGGCCGACCTCCTGATCGGCGCGCTCGAACGGATCGGGGTGACGCGCTCGCTCGTTCTCGGTCATTCCTGGGGCGCGTTGGTGGCGATCGCGGCTGCCCTGCGCCACCCGGACGCCGTTCGCGGGCTCATCCTCGAAGGGGGCTACTACTACCCCTGTCCCCGCGCCGATGCCGTGCTCTTCTCCGGGCTGGCCCTCCCGGTTCTCGGCGACGCTCTGCGCCACACCGCCGCCCCGATTCTCGCGCGCCTGCTCTGGCCCGCGATGCTCCGCAGGCTGTTCAGTCCCGCGGGCATCGCCCCGTCATTCGCGCGGTTTCCCACATCCATGGCCCTGCGCCCGTCGCAGCTTCGCGCGAGCGCGGACGAATCCGGCCTGATGATCCCGGGCGCCATGATCCTCCGGAGACACTATGCCGAACTCGGGATGCCCGTGGCCATCATCGCGGGGGCCGGCGACAGGATGGTCGATCCCGCTGCCCAATCGGGTCGTCTCCACGGCGAGATCCGACAGAGCAGCCTGCGCCTCGTGGAGCATTGCGGCCACATGGTCCACCACACGGCGCCACGGCCGGTGATGGCCGCCCTGGACGAGGTGGCCCGGTCGGCCCGCCTGTCTCGAACGTCCGAAGCGTCTTTCCGGTCGAACCCTCGCGAGAGCGTCGATTTCGCTGCATCTCAGAGGTGAATACGTCCGCTCTGATCGACGTTTCTGACGCCGGGCCAGCATTGTGATGTGTTTGAGCCGCGGATTGGGTGCCGTGCATTGCGGCGCGCAGGACGAGGTGCTTCAAACCATCGTCCGCCCTGCCGGCGGTCGGGAGACGACGATGCAGAGAACATCGACGAAACGCCAAGTCCTGTTCAGCCTTGCTGCCGCCACGGCCGCCTCCACCCTGCCGGGCCTGCCGCTCATGACCGCTCGGGCGGCCGAACCTGCCCCATCCAAGCCCACGGGGAGGCCCATCGAGACCGAGAGTTTCCGCGTCCCGACGCAGGATCCCGGCATCGCGCTCTACGTCCGCAACAAGCGCGCGGCCGGCATGGGCGCATTTCCGGCCGAGAAGATCCTGCTCTACGTCCACGGAGCGACCTATCCGGCCTCGACCTCCTTCGACTTGCCCCTCAACGGGCACTCGATGATGGATTACCTCGCGGGCCAGGGCTACGACGTCTATCTCGTCGACCTGCCGGGCTACGGCTTCTCCGACCGGCCGCCGCAGATGAGCGCGCCCGCGCAGGACAACGCGCCGTTCATGCGCACCCCCGACGCGGCGCGTGCCGTCGGGACCGCGGTCGACTTCATCCTCAAGCGCCGCAACGCCGACAAGCTCAACCTGATGGGCTGGTCGTGGGGAACCTCGACGATGGGGCTCTACACGACCGAAAACAACGACAAGGTGAACCGGCTGGTGCTCTACGCACCGCAATGGCTCGCCAAGGCACCCCCGAATCTCGGCAATACCGGCCCGCTCGGCGCCTATCGCAGCGTCTCGCGGGAGAGCGCGAAGGATCGCTGGCTCAAGGGCGTGCCGGAGGACAAGAAGGCCGACCTGATCCCGGCGGGCTGGTTCGAGCAATGGGCGGATCAGACCTGGGCGACCGACCCGGTCGGCGCGGCGCAGAGCCCGCCCGTGCTACGGGCACCCAACGGCATCATCGCGGATTCGCAGGAATACTGGCAGGCCGGCAAGCCGCTCTACGACCCGGGCCTGATCCGGGTGCCGACCCTGATCATCCACGCGGAGTGGGACGCCGACCTGCCGAGCTATCAGGCCCAGGAATACTTCACCAAGCTCACGAACGCGCCCTACAAGCGCTTCATCGAGCTTGGCGAGGGCACCCACACGGTGATCATGGAGAAGAACCGCATGCAGTTCTTCCGCGAGGTGGCGGCCTTCCTGAACGAGGTCGACCCGGTTGCGCTGAACTAGACGCGTCCCGGGGCTTCCACGACGCGCGATCGGCGCCGGTCACCGCCTGCGGGGACGCAGGCGGAGGACGCGGCCGAACAGCCGGTCGAGCCAGCGCCGCGGCAGGAGACGGGCGAGGCCCTGCTCGATCACCAGATGCTTGGCTGGCGCGTAGCGGGCCTTCGGGCGGCGCGCGGTCAGCGCGGTCCAGATCGTTTCGGCGACCCGCGCCGGGGCGAGGCTGTGCCGGTGCCCCTGCTCGACCATGATGCTGACGCCGCGGTCGAAGGCCTCGCCGTAGGGCGTGCCGGCATAGCGCCCGAGCTGGGCCGCGCCCTTGTCCCAGATCGGCGTGTCGACGGGGGCGGGGCCGACGATGACCACGTCGATGCCGAAGAGCTGCAATTCGCGCCGGAGCGTCTCGGAGAAACCCTCGATGCCGTGCTTGGCGGCGATGTAGCCGGACAGGAAGGGCTGCCCGATCCGCCCGCCGATCGACGAGACCATCACGATCCGGCCGGGCGGCCCGGAGAGCGTCCGGTCGGCGCCGAGAAGGGGCGCGAAGGCCCGGGTCACCACGATGGTGCCGATCAGGTCCGTCTCGATCTGCTCGCGGATCTCGGAGAGGGGCTGGAACAGGACGGGCCCCGGGATCGCGACGGCCGCGTTGTTGACGAGCCCCGAGAGCCGGCGGCCCGCCAGCGCGGCGCGCACGCGCTCCGCGCCGGCAAGCACGGTCGCTTCGTCGCGGATCTCGACCAGCAGGGGCGTGAAACGCTCGCCGAGTTCGGTGGACAGGGCCGCCGCATCGCCCTGCGTCCTGACGGTGCCGAAGACCTGGGCACCCCGGGCGATCGCGTGCCGTGCCGTCTCGCGGCCAATGCCGCTCGACACGCCCGTGATCACGATGGCCAAGGCGGGATCCGCGGATCTCATCGCGGGCGCCCGGCGCCGCGGGAGGATGGCGACGCCCGCATCCTCGCGCCCGGCGGGGCGGGGCAGGGCGGCGCGGGCCAGGGCGGCGCGGGATCGCGCTTGGGCGGACGGTCATTCGGGATGCGGAGGGGCATGGGACTCTTGCGCGGGTTCGTCCGCGACCAACGCGGCAGCGCCGCCTTCGTGCCGATCCTCTCCGGACCCCGAGCGCGCGCGGCCCGCATGACCCGAGCCGGCCTGACCGGCGCGGCCGCATCGCGGGCCGGCGGGCGGATCCCGAGATGGCGGATCGCTGGCTCCGGCGGATGTTGGCGCCCTGGTTCCGGCCCTGAACCGCTGCAGGGTGACCAAAGACGACAGGCTCGATAACCGGCTTCGTCGTCCCGAAAAAGCCGCCCCGAGGGGCGGCAGTCGATCTTGGGAAACAGCACCATCAAGGTGCCTGGCGACAATAATCAAAAAATCGAGGCCTGCAAATGTATAATATAGAAGTATTTCAATAATGGCATGTGTGGCAATTTTTTCGCGACTGACGGAATTCATTTTGAGTAAAATCAATTCTAATCTGCGGACTCAGACAATTTGCTGCGCCCGAATGAGTCCTGGTGACGCAATTATTCTGAAACGCCATGACACCGCAAAAATCCGTCTCCGCTTGGTCGTGATCATGTGTCGACTCGATATTCCGATCAGGCGGTTAGGGCATTCAAAGTAAGACATAATTATTCAGCCGTGGAGCAGCCAGGTATGCTCGGGCGCATTGTGGAATTTCCATGTTCGCCTGGGGCCGGCCATGACATTCAGGTAATAGAGATCGTAGCCGTGAATGGCCGCACATGGGTGGTAGCCTCGCGGCACCAGAGTGACGTCGCCATCCTCGACCGCCATTGC
Source organism: Methylobacterium soli (assembly GCF_008806385.1). Classification (GTDB taxonomy): domain Bacteria; phylum Pseudomonadota; class Alphaproteobacteria; order Rhizobiales; family Beijerinckiaceae; genus Methylobacterium; species Methylobacterium soli. Next base: position 48,586 of record NZ_VZZK01000021.1, read on the forward strand.
GGTGTCGAGTGAGCGGTCGTCGGTGTAAATTCGCTGGAAGGCGAAGCCCTGCTTCGGATTGAGCCGAAAATAGTAGGTTTCCTCGAGCAGGGACTCGTTGGGCAGGGCGTCCCGGTCATGTTTGTGCGGCGGGTAGCTCGAGCTGTGGCCCGCTGGCGTGATCACTTCGACCACGAGCAGGCTATCGGCCTCGGCCTCCTCGGGCAGGATGTTGCGCACGTAGCGCAGGTTGCTGCCCGTGCCGCGGGACTCCTGCGCCACGTCGCCCGGCCGAATGCGTCGGGCCGGGCGGGAACCGGTGCGCCCCGGGGCCGTGCAGACCGCCAAGGTCACCGTGTCGTCGGCGACGAAGGTCCAACTGAGCCCGGCCGGAACATAGACCGAGTCCGGCGAGCCCTCGAAGGGAGATTGTCGCTCGCCGATCCGCGACAGGGCCTGCCCGTCGACCGCGACAGATCCGGTTCCCGCGACCAGGACCAGGCAGGTCTCCCGATCCGGGTCGTGTCCGTCGGCCCGGTCGCCCGGTGCCAGTTCATGAACCGCGAAGCCGACATGGCCCCACCCCGCGCTCGCCGGCGTGACATCGATGACGCGACCGGGGCCCGGACGCGGCTTCACCAATAGTCTGGACATCCCGATCGTCCTCTCTCGCTCGGCACCGGAGGGCGCGCCACGCCGAAGCGGAGGCCGTTGCCCACGGCGCCCGGTACATCCGCGCCTTCAGGCGGCCCGCAATTGGAGCGCGCCCTCCCAGGCTGCGACCAGCCCGTCGAAGCGACGCGCCATCTCCGAGATCGCGGCTTCGTCGTCGATCTCGCCGGCAAGCCAGCGGCGGGCTGGCTCGGCGAACAGGGTTCGTCCCACCGCAAAGCCCTTCACCCGGGAGCATCCGGCGGCGGCACGGAAGGCGGCAACCAGCACGTCCTCGGGCGCGTCGAGACCGAGGAGCACGATCCCCCGGCAGAACGGATCGTCGCGCTCGATGATCGCCGCGATCCGGTGCCAGGCCGCCGGGTCATGCTGCGGCTCCAACTTCCACCAATCCGGCTTGATGCCGAGACCGTAGATATGTTCAACGATCGAGGCGACGGTCTCCTCGTCGAGCGTGCCGTGCTTGCCGGCAATGATCTCGACCAGAAGCTCGCGCCCCAGAGTGCGGGCCGCGTCGTAGACCCGCAGCAATTCTCGCTCCTGCTGTCGCTTCAGTTCAGCCGGGTCGTCGGGATGCCAGAAGCAGAGGCACTTGATCGTGTGATGGACCGGCCATGCCTGCAGATGGCTTCCGAGGTCGGGAAGCTGATCGAAATCGAGGGGGCGCGAGCCCGGCTTCTCAACCGGACGACCGATCCAGAAGCCGTGGCGCGCTGCGAGCGGAAATGCCTTCTGTCCGTAGGTCGAGTCGAGCAACATCCCGAAGCCTGGGCGCCCGCGCGCGACGCGGGCGGTGGCCGCGACGGCGAGAGCCTTGAAATCGCTGAGCCGGCCGCGGGACACCCCGAGAGCGTCCGCAACCGCCTCGAGCTGGCTCCGATGATCGATGGCGAACGCCATCAGGCTCTCCGGCTGGGCGCGCCGGGTGGTGACCCAGTGCAGGTGGTTCAGGACCGGATCCGTGCGTGGCCGGCGTCGGAGCGGCGTCTCGGCCAAGAAGGCGGCAAGCTCGGGCTGGGTCGGGTATTCCGGAGAGCAGAGCAGGCGCGCCACCGCGAAGGCCCCGCAGGCATTGGCCAGGGTCGCGCAGGTGGTGAGCGGCTCGCCCCGGATCCAGCCGGACAGCAATCCCGACATGAAGGCGTCGCCCGCGCCGAGGACGTTGAGCACCTCGACCGGAAAGCCCGCCCCCTGGATTCCGTCGTCCAGGCTCCCGATCGCTCCCGCGAAGATCACGCAGCCCCGCGCCCCGCGCTTGAGCACCAGCGGCGCCGTTGTCCAGGCGCGGATCGTCCGCAGGGCGGCGAGGACATCCTCCTCGCCGGCCGCGATCCTGATTTCCTCCTCCGTACCGACGATCAGGTCGGCTTCCGGCAGGATCTCCCGCATGATCCGCGAGACGGTGTCCGACTTCACGTAGCGGGAAAATCCAGCCTCGTGGCCGCCGAGCCCCCAGAGGTTGGGCCGATAATCGATGTCGAAGACGATCTTGCCGCCCGATTCCCGGGCGATGCGCATCGCCTTGCGCTGGGCTGCCGCGGCGGCCGGGCGCGAGAAGTGCGTCCCGGTCACCAGAACCGCCCGGGCCGAGGCCACGAGATCCGGGTCGACATCCGCCTCCTCCAGGGCCATGTCGGCGCAATTGTCCCGGTAGAAGATCATCGGCGAGCTGTCCGCGTTCTCGACGGCCAGAAGGACCAGGGCCGTGAGCCGGGTGGGATCGACCGCGATACCGGCCGTCTCGACGCCTTCGCGGACCATCTGCTCGCGGACGAAGTCGCCCATCTGTTCCGCGCCCACGCGCGTGATCAGCGCCGACCGCAGGCCGAGGCGCGCCGTGCCGATGGCGATGTTGGCCGGACATCCTCCGACCGATTTCGCGAAGGAGGCGGCGTCCTCGAGACGCGTCCCGATCTGCTGAGCGTAGAGATCGACCGAACACCGGCCGATCGTCACCACATCGAGCCTCTTCGTCATCGCGCCGGGTCCTCCCCACGGGTCATGGGGAGACATAAAACATAAATTCCAAAAATCTACAAACTAGAAATTACGTTCCAATTTTCTCCCTGGATCCGCCCACCGCGACCGCGAGGGTGGCGGCCAGGGTGAAGGTGGCGGTCATCGTCCGGAAGCCGTCGAGATTGGGTTCCATGACCTCGAGCCAGTGGCGGCTCCGCGGGACGAGCGGGCTCAGCGGACTGTCGGTCAGGAGGACGAGGGGACAGCCGTTCTCCGCCGCCTGATGGGCGTGCGCCACCGTCGCGGGCGCGTAGGGGGTGAACGTGACGGCCAGCGCGGCGTCCCGCGGGGTGGCGAGGGCAATCGCCTCGGCATCGGTGCCGAGGGGGGAGCCGAGCAAGGTATTCCGGATGCCGAGCGTGCTGAACAGGTAACTCATGTAGGCGATGACCGGAAAGGACCGGCGCTGCCCGATCAGGTAGATCGTCTCGGCCTGCGCAAGCGTGGCGACGGCCGCTTCCAGTTGTGCCGCCTCCAGCGTCTCCATGAGATTGCCGATCGAGCGGATGCCGATCTGACCAAAATCGCTGAGCAGCCCGGCCGGGATCGATCCCTTGCGCGCCCGCGTCGACGTGAGACGCTCGTCGTAGCGCATTGTCTTCTCTCGAAGGCGCTCGCGGAAAAGGGCCTGGAGATCCGAGAATCCGGAGAAGCCGACGGATTGCGCCATCCGTATCAAGGCCGATGGCTGGACGCCGGCGCGACTGGAGAGGCTCGCCACCGTCCCGAAGGCAACCTCCTCTGGATGCGCCACCAGGAACGCGGCCGTCTGCGCGAGCCGCTTCGGCAGCTTCAGCTCCCCTGCAGCCAGCCGTTCCCGCAACTCATCGAGGCTGGCCGGCGCCGCGTCGCTGGATGAGGCGGAACTCGAATCTGACATGATGCGCAACGCAGTCCTATGCGGGTCTAGCCGCCCTGCGCGCAACTTACAGGAAGTGGCCGGCTCGGTGGAGCGGGGCCGAGAAAATCCGCTCTAAATCCAGGCACCCGGGGCCGGAGGTCGAACCCGATGCCATTCCCGCTAAGCCTGGAAAACGGGCTGCCGGCGAAACCTGGGCATCGGCAGCCCCTCTCTGAACGCCGACCCGCCTCCAAGGAGGCCGGTTCGGCGCGGCGAGATCACGGAGGAAAGCCTCCGTCGTGACGTCTAGAACGTGACGCCGCTCTTGACCCCGAAGACGAGGACGTCCTGTCGTCCTGCGACGCCGCCCGGCCGATTGATGAACTGGATGTTGGGGCGGATGACAACGTCCGGGCTGGCGGCGAAGCTGTAGAAAACCTCGATGACGCGCTCGTAGCCCGGGATGGGACGGTTTCCGCCGTCGAAGGCATTCGCAGCCTCCAGGCCGCGGGCGATCGCCGAACTCGCGTGCGAGACGCCGAAGCCGGCGCCGATCCAGTCGAGGGGGCGCGCATCCCAGAAGCCCTTATAGACCGCACCGATCGTGATCTGCTCGTCGATGGACGAGGTGCGCGAATTGGCGAAGCTGGCGCGCAGGAAGCCGGAGACGTTGCGGGCTGGATTGTCGGGAAGGGGCCGGTAGAGCTCCTGCACCGCCACGCCATAGACGCCGCTGCGCTCCTGATGCGAAAGGGGGGTGCCGCCGGCCACGCTGAGCGGAAGGCCGCCATTGTTGAGGTAGAGGTCGGGCCCGCCCGAAGTCTGATACCAGCCGCCGACCGTGTAGCTGCCCCGCGGGCGGCGCCTGGTGGGATGTGGCGGTACCGGCCGTCTCGGCTCGCACCGAAGTCCAGGAGGCCCGCGCGGCCTATGAGACGGCGCTGCGCGAGCGCCGCTGAACCGCTGCGCATCCGCCCCCCGATACGGCAATTTCGATCAGAAGGCAGGACAATGGCGATCCGCTTCGGCACGAACCCCATCGCATGGTCGAATGACGACCTGCCCGAACTCGGCGGGGACACGCCACTGGAGACCTGCCTCGCGGAAGCCAGCCAGGCGGGCTTCGCCGGTATCGAGAAGGGCAACAAGTTCCCCACCGATCCGGCGGCGCTGGTCGATCTGCTCGGCTCCTTCGGGCTCGACTTCATCTCGGGCTGGTACGGCGCCGAGCTGCGTCGCCGGGATGCGAAGGCCGAGTTGGCGGCGATGCGCCCGCATCTCGACCTGCTCAAGGCCTGCCATTGCGAGGTCATGGTCTTCGCGGAGACCTCGGGCACCGTCCAGGGTCTCATGGACGTCCCGGTCGCCGACCGGCCGGTCATGGCCGAGGCGGATTGGCCGATCTTCCTCGATCGGATCAACGAGCTCGGCCAGCGGATGGCGGACGAGGGCGTCCGGATCGCCTTCCACCATCACATGGGCACGGTGATCGAGGCGGGCGCCGAGATCGACCGCCTCATGGAGGGCACCGGGCCGGAGGTCGGTTTGCTGCTCGACACCGGCCATCTCACCTTCGCGGGAGAGGATCCGGCGGCGATCGCGCGGCGCTGGGCGCATCGGGTCAATCATGTCCATGCCAAGGATGTGCGTCCGCACGTGCTGTCGCGCGCACGGGCGGAGCGCTGGAGTTTCCTCAGATCCGTGGTCGAGGGCGTCTACACGGTGCCGGGGGACGGCTGCGTCGACTTCATCGAAGCCCTGAATCCGCTGGCCGAGGTCGGTTATCGGGGCTGGCTCGTGGTCGAGGCCGAGCAGGATCCCGCCAAGGCGCATCCCCTGACCTACGCCAGGCTCGGATACCGCCATCTCGCGGCGGCCGCGAAGGAAGCCGGCTTCCAGTTCGAACCCTCCGCAGAAAGCCTCGCCGGTCACGCCCTCCGCAGGCCGGCCCGCACCGCCTGACACGTGAACACCGCCGCTGCCTCTTCCAGGAAACGATCCATGAACGCCACCGTTGGGCACTTTATCGCCGGAAGGTCCCTGCCGGGCTACGGCGCCCGCACCGCGCCACTCTACAACCCGGCGACGGGCGCGCAGACCGGCGCGGTGGCGCTGGCGAGCCGCGAGGAGGTCGAGGCGGCGGTGGCGGCCGCCAAGGCGGCGTTCCCGGCCTGGGCCGTGACGCCGCCCCTGCGCCGTGCGCGCATCCTCAACCGCTTCCTGCGCCTGCTCGAAGAGCGCATCGACGAACTCGCGGCCGTCATCACGGCCGAGCACGGCAAGGTGCTCTCCGATGCCAGGGGTGAGATCCAGCGCGGCGCCGAGGTGGTCGAATTCGCCACCGGCATCCCGCACCTCCTCAAGGGCGAGGTCACCGAGAATGTCGGGACCCGCGTCGATTCCCATTCCCTGCGCCAGCCCCTCGGGGTGGTCGCCGGCATCACGCCGTTCAACTTCCCCGCCATGGTGCCGATGTGGATGTTCCCCGTGGCGCTGGCCTGCGGCAACTGCTTCATCCTCAAGCCGTCCGAGCGCGATCCCACCGCCGCGCTGCTGATGGCGGAATGGCTGAAGGAGGCCGGCCTGCCCGACGGCGTGTTCCAGGTGGTGCAGGGCGACAAGGAAGCCGTCGACGCATTGCTGCACAGCTCCGGCATCAGCGCGGTCAGCTTCGTCGGCTCGCCCCCGATCGCCCGCTACATCTACGCGACCGCCACCAGAACGGGGAAGCGCGCCCAGGCGCTCGGCGGGGCCAAGAACCACATGATCGTCATGCCCGACGCCGATCTCGATCAGGCGGCCGATGCGCTGATGGGCGCGGCCTACGGCTCGGCCGGCGAGCGCTGCATGGCGGTCTCGGTGGCGGTGCCGGTGGGCGAGGCCACCGCCGACGCGCTGATCGAGCGGCTGATCCCGAGAATCCGCGCCCTGAAGGTCGGGCCCGGCACGGATCCCGAGGCCGAGATGGGCCCTCTCGTCACGAAGGCCCATCTCGACAAGGTCCGGGGTTACATCGACCAGGGCGTGAGTGAGGGCGCCGAGCTTCTGGTCGACGGACGCGGCCTCAAGCTCCAGGGCTACGAGGACGGCTACTTCCTCGGCGGCACGCTGTTCGACCGGGTGACTCCGGAGATGCGGATCTACCGGGAGGAGATCTTCGGTCCGGTCCTCGCCGTGACGCGCGCGCCCGACTTCGCCACCGCCGCGCGCCTCATCAACGCGCACGCGTTCGGCAACGGCACCGCCATCTTCACCCGCGACGGCGACACGGCGCGCGAGTTCGCCCACGCGATCGAGGTCGGCATGGTCGGGATCAACGTGCCGATCCCGGTGCCGATGGCGTTCCACTCCTTCGGCGGCTGGAAGGCCTCGCTGTTCGGCGACCACCACATGCACGGGCCGGAGGGCGTGCGCTTCTACACCCGGCTCAAGACCATCACGACCCGCTGGCCGGCCGGCATTCGCGCGGGCGCCGACTTCGTCATGCCGACGATGAACTGACGGCACGCGCCCTCGGGCGCCCCGCTCAGGAATAGATCCGGGCCAACCGGACGTCTTCGACAACCATGTCTCATTAAATTCCAGGGAGGGACATCATGAGATCAGTTCTGAAATCTATGCTGGCTGCGGGCATTGTCTGGACCGGCTGGCTGATCGGTGGCCAGGCGATTGCCAAGGACTTGACAATCGCCGTGATCACCCACGGCCAGGCTTCCGATCCATTCTGGTCCACGGTCAAGGAAGGAGCCACGCAGGCGGGCAAAGACGCCAAGGTCAACGTGGTCTACCGCTCTCCGGAGACCTTCGACGTCGTCGCCATGAGCCAGCTCATCGACGCGGCCGTCAACCAGGCCCCGGACGGGATCGTGGTCTCCAATCCAGACCCCGACGCCCTCGGACCCTCGATCCGGAAGGCGGTCGCTGCCGGCATCCCGGTGATCTCGATCAATTCGGGTGCGGACGCCGCCGCTCGCCTTGGGATCGCGCTCCATGTCGGCCAGGACGAGCTCTCGGCTGGGCGCATCATTGGAGCGCGGCTGAAGCGCGAAGGCTTCAAGCACGCCCTGTGCGTCAACCCGGAGGTCGGCAACGTCGCCCTCGATCAGCGCTGCCAGGGCCTTCAGGAGGGTCTCCAGGGCGGGGTCGTCACCGTCCTGCCGGTCTCGACCGACCCGGCGGAGACGCGCGCGAAGGTGAGCGCGGCTCTCACGCGCAACCCCGCGATCGACGTCGTGCTCGGCCTGAGCACCGGGTTCGCCGGCGAGCCCGCGGTGCAGGCCATCGAGGCGGCCGGCCTCTCCGGCAAAGTCAAGGTGGCGACCTTCGATCTGTCGCCGACCTTCCTGAAGGAGGTCGCCAAGGGCAAGGCCCTGTTCGCGATCGATCAGCAACCCTTCCTGCAAGGCTACCTGCCGGTCAGTCTGCTCGCCATCAAGGCCCGCTACGGCCGCCTCCCGACGGGCAATGTGGCCACGGGCCCGAGCTTCGTGACGCAACGCGACGCCGAGCGAATTCTCGCCGCCGAAGGCAAAGCCGCCCATTGAACGGCCCCCTAAGGGCCTCGGCTCGGCGCGCTCAACCCGCCGAGCCACCCCATCTCTCCGCATCGCCAATCAGGATTGCTCGAGCATGATGAGCGCATCCCAACCCCAAGACGCGGTCGGCGGCGACGAGCGCCTCCAGCGAGCGTCGGCGACGACCATGCTCCTGCGCCGGCCCGAACTCGGCGCGGTCGCGGGCCTCCTCCTCGTGAGCGCCTTCTTCGTCGTCTTCGCTGATCCGGCGATGTTCACGCTTGCGGGCATCATGAACTTCATGGTCCCGGCCGCTCAACTCGGGATCCTCGCCGTTGGCGCGGCGCTTCTGATGATCGGCGGCGAGTTCGACCTCTCGCTCGGCTCGATGGTCGCCTTCGCCGGCTTCGTCTTCGCCGCCGCCCTGGTCGTGTGGCATTGGCCCGGTCCCGGTCGCGATCCTGGCGGCTTTCACGGTCGCTCTCGCGATCGGATTCGTGAATGCACAGATCGTGCTGCGCACCGGGCTGCCCTCCTTCATCGTGACGCTCGCCTTCCTGTTCATCCTGCGCGGCCTGACGCTTGTCGGCCTCAAATGGGCGAGTGGCGGCGCCACGCAATTGCGCGGCGTCAAGGACGTGGTGGGCGACGGCATGGCGGCCGCGCTCTTCTCCGGAAGTGTCGGCCAGGATGTCTTTCGTTGGCTCGCTGCCCGAGGCGTGATCGACAGCTTCCCCAGCGGCCTGCCGAAGGTCGCGGGCATCCCCGTGGTGATCCTCTGGTTTGCCGGGCTCGCGCTGGTGGCGACCTGGCTCCTGGTGCGGACCCGGTTCGGCAACTGGATCTTCGCGGTCGGCGGCGACGCCCGCGCCGCGCGCAACTCGGGCGTCCCGGTCGAGCGGGTCAAGACGATCCTGTTCATCGGTACAGCGTGCTGCGCGACGCTGGTGGCCATCCTGACAGTGCTCGATGCCGGCTCGACCGACGCGCGGCGCGGCTTCCAGAAGGAGTTCGAGGCGATCATCGCCGCGGTGATCGGTGGTTGCCTCCTGACCGGCGGCTACGGCTCGGCGATCGGTGCCTTCTTCGGATCGATCATCTTCGGCATGGTCTTGATCGGTCTGACTTACACAAGCGTTGATCAAGATTGGTATCTGGTCTTCCTGGGCGGAATGCTGCTTGTCGCCGTGGTTTTCAATAACATGATCCGTAAGCGCGCAACGGGAGAGCGCTGATGACCGAAAAAACGCCTCCGTTGATCGAAGTCCGAGACCTCGTCAAGCGTTTCGGGTCCGTAATCGCCCTGAATGGCGTGTCCATGAGCGTCCATGCCGGAGAGGTACTATGCCTTCTCGGCGACAATGGCGCCGGCAAGTCGACCTTGATCAAGACGCTGTCGGGCGTCCATCAGCACACCTCGGGCGACTTTCTGGTTAGCGGCGAGGCGCGTGTCTTCTCGGGACCACGGGATGCCATGGCGGCGGGCATCGCCACCGTCTATCAGGACCTCGCGATGATCCCGCTCATGTCGGTCACGCGAAACTTCTTCATGGGCCGGGAGCCCATGCGGGGGCGCGGCGTGTTCCGGCAGCTTGACCTGGCGCGGGCCGACATCGTCACCCGGCAGGAGATGCAGCGCATCGGCATCGACGTGCGCGATCCGCAACAGGCGGTCGGCACCTTGTCGGGCGGCGAGCGACAATGCGTGGCGATCGCCCGCGCCGTCTATTTCGGTGCCAAGGTCCTGATCCTCGACGAGCCGACCTCCGCGCTCGGCGTGACGCAGACCGCGATGGTTCTGAAATACATCGATCGGGTGCGCCAAGACGGCATCGGCGTCATCTTCATCACGCACAATGTCCGCCATGCCTACGCGGTCGGCGACCGCTTCACGATCCTGAACCGCGGCCGGACCCTCGGCACCTTCGCGCGGGACGCGATCGCCATGGACGCGCTCTACGATCTCATGGCAGGGGGCAAGGCCCTGCAGCACGCCGACGACGCGCTCCTCGGCAATGCCACCGCTCGCCCAGGCGAGGCCGTCACGCCCCTGGCGCAGGTCGCGCACGTGTAGGCCCTTCGAACCGCAGGCGCTGTCACGGGCCGCAGCCTGCCATCGTTCGGGGCTGACCCGTGCGATGGCGACGCAGAACGCGTCGATCGGGCCGGCTTTGCGCCGCGGACGCTCGGATTGGTCCCCCTCGACATCAGCCGGCCGGCTGAACGGCAACTTGGCGACGTCAATGACTGAACCGTTCTCCCTCGCGGTCTGCGCTGAGACCGTCTACGCGTCCCTCCCGGTCACCGAGCGCCTCCGGCGCCTCACCGAGGCGGGCTTCCTCGTTGAGATCTGGGACTGGACGCGCCACGACATCAAGGCCCTCGCAGCCTCCGGTGCCCGTTTCTCGTCCATGACCGGATACGTGACCGGAACGCTGGCGGACGACGCGGGGGCGGACGAACTCCTGCGCACCGCCGCGCAGTCGATCCCGATTGCGAAGGCGCTGAACTGCCCGCGGCTCAACCTCCACGGGACCGGTCTCGACGCCCAGGGCCAGGCGATCGTGGCCGCCGACATCGTCACGGGTCGCATGTGGTTGAAGGCCGCCGACACACTCCGGCGCATCGCCGATCTCGGGGAGAAGGAAGGCGTGGTCTTCGTCCTGGAGAACCTGAACGGGGCCATCGACCACCCCAGGACGCCCTTCGCCAAGGCCGCGGACACCATCGCGCTGGTGGAGGCCGTGAACCGCCCCTCGCTGCGGCTCAATCTCGACCTCTACCATGCGCAGATCGGCGAGGGGAACCTAATCGAACTCTGCCGCCGCGCCCTGCCGTTGATCGGAGAGATTCAGGTCGCCGACGTGCCTGGCCGCCATGAGCCGGGGACGGGCGAGATCAACTATCCGGCGATTGCCCGCGCCCTGTCCGCGATGGGCTATCGCGGCGTGATCGGCCTCGAAGCCTGGCCGGCCGGCGACGACGCGCGCGCCCTCGCGCGCTTCCGCCAAGCCTTTACCCTCTAGGGTCCGCGCCGAACCGAGCGTTGCACCGTCGTCGCCTGTGGGGCGGAGGCACGGGCCATCGAAACGCGAACGCCCTTTGACGCGCCCATGGGCGTTGGAACGCGGACCGTCCTCGAAGGAATCGTCTGGTCCGTCCGAGCAAGAATTTAACCGGCGCGTAACGATGGTCCAACTTATCCGCGGGCGGTATTTACTCTTTTAAGATGCAATGTGGAGAGGTGTTTTCCAGCTTAAGTTGAGGAACGCTGCAGGGGCGCGGTGGTGCTGGCCGGACTGATCGTTCTCGTGTCCGACAGCGCGCAGCGGAGTGCGGCCCTCGCCGACGGTCTGCGCCTCGTCGGCACCTGCGAGGTCGTCTCGCCCGACATCCGGTGGGAGAGCCTGCTCGGCGTCTCGGCGGTCGTGACCGATCTCGACCTGACCCGCGCGAATGCCATGGCGTGCCTGCTGGCCCTGCGGCGCCAGGCCTGGGGCGACGGGCTCCCGATCCTGTGCCTCTCGCATCGCAGTTCCGATCGGGCGCTCCGGCAAGCGCAGCTGCTCGGCGCGAGCGCCTGCCTGCCCGTCTATGCGGAGCCGCATGTCGTCGTCACCGCGCTCCTGAACCTGATCAACCCCGCCGAGGGACGCCTCAATGCCGGCGCCCGCCAATGTGCCGAGCGCGCCGCCGCCGCCCTCGAAACGCTCTTCGGTGTCGCGGAAGGCTCGCGATTCATCGACCTGCAGGCGGTCGATGGCTGCGTCGATCCCCTTCTCTCCGCCTTGCGGGATGGCGGCCTCGCGCGCTGGCTCAACACCATCCGGGCCCACGACAACGCCACCTACCAGCATTCCCTCGTGGTCGCGGGCCTGGCCGCGCAATTCGCCTCCCATATCGGCTTTCCCGAGGCCCAACGGCAGCGTCTGGTGCGCGCCGCCCTCGTGCACGATATCGGCAAGGCGCGGATTCCGCGCGCGCTCCTGATCAAGCGCGGCGCCCTCGATCCGGGTGAGACCGCAATCATGCGCACCCACACGCTGCTCGGGTTCAAGCTCCTCAGCGCCAGTCCCGACATGGACCCGGCGATCCTGGACGCCGTGCGCCACCATCACGAGATGCTCGACGGCTCCGGCTACCCCGACGGCCTGAGCGGCGACGCCATCAGCGATGTCGTCCGCTTCCTGACGATCTGCGACGTCTACGCGGCCCTGACGGAGCGCCGCTCCTACAAGCCGGCCATGAGTTCCGCGGAGGCCTTGCGGGTCCTGCACGGGATGAGCGGCCGCGTCGAGCCGCGCTTCGTGCACGCCTTCGGCAAGGCCGTGGCGCTGGCCGGATAAGGACCGCCGAGGCTCGCGGCAGCGCTCGCACCGCTGGCACGCCCCGCGCCCGGCCCCGGCGGCCGGGAATCGGGCTTCGCGACCACATTCCGGATAACCCGAGGCCGACCTCATGCGTTGGGCGTTGTCGTCGGGCGGCCGCACGGCCGCCGCGGGCGAAGGGAGGCAAGCGCCATGTCCAGAATCGATCGCCGCACGCTGCTCGGGGCGGCCGGCCTCGCCCTCGCCGCCACCGGCACCCGCGCGGCGCCCGAGGGCCCGGGAGGGACTGGCCCCGCCGCCGCGGCCCCCGCGGCGGACGTGACCCGGACGCTCGCGCGCTACCTCGTCGGCGCCCGCTTCGCGGACCTGCCGGAGGCCGTCCGCCGCGAGGGCACCCGCACCTTCCTCAACTGGGTCGGCGTCGCCATCGGGGGCTCGCATCACGCGACCCTGGACGTCGCGGTCTCGGCGCTCGCCCCCTTCTCGGGGCCGCCCCAGGCCGGGCTGTTCGGGCGTCCGGAGCGCTTCGACATCATGAACGCCGCCTTCCTCAACGGGGTGTCGAGCCACATCTTCGACTACGACGACACCCACCTGAAGACCGTGATCCACCCGGCCGGCCCCGTCGCCTCCGCGATCCTCGCCTATGCGGAGATGCACCCGGTCTCGGGCGCCGATTTCCTCAACGCCCTGGTGCTCGGCGTCGAGACCGAGTGCCGGATCGGCAATGCCGTCTATCCGAACCATTACGATGTCGGCTGGCACATCACCGGCACGGCCGGCGTGTTCGGGGCCGCCGCCGCGTCCGGCAAGCTGATGGGCCTCGACGAGCAGCAGATGGTCTGGGCGCTCGGCCTCGCGGCCTCTCAGCCGGTGGGCCTGCGCGAATCCTTCGGCTCCATGAACAAGAGCTTCAACCCGGGGCGCGCCGCCGCGAACGGATTGTTCGCGGCGATCCTGGCCTCGAAGAACTACACGAGTTCCGACGGGATGATCGAGGCCAGGCGCGGCTGGGCCAATACGGTCTCGACCAAGCAGGATTACCGCGAAATCACGGAGGGGCTCGGTACGCGCTACGAGGCGGCTCTCAACACCTACAAGCCCTTCGCCTGCGGCATCGTCATGCATCCGGCGATCGACGCGGCGGTGCAGCTGCGCGACGAGAACCACCTCACCCCGGATGAGATCGAGCGCGTGAGTCTGAAGGTGCACCCCCTCGTCCTCGAATTGACCGGCAAGACGGCGCCGCGCACCGGCCTCGAAGGCAAGTTCAGCATCTCCCACGCGGTGGCGGTGGCGCTGGTGGAGGGGGCGGGCGGCGAGAAGCAGTTCAGCGACCGGGCCGTGCGCGATCCCGTCATCACCGCCCTGCGCGGCCGGGTGGCGCCGGTGGTGGATGGCGCGATCAAGCCGGAGCAGGTGGACCTGACGATCACCCTCAAGGACGGCCGCACCCTGAACCGGTTCATCGCGCACGCGATCGGCAGCGTCGAGCGCCCGATGAGCGACGCCGCCCTGGCGCGCAAGTTCACCGACCTCGCCGAGGGCATCCTGCCGGATCCGCAGATCCGCCGGGTGCTGGACCTGTGCTGGCGGATCGAGACGCTGCCGAACGCCGGAGACGTCGCGCGGGCGGGCGTTCAGGCCTGACCTACGCGCCCGCGAGGTTCGCGCTGCGAGGCCCCGACGCGACGGAAGCGTGGATGGCTTTACAATGGCGGACCAGATTGTCCTGCGACGCGACGAAGCGCTTGAGCGGGGTCTCGATCGGGAAGAAGACGATGTTGGCGATGAAACCGTAGATGCCCGCATCGACGCTGGTGGGCTTCGATCCGAACAGGTAGCCCTCCGCCGGCGTGAGGTTTGCCAGCACCTGCAGGTCGGCGAGCCCGCGCGCGTAGGCGGCGTCGGGCTCGAAGCGGCCGATTCCCTGATAATGGTAGCGCTGCGCGTTGAATGCCTGCGCCTGGCGCAGGCCGGTTTCCGTGAGGCTCGGATGCGCCCGCAGCAGAGCATCCCGGAAGGCGGGCCAGTACCGCTCATCCTTCCAGCGGGAATAGGACATCACCCAGTACAGGTCGTCGAGCATGCGCGTGACCAGAAGCCTGGTGTCGCGCTGCCGAGGATCGAGCCCGTCATCCAGCGTCAGGCCGTAAGTCCGGGTGAGATGCGCCAGGATCGCGTCGCTGTCACCGATCGGCCTGCCGTCATCGACGATATAGGGAAGCTGTCCGCGCGGTGCGTCCGAGGCATCGACGATGTGCCGATGCACGAAGGGCAGATACGCGAGCTTGAGAAACGCGAAGACTTTCAGGCCATAGCCGTTGTTGTCGGCGACACCGAAGAGCTCGGGGTAGGAATAGAGCGTGATCATGACGTCCTCCGGAATGCTCGGCTCCCCCGGATCGCGTGCGCCGTCCGTTCAGGGCACGCGCGCGAACCGGCCGTAGCTCACGCTCAGCGTGCCGGGGACCGTGCGGCCGCCGATGCTCGTGGCACTCGCGGCCCCGTCCGCGAAAGCGAAGGTCAGCAGGCCCGGCGCGATATCCGGGTTCGGAAAGCTGAGCAGGAACGTGTCGCCGGACCAGGGCGTCAGCCTGGCCTCACTGGGACCGATCCGCCCCATCAGGGCATCGCCCACCTTCGTGATCCGGAGGGTGCCGTAGAGCGGGCTCTCGAAATGGCCCGCATAGGCGTCCAGGGCATGGGCCATCGGCTGGGCGTCGGCGGGCGGCTTCGGGATCGCCAGGAGGTTGGTCCAGGCGGGCTGCTCCGATCGGATCTCGGCCTGCAGATCGCGCCCGGAGGCGCCGATCTCCCGCTCTAGGAACGCCGCGCGCACGGCCTCTGGGAAGACCGTGAGCTGCTTGTTGGCGAAGATCGCGATGCCGACCTTCAGATCGGGGATGAGGGTCACGATCGTGCGGACGCCGTTGAGCGCGCCGTTCTTCTCGACGACCCGCCGGTTGAGGAACCGGTAGCTGTCGCAGCCGAGGCCCGCCGCCGCATTCGGATCGCGCAACGGGCCGCCCGGCCCCTCGACCATGCTGGCGGCCAGGATGTCGCCGAGGGTGGACGGCTTGAGCACCGGCTGTCCCTCGAAGGTGCCGCCCGCCAGCACCATGCGCATCCAGCGCGCGATGTCGGCGCCCGTCGAGACGATCGCGCCGGCGCCGCTGAACGCATCGACGTTCTCGTAGGCCATCACGCTCCCGTCGAGGTCGTGCGCGGCCGCGCGGTTCTCATCCTCGAACAAGGCGGCCTGGACCGGGCCGCTGCGCCCCATGCCGAGCGGCGCCAGGATGGCCTGCGCGAGGAGCTGCGGAGCGGAGAGGCCCGCCGCCCGCGCGGCCGCCTGCTGGCCCAGGAAGATGCCGTAATTGGAATAGGCCATCCTCTCCCGGAAGCTGTGGTCGAATGGGAGGAAGCGGGCGCGGCGAACGAGCTCCTCCGCCCCGAGGCCGAACTCCACCAGCAGGTCGCCGGCATAGGCGGGCAGGCCGGTGCGGTGCGCGAAGTAGTCCCGCAGGGTCGCGTTCTCACTCGCGTAGGGCACCGCGAGCAGGAGGTCCGCTGCGAAGCTGCGAACCGGCACGTCCCAGGCGACGACGCCGCGGTCGACCAGGGTGCCGACCGCCGTGGCGGCGATGAACTTGCTCATCGAGGCGATCTGAAACCGCGTTTCTGCGTCGACCGGCGCTGCCTTCCCGGCCTCACGCACGCCGTAGCCCTGGACGAAGGCGGTGCCGTCGGCCCGCACAACGGCGACGACCGCGCCCGGCACTGCGTAATCCGCCAGCGTCTTGCGCACGAACTGATCGAAGGCGCGGTCGCTCGCGGCGGGCACCGGCGGATCCTCGGAGCGGGCGGGGGCGCCGCCGAGGCCGAGGATGGCGACCAGGGCCGCCGCGTGGGTGCGCCGTCTCATCGTCCGGCCCGCATCAGGCCGGGTCGGGCGTTGCCGCCGCGATGGTTCGGGCGGTGTCGTAGAGTTCCTCGAAGGCGACGGCGCGGCCGTTCGAGAAGCGCCACAGGTCGACCTTCCGGGTGCGCGCGACCTTTCCGGTGGCCCTGTTGCGCCAGGCCACGTTCCCGATCACGACGACCTGGTCTCCCTGGGCCACGAACTCGGTCATGTCGTGGGCGATCATCTCCCAGTCGGCGGCGAGCCCTTCGAGATAGCCCAGGATCTCGCGGCGGCTGCGCCGCGCCGCCGTGAACCGCATCGCCGGAGACCCGTCGGCGAGCGAGGTGAGGCTCGCCTCCTCGGCGAGGACATCCATCCAGCATTGGACATCGCCGCCCTTCGTCTCGGCCCAGGTCGTGTAGGCGGCTCTCAGCCGCGTCACCGGATCGCTCATGGGACGCAGGGCCTCCCCTCCCGCGCGCAGGGCGGCTCGGGCCCGAGCGAGACCGACGATCCGTCCTGCGCGCGGCCATCATGGTTGGCCGCCTGGGCCTCGGCAATCGGATCGCGCGCGCGTCAGCGTGACGGTGCGGTTTGCGGCCGAGGCTCCGGTTCGAGCGCGCGACGCCCGCCTGTGACGACCGGGCGGCGCCTGCCTCTCACAGGCTCAGCACGGGAAGCGCCGTCACGCTGCCATGCGCCTGCAGATCGAGACCATGTTCCGTGATCTCTTCGTCCGTGAGCTCACGCAGCGCTTCGGCCTGCGCGCCGGCACCCGCGGCCTGCGCCGCCACGATCTCGGCATCCTGTTCGTCCCGCGCGACGACGAGCACGGGCGCGACCTTGGCGGCCCCATCACCCGATCCCGGCACGGTGACCTGCACGCCAAATCCCTTGTTCATGTCTCGGCTCCTGCCTGTGGTGACCCTTGCGGATGGCGGGTTGCCCGGTCCCGCGCCGGCCCGCCTGAGCGACGGCCTCGCGGATCGATCACGGTCTCACCGGCCTGCCCGTGCCGCGCGCGCCGTCCTGGACGAGGGTGCGGGCGCGATCGGGCCCGGAGCGCCGCAGCGGCGTGAAGCGGCGCCCGCTCAAGGCGTTGTAATGCGTGAAGAAGGCCTCGATCTCGTCGAGGAAGCCCGGCCTCAGTTCGTCGACGTGGCGGACATGGGCGTGCGTGCGTGCGTGAACCGCGACTCCGAGGAGGCGGTCGTTGCGCTCCGTCTTGCCGTCCGTCTCCCGCTGCTCCGCTTCGATCACGCCGAGGAGGCGCACCGTCACCAGGCATCCCATCACGATGGGCGCGTCGAGCAGCACGAGGATATCGAGGGGATCGCCGTCCTGCCCGAGCGTCGAGGGAATGAACCCGAAATCATACGGAAAGGAACTCCCCTCCGGCAGCACGGATTTGAACCGGAACGCGCCGACCTCAGGGTCGTAGGAATACTTGTTGCGACTGCCCTTCGGCGTCTCGATCACGACGTTGAGATCGTCCTCCGCGTCGAATGCCGGCAGGGCCGTCAGGGGCTTCATGGCAATCCTCGATGTCGCTGTTCTGGGAAAGACGGCGATCGAGGCCGGAGTTCCCGCTCCTCGCAACCGCCCGCGCCCATCGGCCCAGGACGGCACGGGCCGGCGGCCGAGCCGCGAGCGCCGGACGGGAGCCGCCCCGACACGCGGCCCCGGTTCGCGCAGGATCGTCAGCGCAGGACGAAATGGTCCGGCTGAAGCGCCGGGGGCAGGGGATCGCCGAGCGCGTTGAGGACGACGCCTTCGGCGGTCCGCAGGAGCGCATCGAGCGGCAGGTCGTTGGCCTGCAGGCCGAAGGGTTCCTCGAGTTCGTCGCCCAGAGCGTCGAGGCCGAAGAACGTGTAGGCGACCAGCGCGGTCGCCAGCGGCGTCGCCCAACCCAGGGAGGTCGCGAGCCCGAAGGGCAGGAAGAGGCAGTAGAGCCACGACGTGCGGTAGATCAGCAGGGTGTAGGCGAACGGGAGGGGCGTGCCCTTGATCCGCTCGCAGGCCGCCTGGATGTGGGAGAGCGCCTCGAGCTTGGTCTCGAAGATGGCGTAGAGCACGTCGCTGATCGTCCCGGCCTCCCGGGCGCCGCCGAGGTCCACGGCAACGCGGTGGAGCGCGGCGTCCGCAGGGCTGGGATGGGCCTCCAGGACTTCGCGCTCCGCCTCGGGCAGCCACGGCGCGAGGGCGGCCTGCGGATCCTCGGAGCGCAGGGCGGCGTGGAGGGCATGCGCGAAGCCGGCGAGGCGCCGCAGGATGCGGCGGCGCAGAGCCTCGTGTTCCGGCCCGGGCAGGAGCGCGATCGTGGTGCGCGCGAATCCGCGCATCTCGACGAGGAGCATCCCCCATTGCCGCCGCGCCTCCCACCAGCGGTCGTAGCAGGCATTGTTGCGGAAGCTGAGGAAGATCGACAGGGCGAGCCCCAGGAGCGTGAAGGGCGCGACGCCGGCATTGAGGGACAACAGCTCCGGCCAGTGCCGCTCCGCCGCGACGACCGCGCAGGCGACCAGCGTGATGAGCAGGATCCTGAGCGCCACCTGCGGCAGGATCGAGCCGTGCAGCGTGAACAGGATGGCAAACAGGCCAGGGCGCGGGCGAACGATCATGGTCACTCAGCGCCGAGAGGGGGAGCACGGTTCCGGTGCCTCGACGCCGGGGCGCGGACCGGCGCGCGCCGGCCGAAGGGTGCGGGAACTGGTCGGCCCCGAAGAACGACCTCCGGCCAACGCTGCCGGACCGCCGATCCGGCGCCGCCCGCCCATCCCCGCCGCGCACCCGACCCGATGCGATCACGCGACCTTGGCGCATAAACGCGTCCGCCGCCCCGTTGCACCCGTTGCACGCATAGGCTAGTGAATCGCCACGGTCAGCACCCGTAGCTCAGCTGGATAGAGCGTTGCCCTCCGAAGGCGGAGGACCCGGCTCTCCGGCACGCTAAGTGCCTCCAATGATTACAATAGGTTCGACGCTCCGCGAGCCGCGGGCGACGTTTGGTTGTGATCTGCCGGCGCAAAAGGGCCGCAACGGAGCGCAGTTTCTTCAGGGCGTTCAGCTTCACTTACGGGTTCTGACGCCTGGCCGAAGATCCAGCCTTCCCATTGTCCCACCTTGGGCTGGTTGGGCGTGCCCTCAGGTCGATGGCCACATACAACCTCGAGCATCCCGCAGAGACCAAGGAAGGCGTCGAAGAGGTCCTCGCCGACAGGCCTATCGCCAAACCCATCGCGGATCGAAGCTTCGAGGCCACCGTCGAGTTCGTGGTTCCGGCTCTGTGCCCAGCCAATCAGCTTAGATGCGAACGTCTGCCGATCGGTCTGCCGTGTTTTGCTCATGCCAGCTTTAAAGACGACGCCGACCTGACCATAGGCATCGGCCGGGTAGGTTTCGGCGATCACGAGGCGAGATCGCTCCAGAAGGCTGGCAACTGGCCCATCGAACGGCCAGAGCGCGGTGCCTGGCTTTTCAAGCGCCGGCATTAGGAACTCCTGCCAGCCTGCGAGCGCGGCCTTCCCGACCTGATTTCCACCAAGCGTCCAGAACAGCGGGCAGGCTGCCGCGCGCGACGGCGTCCGCATCTCGCAGCTTCGCCGAAGCTGGTTGATGTCGGAGACGCCGAGTGCAGTGATGAGTTGAGCATGGGAGCGGCCCCCAGGTCGCTGCGGATAGAACGGTCGGTGCAACGAGAGATCACCCACGTCGTCGACGACGTCGAACCAGTTCGACCACGCGCCATAGCCTAATGCAGCCAAGCAATCGCGAAAATCGGCGAGGCCCGTCTTCTCGCCATACTGGAACGGCAATCCGATAGGGAAATCGAAGCCGATGAGCACCGGACCAGGAGCCGCATTCATGACCGCGTCCAGAAGTGCTTGCGGCGAACTGATCGGCATGACCCTGCCGAGCCAGTAACGGCCCTCATTGAGGACAGCCACCGACATCCAGCGCTTACTGGCAGACGTGCTCCAGTCGCAATGCACGACCATGGACGGCAGCGGCATGTGCGTTTCTCCCACCGCATGGATCTTGCATTTAGCGTCCTTACCAGCCGCTGAATGCGACGCAGTGCTTCAATTGGCTTCTGAGGATTTTCAAGTGCCGGCGCGGATGCGATCGACGAGCGACTGCCAGATGGTGAACAACTTCTCCCTGGCAGCCGCCTCCTGCAAGAGCGCGAGGGGAACAGTTGGCTCGCCATCGGCCACGCGCTCGCCGTAGCGCTGGCTGAACGTGCGCTCGAGGTTCTCGAGGACCTCGCGCCGTGCTTCGATTGTATCGAAGGGGACGGCCTTCATCACGTAGCAAAGCGCGGTCACCACCTTGCCATCAAGCCTCACACCTGCTGGCCAGCAGTGACCCCGCTCGTGAACGAGCTTCACGCGGAAGGAGGGCTTCTGCGCCCGCGTGACCTCGATCTCGCAGCCCTGCGCCCTCCACCAATCATAGATCATGCGCGCGGTATTCGCCTCAGCAGCATTCCGCTCGGTTGCGAGACGAGCGAACCACTCGTCGACCTTGAGCTGCGGTCCAGCTGTGCTCGCCGCGGTGTTACCACCCTTGCGGCGCTCTGCTTCCGCGGTGCGCCCGATCAGCCGCGGCACCAACGTGCGCAGTCCCTGCCCGGTGTAGTGCTTGATCTCGAGGGCGATTACCTCGGCCGGGCTCATCTGGGCGTTCAGGAACTCCACGATGCGCTTCAGCTCCGGGTAGATGACGTCCGCGACGAAGACCATGCGGATCCGACCTGCCCGCAGGTTCACGTCGACGCCACGCCAGAACTCCTCGAGATCGGCATCGGGACGTCCCAGGTGCTCACGCAGCGCCTCGTCCGCATCGCGCTCACCCGCAGCGCACGTGCGCTCAAATTGCTGCCTGATGGCCTCCATGGGCCAGTAGACGACCCCGTTTGCGGCATAGTCGAGCATCTGGGCCACGACCTCACGCCGCCCTCGTGTGTCGCTGGCGCGCTTGACCTCGACCAAGGTCGGCACGCCGTCCTGGTCGACGAAGAGATGATCGAGCGACCAGCGGCCCGCTCCGCCTTCCTCACCCGGCACAGCCTGCTCGCGCGCGATCAGCAGCCAGCGACGCGGGTTCGTGGGATCGACGGCATCACCGGCGATTAGGCTCGGGTGGGTGGCGAGGAGCTCCTGGAGCAGGTCCTCGCTCTCGAACGCACTGGAGCGCATCTCCACGAGGCTGTTGTCGTCCCGGACGATGAAGATGCCGTCGCTCATAGCCACCCAGAATTGCTGATCCGGGACCCGCTATCGCATGTGCTGAGGCGCGGCGCTCCTCCTGAGCGAGGGCGATTTCGCGCCTTCGCTACGTCGGCCCACAGGAACAAGAAGTCCCAGATGACCGCGCGTCGCTCGAGGACCATGGATCCTGGGTCGAGCAGGATCCCGATCATGCCCTTGGATCGCCTCAGCCAGGCGCGCATGGCGATTTCGCGAACCGCTAGTTTGCGTTGAGGCCCATCTCTCGGCTCTGGAGCTTCTCCTTCCATTGGTTCTCCATTGCGATGACGTCCTTATCGCTCGCTTCGGAGCCGGCGACCTGAAGGATGCAGACTTGGTAGTCGGCGGGGTCCCGTGCCTTCAAGCGCACGTTGCCGCCGTGCCCGTTTCGAACATACTCCTGCCACCGGCTGAGAAAGCCTCCAGCACCGGTCGCGGAGCCAACGTAAATCTCGCGCGTCCTCGGGCAGGTCAGGAGGTAAACCCCTCTGGCCGCGGAGAGCGCCACGTTCCAGGTCGGGGGAAGCTCCTCGACCTCCGACAGCTTCTTTATCAACGCCAGGTAGCCCGGGAACTCGGGCTCCTTGAAGTCTGCACGCACCTCGAGGATGCTCTTGTTCTGCCGATCGGCCCGCTGCGCCCATGACCGCGCGCCCCGACCCCACTCGATGACGACCTTTCCGGCGAGATCGGCCAGCCGCTCGTCGGGCTCGAGCTCGTAGAGGTCGTGCTCTTCAGCCGCGAGGATTCTGTCATTGATTGGTTCCGGTGTATCGACCTGCATGGGCCCGACGCTACGGACCCGGTAGAGGCCGACGAACAGGGTCTCGCGAGCCGGGGTGCCGACGAACGATGCCCAGAGCGGTCGGGAACTCAGGACCTGCCGGTTCCTCAGCGAGTGGATGGACTGGTAGAGCTCGAACGCCGACCGATCATTCCGCCACAGCGCATAAGGGGTTCGGCCCTTGGTCGCCCGATTGTCCTGATGGCGGAGCAGCCGCACGTCCTCGGGCGCGATCTCGGCCTGGTGCAAAAGCGAGTTGAACAGGAGGGGCATAGGACCTTTCGGGCGTGGCTGATTCGACGGATCGCTTCACCCTGCCCCCGGCTACGGGGTCGCTCTACCACCCCGGATCAGCACCCACAGATCAATCGCGATTTCGCGAAATACCGACGCCGGCGGCCGCATCGCTCTCTTCTCGACGCCGCCGCATTCTTTGCCTTGGGTCGCGCGGCCAAGCCTCTTAGAAGGCCCAGGGCGGCTGACAGCGCGGCGAGCCATAAAGCTGCGCCGCTACTCGAAAAACCAGCCAGTGCGCCGCTTAGGCGATCTTGTGGCACGTCCTCGGCGAGAGCGAGGAGGTCCTCACCGCTGGTCAATGGGCGTCAGGGTTGAGGGCGATACGACAATCCGATCCAGTCAAACGGACATCAACCGCATTCCCATCGCGCACGCCCCGATTTTCACTTTTCGACCAGCGCCAGGATGAGCAATTCGCCTCGGCTCGCTCCAGTCGGCCGAGTGCTATGCTGCCGACCAACTAGACGGAGGACGCCCCATGAAGAAGCTCGTCGTGACTACGGCCACCCTGATGCTGCTTACTGCGGCGCCTGCTATGGCCATGAGCTGCTGCGGCGGCGGCAAGGGTGGGATGATGTGCGGTAAGCCCGGCATGGCGATGGGCCACGGCAGCGTGAAGAAGGGCAAGGGCGGCTGCTGCTGCGAGAAGATGTCGATGAACATGAGCAAGCGGCGCTGATTACTCACGCCCCGTCATCGGGCTCGCCATAAGGCAGCGACCAGGACCACGTTGCTCAACGCCAACGCCGCCAGAACAAGCCACAGCGCATCGGCGCCTCCGTGCGTGAGGACGAACGCGCCGAGGACAGGGGCCAGAGCCTGAGCCACCAATCCCGGCCGCGCCAAGCGCCCAACCAAAGGGGCGTAGCGCTCCGGTCCGAACAGGGCGAGGGGCACCGTGCCTCGCGCGATCGAGTAGATCCCGTTGCCTGCCCCGTAGAGGATCAGGGCCAGAGCGACGGCAGGTAGACCAAAGGCCAGCATCACGACGCCGAGCGCCACGAGGCTCATTGCTGCCGCCAGGGTCCAGAGCGGATGATGCCGCCCCTTGCCGGCCATCTCGATCACGCGGGCCGCGACCTGGGACGGGCCGATCAGGGCGCCGAACGTGACGGCCGATGCGAGGGCCACTCCCCGCGCCTGGAGTAGCGCCAGCAGGTGCACCGAGATCAGCGTCATCACGGTGCCGCCGAGTGTGAGCACCCCGGCCATCAGCAGGAACGCACGCCGTTCACGCGGTGCCAGCGGGCTACTGGAGGCCGGACCAACAGCGGGTTCCGCTGTGTGCTTCGGAGGTGATGGGATTAAGCCCAGAACCAGCGGCAGTGAGACCCCGAGCTGCAGCCCGGCATACGCGAAGCAGGTGCCTCGCCAGCCGATATGCTCAACCAGGAACGCCGATAGTGGCCAGCTCACGGTGCTGGCGAACCCGCCCCACAGGGTCAACGTCGTGATCGCTGGCCGCGCCTCGGCGCCGTAGAGGCGGCCGAGCGTCGCGAAGGCGGGGTCGTAGAGGCCGGCTCCCATACCGACGCCGAGCAACAGCCAGCCGGCCACGAATACCGGCAGCGACGGGGCCAGACCGAGGACGACGAGGCCAAGCGCCAACACGATCGCCGAGAACGCCAGGACCGGGCGGCCCCCATGGTGGCCGATCAGCCCTCCTACGCGCGGCGAGATGAGGCCAGCAACCAACAGGCCGGCCGACAGACCGCCGATGATCCAGGACAACGGCCAGCCGGTGTCGGTGGCGATCGGCGAGGCCAGGACGGCCAAGAGGTAGAACGAGGAGCCCCAGGCGAGGATCTGCACCACGCCGAGGGCGCTGATCACCAACAGACGATGGTGGCCGAGGACCTCAGATCTCACGTGAGGCAGGCTTGAGAGCCGCCTTCCGCATAGCGCCCCGCTCATACCAGCTCTGGCTCCGATTCACGATCCAGACGACCGAGAGCATCACCGGCACCTCGATCAGGACACCTACCACCGTGGCAAGCGCCGCGCCCGAGTTGAAGCCGAACAGGCTGATGGCTGCCGCGACCGCAAGCTCGAAGAAGTTCGAGGCGCCGATCAGGGCCGAGGGGCCGGCGATGCAGTGCTGCTCGCCGGCGACGCGGTTCAGGAGGTAGGCCAACCCGGAATTCAGATAGACCTGGATCAGGATCGGCACCGCAAGAAGGCCGATCACGGCTGGCTGGGCCAGGATCTGCTCGCCCTGGAAGCCGAACAGCAGCACCAAGGTGGCGAGGAGCGCCACCAGCGACACCGGCCCCATCGTCCCGAGCACTCGGTCTAGGGCAGACTGGCCACCTGAGGCGAGCAGGCTGCGGCGGACCACCTGAGCGATGATCACCGGGACAACGATGTAGAGCACCACCGAGAGGACCAGCGTGCCCCATGGCACCGTAATGGCCGAGAGCCCGAGCAGCAGGCCGACGATCGGTGCGAAGGCGACGACCATGATGGTGTCGTTGAGCGCGACTTGGCTCAGCGTGAAGTGCGGCTCGCCGCGCGTCAGGTTCGACCACACGAACACCATCGCGGTGCAAGGCGCAGCCGCCAGGATGATCAGGCCGGCGATGTAGCCGTCGATCTGGTCAGCTGGCAGGTAGGGCCGGAACAAGTAGCCGATGAAGAGCCAGCCGAGCGCGGCCATCGAGAACGGCTTCACCGCCCAGTTGATGAAGAGGGTCACGCCGATGCCGCGCCAGTGTCGACCGACGTGGCGTAGCGAGGCGAAGTCGATCTTGAGCAGCATGGGGATGACCATGAGCCAGATCAGCACCGCGACGGGCAGGTTCACCTTCGCGATCTCGGCGTCCCCGATGACGTGGAAGACGCCCGGCATGACGTGGCCGAGGGCGATGCCGACCACGATGCACAGGGCGACCCAGATGGTCAGGTAGCGCTCGAAGGTGCTCATGTCGTTTCTCAGGCGGTGGCGACGTGGCGGCCGTGCTCGTCGACGACGCGCTCGCCGTCCTCCTTCACGAACTCGCCCTGCTGCTGCGGTAGGAGCCCCAGCACTGCCTCGGACGGGCGGCACAGGCGCACGCCCCTCGGGCTCACCACAAGCGGCCGGTTGATCAGGATTGGATGCTCCATCATGGCGTCGAGGAGCTGGTCATCGGTCAGCGACGGATTGGCCAGCTTCAGCTCGGCATAGGGCGTGCCCTTCTCACGAAGGAGATCCCGCACAGAGATCCCGGCTCGGTCGACCAGCTGTCGCAGGAGCGTCCGGGTCGGTGGGGTTTTCAGATACTCAATGACGTGCGGCTCGATGCCGGCGTTGCGGATCATCGCCAGGGTGTTGCGGGACGTGCCACAGGCGGGGTTGTGGTAGATCACCACGTCCATCACGCGACCTCCGGACGGGGCGAGGTGGCGCCCGCCTGCTGGCCGATCTCGCGAACCCACGACGTGAGCGCAACTTGGTCGAGGCTGGCGATCGGCAGGGCAACGAAGGTCGTGATGCGGTTCTTGAGGTAGCGCTGGGCCGTCACGAAGGCGGTCTTGCGCTCGATGTCCGCGCCCTCGGCTGCGGCGGGATCCTCGATGCCCCAGTGCGCTGTCACCGGCTGGCCCTGCCAGTAGGGGCAGGTCTCGCCGGCGGCGTCGTCACAGACCGTGAAGACGGAATCCATGACCGGCGCGTCGGACCGGGCGAACTCGTCCCAGCTCTTCGAGTGCAGCCCCTCGGTCGAGTAGTCGGTCTCTCGCAGCACCTGCAGAGCGAGCGGGTTCACGTCTGGCTTCGGCTGGCTACCGGCCGAGAACGCGCGGAAGCGACCGCCGCCCTCCTTGTTCAGCATGGCTTCGGCCAGGATCGAGCGGGCCGAGTTGCCGGTGCAGAGGAACAGGACGTTGTAGACGCGCTCAGGCATGGAGGGTGTCTCCGGTGGGGCAGTTGCAGGCGGCGAGCGCGGCGACAGCCGGGTTGCAGACCTCCGGATGGCCCTGGCAGCAGTCGCGCATGAGGAACTGGACGAGGTCCGACAGGCCGGCGTAGGCGGCGCTGTAGATGACCGACTTGCCCTCGCGCCGGGACGTAATCAGCCCGGCATGGGAGAGCTCCTTGAGATGAAAGGATAGGTTCGTGCTCGCGATGCCGACCGTGTCGGCGAGCACGCCGGCCGCGAGCCCGTCGGGGCCAGCTGTGACGAGGGCACGCACGACTCGAAGACGGTGCTCCTGACCGAGGGCTGCGAAGGCGGCGAGGGCTTGTCGTTCGTCCATCGATAGGCCTATATATCAACTATTGTTGAAGCGTAGAGGAACACATCGTCTTGGACAAGCCCGAGCAGTCGTTCTCCGACGGGATGCCCAACGTGAGCGAGGCACACTTCGAGGTGCCGACGCACGATCGCGTTCATACCGCCACGCCGTTCACTCACGCCCCACGTCTCCTGATCCTCTACGGCTCGCTGCGGGAGCGCTCGTTCAGCCGGTTCCTGGCCTACGAGGCCGCGCGGTTGCTGGAGGCCATGGGCGGAGAGGTGCGCATCTACGACGCCCAGGGCCTTCCACTGCCGGACGATGCCACCGCCGACCACCCCAAGGTGCAGGAGCTGCGCGCCCTCTCAATCTGGTCCGAGGGTCAGGTCTGGGTTTCGCCCGAGCGCCACGGCAACCTGACGGGCGTGATGAAAAGCCAGATCGACTGGCTCCCGCTGAGCGAGGGGTCGGTGCGGCCGACCCAGGGGCGCACGCTGGCCGTGATGCAGGTCTCGGGTGGCTCGCAGTCCTTCAACGCCGTGAACAGCCTGCGCGTGCTCGGGCGCTGGATGAGGATGATCACCATCCCGAACCAATCCTCGGTGCCGATGGCCTATAAGGAGTTCGACGAGGCCGGCCGAATGAAGCCGGGGCCGCTCTACGACCGCGTGGTCGACGTGTGCGAGGAGCTGATGAAGTTCACGCTGCTGACGCGCGAGCGGGCCGACTACCTCGTCGACCGCTACAGCGAGCGCAAGGAGCGCGAGCCCCAGCGGCTCAAAGCGGTTGCCGCCGACATCGGGTTCGCGAAGCGGTAGACCTCACAGTCCTCGACCGCGTCGAGCTTCCCAGCCGCGTGGCAGCCCCCGACGACCGCGCCAACGGAGCAGCCGGCGATGATGTCGGGCATAATCCCGGCATCCAGCAGCGCTTGGAGGACGCCAATATGCGCCCAGCCTCGCGCCGCTCTCGAACCAAGAGCGAGGCCGAGCCGGAGAGATCTCTAGCTCGACTGGACGAGAGGCTCATCTGGCGGTTCCAACACCGGCTGCGCACCGTCTCGTCCGAACCAGTCGACGCCCATATCGTCCCTACCATGTTTCCAGGGAGATAATGGCACAGGTTTGCCTACTGCTGAGCCGACGCATCCTGGATCTTTATCGGTAATCTTAAAGAGCAGGCGCAGGGATGCGCCAATGACGGGTTAGCGCAACGAGACTCGGTGTTAGGCGCAGGAGCCGCAGCGGAATACTGATCCCAACATGGCGTCCTCTCGACAGAGGGGGCAGCCGTTATGCTCTACCG
This sequence comes from Methylobacterium soli, assembly GCF_008806385.1. Lineage (GTDB taxonomy): Bacteria > Pseudomonadota > Alphaproteobacteria > Rhizobiales > Beijerinckiaceae > Methylobacterium > Methylobacterium soli. The sequence continues at coordinate 76,699 of NZ_VZZK01000021.1, forward strand.
TTCGACGCGTCACCGGCCGACAATCGCGCTCGACGCACAGTTCGGCTCGCACAACGAAGTCCCAGAGAACCGCACAGTGGGTGAAGGGCATGGACCCTGGGCCCACTTGGATCCGGAACACACCCTGGGATACTGCCCGACAGCACCGACATGGGCGATTTTGGCGAAGTGCCGGCGAGGCATGCTGGCCGCTCAATGTATCTCACATCATGGGCCGGATGATCGAGCCGTCCCGGTCACGGGCTGATTGAAAAAGACTTGTCAACGCCACTTCGAGCGGCGGCCTTGCGACGCTTAGCGGCGAGCGAGGCTTGCGAGAGCGTTGTCGAGCATGCGGTCGATTTTACCGTAGACCTTGAGGCTCTCGATCGCCTGGTCGAGGAAGCAGAGGAGGGTGCGATCACCCTTCTTGACAGCCATGCCGAAGGGCTTTGGGTCGAACCTGTCCCCGATGTCGATGATCGAATAGCGCTCTGGATGGGCCGAGCCAGCCCGCAACATGGTCAGGTTGATCATGTCATTCGAGGCCGCGTCGGCTTCACCCTTGTCGATCGCATCGAGGTTTCCAGCACTGAGGGGGGTGATGACGAGCGTGGCGTCCAGAAGAGAGGGAAGCGCCGCGCGCATCCTGCGCAGCGAAACCGAGCCGTCAGTCACCGCGATGCGCTTGCCCTTCAGGTCCTCGAAACGAGTGATGGAGCTCTCCTTCGGAACGAGAAGCCCCTCCCGCGTCACGCAATAGGGCGCGGAGAAATCCACCTGCTCGGCGCGATCGGGCGTGATCGTCAACTGGGACACGACGAAATCGACGCGACCCTTCTGCAGATCCTGGATTCGTTCCGCGTCCGTGACCTGGAAGAAGTCGACATGGTCCGCCGAGCCGAAGATCTTCTCGCCCACAGCTCTCGCAAGATCCGCCTCGAATCCCGTGATGGTGCCGGTCTGCGGGCTCTTGTAGCCCATGCCTGGAATATCGAAGGAAACGCCCGCGATCAGCCGCCCGTCCGATTGAAACCGGTCCATAGCACCTCGCACCGCTTACGGTCTATTAGGTCTTGAGCCAGTCGAGAGCCGCTGCGAGGGAGAGAACGCCCATGGCGCCTGAGGTGGTCTGCTCGTAGCGCGTTGCGGTAGCACGCCAATCTTTCAAGTGGGCCCAGTGCCGCTCGACCTGCTTGCGATTGTTGTCCATCCAGGCGGAGTAGGCAACACTCAGGATGCCTTGAGCGCAACGCGAGCACGAGGGTCGCCGTTTTCAGGTTGGTTCGCTTGCGCTTATCGGCCAACGCGGACAGCGACATCTCCACGTGAGTGCGCCTTGGAGCCAATCCACTTAAGCTAGAGCACGGATCCCAAAACAAAAAATCGGCTTAATGAGCGCAGCCGCACATAGGGTGGTATCTACTTGGGAAGTTGCGTTATCATGCCAATATGGCTATTTTTATGTTTCGACGCGAGTGGTGCGACCAAGATCTTGCTATCGTAGTTGCTATTCGAAAACTAGTCTTAGATTTTATAAATTTGTCAAATTCCGGACGGAAAGCTCTAAAAAGGAGGATTCTTCCATGCGATATTTGTCTCTTGTTATAGCTTTGGCTCTGGTTCCAATAAGCGCGGCGAGTGCCCAGCCAGGCGGTTCACCAGGAACAGAAGAGATAACACCCGCCCTTCGGCAGGCCTGTGATAGCGACTACAAGCGTCTTTGTTCGGGTATTCAACCTGGTGGTGGTCGTATCCTTCAGTGTTTCAGGACGCATGCGAAAGATCTGTCAGAGCCCTGTCGTAATGCGCTGTCTGATCACAAGTCATAAGCGAAGAATTCTAATTTGCGGGCGCATCTAGGCTGAGCTAATCAAAGATTGCGCCCTTTGGGCGCAGTAGCTGAAAAGGGTGCCAGAGATTTAAAATGGAATCTATGTTAGATTTTACCTCTGGTTTGAAGGATAAACTTAGCGAATTATCTTGATGGCGTATGGGGATGGTGTATTCGCAGCCTTCTTCGACGCCAGATGATCCCCGCGGAGCTTTGTAGCGAAAATCTCTTTATTTCAGAACGCAACTCCAAGAAATAGGCTTCTGCGATGAAGACGCTGCTGGTCCCTGTCCTGGGTCGTGATGGTCTGAAGGCGATCGTCGACACCGCCTGCCTCGCCAGGCAGCGCTTCGGTGCCGCCAAGCCTCTAGAAGGCCCAGGGCGGCTGCCAGCACGGTGAGCCATTAGGCGCCACCGATCGGCTACTCAGGCGTTTTAAGCTCAATGACGATCTGGGAAGGAGAAGCGTATTCGTGGCAACCCTGGGCTGCCTGGAGGAATCGGCCTGATGCTCCTCGCCGCAACGGTCGCGCATGCCGAGCCACCGAAGCCGGCCGTGTTCGACTTCCGACTCGCCCACCAGAGAGCTCTCAGGCCGACAGATGCCGACCGGGCACGACTCGGTCCGTTGATGCTACGCTCAATCAGAGAAACGGTGCCATGAGCGAGACCGGCGTCCGTTCCTCAACCTCTGGCCCTTTTCGTCGATGTTGTGCTGCAGCGCAAACTTCGACGTCGGCTCAGCAATCGTCACGCACGCTCCTGAGTGTTGGACGTTTCCATCCGAAGTCCCTCATGCCCGAGGGCAGCGTTTGCAGGGTGTAGGAGGGCGAGGTGAAGACGTTCTTTGTCCCAATCACCGAGCATGATGGACTCGATACCGTCGTCGCAACGGCTGCCCTTGCCGCCGAGCGCTTCGCTGGTGTTATCGAAGGGTCCTGCATCCTGCCCGCCCTCGCAGACTACCTGGAGTTCGCTGACGAACTGCCGTGGTCACGTGGCGACCGAACACAGTGGGCTGATCGCTTACAAGCGGAAGAACTCGCCTTCCACGAGGCATTCGCAGCAGCCTTGACGCGGCGGGCGATCCGCGAGGCCGGCACACCCGGTTCTGGTCCGTGCTATCGCTGGCATGCCGGTCCGCTGGCTGGTGATCACGCCATGAGCCAGTATTCGCGCTTGTTCAGCGTGACGGTGGTCAAGCGTCCTGCCTACGCCAAACCCAGTTTCAGCACGGATAGTTTCGAGGCGCTTCTCTTCGAGGGCGGTCGCCCGGTTCTGATCAGTCCGCCTACTCCTCCTACATCACTGGGCGAGAACATCTTGATCGCCTGGAACAGTTCGACAGAGGCGGCCCGTGCGGTTGCGCTTGCCATGCCATTCCTTCGACAAGCGAAGCACGTGGTCGTTTTGCAGGTCGAAGGCAGTAATGTTCCCGGTCCCTCCGCACAGGATTTTGCAAGTGTCCTAAAGGAGGAAGGAATTCCGGCGCGAGGTCGCACCATTCCGGCGAGTGAATTCAGCTCAGGTGAGGTCTTCTTGTTGGAAGCTCGAGCGCTCGGCTGCGATCTCTTGATCAAGGGTGCTTACACGCAGAGTCGCTTGCGCCAGTTTTTCTTCGGTGGTGCGACAAGCCACATTCTGCATCACGCGAACCTGCCGGTGCTCACGGCGCACTGACGCAGCCAACTCGCATCCGGTGCGAGCTGATGACGACTAGCACGATCACGCGCTGGCGAGACCAACGATTGGTGCGCAGCGCGCCCGGAAAGTCCACTTGCCACTGGGAAGGCCGGCCCACTTCACCGGTTGCCCCGCAGCGAGCTGTTCCAGCGTCGCAGCACGGCTCTGGCACGCGTAGAGACCGTTCCAGGGATGGGTTGCCGGGGACGTGCGAAGCGGCCGGCATTCGTCGTTCAGACAGGCGCGCAGTTCCAGTCGGTAGCCAATGGTCTCGGCGCGGGCCGACGTCAGCCAGCCGGCATAGATGACCAGAAAGCCGAACCAGGCCAGCCGTGAGCAGATGTGCCAGACCGCGAATGTCGGCTTTGCGTTTGAAGCAACGGTGCGGGCAGTCATCGAGTGCATCCTTGCGGCGCAAATCGAAGTGCCGAACAACCGACCTCGATTGCTAGGACTCGACAATGCCATCGCTGTCCTGCTGTCACTGTGACGTCCATCACGAGTTCCCAACAACCAGGGTTCCGGAGGACGTCCTTACGATTTCCGGCCGATGCGGAATGCCCTGAGAGTCGGGTGGGACTTCGAGAAAAACCCACACCGGCGGCCGCATCGCTCTCTGCTCGACGCCGCCGCGTTCTTTGCCTTGGGTCTCGCGACCAAGCCTCTCAGGAGGCACAGAGCGGCTTTTGGCAGGGCGAGCCATTTAAACCCGCATCGATGCTCGCGAATCCAGCCAGTGCGCCTGGTAGGCGATCCTGCAGCGCATTCTTACGAGAGCGAGGACATCCTTGCTGTTAGTCAACGGGCGTCAGGGCTGAGGGCGATACGACAATCGGATCCAGTCAAATGGACCTCAAGCGTATTCCCACCTGGAACGCCCCGATTTTTACTTTTCAACTAACGCTAGATCGAGAGGGTGCTGGCTGATCGGAGGTTGTGGCCAATATCACGTTCGTGAAGCGCTCGAAGCGTTTAGCTATGCCGGTGCCCGTGCCGATGGTGCAAATCCGGGTAATGGACGTGCTTGTGCCGCATCGGCTCGTGCCGGTGCCAGTGTGAATGCGGCTCCGTCGCTGGTCCGTCGTCAACGTGCTGGTGGTGCTCGTCATGCACGTGGCTGTGCTCGTGCTCCATCGCCTCATGCTCATGTTCATGATCGTGTCGCTCGGCCAGGTGAAACCAGAGACCAATGCCCATGAGTAGCCCAGCGACAACGAGTTGCGCCGTCACTGGCTCATGCAAGAGCACCAAGGCCACTACCGCGCCGATGAAGGGCGCGAGAGAGAAATACGCCCCAGTCCGCGCTGCACCGAGATGACGTAAGGCCAGGACGAACAGCACGAGGCTGACGCCAACACCCAGGAACCCTACGATGGCCGCCGCGCTGATCGTGCCGATCGACGGGAGGTCTGCGCCTCGCGCCAGGCCCAGCGCGAGGTTCACGCTCCCGGCTGCGAGGCCCTTGATGAGGGAGATCAGCACCGGGTCGGCCGAGGACAGCTTGCGGGTCAGGTTGTTGTCGATCCCCCAAGCAAGGCAAGCCGCTGCGATCAGCAGGGCGCCACGATCGAAGCGGACTCCCTGTCCCTGCCAGGACAGCACGACGGCTCCTGCGAGGATGGCCGCAGCCCCGAGCAGCAGCCGCTGGTCGACGTTCTCGCGGAACACCAGCCAGGCGATCCCCATGGTCGCCAGCCCTTCGAGGTTGAGCAGCAACGAGCCCGAAGAGGCGGACGTCTGGGACAGGCCGAGCATCAGGAACAGCGGACCGGCGACGCCGCCGAACAGCACCACGACTGCCAGCCATGGCAGGTCAGAACGCCGTAAGGGTGCCTCCGGCGCCACGATGCCGAGCACCGCGCGTCCGGCGTGGACAGCGGAGAGACCGACACCTGCGCCCAGGTAGAGCAAGCCAGCGAGGAGCTGCGGATCCGTGCTGTCGAGCAGCAGCTTGGCGAAAGGTGCCGAAGCCCCGAACAGGATAGCCGAGGCGAGCGCCAGCGGCACGCCGGGCCACATGTGAGAGTGGGTATGATCAGGCATGTCGCACCTTAGCACCCGGCGGCTCACTCGCGCCGCCGGCGCCAACTCGAGCATCTGCGGATCGCAGTCGCCGCATCAGGTTTTGGCGATTTTCACTTGGTCGAGGGCGTCGCGCAGCCCTTTCGCGAGCTTGGCCGCATCGTCGTTGGCCCAGAAGTGCATGAAGAACAGCCGCGGCTCGTCGTCGAGCATGTGGTTGTGCAAGGCCGTGACCTCTATGTCGTTGGCCCGCAGCGCTTTGATCACCGGGTTGACCTCGTCGGCCGTGAGCACGAAGTCACCGATGATGGCGGCCTTGCCGCCGCCGGTCGGCTGGAAATTGATGGCGATGGCCGAGCCCATCGCCTCCGGCACCACCATGCCGTGGTCCTTCGGCGTCTCTGCCCGGGGCACGCTAACGGCATAGACGCCACCGTTCACCTTACCCTTGCGCCCGATGGTCCGTTCGATGGTCCCCGTGTCGAGGTCGAGCGCTTGATCCGGGACCGTAGCCTGCACTGGCACAGGCCCTTCTCCTGCCGAGGCTGGGCCAGCTTTGCCCGACGGTGGCGTCCCGCCGGCAGTCGCACCGCCGAAGGGAGTTCTGCTCGCGCCCAGAGCCTCGCGCAGCGTCTCGGAGAGCTTGCTCGGGGTCCCGTGTCCCGAGACGTGCATGTAGAGGGTGCTCGGCGAGGCGCGCAGGAGGTGGTTGTGCACGGCCGTGATCTCCACGCCGTTCTCGACCAGGCGCCTCATCACCGGATTGACCTCGTCCTCCGTGAGCACGAGGTCGCCCATGACCATGACGTCGCTGTCACCCGTCTTCTGGAAGGCGAGCCATGAGCCCAAGGCGAACGCGGGCTTCAGCTGCACGCCGTCGAGCGTGACCTTGAGGTCGGTGCGAGGTAGCCCAACCCGGTAGACGTTGCCCGGCATCGCGGTCCCGGGCTTGCCGAGGCCCGTGGCGATGGCCTGCTGCCACTCCTCGGCCGCCGGTGCCGCGTTCACGCAGGCCACGAGGCCGAGGAGTGCGATGGTGCCGGTCGACAGACGCATGGTCATCTCCGTTGTTGTCGCTGTAGGTCTCCTGGATCGCGTCAGACCAGTCCTGTCAGGTGCAGGGCCATGCCGGTCGCGGAGCATGCTGCGAGGGTCAGGATCATGCCGACCTTGAAGCGGAACACGGCAACGAGCGCTGCCACCGCGAGCAGCAGGGCGTAGGGGTTGAGGCTCGCGAGCACCGGCAGATCAACCCGGATCGGGCCAGCCGCGAAGGGGCGCACCTCGGCAAAGATCGTGTGGAGCGCGAACCAGACCGCGAGGTTCAGGATGACGCCAACGACTGCCGCTGTGATGGCTGCCAGTGCCCCTGCCAGTGCTCGGTTGCCACGCAGCCGCTCGACGTAGGGCGCGCCGAGGGAAATCCAGAGGAAGCACGGCGCGAAGGTCACCCAGGTGGTGAGCAGGCCGCCGAGCGTCCCGGCCACGAGCGGCGGCAGCGCGCCGGGTGCCCGATAGGCTGCCAGGAAGCCGACGAACTGGGTCACCATGATCAGCGGCCCTGGCGTCGTCTCGGCCATGCCGAGCCCGTCCAGCATCTCACCTGGCTGGAGCCAGCCGTAATGGTCCACCGCCTGCTGGGCGACGTAGGCCAGCACCGCGTAGGCGCCCCCGAAGGTCACCATCGCCATCTGCGAGAAGAACAGCGCGACCTGCGCGAACACATTGCCGGGCCCGAGCAGGACGAGGATGAGCGCCACCGGCACCAGCCAGATCGCGCCCCAGATGCTCAGGACGCGCAGGGCGTGCCCGTGCGAGGGGCGCTCCTGCGGGAGCTCGTCGTCGCCGAGAAGATAGGGGCCACCATCGTCCTTACCGGAGGTGCCGTGCCCGCCGCCCGCCCGGAACTGCGGCAGCCCGGCCCGGCCACCGAAGTAGCCGATCACTCCTGCCGTTAGAACGATCAGCGGGAAAGGCACGTCGAGGAAGAAGATCGCCACGAAGGACGCGGCCGCGAGCGCGACCAGGACCCGGCTTTTGAGTGCCTTCCGGCCGATGCGCAGCACGGCTTGCGCAACGATCGCCAGCACCGCGGCTTTGAGGCCGAAGAACAGGCCGGCGACGAGACCGACATTGCCGTAGAGCGCGTAGATCCAGCTCAGGGCCATGATGGCGACGACGCCCGGCAGCACGAACAGGCCCCCAGCCAGAAGTCCGCCGCGGGTGCCGTGCATGAGCCAACCCACGTAGGTGGCGAGCTGCTGCGCCTCTGGCCCTGGCAGGAGCGTGCAGAAATTGAGGGCGTGCAGGAAGCGGTTTTCGGAGATCCAGCGCCGCTCCTCGACGAGGATGCGGTGCATGACGGCGATCTGCCCGGCGGGGCCGCCGAACGAGAGCGCCGCGATCCGGGCCCAGATCGGCAGAGCCTGGGCGATCGTCACAGCTTGCGGGGCGGCATGGGGGGTCGTCTCCTGCCTCGGAACGGAGTTGCTGAGAGCGGCACCGGCCATATCAGGACCTCGGCTTGGGCTTGTTGGTCGGCCAGTTGTGGGTCTCGTCGGTGGCGTCGCGGCACCAGCGATAGAAGGCGTCGTAGAGGGTCATGCCGGCCTCGAGCTGCTCCAGGTCGTCGGCGTAGATCCGCGATAGGCCGAGCGAGGCCGCGAGGAGCCCAGCGGCCTCGGGTGCGAGGTCGGGCCGTGCGGTGTCGGCTCCCCGAACGAGGGTGGCGAGGTGCAGGAGCGGCGGCGTTGAAAGCCCGAGCTCTTCGACCATGACGTCGAAGGTGCAGAGCTCGCCCCGATGGCTCCAGAACACACCAGGATCATCGATGTCGAAAGCTGCCCCCCCAAAGCGCTCGGCGACCCGGCCGACCTCAAAGGGCGGAACGAACAGAATGATCGCTTCGGGATCGATGAAGCGGCGGATCAGCCAGGGGCAGGCGATCCGATCGACCTTGGGCCGGGAGCGCGTCACCCAGACCGTGCGGCCGTTCAAGTCGCGATGCGGCAGCTTGGCCTCGGGGACCATCGGCAGGCTGGCCGCAGCCCAAGCCTCGACCCCGCCTTCCAGGGTCTCGGCATCGACGCCGACATGGCGGAGATAGGCGGCGGTGCCGTGGCTGAGATCCCGTCCGTGCCGGCAGGCGGCGACAACGCTTCGGCCGATGAGGTCCCGGGACCAGTCGGCGATGTCGGTGAGGGAGCGGCGGACGCTGGCAGGGATCAGGCGGGGATCATCGCTAAACGCATCGTCCGGCCTGACGTCGATGACGACTGGGCAGCCGAGCGTGCCGACGAGGCGTGCGAGCTTGTCTACGGAGATGGAGTTGGGCGTAGCCATGACGCGTCCTTGCATCGAATGCAGAGTGGACGCGATTCTTCGGCCGGAGCCTCGTCGGGAGATCGCTTCCCGATGCCCTAAGATAGTCCCTCTGATCGCTCTCCTGTCAACCCGAATAGCTGCGGACAAGATGCGGGTTTCTCCTTGTAACAAGTCCAAACGCTTGATTGGTGTGGTCAGGCCAGAGAGAAAGCTCGCTGCCAATCTTCAGCCTCCCGCGTCAGCAGCCTTTGTCCATCCGCCCGCGTTTACCGAACCCAGCGCGTCATGCCGCCGTTGAAGACGGCACCAGCGCGCGCCTTCGAACTGCGCGCTGCCGCAAGGATTTGGACAGATGCACACTGAGGACGCCAGTGCCCGTTACGTTGACCTTGACGCCTGGGGAAGCCTCGATGTGCTCCACACCCTCTGGGAGGGACAGCTTGCGGCTGTAGCCGCGGTTGGCCCAGCACTCCGTGCGATTGCTGCCGCCGCGGACGCCGCTGAGGCAGGTCTTCGCCGCGAGGGGCGCCTGTTTTACGTCGGCGCCGGCACCTCGGGCCGGATCGGCATCCAAGACGGGGCGGAATTGCCCCCTACCTTTGACTGGCCTGAGGAGCGAATCGGCTTTGCCATCGCTGGCGGCGACACGGCCATACTACAGGCTGTGGAAGGCGCTGAAGACTCGGCAGCGGACGCAACGGCATGGATCGCAGCGGCAGAAATCGGACCGAACGATATCGTCGTCGGTCTGTCCGCCAGCGGGACCACACCTTTCACGCTCTCTGCTTTGAAGGGCGCCCGCGCGCGCGGTGCCATCACTGTGGGTGTCGCGAACAATCCCGACACGCCGATCCTGCAAGACTGCGCCTACCCAATCCTCGTGGCCACGGGTCAGGAGGTGATCGCCGGCTCCACGCGGATGAAGGCAGGAACGTCGCAGAAGGTTGTTCTCAATCTGCTCTCGACGCTGATCATGATCCGGCTTGGCCGGGTCTATCGCGGTCGCATGGTCGCGATGCGAGCCACGAACCAGAAATTGCGCGCCCGAAGTGTCGCCATGGTGGCCCAGCTTGCGGAGTGCGGCAGCGACGTCGCAACCCGCGCAATCGCGGAAGCTGATGGTGACATCAAGCTAGCCGTGCTGATCGCGACAGGTGCTGCCCGAGATCAAGCCGAGCACCTCCTCGCGCATCACGATGGGGATCTGCGCCGCGCGATCGCGGCGACGGACAGAGACGATGCTGCGTTCAGTAGAATGGGGCGCAACGCGTGATGCCGGCAGAGCCAGATACTGTCCCGCCAGCGAGCTTCATGGCACGTGAGATCATGGAAGTGCCCCACGTAGCGGGGCGCTTATGCAGGGGTGTAGGCGAGGTGGAGCGTGTCTCCGCCGAGCTGTCGCGGCGCACCTTTCCATTCGTTGTTGTGTGTGGCCGGGGCAGCTCCGGGCATGCAGGTGTCTACCTGCGCTACCTCATCGAGACTCGGCTTGGCCTCGCCGTGTCTGCATCGGCGCCTTCCGTTGTCACGAGCTACGATCGCGTGCCACAGGTCGCGGGAGCACTGTTCATCGTCATCTCGCAGTCCGGCCGCTCTCCCGACCTTGTTGCGGCCACCCAAGCTGCCAGGGCGGGTGGTGCGCTGACGCTCGCGATCGTCAATGACGATGCCTCACCCGCAGCGTGCGCAGCCGAGCTTGTGCTACCCATCTGTGCGGGCCCAGAGCATGCGGTTGCGGCGACAAAGACGGTGGTGAACTCCTTCGTTGCAAGCGCGGCCCTCGTCGCGCGTTGGGCGGAAGACCGTGCTCTCGCGGACAGTCTCGCCGCCCTTCCCACGCGCCTCGCTGGGGCACTCGCGCTCGACTGGTCCGCATGGACTTCAGACCTTTCGCAGGCGCCTGCCGCCTTTTTAACCGGACGCGGGCACGGGCTCGGCACAGTGCGTGAGATCGCGCTAAAGCTCTCGGAAACCTTACGACTACCTGCGCTCGGCTACAGTGCCGCGGAGCTCCGGCACGGACCGCGCGCCTCGATCTCGAACGTAACTCCGGTGCTGGCATTGCGTCAGGCTGACTCGGTCGCCGAGGGCATCGACGATCTCGTGCAAGATCTCCGGCAGGCCGGCGCCCGGTTGCATACCTGCGGCGGCCCCGCTGGCACTCTGCCTTGGTTGTCCGATAGTCATCCCGCCTGCGATCCAATTGTGATGCTCCTGCCCGCCTACCGGGCGATCGAGCGCGAGGCGCGCCGCCGTGGCCTTGATCCTGATGCACCCACTGGATTGACCAAAGTCACGGAGACGCTGTGAAGGTCTCCCATGCCTTGTCGCTGCCTGATCTTGTGATCGCAGCCGAGCGCGTCTTCGATGGCGAGGTGCTTTATCGCGACCGCTTCGTTGTCGTGCGCGACGGGCGCATTGCGGACGTGACATCCAATCCAGCGCCTGCAGCTCACCTCATCCGCTTGCCGCCAGGTGCGCTCCTGGCACCAGGCTTCGTCGATGTGCAGGTGAACGGAGGCGGCGGCGTCCTCCTCAACGATGACCCAAGCCCAGTTGGCATCGGGTGCATTGCGGCAGCCCACCGCCGCCTCGGCGGAACGACTGCTCTCCTGCCGACGCTGATCAGCGATACGCGGCCGGTGATCCAAGCAGCGATCGAGGGCGTAGCTGCGGCCATCGCGGCCGGCGTGCCAGGCATTTTGGGCATTCACTTGGAGGGACCGTTCCTAAGTCCACACCGCCCGGGCATCCATGATCCTGCGCGCTTCGCAGCATTTCTGCCAAGCGATCTCGAGCTCCTCACCCAATTGGGCGATCAAGGTATTACGCTCATCACTCTCGCGCCCGAGGTCGTGCCGCCTGGCACTGTTGCGGCCCTCGTCGCCCGAGGCGCGCTCGTAAGCGCGGGACACACAGCGGATGACGGAGCCGCGATCCGAGCCGCGCTCGAGGAAGGCCTCACTGGCGTGACGCACCTCTTCAACGCGATGTCGCAGCTCGCGTCTCGTGAGGCAGGTGCCGTCGGCATCGCGCTCACCGACGACCGTGCCTTCACGGGAATCATCGCGGACGGGCATCACGTTGGCGATACGGCACTAGCCGTTGCGCGGCGCATGAAGGGAGCAGGGCGCCTGATGCTTGTGACCGACGCAATGCCGCCGGTCGGAGATCCGGAGACGCTCGCGACCTTCACGCTGTTTGGGCGCACGATTCGCCGCGATGGTGACCGTCTCACGGGCTCAGATGGCACGCTCGCAGGTTCGGCGCTGACGATGGCGGGAGCTGTCCGCCATATGACGACACGTGGAGGTGCACCCATCGAGGAGGCACTAGCAATGGCCGCGCTGACGCCGGCCCGCTTCCTCGGTCTTGATAACCAGATCGGACGGCTTGCACCCGGCTATCGCGCCAATCTGGTCGCACTCGACCAAGAGCTATCTGTGCTGGGCACCTGCATCGGGGCCGACCTCGACTTCCCGAACGGGCCTTCTGCCTCAGCTGCATAGCGCTCCGGAGTGAGTCGTCGATTTGGGTGCACGTAGTAGGAGTAGGAGGTCGACCCCACGGCAAGCTGCACGACAGAACCCAACTAGCCGCGCTGATTGGTGAACGCCCCCTGACAAGGCTTGTCGTGTTCTGACGCTGGCCTTGTCAGGGGGCATTCAATACGAGGCGCAAGTGGCTTCCACAGGAGACGAAGTCCCAGACTGCGACGCTCTTCACGAGGGCCTTGCACTCTGGGCTCGCCACCAACTGCATCATGCCCTTGGATCAAGGGGCGTCCTGGTAGGGAAAGTTTTTGCGGCCCAGCATCGGTGTCCTTTAATCGGCACATCCGAGGATCAGACCCGATGCTTGCAATGGCGATTCACGCACCAGCTTTCCTCAGGACCACGCTGAGGTTGTTTGCTGGCATGGAGATCCGGTCGGCGAGGCGCAGGCCGTGCTCGGCCGCAACAGCAAGGACGTCTTCGAGGTCGCGCACGCCCCAGTTCGGATCGCGGGCACGCAGATCTTCGTCAAAGTCCGCGTTGCTCGCGGCCGTGTGCGCGCCGTGAATCCGGAAGGGGCCATAGAGATAGAGCGGGCTGCGATCCCGGAGCAGGCGGCCGGCGCCTGCGATGAGGCCCTCGGTTGCTGCCCAGGGCGCGATGTGGATCATGTTGATGCAGACGATCGCGTCCGCTTGCGTCATAGGCCAATCCTGCGCTCGAGCATCGAGTTCGACTGCCGCGAGGAGGTTCGGCAGACCCGCGGCGCGGGCATGTGCAGCAATGCTCCCAAGTGCTCTTCGGTCTGGATCGCTCGGCTGCCATTGCAGGTCCGGCAAGGCAGTGGCGAAGCGCACCGCGTGCTCGCCCGACCCGCTAGCCACCTCCAGAACATGGCCGCCGCGCGGTAGGACATCCCGCAGGACGCCGAGAATCACTGCCCCGTTGCGGGCCGCGGCGGGCGCGAACAGGGCCTCGTTGGTGGCGCTCTCGCCGCTCAAGATGCATCTCCCGCGAATTCTGCCTGGGGCCGGCGGCGTGACAGGACAATCCGTCCGTGCGCCTCCCTCCCGCCCCAATCAAGCTCTGTGTGGCCCAATAGAAATTGGACGGCCCTGGCCTCAATCCGCCCCGCGGGCCCTCAGCCAGGACCGATACGGGCTACGACGACGCGCCTCTTCCTCATCCAAGGCAAATCCGTTTTGAACGCACCCCATCGCGCTGACGTGCCGACGCGCCTCAACCCGGCCGAGATCCGCTCGATCATCATCGGCCTCGTCGCCGCGATGCTGCTCGCCGCCCTTGATCAGACCATCGTGGCGACCGCCATGCCAACGATCGGGCTCGAACTCGGTAATGCCGAGAACTTGCCCTGGATTGTCACGGCTTACCTCCTCGCGTCCACGGCCGTGACGCCGCTCTACGGCAAGCTCTCCGACATCCACGGCCGTCGGATCGTGCTGCTGGTCGCCATTGCGATCTTCAGCCTCGGATCCTTGCTCTGCGCGCTGGCGCCGACGATGGTGGCGCTCGCGCTGGCGCGCGGACTTCAGGGCATTGGCGGGGGCGGCCTGATCGCGCTGGCGCAGACGATCCTCGCGGACATCCTCTCTCCTAAGGAGCGGGCCCGCTACCAGGTCTACATCGCGGGGGTCTTCGCCCTGGCCTCGGTGGCAGGCCCCCTGCTCGGCGGCTTCTTTGCCCAGCATCTGCACTGGTCGGCGATCTTCTGGATCAATCTACCAATCGGGCTCCTCGCCTTCGCACTGACGAACGACAAACTCAGGCTCCTGCCCCGCAACGAGCGGCACCACAGCGTGGACTATCCGGGAGCGGGTCTGCTGATCCTCAGCTCAACGAGCCTTATGCTGGCTCTGAGCTGGGGCGGCGTGCGCTATCACTGGGGATCGGTCCCTGTGCTTGCGCTCGCCGCCTTTGGCCTCCTCGTCGGCGTCGGCTTCGTGGCCAGGCTAGTGACCGCACCTGAACCGCTGATCCCGACGAGCGTGCTGCGGGACCGGGTCGTCTACTCTGCAACCCTGGCCGCCTGTTTTGCTATGGGCACTCTGATTGGGCTGAGCATCTATGTCCCGATCTTCCTCGAAGGCGTTGTCGGCCTGAGCGCCAGCCAGTCGGGTGCGGCCATGGTGCCGCTGATGGTCGGGACGGTCGCGGGCGCCACGCTCTCGAGCCGGTCGATGCTGTATTTCCAGCACTACAAGCGCATCCCGCTCGCGGCGCTAACGCTCAGCGTTGCGGTTTGTGGTCTGCTCGCCTTTGAAAGCCGGGAACTGCCGCTCTGGCTTCTTGAAATCCTGTTCGTGCTGCTCTCCTTGGGGATCGGCACCGTGCTTCCGCTGTCGACGATCGTGGTCCAGAACGCCGTCGCGCCGCACCAGCTCGGCATCGCGACGGCGTCGATGAACTTCTTCCGCTCGCTGGGCGGCGCGCTCATCGTGGCGATCTTCGGCACCCTCGTGCTCGGAGGCGCGGGCAGGAACGACGGTGCGGGCATCGCCCACGATATGGCGGCGCTGATTCAGGGCGCCGACGCTGGGCAGCTCGGGCTCACCTTCCGTCTCGTGTTCCTCGCCGCCTCCCTCGGTCTCATCTTGGCCGTCGGATGCCTCAGCCTTTTGGAGGAGCGTCCCCTGCACGGACCTGGCACGAACAGTCGCACCGCCTAGGATCACGCCTCGCAGCGATCGAGACCTAGTGCCGGGTGCATGAGTTAGCGCTGATCATCTGGGGGCTGTGTGCTGCTGGGTGCCCAACCGAGAGAGCGATGCTGAGAACCTGAACCCGCGGAGCGTGTGAGCAACTCGTGGTTAGGATTAGAACGCCGGCAACGTGCGGCGCCTTCTCGAACATGTCGTTGAGCTCGACCGCGAGCAGGAGACAATGGAGAACCTCCGGAACCCAAACCGAGCCATGTGGAGCTGAACGACCCTGCCGGACGCGAAGTCCTAGAAAAAATCGAGCTCCTTGTAGGGGATGCCTTCTGCGCCCACGAGGTCTTGGCACCGGTCCTTGGCGGGCGTGGGCTCCTTTCACATGAGGTAGTATTATCGCCTCACCCAATTGCGCGACCATCGGCACCGACAACAAGGGCCGAGAGATGAACAGGATAGCCACAGAGCGTCATCTCGCAGCGATCCTGATCGCCGACATCGTCGGCTACAGCCGTCTCATGGGCGTCAACGAGGAAGGAACGCTACGACGCCTCAAGGCTCTGCGCTCCGGATTGATCCACCAGACGGTCAGGCAGCACGAAGGCCGCATCGTGAAGTGGACGGGCGATGAGGTTTTGGTCGAGTTTCCCAGCGCCGTGAGCGCGGTCCGCTGCGCGCTCGACGTGCAGCGATCGATGATTGACCGCAATGCCGCTCTCCCCGAGCCGGAGAGGATCTGCTTCCGCATCGGCATCAATGTCGGCGAGCTGATGGCTGAGAAGGATGGGGACGTCTTCGGCGACAGCGTCAACCTCGCCAAACGGCTCGAAACGCTCTCACCGTGCGGCGGCTTGTGTTTCTCGCGCGCCGTCCGCGACCAAGTCCGCGATCGGATCACGCTCCCTTTCGAGGACTGGGGCGAGCGCTCGCTCAAGAACATCGCCCGCCCCGTGCGCGTTTTCGCGGTCACGCCCGAAGTGATCGCCAGCCTGCCGGCCGCAAACGATCCGGTGCAGGTCCGGCGCGCCCACCTGCCGATCACTGTCACCCTCTTCGCGGTTAGCGCGACCAGTCTCCTCGTGGCCGGCCTCTGGTTCGCGCTACGGTCGGCCACCCACCCAGTCTCGCCATCGCTGCCAGTCACGGCGCCTGAGCAGAACGCATCTGCGCCGATAGCATTGCCTGGCCCGACCGCACCACGGCTCTCGATCGTGGTGCTGCCCTTCGTCAACCTGAGCGACGAACCAGGCCAGGATTACATCGCCGAGAGCATCACTGCGGACCTCACCACTGACTTATCCCGCATCCGCGAGAGCTTCGTCATCGCGAGCGGCACGGCGCTGTCCTACAAGGGCCGGACGACGGATCTGCGGCAGGCTGGACGCGATCTCGGCGTGCGCTACGTCCTAACCGGCAGCGTCCGCCGGGCAGGCGAACGCATCCGCGTCAACGCGCAGCTGGCCGATGCGACGAGCGGTGTGCAGATCTGGTCCGATCGCTTCGAGGGCGACCGCAGCACCTTCCCGGACCTGCAGGACGAGCTCATCGCGCGTCTCGCTCGCACGCTCGATCTCGAACTGACGGAAGCGGAGAGCCGACGCGCTCAGAAGGAGCGATCCGACAACTTCGATGCGAGCGACATCGCAATGCGCGGCTGGTCGGTGCTCAACCGTCCGATCACACAGCAGCAGCTGGCTGAGGCTCAGGATCTCTTCGAGCAATCCCTGCGCCTCGATCCGCGCCTTGCCCATGCGCAGATCGGACTGGCCCGGACCCTAGCTGCTAAGGTCAACGTGCGCTGGTCAACCTCCCAGGAGGCGGACTTAGCCCGTGCCGAAGCCCTGAACAACGAGGTGCTTGCTTCGCACCCGGGCGACGCCATGGCGCACTTCGTGAAGGCCGACATCTTGAGAGGGCGCAAGCAGTTCACCAGCGCGATCGCAGCCTACGAGACGGCTATTGCCCTCAACCGCAACTTCGCCCCGGCCTACGGCGCAATGGCCAGCGCCCTGTTGCGGGCTGGCCGTTCCGCCGATGCGATACCGCAGATTGACCGCGCAGTCCGCCTAAGCCCGCGCGACCCGCAGCTCGGGTTCTGGCTCTACGTCAAAGGGCACGCCTACGCCCACCTCACGCGGGATGAAGAAGCGATCGAATGGTGCCTGAAATCGGTCGCGGCCTCGGCGACACCCTACTGGTTGAACTATGTCGATCTCAGTTCGTCCTACGCTTGGCTTGGGCGTCAGGAAGAGGCGCGATCTGCCGTTGAGGGCCTTCTCAAGCTCAAGCCAGGCTACACGGTTGGTCATTGGCGACGAGAGGGATGGTCTGACGATCCCGTCTTCCTGCGCGAGTATCAGCGGATTGTGGAAGGCCTTCGCAAAGCGGGTCTGCCCGAGTAGACGAGGCCGGCCGGATGAAGCCGAGGCTGCTCGACGACCGCGTTGTTGATGTCTGCGAGAAGCTGATGAAGTTCACGCTGCTGACCCGCGCTGCCTGTAGGCGCCCCTCGGCAGATCGGCGACCGACCAGATGAACGATGCCAACGCCTGATGATTCATGAGTGCGAGGGCGATTTCGTTTTTTCGCTACGTGAGCCCACAGGAACACGAAGTCCCAGAGGACCACGTGCTCCTGGAGGACCTCGGACCCTGGGTCGAGCACGATCTGGATCACGTCCTTGGACCCGTCCGAGCTCAGCCAGGCATAGGCGATTTCGCGAGATCGCTAGTTCGCGTTGAGGCCCATCTCTCGGCTCTGGAGCTTGAGCTTCCACTGGGTCTCCATACCGATGATCTCGTCGTCGCTTGCATCGGAGCCGCCACCTGAAGGATGCAGACCTGGTAGTCCGCGGGGTCTCGCGCTTTCGGGCGAACGTTCCCGCCATGTCCGGTTCGGGCATACTCCTGCCACCGGTTGAGGAAGCCGCCAGCCCCCGTCGCCGAGCCCACATAGACCTCGTGCGTCTTCGGGCAGGTCAGCAGGTAGACGCCCTTCGCAGCGCCCAAGGCCACCTTCCAGCTCTCCGGCAGCACGTCGATCTCCGAGAGCTGCTTCACGAAGGCCAGATGCCCCGGGAACGCGGGCTCCTTGAAGTCCGTGCGCACCTCGAGGACGTCCTTGTTCTGCCGATCAGCACGTTGCGCCCATGACCGTGCGCCCCGGCCCCACTCGATGACGACCTTGCCGACGAGATCGGATAGTCGCTCGTCGGGCTCGAGCTCATAGAGGTCATGCTCCTCGGCTTTGAGGATCCTGTCGTTTATCGGTTCGGGCGTGTCGACCTGCATCGGTCCGACGCTACGGATCTGATAGAGGCCGACGAACAGGGTCTCGCGAGCCGGTGTGCCGACGAACGACGCCCAGAGTGGCCGGGAGCTCAGGACCTGCCGGTTCCCGGGCGAGTGGATGGATTGGTAGAGATCGAACGCCGATCGATCATTCCGCCATAGCGCATAGGGAGTTCGGCCTTTGGTCGCCCGATTGTCCTGATGGCGGAGCAGCCGCACGTCCTCGGGCGCGATCTCGGCCTGGTGCAAAAGCGAGTTGAACAGGAGGGGCATAGGACCTTTCGGGCGTGGCTGATTCGACAGATCGCTATATCCTGGAGCTGAATGCGGCAGCGCTCTGCCGCGCCGGACCGGCTCTCACAGATCGATCGCGAATTTACGAAATACCGACACCGGCGGCCGGATCGCTTTCTCCTCGGCGCCGCCGCGTTCTTTGCCTTGGGTCTGGTGGCAAGCCTCTCAGAAGGCGCAGGGTGGCTGCCAGCACGGCGAGCCATAAACCCGCGCCGCTACTCGCAGATCCAGCTGGTGCGCCTCGTATGCGATCCTGCAGCACGTCCACGACGAGAGCGATGACGTCAATGCCGCCGGTCAATGGGCGTCAGGGTGGAAGGCAATACGACGATTGGATCCAGTCAAATGGACCTCAAGCGCATTCCCATCTGAAACGCCCGGAATTTCACTTTTCAACTGACGCCAGATGCTCATCGGCATCGAGTTCAAGATCGGGCGCCCGGCGTCCCACTCGCCGTGCTGGAGGCGCCGCTCGATCAGGAAGCGGAAGCTGAGCTCGATGCGGTTGAACTCGCGCGTGAGTTGGCCGAGTGACGGCCTAGGGAGCGGCGCGAAGCAGGGCAGGGGCTGAACGCACCTGCAAGAACCCGTCGTCGAGCTTATGCTGATGCCTATCGAGCCAGCCCTTCGCACGCTCGTAGTCGCTGAGCAGCGATGCTAGGTAGCGCCAGAACTCAAGTCCGTGTGACCGGAGCTTGAGATGCGCGAGCTCGTGGACGACGACATATCGGAGCACCGCCTTCGGAGCGAGCACCAAGAGCCAGTTAATGCTGAGGCCGCCTCGGCTACTGCAGGAGCCCCAACCTGCTGACATGTCGCCGACCCGGATAGAACAGGGCGTCAATTCGAACTTCTTCCGATAGGTCGCTACGATCTCGTGCACATCACGCCGCACGCGTCGCTTGAGCCAAAGCTTCAGCTCATTGGCTACGAGAGCATCGGCGTTTGTTTCGCTGACCCAAGCCGGGAGCCTGATCGAAAAGCCATTCTGATAGCCAATCTCGATGCGAGAAGCGTCTGTTCGCAGGACTGTCAAAGAGGCCATGCGACCGCGGTAGGGTATTTTCGAACCCGTAATGAAACGTGGCACCACGGTGCGCTCGGATGCGAGCTCATCCAACTCGCGGACCGCCTGATAGACCCACTCTCGCTTGCGATTGAGGAACCGATCGATGACTTCATCATCGTCCGTTGAAAGTGCCAGAACCTCGACGCCAGCTGGGGTCACCGTTATCCGGCGCTCGGATGCCGTTGCGGTTCGCCGCAGGGTGTAAGGGATGTTCGTCTGCCCAATGCGCAGGCTCGGCATCAATGCATTCCGGCGTAGGCGTGAACAGCGTAGGCCTCGATATCGTCGCGGATCTGCTTCGGTTCTGGCACACCTGCTCCGACGAGTAGGGGGCGCACGCGCTGCCTGAGCTCTTTCTTATAGGCGTCCATGAAGAACCACGAGGGCTGGCTTGCTTGAGCCGTGGCGTAGACGTTGCCGATCGCGATCGCAGCGGCTTGCTGGCTCTCATGACCGACGTCAGGAGCCGCGCTCTCGATGATACGCAGGATCGCGAAGGCCCGCTCATCCATGCCGAGTTCGGCATGCGCACCCTGCTCGTTGGTGATATTCGCGGCAAGATCCTGGAACTCACGCAGCCCTTCGGCGGCAGAAATCTGCCCGTCCTCGAAGCGGCGGATGATCTCCAACACGCGCTCTGAGAAACGCCCATACTGAGCCGGGTTCTTGTCGACCAATTCGCGGGTTACGCGCTTGAGCTCGGCGGATTTCCGGACCAGCGCCTCCTGCAAGTCCTCCTCCGTTTTGCTCTCCGTGTCGAAGTCTGCGCTGAAGCTTGGGTCTGTGATCGAGCGCAGGCGTATGGTCGTTGACAGCCCCGTGGCATGGACGTGCTCTTCGAGCATGTCTCGGATCTTGGACGTGTAGCTCCGGTGATCGAGGCTCTCGTCCTTCAAGATCACCTGCGTCGCCATACGAAGGAAAGCAGCCGCCCACTTCACCGCGTCGGTAAATTCTAGGATTGCTGGATCTGGTGAGAGGTCGCCGTAGACCCGCACAAACTGCCGCGCGAAGCGCTGAAGGTCGAACCAATCGTCCTCCCGTCCCTCGACCACCAACTTGCCGACCACGTAGGCCGCTGCCTTCTCGTCCAGACCATCCAAACCAAGCAGCCGCTTCTGACGTGCGTAGCGGGCGTGGACCTCCCGTAAGTCGTTACGCAGGATAGCGATGTCGCGCAGCGCGTTCTGAACGTCGTCGGCCCGATAGCTCGCCAGAGCCTCGTCGAGGTGGTTGGTCACGCCGATGTAGTCGACGATCCGGCCATGCGGCTTCTCGATCTCGATCCCGTCCGGACGCTTCAGCGTGCAGGTGCGATTGGTGCGGGCGATGGCCTGCAGCAGACCGTGTTCCTTCAGCGGCTTGTCGAGATACATGACCGCTTCAATCGGCGCGTCAAAACCGGTCAGCAGCTTATCGCAGACGATTAGGAAGCTCGGCTCCTTACCGAAGACCTTGAACGCCTTCTTGGCTTTTTTCTCGGCTTCCTCGTCGAGGTAGTGCGCTTCGAGCTGACGACGCACAGCGGTGACGGCTGGATCCTCGGAGTCCTTGTTGTCCTCCTGGCTCTTCGAATAGGCGCAGGCGATCATCATGTCTGCCTGCTCCCGGGCTGCGTCGGCGTCGCTGCCGCCTTTGATGAGATCGGCCGCGATCAGGGCTGCGAGGGCTGCCCGGTAGAGAACCACGGCTTCGCGATCGATGACGACGATCTGGGCCTTGAACCCATCAGGGCGGCAGACCTGCTTGAAGTGTTCCCAGATATCTAAGGCGACGAGCCGCACCCTCTCTGGGTGCTTAGCGAGGGTTGCGAGCGCGACACCCTTGCGCTTCAGCTCCTCGCGCTTGTCGTCCGCCATATCGACGAACCAGCGATCGAATAGGATGTCGATTTCGGCCTCGTCGATGGCCCAATCGGTTTTGCGGCCTTCGTAGAGGATCGGAACAGTCGCTCCGTCGCGCACGGCGTCATCGATGCCATATTTATCGAGGTAGCCCTCGCCCGCGACGCTGAATTGGCGGTAGGTATTCTTGTCGGAGTTCTTGATTGGCGTGCCTGTAAAGCCGAAGAACCTGGCATCCGGCAGGGTCGCCTGAAGATAGCCCCCGAGGTCCTTCTCCTGGGTGCGGTGGCACTCATCCACCAACACGATCCAGTTTTCCGAGTTCGGGATAGCCTCGCGCGAGCCAGCGAATTTGAAGATGGTCGACAGCAGGATCTGCCCGCTGCCGGCTCGTTCGACGGTCTCGCGGAGCTCCGCCACCGATCCTGCCTGCTTCGGGTTGGGCAGGGCGCAAGCGACAAAGGTGGTCGAGATCTGCGTGTCGAGGTCGATGCGGTCCGTCAGAACGAGAATGTTCGGGTTCTGGAGCGTTGCCGCTTCCACGGTCAGATGCGTCTTCAGCTTGAGAGCGAGGAAGACCATGGTCAGGCTCTTACCCGAGCCCTGCGTGTGCCAGATCAATCCCTTTTTCAGCTGCCCGTCGGCAACGCGGGCGACCGCCTTGTTCACCGCTCGGAATTGCTGATAGCGGCAGACCTTCTTGACGGTTTTCTTCGTCTCGGGATCAGTCTCGAACACGATGAAGTGCGCCAGGAGATCCAGGAGCCGTGCTGGCTCAAGAAGGCACCAGAGGTCCTTAGCGAGATCGTCCGCGAAGTCTTCCCGGCTGCGCGGCCAAGCGTCAGGCCATGGCGCGTAGAACTGCGAGGACGCGCCCGTGGCACCGTAGAGTGTGGTGATCCCATCGGTGATAAGATTGAAAGCGTTCGAGCCGAACAGGCGCGGGATGTCGCGCTCATATTGCTTGATCTGCTCGAACGCTTCCTCGGCCGTGTTGCTGGTCTTTAGTGGCGATTTCGCTTCGATCACGACTATCGGAATGCCGTTCACGAACACCACAATGTCCGGCACGCGCGACCGCTGAGCGGAAACGCGAAACTGACAGACGATGTGGTAACTGTTACGATCGGGGTTCTTAAAATCGATCAAGACAATGGGTCGGTCGCGCGCGTCGCCTGTCAGCCTGCGCGAGTAGGCGCCCCGCAGCTTTCTCTGCCACTCTTCGTTGTCTGAAAGGGTGGATAGATCGCCATAGATCGCCTCGGCATCGATTGTGCCGATCCCGTTCAAAGACTGTAGAGCCTCGAGCAGCACGGGTTTGAGAAGAACGCGGTTCTTCTCTACCTGCATCACTGTGGCAGCCGCAGGCGAGAGCTGCTGGTAGCCCAGTGCGGTCAGCACATCGAGCGTTGGCTTCTCAGCGAGCCGGTATTCACTCATTTGGGCACCCGGACGCCGCCAGATAGGAGATCCTTCAACAACCTTGCCTTCACGCGTCTGAGCTGACTGACGCTCTCGCGTGAGCGGGTCACCGCCTCCGCAAGCGAGGAGCAATAAGTGCCTATTTCAATTTGTTTTTCGAGAGAATGGAATTTGAACTGAAGCTTGCGGAAAGTGCTCTGCTTGATACCTTTGGCAGTCGAGCCGGTAGCGTGCCGGTGAATAGTTGCTTGTGCTGGTGGGGAGAGCAGGAGCCACTTGAGGTATTTTCGATCTAGACGGTCTAGTTTTGGCACAAGGGTGATAGTTCGCTGCCCCAGGGCAGCTTTATACGGCGGAAATTCTGCAACAAACCCGAGTGGTGCCTCGGTTGTAAACAAAATATCTCCCGCCATAGGTATCCCGCGCCGCATCCATGAATCATACGCTTCTTCCGCGATGAACTCTCTCGGCTCTTCGACTAAATATCCGAAGCGAACATTTCTAGCAGTTATAAGAGGCACGCCCTTATCAGACTTTGGAGGAGCAACGCCTCGATAATCAATGATTCTATCGAGCATATCTTCAATCGGAAACATGCAACGTTCGGTGCCAGTGCCGTCTTTTTCGCTAAATGTGTCTGATAAAAAAGCATTCAGCAGTGAATTAGTTCGGTCGGTAACAGCAACGCTGGCAGCAATGGTGTCGTCTACCGATCGCAGCACCTCGGCAATACGCTGCTGCTCATCGATGCCAGGGAAGCTAATATGTTTCTCTTTAAGCAGCTTGAAATGCCTAGCATAACCCTCACTCTGCAGATTGATAGCAGTGAGTGCATAGTAGAAAAATCTTGGATTGAGCTGTTTGGATGGCTGAAGGCACTGCGTGCCGTCTGCGCCTACAACGAATGGGAAATCAATATACTTTAACACCCTTGTATGATCTCCGAATACGATTACAGGCAGATCATATGGATATGCGGCACCGACGTTATCTGTGTATCCACATATGATATCTGCTCCTTGATCAATGATGGGGAGCTTTCCCGATTGGAAGTATTCAGAAGTCGGAAGCTTGCGTATTTGACTGCCTCGCTTCTGCACAATGACGTCCGCAACACTGGCCTGCGACCAAGGAAATTCGTTCTCAGATGTCATAGCCGAGTCTCTTCAGGTGCTCGAACATCACTGACTCGGCCTCGTTGCGTTTCGCGACGGCCTCCTGCAGTTTGGCGACCTCAGTCG
Source organism: Methylobacterium soli (assembly GCF_008806385.1). Lineage (GTDB taxonomy): Bacteria > Pseudomonadota > Alphaproteobacteria > Rhizobiales > Beijerinckiaceae > Methylobacterium > Methylobacterium soli. The sequence goes on from NZ_VZZK01000021.1 coordinate 100,867, forward strand.
TGACATCAGCTACCTTCGTGTCGGCACCGGTCTGCACGTAACGGCTGATAGTCAGGTTGAAGTCATTAGCGGCAAGCTCTGCGATAGGCACTACGCGAGCGAGCTTATCTGCATCAGTGAAAGTATGGAAAGCTTCTGCAAGTGTCTTTACGTTGACGTCCGTGAGAACATTCTGAGCTTTGCCTGGCTGGAACGTCGCGTCGCCATTTACGAACAGCACCTTGCCTCGCCGGCTTTCCGGCTTGACCTTTCGGACTATCAGAATTGCGGCTGGAATGCTTGCGCCGTAGAAGAGGTTTGGTGCCAGCCCAATTACCGCCTCGATGACGTCCTCTTTCAGCATTGCCTCCCGGATGCGAGCCTCGGATCCTCGAGACAAGACGCCGTGAGGCACGACTACGCCCAGCATGCCGTCGGCTTTCAGCGCGCTGATCATGTGTTGAATGAAGGCAAAGTCGCCATAGCCTTTGGGTGGGCAACCATACGCATCGCGCCCGAACGGATCGCCATTCGACCAAATCTCGTGGCCCCAGACCTTCTCTGAGAACGGCGGGTTTGCCAGCACGCGATCGTAAGTGCCAACTCCTGGAACAAATTCCAGTGTTTTGGGATCGTAGCGCTTTGGCGATAGGAGAGTGTCGCCCTTCGCAATGAAAGCGTCGTCGATGTCATGCAAGAAGAGATTGATTTCGGCGATTGCCCACGTGCCGAGGTTCTTCTCCTGCCCGTAGAGCGAGAGGCTGCGCGCGTCCTGCTTGCGATCCTTCAGGTGCTGCACAGCCTCTAACAGCATGCCGCCTGAGCCGCAGGTTGGATCGTAGATAGACATGCCGGGCTTGGGGTCGAGGCACTCCACGATCAGCCGAACGATCTGGCGGGGCGTGTAGAACTCGCCGCCTTTTTTGCCCGCGCCCTCGGCGAACATCTTGATAAGATAGAGATAAGCGTCGCCCAGCACATCTGCCGGCACATCGCAATTGCGCAGACGATACTTCTCGAAGTGCGCCAGGAGCAGCTCCAAGCGGGCGTCAGGGAATTTCTCCTGATTGGCGAAGTCTACCGCCCCGAACACGCCCCGAAGCCGCAAGTTCGCGTCTTCGATGGCTGCGAAGGCGTTGTTCAGCCGCTGGCCAATCTGGGTGGAGTGCTTCCGCACCTGGTCCCAGCGGTGCTCAAGCGGGATGTGGAAGCGGTGCTCATCAGGGTCCGCCGCTTCCTCCTGGTCGCCTGTTTCGGCGAGGAGGGCTTCGAACTCCTCGTCCCACACGTCGCAGAGCCGTTTGTAGAACAGGAGCCCAAACACATACTGCTTGTAGTCTCCCGCATCGACGTGCCCGCGCAGGATGTCGGCAGCACCCCAGAGATGCCGCTCGAGATCCTGCTGCTTCAACCTCAGCTTGGCCCCACCGAGGGCGGCAGGAGTGGTCATATCCATGTTCGCATCACCGAGAGCGCGGTTTTGGCCGATCATAGCCCTGAATGGGCGCTCGCGGCTGTGCTGTAGATGCCTCGCTTCGTGGGATCCTTAACGCGCAAGCAAAATAACCAAGGAGCTGGCCCCTGTCCCAAGCCGAAGAGGCATCTGGCACCTGGTGCTCAACCCGCCGTGCCAGCACGCGTTGCACCTAGGCAGCCGTGCGAGCCAAAACGAGGGCAGCTTGATCAGGAGGCGAAGTCCCAGACTGCGACGCTCGTCACGGAGGCCTTGCACCATGGGCCCGCCGCCCTCCGCATCACACCCTTGGATCGAGGCTCGTCCAGGTAGGGAAAGTCCTTTGCGGCCCGGCATCGGTGTCCTTTGATCGGCAAATCCGAGGATCACAGGACGCGAGAATAAGATGGCGACGATCAGGAGGCTGCGGGGACGCTGGCAGGCAGCCGTGCGCCGCAAGGGCATGCAGCCGCGCTCGAAGAGCTTCGACAGCAAGGCGGACGCCGAGCGCTGGGCCCGCAGTCTAGAGGCAGAGCTCGACCGCTGCGGCGCGCTGCCGGACACCAGGCCTTCCGAAAACACTACGCTTGCGCAGATCCTCACACGCTACCGCGATCAGGTCTCGCCGAAGAAGCGCAGCGCCGTCACGGAGATCGCGCGCATCAACGCCATCCTGCGCCGTCCGATCTGTCACCGGACGCTGGCGCTGCTGTCGAGCGCTGATCTCGCCACCTACCGCGACGAGCGCCTGAGAAACGTCGCACCCGCAACCGTAATCCGCGAGCTGAACACGATCAGCCACGCCATCGACACGGCGCGTCGCGAGTGGGGCATCCACTTGGCTCAGAACCCGTGCAAGCTCGTGCGACGTCCTTCGCCGCCGAAGGGGCGCACACGCCGGCTCGAGGGCAACGAGGAGCAGATCCTGCTCGCTGCTGCTGATGCCGGGCGCGTGCGCTACCTGCGCCCGCTGATCGTGCTCGCCATTGAGACAGGCATGCGCCGGAGCGAGCTGCTGGCGCTGCGGTGGGAGCATATCGACCTCGCCAAGCGCGTCGCACATCTGCCGATGACGAAGAATGGCACCAGCCGGGATGTGCCGCTCTCCACCCGTGCCGTAGAGACGCTCAGGGCCCTCCAGAGAGGCGAGAGCGTGACGGTGTTCACAGCGGCGCCGAATGCGGTGCGGCTCGCCTGGCAGCGTCTGACGCGTCGTGTGGAGCTTGAGGATCTACACCTGCACGACCTTCGGCACGAGGCAGTCTCGCGCTTGTTCGAGAAGGGCTTCAACGTTGCCGAGGTCGCCTCGATCTCGGGCCACCGCGAGCTGCGGATGTTGACGCGCTATACCCATCTTCGAGCCGCTGATCTCGCAAATCGGATGGGCTGAAAAAAAGTTGCTCGAACTGAACGCATACCCGCGTCCCGGCCGCTATGACTTATCCGAGGATGGTGATGGATGCCATCCGCCGAGTGAAGGCCACTGAAAATGAACGTTGTTAACTTCCAAGAATACAAGCAGAGACTCGCAAAAAAGCAGGATAGAAATAAGATTATCTCATCTTCTACAGTTTTAGAGTTAGATAGCTCCGAGTTTTATGGTTCTATCAGCGATAATTCGATCGACGAAGTGATTGATAGTCTTGCGGAGGCGTTAGATTATGCAAAAGAATGCGGCTGTGGAAATCAAAAATGAGTGCAAAACCTAGTAAATATTGCATCGTTCTGTTGGTCTATTGATAGGTGTGAATAATGTGCTTCTTAAGAATTTTGGACCCGATACGCATCCGCACTCAGAATCGGTATTAATCAACTAAAGCGGCATCATACGATGAGAAAATTCATCGTATGATGCCGCTTTATTCAAAATCTGGAGAACGATTATCGTGAGAAATTCTTCGAGTTTACGAGAGCTTGTGCGGGCTGCACAGCATCTTACGGCCGAGCGCATTGGTGATGAGCGCAGTTTGTTCGCTGCGAAATGGTTCGACTACCGGTTCGTGTCGCCTGTTGAAGCAACGCTCTTCTTCTACGACATCTACCGCGATCTCTACCAGAAGGCCTGGCGGAAAAACTTCAGCGTGACGGAGGCCGAGCGGAAGCGCGGGGTTCCAATTGCTGGCCTCTGGTCCAGTGGGCGCGAGTTCAACAGCGTTTGGCGCGCTCGCCAGGTCGCCGATGGCCTCGGCCTGCCCTACGATTTCTTCATCCGGGAAGCGATGGAGGCTGCTTTCCGGCGGGGTTTCAAGCGGCCGCCTCGGCCCAATCAGCTATATCACGAGTCATTTGGCCCCCCTATTTTGGAAGCCTGGGCCGAGCGGCAGAAGTCGATGCCCTTGCTATCCGCTCTGCCGCAATACCGCATCGAAGCGTATCGCAACTTGCCGGTGCAGGATGAGCATCAAGCCTGGGTCGTGGGCAACCTTAAAGGCCGGCTCGCCCGACCTTACGCGATCGCGCAAGCCTGCTTCGAGCAGCGCGTGCTCTCGGTTGAACGAGCCGAGGCCGAGTTCAGTGCCCACCAGATGGAGCGGGTCCGAGAAGAGGGCGCGGGCATGACGCCGGAGCCCATTGTGCCTCTCAAGCGCACTGACTTCTGGCCGTCCTGCTTCGGAATTCCCCATGCTTGGTCTGAAACGTCCCCGATCTGTGCTGCGTGCCATGCTCGGGCAGATTGCGCTCAGGTCGCGAACAAGGTGGAGGAGAAGCTACTTGCGACTTACGGCGTTGTGGGCCCGCGTGATGCTGAAGTCCGGGCTCAGACCCGCGCCCGGGTTGCACGCCATCGAGCTGAAAGGAGGGCGGAAGCTCTTTCCGCGAGCCATTGAAAGCCGGCGAACACCGGGCCGTCCTGAGCTGAAGGAAGCCGGCACAGCGTTACGCCGGGACAGGGCCACGATGTAACGCTTTCCATATATATACTTACTATCTTTTCTCTAAGAAAAAGAACAAGTCTATGGAAAGCGTTACATCGGGGATCTGTCTCGGCCAACGCTCGCGGGCTCCGCCCACTCGCTTGCCCAGCTGCGGCTCGACCTTGCGCGCTGGCCGCGGCGAAGCTCCGGGTCGCGCTTCGCGCTCCCAGAACGTGAACTCAGCGACGGGCCTCTATGTGGCACTTCCTTGCTGCCGGCCCAAGACCGAGCTCACCGCCGGGAAGCTCGCCTCAGAGCGCCACACAGCGGCGGCAGCCTCTACGGCTACGTGGGCTCCAGAAACAGCCAAGATGCCTGTGACGGGCCAGCCTCGTGAATCTGAGCGGTCATCCTCGGCAGTGGTGCGGCGGCTGACATGCAGCGCGGCACCCAAGCCGCCGATCCGGCGCAGAGGGTGGCCCCCGAGATTGCTGTCGCCACGCGCAAGGCAGCTTCCTGGTGCTGATGCTCCGGCCAGTGCGTTGACGACTAGTGGTCGAAATCTGACACTTGAGTCCGTGGGATCATGCCCTAACGCATTGTTTTTGCTGGTTTCAAGGCGGACTCAAACGTTTGATTTGCTCCACTAGCTGCATGGAGTTGCCCCCATCAAACCGGACACGGGGCTGGTTGGATCTGAGCACGAATGAACTCGCGAGGC
>NZ_VZZK01000022.1:0-93454 GCF_008806385.1 Methylobacterium soli
GCCGCCCCGGACCTTGAGGCCCTTGGCGTCCGACGGCGCGTAGAGGGGCCGCTCGCGGCTGGCGACACCGCCCGATTGCCAGACCCAGGAGACCAGGATGATGCCCTTCTGGTCGAGGAGCTCGGTGAGCTTTCGGCCGACCGGCGCCTTCTTCCAGGCGATCGCCTGCTCGTAGGAGCTCACGAGGGCCGGCATCAGGCCGATATTCATTTCCGGGATCTCGCCGCCCGCGTAGGGGGACGGGTAGAGGGACATGTCGAGGGCGCCCTTGCGCATGGCCGCGAACTGAGCGTTCGTCTTCATCAGCGAGGAGCCGGGATAGACCTGCACCTCCAGGGCGCCCTTCGAGCGCTCGGCGATCGCCTGCGCGAACTTGCGGCACATCCGGTCCCTGAAATCGCCCTCATCGATCGTCCCGCCGGGAAACTGGTGCGACAGCTTCAGGGTCGTGGCCGCCCGCGCGGCATTCAGACCGAGGCTCATGATGGCGGGGGCCGCGAGGCCCGAGGCGAGGAGGTGGCGTCGTGTCAGGGCCATGGCGTTCTTCTCCCGCGGCGCTCAATCACGGCGCCGTTTATTGCACGGTACGGTTTCGCGCTTTTACTTCAGCTTATACTTAAGTTTCCGACCGATATGTAGAAGGCTCCCTCTTGTATATTTTGTCAACCCCATTGCATAATGGGCGATACCAGAAAATTATCTGGCTCCGGGAGGATATCAGATGAGCCAGGCTCAGCGTCTGAAGCAGGCCATCGAGGATGAAATTGTCGACGGAACGCTGCCGCTCGGTGCACGCCTCGATGAGGTTCAACTCGCCCAACGCTTCGGCGTGTCGCGCACCCCGATCCGGGAGGCCATCATCCAACTGACCATGACGGGGCTCGTCGAGACCAGACCCCGCAAGGGTGCGACCGTCAGCACTCCGGAGCCGCAGCACCTGCTCGCCATGTTCGAGACCATGGCGGAGATCGAGGCCTCGTGCGGGCGCCTCGCGGCCCGCCGGCTGATCCCAGAGGACGAGGCCGCTCTGCGGGAGGCACTCGCGGCCTGCGCCCGCGCGGCGGAAGCCGGCGACACCGAGGCCTATTACCAGGAGAACTACGTCTTCCACACCGTGGTGTACCGGGCCTGCCGCAATGCCTTCCTGTGTGAGCAAGCGCGCCAGCTCAGCCGCCGCCTCGCGCCCTTCCGCCGCCTGCAGCTGCGTGTCCGCCAGCGCCTAGTCCAGTCGCTCGCCGAGCACGCGGAGATCGTCGAGGCGATCGTCTCCGGCGACGAAATGCGAGCGGCTGAGGCCCTGCGCAACCACGTCGTGGTTCAGGGCGACCGCTTCTCCGACCTCGTAGCGAGTATGCGCTCGATCAACGCGGCGGCGTGAGGCAGATCAGTTGCTTATTAATCCCGAAGGCATGCTCAGCTTCGAGGCTCAGGCAACTCGTTGCACCTAAGCAGAGCAGCGCCGGCAACACTCCATAACACAGATGGCGAAGACCTTGGCGCTGCCGCTCGCAAGAGCAAAAGGTCCGCTCCTCGATGTCGCGGTAGCTGAGCGGGTAGCACAGGTACCATGAGTCCGCCTGGACGATGAGCGCCGCCTCGAAGTAGCGACCCTTGAAGTCGTCGGACAGAAGCGGTTCCACCCCCAGGATGGAGGGTGGGCTTGCAACCATGGCTCTGCTCAGTAACGACCTGACAGGAGCGCCCCTGCGTTCGGCACGCTCGTCTGGAGGCCGAGCTGCTTCAGCATCTGGTAGGTCGTGCAGACGGCGGCGGAGACGACGGGCAGGCCTATCCTTTCCTCGACCGCCGGGATGGACTCCAGCGAGGGCATCTGCACGCAGGCCGAGATGACGACCACATCGGCTCCCTTCACCTGCAGATCCTTCGAGATCTCCGTCAGCGCCAGCGGATCGCGGCTGCCGACCTGGATGTTGTTCGAAATCTCGAGCGAGATCGTGTCCAGCACCTCGATCTCTTCCGCCTCGATGTAGCTCTTCACCAGCTCGGTCAGCGGCTTCATGTAGGGGGTGACGATCGAGACCCGCTTCGCCCCCAGAGTGCGCAGCCCGTCGACCAGTGCACCAGCGCTGGTCACGACTGGCACATCGCGGCCGTTCTTGGCGGCGACCCCGCGCAGGCGCCGCTCCGACTCACGGTGGTAGCCGTGGCCCATGCTCATGATGGCCACGAGGCAGGCGTAGCCCAGCACATCGACCGGCGCGTCCGACAGCTCCAGGGCGCAGCGGTCAGAGTCGCCATCCATCTTCCCCAGTTCCTCCTTGGTCACGTGCTGCATGCGCATGCGGGCGGAGTGGAAGGTGAAGCGCTCGGGCGCGACACCCTCGCGGGCGCGCAGCATGGCTGGGATCTCGGTCTCCATGGTGGTGTTCGAGCTCGGCACGATCTGGCCGACCCGGTAGTAGCGTCGGGTGCTGCGGAAGGCCTCATCCAGCGGGGCGCCCTCGACCTGGGCGGGGTCGATCTGGTCCATAATTCCTCTCCTGTTCTTCACCTTGCGGGTCGGCTGCACCCTTTCTCCAGCTACATCTGGGTGCTGTCGCGAATGATGTAGAAATCCGGCTCGGCAACATCACCCGGGAATGAGGTTGTCGGGTCAGGCTGAAGGCGTGAAGCTGGTCTCGTAGAACCGAAGCGTTTTGCCCGTGGAGGCCGTTTTAGCGCATTGTGGCAGGACTGATCGAACGGCGGCTCAACGCGCCGAACTGCCCTGACGCATGACGCTTCCATAAGGCCCAATCGGCGAGTGGCGCGGCCTCTTGCACCTCAATGCCTGTCAGCCGCTACCACGATCTGATACGCAGTCACGGCTTTTCCTGCATGGCTTGGAGGTACTCCCAGCGACAGCGCAGGGCCGCGAGGGTGTCCTCGATGTCCTTCAAGGCGTGGGTGGCCTCGGCGCTGTTCTGTCCGCGCTCGGTCAGGTGCGCGATGATCCGGATCTGCTCGATCCGTCGCGCCTCACCCTCGTTGATGAGGCGCTCCACGACATCGAGCGAGTCCTCTGACAGCGTCGTCATCACCGCCGTCGTCCTGTTCTGTCCCTGCGGTATGAGCGGTTACGACTCCCGCTCGGACCGGAGCGCTGCTTGTTGGCTGCGCCCCAGACAGCAGGCATCGGTCGCGCAGGCTGAAGGCGACGACGGAGCGGAGCGCCGGTCGCTGAACCCGTAGCAGATCAGCCTGGGTAAGCTGCGAAAGGGATCAGGACTTCTTCTCGGGCTTATGACTTGGTTTGCGCACCTTGAATGCCGCCCAAGCCTCGGCCAGGGCTTTCGTGGCTTTTTCGGTTAGCTTCATGGCTAGGGTCTCCATAGGACCCTTAGTCAACGCGTTCCCTCGCAATCCGGTCCAGCGAGGCCGACAGAGTCGACAACGCAGAAGTGTGGATCAACCGCGGGCGGACCTGGGTATGAGCCTGCGCCGGATGTGGCATAGGGCACCCTCAGGCATGGACGATCCGGCTTTCTGCGGGCATCCCGAAGCATGCCGGCGGCGATCCCACGACGAAGTCTCCGCGAGCATAGGAACCGCCCGGCGCACGCGATCCACAAGCCCGGCGGTCGAGGAGAACGCCCATGCCGACGGAGGACCACCGAGCTCATTTTGCCCAGCTTGCCCTCGACACCTACGCACGCGTGCAGGGCACCTGCCGCCGCTCCAAACGGAGCACGAATGAGGGAGATGTGGCTGAATCCGACATCGTCGATCTCATGACCGATCTGCTTCTGCTGGCCCGGTTCAGCGGCTACGACCCGCAATCGGTGGTCAGCAAGGCCGAGCGGCACCTGTACGCTGAGACCGGGCATCACTACGGACCCTGAGCCTCTCACATGGTTGCGCCTGTGCTGGGGGATGGCCGGCCTCGTCGGCCGGGAGCCGAACCCCGAGATCTTCCAGGTTGACTAGCGGAGAAATCGCCCCCCTGCGCGATCATCGATTGCGGATAGTGCCACGGAGAAGCTACGCCAGTCCGAGCCGACGGGCGGTCTCGCTCGGTTGCGCCGCTTCCAGGCGAGCGCTGAAGCGCAGGGCTGCCTCGGCCAGGAAGCGGCGCTGGCGTGTGTCGGCACCATCGCCTGTCCGGCTGGCGCGGATGAAAGCTCCGGCCGTCGCGAGAAGGTCGGACGCCGCTGCCTCGATGCCAGGATAACGTTCGATCAGGATGCGCAGTTCGTCGACATAACTCCGCAGAGCCGCAAGTACGAGATCGCCTTCCTCACCGTCGAGGATTCGCGTGACCGCATGCCCGATGGCCTGACCAGGAGATTGGACCGCCTCAGCGAAGGCGCTTGACTGCTCCAAGTGGGCTTGAGGCATCGGCAAACTCCGGCGGGTCCTGCGCGTACCTCATCATCCCACACCGGCTACGCAGCAGGGAAGTGTGTTGGAGGCTCCGGGGCGCCGTCGATGGGGTTGCCCAAACAGACTTTGTTTTCACACGCAGGACCAACCTCCCCTGCAGGGTACAGGTGGTACAGGCGGTACTCGAAGGGGAAATCTTGAAAGCGGGCGGTACCGGCCAGGGTACGGGTGGTACCGCCTCCCTGCCGGTCCCCCCTGTCCCACCGGCAGTACCACCTCAGCTCACCCGCTTTCGCTCTGCAGTCCCCCTGTACCGCCTTTACCGCCCCATATCGATCTCTCGCGAGATGCTGGAATTCGCTCAAGCGCCTGTATGGAGCCGCCCTGCACGTCCTCGCGGTGCGCATGCGGGTCCGATCGAACGCAAGCCTCAGAGCGGCGTGAGCTGGTCGAGCATCGGCAACCCGGATACGATCATTCCGCTGAGATGGGAGAGCTGCCAATGGCAGAGGTTGACGAGCGCGCTCGGAGGATCGCAGACGCGGTTCTATCGGCCAAACCGGTCAAGGCTGAGGCCAAGCGGGAGATGGCCACCGTTGAAAAATGGCTTCAGCCATTGACGGAGCTGATGGTGTCCGCTCAAGGCGAGTTATCCAGTCGTCGATCCGAAGCTATGATTTCAGGCCCCCAGGCACGCTCCGGTAAGATGATGCACGAAGAAGATTATATACTTAGAAATAATGCCGGAGAATATCAGCATTTAAGCTTTCGGTATTTGGCTGATGATAAAATTCTGCCCTTGCTTGTTATTCATGGCATGGACACTGCTGCCGATGACAGCCTCACGCATCGCAAGAACAAGGATGGCTACATTGAAGGACATGTTGACGAAATGATACTATCGACAGTCGAGGGTTATCTGACGCGTTTTCTAGCACGATCGTGACCAGCGGGTGGCAATCCGTGAACGCTTTGTTTTCTTCGCAAAGAGGTCACCTATCTCGGCAAGAGCTTCGGTCAGCGCCTTCCGCCAGATGATCGCGATGTCACCTTCGCTTCGCGCCTCGCGAAGGCTCGGGGCTCGACGGGACTGGAAAGGGGCGTATCCTGATTCCCCCAAGCTCGGGGCCGGGAGGAACCAATGTCCAGTAACTGGAAGGCAGTTAAGGAGGATTTAGACTGGAGCCTCAACAAGGGCGACGCTGTAAAGGGGCGGGATGAATTGAAGGAAGCCTTCGGCAAAGGCGACGCGAAGTTTATCAGCTCTGTCAGCGAGGCATTCAAAATGGGCCAGCGGGACGGACATAAACTGGCTAATTTCTCAAGGTGCGCACACGAGGACCATAAGCGGCTCTACAACATGGGCCGAAAACTGATGGACCTGAAGCCAATTTGAAATGGGTCTCAAAGATGCGCGTGAGGGCGTGGCGGGACAGGTGAGCCTGTCGTCGAGGAAGGCGGCTGTGGGCGTGGCGCGAACGGCCGGAGGGTTGGGCGGGGACGCCGGCGCGAGCCTCCACGAGGTCCCTGTGCGATCCAAAGTCCGTCCCGGTCTCGCATCCGCGCAGCCTACTCAGGAGAAAGTTGCTCGGCTTCAGCAACCCTCATGGGATCAGGCATCAGGACTGAGGCCGGCGGAGAGAAGATCCCTCTTTGGGCCAGTTGGGTGACTTCAAGGCGCTGATCGATGAGGCGGGAGAGCGATAGATCTGCTTAACCTTCAGCGCCGAGGCGGATCCTTCCAGGTTGTGGCTGCCTCTGTCTGAGCGTTGCGAGTGACGTCGCGCCTGTGAAGTGACTCGACCCGTGTGCGAAAGGGCGCACCTGTATCGTCCCGGTGCGTTGTGGAGCCGGTGATTGAAGGCTCGCTCGACGGGCCTACCAGGATCAGGCTCGTGGAGGCCTCACCCGCAAGGCACTGTCCAACCTTCAAAGCTCCCACACTCAGCACAGGAACAACAGACACCGATAGAACGGCAGCAATGATGGATCGAAGTTTCGGCACAGCGAGCCCTTGAGATCCCTAGATAAGCCTAGCCGGATGGGGTTAACGGTTCGCTGTACAGCGCGATCTGGACGCTGTTGAGGCAATGCCTGCCGCGCGCCGAAGCTGTGGGTGAGAGAGCTGTGAGGTGGAGAGTGGGCGGGTGCGCGAGGACAAGATATCTGAGTGTCTGTCCGGAAACATTTCAGAGAGGAGATCGGCCTTCTCGGAGTGTGAGCAATGCCCCGTTCCCCTGCGGGACCTCTCAAGATGGAGTCTGCTCCAGCTCAATAATTCAACGATTTCAATGGCAGGTTTCCGGACGGACACTGAGGACTTTCTAGCTTACCGCACGCTATCCAGAGAAGCCTCGTCTTAACGTGGTTGCGACCTATGCGCTGCGGGCTTCAGCCTCAAGTACGAGGACCCAAATTGATGATGTACCGCCGGCCGGCGATCAAAGGGAACACACAGCTAAGCCCGAGAGCTATAACGTGTCAGGGCACCGCGACCCTCGAACTGCGGTCGAGTACATCCGGCGGGCGAATGTCTTCAAGGAACATTTGGATGGTGGTTCCTCTGACACTCGAAGCGGGCGACCACACTCCGCATTCGGCTCTTGCCTGAAGAAGCTAACCTCGAAGTGCAGGACCGCTGCTTCCAAGAGGCGCAGGTTTATCGGAAATGGTGTCGAGCCTTTGCTCGAGATCGTTGACCCGACCCTGAAGCGTAGCGACTTGGCGAATTGCCAAGGCCAGGACATGCACGATGGCTTCTTGTCGGCCGCTCTCAGTCGGGCTCCGCATAGCTTCCTCAAGCTGACGTCCCAGGTCCGCAACGGACATCGAAACACCTCCGGTCAAGGAGTGATCTAGGCGACACGTCTGTTGCTGGTAGGGCGCCAGCCACTCAATGTACGCGCCCCGCCGCGCTCCTAAGTCGGCTGTCGGTCCGCCCTCCTGTGATATGAGAAGGGCCGCCCAAAAAGGCGGCCCTCCTTTTTGGCGAGGTTCGGCAGATTAGAAGTCCATTCCGCCCATGCCGCCCATTCCGCCGCCTGGCATCGCCGGAGCGCTCTCCTTTTTCGGAGCCTCGGCGATCATGGCCTCGGTCGTGATCAGCAGGCCAGCGACCGAGGCCGCTCCCTGGAGCGCCGCCCGGACGACCTTCGCCGGATCGACGATGCCCGCCTGGAGCATGTCCACGAACTCTTCGGTCTGGGCGTTGAAGCCATAGGTCTGAGACTTGTTCTCGGTGATCTTACCGACCACGATCGAGCCCTCGACGCCGGAATTGTGCGCGATCTGACGGATCGGAGCCTCGAGTGCCTTCAGAACGATCTTGATGCCGGCTTGGACGTCTGAGTTCTCGTTGTTGAGACCCTGGACCGCCGCCTTCGCGCGGAGCAGAGCAACACCGCCGCCGGGAACGATGCCTTCCTCGACCGCCGCGCGGGTGGCGTGAAGCGCATCCTCCACACGGTCTTTCTTCTCCTTGACCTCGATCTCGGTGGAGCCGCCGACGCGGATGATCGCGACGCCGCCCGCGAGCTTGGCCAGGCGCTCCTGCAGCTTCTCGCGGTCGTAATCCGAGGTGGTCTCCTCGATCTGCGCCTTGATCTGGCCGATCCGCGCCTCGATGTCCGACTTGGAACCGGCACCGTCGATGATCGTGGTGTTCTCCTTCTCAATGCGCACGCGCTTAGCACGGCCGAGCATGTCCAGAGTGACGTTTTCGAGCTTGATGCCGAGATCCTCAGAGATCGACTGAGCCTTGGTCAGGATCGCGATGTCCTCGAGCATCGCCTTGCGGCGGTCGCCGAAGCCCGGCGCCTTCACGGCCGCGACCTTGAGGCCGCCGCGCAGCTTGTTCACCACGAGCGTGGCCAGCGCCTCGCCCTCGATGTCCTCGGCGATGATCAGCAGCGGCTTGCCGGTCTGCACCACGGCCTCAAGGATGGGGAGCAGCGCCTGCAGCGAGGAGAGCTTCTTCTCGTGGATCAGGATGTAGGGGTCGTCGAGATCGGCGACCATTTTTTCCGCGTTCGTCACGAAGTACGGGGAGAGGTAGCCGCGATCGAATTGCATGCCCTCGACCACGTCGAGCTCGGTCTCGGCGGTCTTCGCCTCTTCCGCCGTGATCACACCCTCGTTGCCCACCTTCTGCATGGCCTCAGCGATCATCTGACCAATCGCGCTATCGCCATTGGCCGAGATCGTCCCGACCTGGGCGATCTCCTCGGACGACTTCACCTTGGTGGCACGCGACTCGATGTCCTTCACCGCAGCCGCGACCGCCAGGTCAATGCCGCGCTTGAGGTCCATCGGGTTCATGCCGGCGGCAACCGACTTCGCCCCTTCACGAACGATTGCAGCGGCCAGGACCGTTGCCGTAGTGGTGCCATCGCCAGCAATGTCGCTCGACTTCGAGGCCACTTCGCGCACCATCTGGGCGCCCATGTTCTCGAACTTGTCGGCGAGCTCGATCTCCTTGGCGACGGTCACACCGTCCTTGGTGATGCGGGGCGCGCCGAAGCTCTTCTCGATCACGACGTTGCGGCCCTTGGGGCCCAGCGTCACCTTCACTGCATTGGCGAGAAGCTCGACGCCATGCAGCATCTTCTCGCGAGCATCCGTGGAGAAACGTACATCTTTGGCAGCCATGGGGTCGATCCTTCTTGGTCGGCTCTTGCCCCAAGGCACCCCGGATGGGCAGCCTCAAAGGGCTAGGTTCATGAGATCCGTGGATCTGCCGCGCTTCAGGCGACGACGCCCAGGATGTCGGATTCCTTCATGATCAGCAGGTCCTGACCGTCGATCTTGACCTCGGTACCGGACCACTTGCCAAACAAGATGCGGTCGCCGGCTCTCACGTCGGGCGCGTTGATGCGGCCGCTCTCATCGCGGGCGCCAGGGCCGACGGCGATGACTTCGCCTTCCTGCGGCTTCTCCTTGACGGTATCCGGAATGATGATGCCGCCCTTGGTCTTCTCTTCGCCTTCGATGCGGCGAACCACAACACGGTCGTGCAGCGGACGAAACTTCATGAGGGCCTCCAATGATTTGCTCAGAATGGTGAGCGGCAGGGCGCAGATATCGTCGGAAGGGGGGCACCCGATCGGCAACCATCGCTCTGCCTGGGAGCGTCCTAGCACTCCCTTCATCAGAGTGCCAACGATCATTGGCGTCCTTCGCAAGAACGCGACAGAGGCTGAAGAGCTACAGACCAAGGCGCAGGAACTGGTACACCAATCCGAGGAGCGGCTGATGATGGTGACATCATGAGCATCGCCACCACCGCCTGATGTTCGGGGGGAGCTCCTTCAGATCGCCATCGCAATCGCGACCATCTCGATCATCACCGGGGGACAGCGCTGACCCTGGTTCGCGTCCCTTGACCTCGGGATTAGCCGGACGGTCACTGCTGCAACGGCGTACCTGATCTGACACTTGAAAGCGTTAAAACCTTATTCACGTGGATCGAGGCAGTCGTACTCGAAGAATCAGGGAGGCTTGCTCATGAAGGTAACGGTAGAAATCGAATGCACCCCAGAGGAGGCACGGCAGTTCATGGGGCTGCCTGACCTTCAGCCAATGCAGGCAGCCGTCATGGCGGAGATGGAAAAAAGGGTCTTGGCCGAGATGGACCGCTTCTCGCCCGAGCCTCTTCTTAGGAGCTGGATGTCATTGGTCCCGCAGAACTCGGAGCAGATGCAGGGAGCATTCTTGAAGCTGTTCCAGCAAAGCTTCACGGGTAGCAAATCGAAATCCAAGTGACGGCGGCGACCGGACAAAATGATCCGGCACCTCGGCGAAGCTGCGCAGGTACGCGGCGCTAAAACACGGGAGGAGGCGGAGTCGAAGCGACCAGGACAGCTGTCTCGCATCCCAGCCGGCGTCGGGTAGTGTTCGTACGTGAGACACCAACAACAGCTTTTGTGGCAGCTGCCGTCCCGTCGTGGACGATGGCGCTCGAGATGGCTCCCACTCCGGATGTGTGAAGCTGCCGCCCGCCGAGACAGTGGCTTGGCAGCCCGGATCGAACAGAGCGATCTTGGCGTTGTTCCGAGGTCCAGCTCCGCAAGACACACGATGGTCGCAGCCTGCCCACGTCTTCCGCCATCAATGTCGGCGATGCGGGATAAAAACTTCGGAGGAACGCCATGGCTGACCGGAATACCGGCGCTGGTGGATCACACTCGAACCCAAGCGGTGAACCCAAGGCAGCGCCCCGGGAAGGCGGCGTGGCCGGTGCAGGTCTACCCAGTCCGGATGCGATGCTGGGCATGTGGACGTCCTGGATCGACCAGCTATCTTCCTCGCCTCAGGGGTCAGCAAATCTTGACTGGCCTCAGTGGGAGATCGCATCAGGCACGCCTGATTTTGCGATGTTTGCGGGCGATGGGAAGCAACTGAGCGGGACCCTGGCACAAGACCCCTTGCTGCGCTCCATCGACCAGATGTGGAACGCCAACCCGCTGCGCGAAATCGTACCTGTCGACTGGGCCGGGATCGCTCAGGCTCTGCGCACGATCTGGCTCCGGTCACTGGGAAAGCCCGAGGCCGCCATGGCGGCGGCGGAACTCAACCAGAACCTGTGGCGCTCAACCTTCGAGGTCTGGCAAGAGGCAGGGCAGCGCTGGCTTGAGCCTTCGGGCTCGTCTCCGCCAAAAGGGCCGGCTGCGAAGCGGGCCGACAAGCGGTTTGCCGCGCCGGAATGGCGCACGAACCCGGTCTATCACACCCTCAAGGAGGTTTATCTTCTCGCCTCGGATTGGTTGCTGGAGCAGGGCGAGACGGCTGACATGGATGAGGCTGAGCGCCAGCGCATCAACTTCCATTTGCGCCAGTTCGTGGATGCGATGAGCCCCTCCCTAATGCTGATGACCAACCCTGTGGCTCTGCACAAGGCCATCGAGACCGGCGGCGCCAGTCTCGCGGACGGCGCCCGCAACTTACTGGCCGACATCAAAGCCGGGCGCCTCAACATGGTCGACGCGGAGGCTTTTGCACCAGGGCGCAACCTGGCTCTCACGCCCGGGAAGGTGGTCCACCGCAACAAGTTGATGGAGCTGATCCAGTACACACCGACGACGGAACAGGTCCACCAGATCCCGCTGCTCATCCTGCCGCCATGGATAAACAAGTACTACATCCTTGACATGCAGCCCAAGAACAGCATGATCCGCTACTTGGTCGGCCAAGGGTTTACGGTGTTCGTGATCTCCTGGAAGAACCCTGATGCGGCGATGGATGGCATCGGCATTGAGGACTACATGGACCTCGGACCGCTTGAGGCCAGCGACGTCGTGCGCCAGATCACGGGCAGCCCGAGCGTCAACGCGATGGGCTACTGCATCGGCGGTGTTCTCCTGACGCTCACCCTCGCAACGCTCGCGGCCAAGGGCGACGAGCGGTTTAACTCAGCAAGCTTCAACGTCTCGCCGCAGGACTTTTCGCGGATTGGCGACACGGCCGTGTTCATGGGTGAGCCGACCCTTGATCTGGTCGAGCAGCAGATGATGGAGCGGGGCTATCTCGACAGCCGTGAGATGGGCAACATGTTCAGCCTGCTGCGGTCGAACGATCTGATCTGGGCCAACGTGGTCAACAACTACCTGCTCGGCAACAAGCCGCCTGCCTTCGATCTTTTGTACTGGAACAGTGACGGCACGCGCATGACCCGTTCAGCGCATAGTTGGTACCTACGCAACACCTATGTGGAGAACAACCTGATCAAGCCGGGCAGGATCACGCTCAAGGGCGAGGCGATCGACCTCGGCCGTATCTGCCAGGACACCTATGCGGTCGGCTGCGAGAAGGACCACATCGTGCCCTGGGACTCCGCCTGGCGCGTGACGGAGCTGTTCGGCGGAGAGGTGCGGTACGTGCTCGCCTCCAGCGGTCATGTCGCTGGCATCATCAATCCGCCGGGCAGTAAAGGAGCCTACTGGACACGGGAGGTGGGCGACGTCGCAGCCAGCAGCCCTGAGCAGTGGCGGCAGAGCGCCACGCGTCACGAGGGCAGTTGGTGGCCCGACTGGGCGGCTTGGCTCTCTGATCGGGCTGGTCCGAGGAGCGCACCTCCGCCGCTAGGGAGCTCCCAGCACCCGCCATTGCAGGATGCACCGGGGACTTACGTGCTGGAAAAGTAAGGCCTCTGAAGGCTTTGTCTTAGGATGCTCCGCGGCGCAATCGATGCGGCAGTAGGACCGTTCTCCCTAGCCGCGTGGAAAGGACGGATTTTTGAGCTTTGGTAAGCCCAAAAAATCGCCCACATGCAGCTGTATTTCGAATTAATTTCAACCGAAGTACAGCCAACAAGAAGAATGACCGCGGCCGCCGCATTGACCGCGATCTAATTACGCAAGGAGTGAGGAACTACTTGCGGCTGTACGCGAGCGCAGCTCGCTTGTTGCCGGAGCGCTCACCCGCGTTCGAGATCTCGACCTCATCGCGCCGGATCGTGTCCCGAACCGTCTCGACACGCTGCGTGCGCTCGCGGCGGACCACAACCTCTTCTCTCACTCTGACGCCCTTGGCCACCAGCGGCACCTCGGAAGTCTCGATCATCTCGACAGTGAGCTCGGTCAAAGTCTCTCCGGTTGCCGCATCGGTGACGGGCCTGCGCCGCTCCACCACGACCTTCTCGTCATACAGCGTTACCTGCTGTTCGGCTGGGGCCTCGACGACATAGCGCCGGACCGTCGTCGTGCCACTGTTGACCGTGTGCTTGCCCACGATCAGCGTCTCTTCCGCCAGCGGGATGACTTCCTCTTCCTGGGTCGACTGCTGAATCCTGGATGCCGTGGCATTGCCGGAGCGTGCAACGGAGCGACCCGGCGGCACGCCCCACATCCCAAACATCGCGTCAAAGAAGAGCGAGCCTGTGCTCATCGGTGCAGTCGCGACACGCTGAACGGTCTCTGCAGCGCTTTGGGCGACCTTGCGGGTGCTCTCAGCGGCAACTTCTGCGGTTTGGGCCACCTGCTCAGCGGTTTTCCGGGCAGCCTCTCGGGTCTTCCGCTCACGGTCGGCAGCTTCTTCCTGCTCGGCGAGAAGCTTCTCGGCCTGCTCACGCTCTTGTCGTTGCTCGACCCGCCGCTGCTCAGCCTCGGCACGCTTTGCTTCCTCGACCTCGGCCTTCCCGTCCTCAATCTTCTCGACGATGGCCTGGGCTTCCTCGTCACTTAGTGCCTTCAGGACGGCCGGCAGCAGCTCCTTGCGCTCATCCCGCACGCTCTGCTGGAAGACCTTCCGCAGCTCGGCAACCTTCGGGGCAAACTCCTCGCTACCCTTTGGCGTTTGCTCAAGCTCGGCCAGCAGCCTACGAGTTTGCTTGTTGTCGTTCAACGCAGCCGTGACGAGGTCTTTGGTTTCCTTGTGCTTCCGAAGGACCGGGAACAGGTGCTCCTCTTCCAACTTGGCGAGGAGCTCCAGCTCGGACTTGAGATCCCCCAGGATTCGCTCACGCGTCTTCACCGCATTGTTCGAGGTGTCAGCAAGTACCGCAAAGAGCTCGTTCGCTTTCGTGGGGCTGGTCTGAATCAATTGCCGTATGGTGGTCATGTTTGCCTCATGAAAGGTGAGAGGAAGTGTTGCCCTAGCAAAACTAAGATGCAGATCGTCCCGCTCGGGCCCGTGGCGCTTGCCGGTTTACGAGCCGCGTGACTGCAGAAACCACCATCAACAGCTGGCTGGTACGTCTTCAGAGAGACTGCTCGACGGAATGGCTCCACATGTCCGGTTCCGCCGCGCGAGATCGAAGGAGGCTCGTGCGTCTCAAAGGAGCAGAGGGCGGCCGACGGAGCCGCCCTGAGTTTGTTGCCAGCTTGGAATCTGCAGTGCGTCAAGGTTGAACAGGATCTCAGCGAGTCTGAGCGACGTTGGAGAAGGTCTTGCTGGCCTCGTCAACGGCGCGAGCTGAGGCCTCGGTGATTGCCTTGCTGTCCTGGACGATGTGCTGCAGTCCATCACGGACGAGCTCGCTCTGAATGGCGGCAAACTCCTGAACCGACTTGGCATGCACCAGCTTGTTCATGCCCTCGAGATTGCGCTGGAACTGCCTCTGAGCCAAACCAAACCAGCTGCGCGAGGCATCCTGGAAAGCCTGGGTCAGAACGGTGCCGCAGCGCGTAACGGCTTCCAGGTTCTGCTTGGACTGGCGGGCCAGGCGCTCGCTGTCTTCACCGGAGAAACCGAGTGTGCGGGTGAAGCGGTCTGCGGCCTCACGGGCCTGCTGCGCAGCGGTCTCGACGCTCCTCTGCACGACCTGCTTGGTGCTCTCCGTCGCCTGCTCGCGCAGATCGGTCATCTTGTTGAGGCCCTCGCGTGCGGCATCGGCAAACTGCTTGCCCTGCTCAGTAGCGTTGTTGAGGTTCGCCTTGGCGGTGTCGGCGAGCTTCTCGTGCTGCTCACGCTGCTTGGTCTGGGCGTTGTTTTGGTCAAAAGCCATTGGGTCTCCTGCCTGTGAGGATTATGTATTCGATGGGCGGGCATAAGAATATAAGCGTGATCACCTGAGGCGGCGAAGGCGCTTACGTCGACTATCGCACTGCACCTAAGTTATGGCCGGCCTCTTACATTCAAGGCGCGCGGAGGAAATTGGATCCAAATTAATTTATAATCTTCACCATCAGATGTTATAGCCAATAAGCAACCTACTGATTGCGTTGCACAATATTCTCGCGCTGCGGTTCTCGAGCCGCATCCCAGAACCCGGATGACCGTTCATGCGCCGCCGATCGGCGACCTTGAACGAAAAGGTGTCCTTCCAGCTGAGATCGTTCCAGTGGGTGAGGTGGAAACCAAGCGGCCGCACACCGGCACGGCGGGCATACTCGCCGAGCAGCGCCTCGGCAGGCGGACAAGATGAACAGTCCTGAGAGGGAAAGAATTCGACGGCCGCCGGACGCTCGCGCGATGAGGCCGGCACAGAGTTTAGCGGCTGAAAGCAGAGCGAGCGCGGCAGCAAAGGCGCCAAATCGAGGCGTCATGCTCGGCATCCGGGTAAGGTCGAATACCGAGACTTCGTTCCGCACCTCTGGGGAGGTGTATTAGTGCCTCACCAATCAAAACAACCCCGCAGCTTCGTCAACATCTTCGCCGCGAAAGCTTTGACTTGTGCCAGTTCCGCATGTTGGAGCGCACGGAGAAAATGCCCGCACCATGTAACTGAAGGAGCCAAGGCACGAATTAAACGATGACACTCGTTTCGGCAGGAGGAGCCGCTCATGAACCGCCGCCAATCTTTGTATGCCGGAGCCTCTTTCCTCGGGGTGTTCGCAGGGCTGCGCACCGTTGGCCACGCGTCCGCCGAAGACTTCGAGATCGTGAAGAGCGATGCCGAGTGGCGGCGTCAGCTCGGTCCCGCCGAATACACGATCCTTCGGGATCATGGGACCGAACGCATTGGCTCAAGCCCGCTCAACGGCGAGAAGAGGCCGGGCCGGTTTGCTTGCGCCGGCTGTGACCTTCCCCTGTTTTCGTCGGAAACGAAGTTTGAGAGTGGGACAGGCTGGCCAAGCTTCTGGGCGCCGCTCCCCGATGCGGTCGGTACCACCTCAGATACGATGTTCGGGATGAGCCGCACGGAGGTGCATTGCCGCCGTTGTGGCGGCCATCTCGGCCACGTCTTCAGCGATGGTCCGCCGCCTACGGGTCAGCGCTACTGCATGAACGGTGCGGCCCTTCGCTTTCTCCCTGCCTGACCGTTCCTCGTCTGCCGCACCTCAGGAGGCAACCATGACTGCCTGACTCTCAATCGCTTCACCCGTAGCCTCTGGCCAAGTGCGGTCGCCGCTGCGGCCGGAATCGGCCTCCTCGCAGGCTTGCAGAACTACGGAGTCGCGCAAGAAGCGGGTCAACGGCTGCCAGACGCGGCTCTGCAAGCGGCGGAACCCGCCGTCGGGCTACGCACCGCCACTCTGGCCGGCGGCTGCTTCTGGGGTGTCCAAGGCGTGTTCGAGCATGTTCGCGGCGTGAAGCACGCTGTGTCGGGCTATGCCGGCGGCAGCCAGGAGACCGCAACCTATGAGACGGTCAGTTCCGGCCGGACCAATCATGCCGAGGCGGTGCGCATCTCCTACGATCCGGCGGTCATCCGCTACGACGAACTTCTGCAGATCTTCTTCTCGGTCGCCCTCGATCCGACACAGGTGAACCGCCAAGGTCCGGACACCGGCCCGCAATACCGCTCGGCGATCTTCCCGAGCGATGCCGAGCAGGCGCGGGTGGCGGAGGCCTACATCGCTCAGCTCGAAGCAGCCAAGGTGTACTCACAGCCAATCGCCACGCGGATTGAGCGGGATGCTGCCTTCTACCCGGCTGAGGGTTATCATCAGGACTTCATGGCCCTGCACCCTCGCCATCTCTACATCGTTGCGAATGATGCTCCGAAACTGCGCGCTCTGCAGCGGTTCTTCTCCGAGCGCGTGATCTCCGAGCCGGTCCTCGTCAGCCGACCGCCGAGCTGAATCCGGCGAGACCCACTCGGGCCTGTCGTAAGGTCTCGCATGAGCCGCAGAGGGGCTGGTCCGGCCCGATTTTCAAACTTCGTCAATGGGCTGAAGCCCGAAGCAGATCGCTTGTGAAAAGGCGGCCTCAGCAGAAGCACAGACTCAGCATCTACATCCGACCTCCTCCGAGTAGGTGGCCCCGCCCCCGCAGTGTTTTGTGCGGAGCCACCCTCCCCTGCAGGGTACAGGGGGTACAGGTGGTACTCAAAGGGGAAATCGTCAGGCGAGGTGGTACCGGGTACTACCGGGGGTCTTGGTTTTTGCCCGAAGGATTGCTGGTACCACCCAGTACCGCCCTGGCAGGCCTCATTCCCCTTCGAGTACCACCGGTACCGCTTGTGCCACCTGGGTGTAAGGGAGCGGGAAATCGAACGAACAACACGACTACCTGAGCCGGATCGACGAGGTCTACCCGGCCGAGTGCTCGACCGGCCACGGCGTTGACCGGGGATGCCCGAAATGGCTTGGACTTCGGAGAAGTGAAGCCGTCAACAATGCGCCAAGCTCAATCTCGGACCACTTGGCTATGCAGCTCAGATCAGCAGCGGATCGGTTCATCGGTCCAGCCCGTTGTTGGTACGGCACGCGTTCGGGAGCAGCGAGTGGCAATCACCCTAGAAGAAGGTGCGGTCAAGCCCTCGCCGGCCAACGATCGTGCCGCTGAGCGCCGCAATGACGAAGCGCAGGAAGCCGCTGCAGCCGGCGATGCAATCCCCTGAGGGGTCCGCTCCGTTGGGATCCTGGTGCTCAGTCTGCTTGCTGTTGTCTACACGCTCTACTTCGGCAAGGAGATCGTCTTACCGGTCGTCCTCGCGCTCGTGCTGAAGCTTCTGCTCGGACCAGCGATGCGGATCCTGCATGAGCGGCTTCACATGCCCAACTCACTCGCCGCAGCGTTGCTCATCCTGGTGGTGTTCAGCGCGATTGCCGGCGTCGGCTTCACCGTCTCCATACCAGCAGCAGGGTGGATCCAGAGGGCGCCGGAAAGCCTGTCGCTCCTGAAGGACAAGCTTGCCGTGCTGCGCCATCCTCTCGAGGTGCTGCAGCAAGGCCTGCATGCGATCGAGAATTTGACCGCAGCCGGGGGCCAAGACGGGCAGAGCCAAACCGTCACGGCAAAGCCTGCTTCCGGCCTGGCAGGCTACCTGGCCACAGGCACCGCCGCGATCCTGTCGCGCTTCTTCACGACCATGATCGTGCTCTTCTTCCTCCTCGCCTCGGGCGACCGATTGCTGCGCGGGTTTGTTGAGGTGCTACCGACATTCTCCGGCAAGCGTCAGGCCGTCGAGATCGCCCAGGAGATCGAGACCAACATCACCGGCTACCTGCTCACGATCACGATGATGAATGTCGTCGTGGGCGTGGTTACAGGCCTTGCCATGTGGGCCTGCGGCCTCGGCACACCACTCCTCTGGGGAGCAACGGCATTCCTGTTGAACTACATCCCGATCCTTGGACCTCTGGCGGGTCTCGTGATCTTCTTCGTCGTGGGGGTACTCAGTCTGGATTGGCCCTGGTACGCCCTCATGCCGGCGGGCCTGTATCTGCTGATCCACATCGCTGAGGGTGAGACGATCACGCCCATGCTCCTGGCCAAGCGCTTCACGCTGAACCCCGTTTTGGTGATCATCTCCCTCTTCTTCTGGCACACGCTCTGGGGCGTCCCCGGCGCTCTGCTTGCCGTGCCGCTCCTGGCCATGCTGAAGATCGTGGCCGACCGAGTCGAGCCTCTGAAGCCTATCGGACACATTGTCGGGTCTTAACGACCACGACACCGCTGATTGTTGCCCGGCTCACTGAGTGTGCGGCCGTACCGCCACTCGGTCGAAAGCTTGGACGCGACGGTTGCCTCTTCAGAGGAGTGGTAGGTCCTGGCGACTTGCGTAGTCCGAACTGCCCTTGGCCGCCTGGGCTTCTGCGCTCACCTGACTGGCACCTTCGCAGCGGACCGGGACTCCCGCTTGCGATCTGGACTCGTTGAGCTGGGCGCGACCTGTCGTGTTGACGCGGATGCGGGCTCGTTTCTCGCAGCCCCGTGTGACTGCACCGTCTTTGACCAGTGCGTTGAGTGCATCCCTTAGAGCCCGGCACGGAAGACGGGACAGGGCGGCAAGCTCCAAATCCTCGAACGGTACCTCGCCGCAACGGTGTGCCGAGCTCTCAACAGGCTGGGCGCGTGGCCGCTCGCAGACCGCCGAAGTTCCGATCATCTGCAGGAACCTAAGTGACCTCCCGCTCGTTTTTGTTGCAGTGCACCATAGGGATGATGGATAGCAATGATTGGACCGGCAGAAATCGACGACATGATGCTGGACTATGCAGAAGCGGTGGCGATGAGCTGCCAGCCAGGCCGCACAGATCGCTTGGGCTGGCCACTGAGTTCATGGCAACGAGCCCTGGCAGGGATCACGACACTGACACGCGCCGAGCCGTTTATTCTGGACAAGGCTGCCGGACGCTTCCGTGTCGTGGAGGCAGCGACGGGGCGCGAGGTCTACACGCCGCCGACGTTTCTTGATCCGCAGAGTCGGGCTGAGTTTGCGCCCCTCCTCGCCCTCGTCAATTCCGGCGGCCGTCTCATTGATGCTGTGATGGCCTTCGAGTAGCAGGCGAGGCGTCAGACCGGGAAGATCCACTACCTTCCGCTCGCGTCCGAAAACGAGGTCAGAGCAAGCTCTGGCGGGCGTGGGCGCGAATGTGAGCACCAAGAAGCTGCTTGATCCAAGTAAGCTCCAGAGACGACGGGATGCGATGGGCCCCAACATCGAGCTCAGGCGTTGAACCAGCTTCCGCAATCGCGTCTCTCGGGTAGGGACGACGATTGGATGCAAAGCTCATGCGCTGGAGAGGGGGTAGTCCGCTGATCTGACGCCCCTCTGAAGCGTGAGCGTGAAGCGAGGCGGCCCTGCTGATCGCTTCAGCCCTCGGCACCTTCAGGGCGATCAACGTTCTGTTCCGTTTCGTCGTAGAGGTACCCCGCGAGCCAATCCGCGCTCTCCTGCGAGCCTGCCCGATACGGATCAGCCGAGACAGTCTTGCCAGCGGCCTTCGCCGCTTTGCCTTCTTCCATTACCTTGGTGGAAACGACGATGGTCATGCGGCGCTCCTCCTGTTAGAGCCGAGTGTATCGCAGCGAGAGGTGCTCCGCGAGAGATGCTGGACAGCGCGCAGCCTGCCCACTACGGCAGCTGCTCTGAGCGCTTGATCGCTCCAGGGCGGCTTCAGGCATCGGCGAACTCCGGCGGGTCCTCAGCGTCCTACGTCATCCCACGTCTGCAGCACCATCGGGACGTGCGGTGAACGGCTGGAGGTTGGCACTAACTGAGCTGCTCCACAAAATTTGTGTCGAAGCGGAGAGGCGCCTCCCTCAGGGCGGTACAGGTGGTACAGGCGGTACTCGAAGGGGAAATGCTTGGACGAGGTGGTACCGCGCAGGGTACCGGGTGGTACCGGCATTGCTGCCCGGTATGGTTGGTACCACCCTGTCTCACCTACCGGTACCGCCTGTACCACCCAAGATCTTGGCAAGCAGCTGCGCTGCGGCCCTAACCCTCGGCTTGTCAGCACCCGACGCGAGAACCGGGCCGTCAATCGTTCAATCCTCCCAAAGAGCTGGTGATATCGTCCTTTGCGTCGTTCGCCGTTCATGGAGTTTGCTGGACACTTTGCGACTATACAGCTCTGAAGGGAGTGCTCCTGCCATGAGCGACACAGGGTCCAATCAGCAAATCTCGATCTTCGCGGATCCAGTGAGCGAGAGGGCAATGGCCGGGTTCATGCTATCCACCATGGCGGTCGGCATCAGGATCGTAGTCCCCCGCCGGCGTTCCGCGATGGTGCTGGCACAGTGGACTACAATGATGTGCATCGGCAGTTGATCCTTGATCAACGATAGCACGCAGGGTCGGTGGCATGTTCTGCTCGCCCAATTCGATGTGATATGCCGCCGCTTCAACAAGGAGCACGTGATCGCCATGGTTGCGGAGTCGACAGCTTGGCTGACGAGTCCCGATGGGGTGAGCTACCCGCCGGCACCCTGGCGTCTCCACGGGACGGCCTACGTCTCGTTATGGCAGGTGAGAGCATCTGCGCTACCGGCTGACTGGCTGCCTCAAGATCTGCGGCCTGTCACAATGTTGGGCCGTGTGTTGGTCGGAACAGCCTTTGCTGTCTACGAGCCAAGCGGCGATCTGGCCTACAACGAGGTGCTGGCTGCCGTGCAGGTTCATGGCAGTGGACGCCCGTCACTCACAGTCCCCTTCATCTGGGTTGATCATCCGGCCTCGATCGCAGGTGCCCGTGCGATGTGGAGCATCCCAAAGCAAGAGGCTGCGTTCCGGATTCGGCAACCCCGTGATGCCGAAGATCCCCGTTTTCGGGCGAGTGCGGAGACGCCTGACGAGCAGCCAATTGCGGACCTTCTGTTTCGGAGTCGGACCTCTATGCCGGGGCGCTGGCCGGTCCGCACTGCTATCGTGCAGACATCTCTGATGGGTAGTGGAGGTGGAGATCTCCGGATTACGCCCGCTCAAGCATGGGCCCGCGTCTCGTTTGGTACTGCGACTTGGGACTTCGGGCGGCAGAGCCCGTTCAGCTTCCTCCGCGGGCGCAACCCTTTCGTCAGCGTCCGGCTGACTGAGATGTCACTACACTTCGGGAGCTCTTGAGGCCTCTCACCCGGCGGAGCAGTCAGACCTTGGAAATGCCGGCTGCACAGAGCTGTTGATCCCCAATCCCTCTGGGCACTCTGCGATGCCTTTTGGCAAAAGAAGGGAGGGGCGTAGTTCTATCGCTCAAGACGCCTCCCAAACTCCAAAGTGCCATCGGCCAACGATCCGAACCTCAGCGCCACCAAATCCAGTAGGTAATTCTGGTGCAGCCGCCACGGTCGCTTCGACCCTTGCTTTGGGAGGGATGCGAGCGCTCTCTGGATATAGCCCGACGTCAGGGTAACCGCCGGCTCTTCAAGGACGGCCGGGTCGCGCCTGCGCGGCACGCACCAGGAGTAGCCCTGCTCCTGCATGTGGTTGAGGAGGCGGCAGACATAGCGCGACGTCAGTTCGCATTTCAGCGTCCAGGACGCATTGGTGTAGCCAATGGCGCCTGCCAAATTGGGAATATTGCTGAACATCATGCCCTTGTAGGTGAGCTCTTTCGAAGGATCGAGCGGAGTGCCGTCCACCTCCAGCCGCATCCCACCCATAAGCCTCAGCTGCAGTCCCGTTGCACTCACGATGACATCGGCCTCGAGCTGCTCGCCTGAGCGAAGCCGCAGCCCGGCTGGTGTGAAACTCTCGATCTCGCCGGTCACTAACGTGACCTGACCAGAGCGGATTGCTCGGAAGAGATCGCCATCCGGAGCTAAACACAGGCGCTGGTCCCATGGCTTGTAGCGGGGCCGGAGATGACGATTGACGTCGAAGTCAGGGCCAAGTTGCTTCTGCGCTGCACGTAGCATGGCCTTCGTCATGAAGTTCGGTAGACGACGTGCAAGCGTGTAGAGCAGCAGCCCCAAAAACACGTTTTTCCAACGCGACAAGCCGTGTGCGAGCTTGTCAGGCAGGTGCCGCCGAAGCCACTTGGCGATCGCGTCCTCGCCGGGGATCGTCACGATGTAGGTAGGCGAGCGTTGCAGCAAAGTGACGTGCGCTGCAGCCTTGGCCAACTCTGGCACGAGCGTGACGGCGGTCGCACCACTGCCGATCACGATGACACGTCTGTTCTCGTAATCAGCGTCATCCGGCCAGAGCTGCGGATGAATGATGGGACCGCGAAACTGATCCATGTCTGGCCAGGTGGGCATGTAGCCTGCGTCGTAATCAAAGTAGCCAGTACACAGATAGAGGAACTGGCAGGCGTAGCGTGTAGGAAGCCGGTCAGCTCCAACTTCGACGTCGAGGTTCCAGAGAGCATCGGCGGAGCTCCACGACGCCTGTGTCACGCAGTGTCCGAATTTGATCCGCCGATCGATGCCGTAGGCCTCGGCGGTGTCGCGGATGTAACTCAGGATCGAAGGGCCGTCCGCAATCGACTTGTCTCCCCGCCACGGCCGGAAGCTGTAGCCGAATGTATACAAGTCCGAGTCCGACCGCACCCCAGGATACCGGAAGAGATCCCAGGTGCCGCCGATTGCATCTCGGCTGTCGAGGATTGCAAAGCTTCTGCCCGGGCATCGGGCCTGCAGGTAATAGCCGGCGCTGATCCCCGAAATTCCGGCTCCAACGACCAGAACATCAAAGTGCCGGACCTCCTGGTCCACGTCGTAGGCCGACAAAGAGGTTCCAGCTTGAGCCATCACATAGCCTTCGCACACGCATCGACAATCAGGCTGGCTTAAGCGCCCCCGAGCCCGGCTGAAGCAGCGGAGTAGCATCGCATCCCGCTACAAGAATCAACGTCATGCTGCTCGCAGCCCACCCAACATGCCCAAGCTGTCCCGTAGTACAGATGACCAGCCAACTTTCGGAGCGGCCGCTGATGAGGAAGCTCCTGGCAAGCCGGGGCAGCTGTGCTAAGTTAATTCATCCTGGAGGATCGCTCCATGCCCGGTCAATCCGAACAACTCATTACGAAATCCTGCACACCGTGCCGCGGCGGCATTCCGCCACTCACGCCTGACGAGGCCGAGGCGCATCGCAGTCAAACCCCAGAGTGGGTTTTGCTCGATGAGTCACATCGCATCGAGCGCAAATTTGATTTCGCCAGTTTTGCCGACGCTTTCGAATTTGTGCAGCGTGTTGCCGAGTTAGCCGAGAGTGAAGGCCATCACCCCGACATCACCTTCGGCTGGGGCTACGCGACGGTTTCGCTGCAGACCCATAAGATCGAGGGCCTGCACGAGAACGACTTCATCTTAGCAGCAAAGATCGATCGAGCCGCAACGGCCGAGCATTGAATCACGATCTCAAGCTTTGCAGTAAAAATCTTTGGGCCGGCTCCTGTGAGATCGGAAGAACATGCCTCGGCAGGGATCCGATCGAACGCAATGCGGCCTATTATCGTTGTTTATAGGGCGCAGCCTGTGCGCTGGTTTGACGTGAGGCTACCATGAAGTCGATGTCTGAGATGACCCACGACGTCACAGATTCACTCAAGAAGATGGCTGGCCGGCTGACGGGTCGTGATGGCGCCAGCAGTCACTCAAACAAGCCGTCTGGTCAAGCCAACAGGCCGATGGGAAAGAAGTGACCTGAAAAGAGGTGGAGGCGTTTTACCAAGGTGCCCCCGCCTTTACCACGGGGAACTTGCGAAACCGCGGTTCCCTTTCGTTGATGGTGCGAGCACTGCTCAGAGGCCTCTATTGCGAAGCCGGTCTTCAGGATGGCTCGCTAATGGTGGACGTCACAAACGAGCACGCGCTTGCAGAGCGTCAGCGCGCTCGGAAAGCGCCGCGAACACGATCATCACAGAAACCAATCGCGGCATAGGGAAATTGTAGCTGGAGACATGCTCGACCCCATTGGACGGCATCCACCACCGGGTCAGCCCATTCCGTTCAAAGGAGTAGTGCTCTCCCGGATCGAGATCACGACGCAGGTTCTAGCTGCCATTGCTCTGATCGGCGCCCTGCAGGTCGGCCTGCTCGCCTCCCTCTTAGCCGGGTTGCTAGTCTACGAACTCGTGCATGTGCTCGCGCCCAGCCGCAACGGCGAACTCGTTGCCCGCCGCACTGGGAAGATCATCGTCGTGGCGCTTCTCGCCATCCTCGTCATCGTGGCGACGGGAGCCGGAATCCTGGGGCTGATCTCATTGCTGTCTGGCGGGTCGGACAACCTTGCGGTTCTCCTCCAGAAAATGGCCGAGGTCGTTGAGACAGCTCGCGCCCATCTCCCCACCTGGGCCCTCAGCTCGCTGCCAACAGACCCGGATGAGCTAAGGACGACCGCCTCGACGTGGCTGCATGAACATGCAGGGCAGTTGCGCTCCATTGGCCAGGATGTCTGGCGGACGTTAGTTCACATCCTGATCGGGATGATCATTGGGGGCATGATCGCCGTCAGTCGCGAAATAGGGGGTCGCGAGCATGGTCCCCTTGTGCGCGCCCTGACCGAACGCGTGCGCCTCCTTGGGGCTGCCTTCCGCAGCGTAGTTTTTGCCCAGATCAGGATCTCAGCCCTGAACACGGCTCTCACGGCGCTGTACCTGTTTCTCGTCGTTCCCTGGATAGAGGCCAAGCTACCACTCACGAAGACCATGGTGGCGGTGACCTTCATTGTTGGGCTTCTGCCTGTGATCGGCAACCTGATCTCCAACACCATCATCGTGGTGGTGAGCTTAAGCGTGTCGCCCCTGCTGGCGGTAAGCTCTCTGATGTTCCTGGTTGTCATTCACAAGTGGAGTATTTCGTGAATGCCCGTGTGATGGGTTCTGAGATCCATGCACGGGCCTGGGAGCTCCTGCTAGCGATGCTTGTCATGGATGCGATCTTCGGGATCGCCGGCGTGGTGGCAGCCCCGATCTACTATGCCTACCTCAAGAATGAGCTCTCGGCGCAGAACCTGATATGAACGGTACAATTCGAGCGTATCGTCGCCAAGTGGCTGCTTCCGGGCACATGTATCTCGGCGCTGTACGGAATAAATGCCCCGCAGCAGCCGGAGTGGTTCGGGAGGCACTGTCATGCGGGAACTCGTCCTTGCCACAGTCCTGACCGCCACGCCGGTGGATATCATTCCCGTGCCGTTCCAACTCCCGCTGAGCGTCCATGTCGTGCTCAACGAACTCTTGTGGTTGAAGAACCCTGCTAGCGAGATCGACTGCAAGGGCCGACGCTGCTCAACCGACTTCGCTCTGTCCATGGAGGTCAAGGAGCGGCCTGCGGGCACGCCCGAGCAGCGCCTGCGCAGCGAGGTGGCACGGAAGGATCATCCTGGCGGAGAGGGGCGGATCATCGGGCCCGTCCACCGGGTCGGTCGTTTGTGGACGGCGCGATGGGATCGTGGCTTCGTGAGCCTTGTGGAGGTCGGTGAGCGTGACCTGTGGCTCTGGCTCGTCCCGCCCGCTGACCCCGATGGGGCAGACCGGGAATGGGAGGAAGTCAGCAGGGACGAGTTGCTACCGTCTGCAGGCTAGACGAGGCCAGAGATGCCTACCGCCAGGCCGGCCAGGCCATTGTTAGTGCGAAGCATTGAGATCGTTGTTTGAGGTCGGACAGAGGTCGAGCATGCACGTGCTTGATACGCCAGACGGCCGCTACATCGTCGTGCACGGGCGTTTATGGCGGCGACACCGGCCTGATCTGGAGCCGGTTGAGAGAGACCGGCTCCGCCGTGATCTGATGGAGGCTCGTCGATCGATCAGGATAGGCCGACGATCGGGAGATCGGGCGCTGCTCGCTGCGGCAAGTGCCGTCGTCGAGGCTGCCAAGCGTAGTCTTGGCGAACGCGGACCTGTCTGGTGGAGCGACGGTACTCCGGATTTCGACAGACGAATGATTTGGAACACCTCGTATGCGCCTTGGTACGAGACATTGCCCGGCAACGAGCGGACGATGCATGGCCGGAGATGAACTCCGTTGAGCTGCTCGCCGGGTCGGTTGCACTTTGGCAATAGCTCTCGAGACCACGTTCGGTTGCGAGCTCAATGTCGCGCTGGATGAGCGAGGTTGGGGCCACATGGCTTAGAACGCTTTGCCGGACGAGGCTTGCGCACTTTCGCGCACTTTACCGGGACCGCCTGAACGGCGAGAGTTGGAGCGGCCCCGAAGGTTCTGTGGCGTACTCTGAGAGCCACTTGAGTCCATAGCAGCTTTTCCGTTCGATCACCTCTTGCCCGTGCTCGCTGAGCTCTCTCGCAAGCTTCACTGAAGGCAGCGTCGCCGTAGAGCTCAATGAGGCTTGTTACATCCAATCTGACCGCCTCGCTTACTAAGTTTCGGGTGTTGTGCAGGCCGTTCTTGAGGTAAAGCATCGAACCCTCCCAGCTGCACCGTCGCCACTTTTCTATGATGACGTGAGGCACGAAAAGAGTCATCCTGGATTGAAGGTCTGGTGAGGTACAGATCTCGCGGCCAAGAGGGCTTTCACATGTCGGGCCACTCGGTTCACATCAAGCTAGACGGCAGAACCTATTCCGGCACCTTCAAGGTCGATCGAAACTTTATGACGGTGACAACGCCGTACGGCAAGAAAACTGTTCAGGTAGACAAGGCGCAACATGCCGCGCTTGCACAGAGGCTTTTGGAAGAGCTTGTACAGCAGGAAAAGGCACGGAAGGGCTCGTCGCTCTAATTCACCTGTCACGCCGGACGAACCACTTAATAGAAGGGCGCCCCTCGGATCATCTCGACTTTGATCTGATTTTGCGCTAAACTTGCTTGTCAAATACTATGATTTTGGAGACGAAAGCATTCACGCTGCGTGTAAGCGCTAGGCCGCAGTTGCGCGCTACGGTGCTGAAGTCTTCCTCGATATAGCTCGCATAGTAGGGCTCATGAAAGTTCTGCGGGAAGAGCTCGAGCAGCCCATCGTAATCCGGCACATCGCCCCGCTGGAGCGAGTCCACTACGACAAGGCGACCACCAGGCTTCAAAATGCGGGCGAACTCACCGAACACCGTGCGGCGAACCTGCGGTGGCAATTCGTGAAACATGAAGATGCTGGTCACCGCATCCTGACTGGCGTCGGGTACAGGGGCAGCTTCGCCATTGGCCACGATCAGTTGAGTCCATCCCCACCGCTTCAGATGACGCTTTGCCTCTCTGATGTAGGCCTCTGACATGTCCAGCCCGAGACACGGCAGACGCGGCCAAGACTGCTTGGCGAGATCAAGGAAGCGCCCGGTGCCGCAACCCACATCGAGAAGCCTCAGGCCCCGCTGATCGCGCCCGGCAAAGACCTCGGACAGCGGCGGTAACGCCTGCCGTCGGATGGCGTTGGCGGTTCCATAGAAGAGCACCTCAACCTGCGTGTCGTAGCGCTGGGCCGAGTCGTCCGTCATCCAACCACCGGACTGAAAGTGGAAGTTCTGGAGGTAGTAGCGAGGGCGCTTGCCGCGAGTTGCCTCACTGAGCACCTCGCTGTGGCCCCCGCTCTCCCGACGGCGGTGCACCACAGGCAAATCTTCGAAAAAGAGGCCCGAGCGGTTAAGCCGGGTCAGAAGTGGGCCGTCATGATCGGCCGGCAAGGGGTAGAGACCGGCCTCCACGTTGGCGAGGTCCTGCCGGAAGAGCGCAGCCATGTCTGCATACAGACGATCAAGATTCGGTATGGGGGCTGTGGTCCGAGCGCGAGGTCGAGTGCTCTCGCCTTCCTGCCGCGCATTCTGCGCAAGGCGGCTCATGGTCAAGGCATGTCCAACATACCATGCGACGCGGGATAGCTGGCTTGCGCCGTAGGCGGCTCGCATTGCCAAGCGGTTCATTGAGCTGTCCATGCCTCTTGCTGCCCATCGGCAAGGGTGTCGGATAGGTCAGCGTAGGGGAAGAGACGAGGCGGTTGAAGTGAGCAGGAAGCTGTAGCGGGGGTGGAATGAGGCGCCGGAAGAAGCGGGTTTTCGACTGGAGGGGATCCCGAGACGATGATCAGCAACTATCCTCATCGACGGCGATCACATCGGATGGATAGGCAGGGCGATCCAAGCTCATGATTCGGCAACGAAAAAGGTCCTCAATGGTTCATAGCACGCTCTTAGGGAGCCAAACGCAATGCCGGTCGCCGAACAACACCGCCGGGTCTCTTGTTAGCTAGACATAAAACAGGAAACATCGCGAGATTCGCTGCTTTCTGCGGAAAACTCTTCCCGGCAGCTTGCCTACGAGTTGCAACTTCGTAGAAAATGCATAGTGGTTGAGGTCTCTGGAAATAACGAGATCCTCGCATGTCCGAAACCGAAATAGCTTCTCAGACAAACCAGATCGAACTCGCCGTCGATATCGTCTCAGCCTACCTCTCGAATAACCACGTTGCCGCTGGCGACTTGCCGGCCCTGCTCATGAACGTCCACGCGGCTGTATCCGGCCTCAGTCAGCCGCCTGCCGTAAACGAGCCTGAGACAAAGGCCACGCCCGCACAGATCCGCAAGTCAATCACCCATGATGCGCTGATCAGTTTCGAGGATGGCAAAGCCTACAAGACCCTGCGCCGGCACCTGACGATCCGCGGGCTGTCGCCGGAGGCTTACCGCGCTAAGCATGGTCTGCCCGCCGACTATCCGATGACCGCGGCTTCCTACTCGGAGCAGCGCTCCTCCCTCGCCAAGAGCCTAGGTCTTGGTCAGCAGCGTCGTAAGCCGACCATAAAGGCCAGCGGCGCATCTGAGAAGGTGACAGAGGTTGCTGTACCTGCTGAGGCCTCGAAGGGCCGCGGCAGCCGGAAGAAGGCGACAGAGGCCCCGACGGAAGCCGAAGCACCCAAGAAGCGCGCTGGGAAGCGCAAGGCGGCAGAGCCGGCAATGGCCTGAGAGAGGTGAGGTCCGGCGCGCTGTGTCTTTCAGGGCGCGCCGGCGTCCTCATGGTTGCGGGCGATGATCTCAAGTGTGCGCAGGATGGCAAGACCGATCGCATCGGCATCGACCCTGCCCTCGGGCGTGGGCGGCAAGACAGCCACGGCTTCGACGTCATTGCCTGCGGTTAAGCCGACAAAGACCCGGAGCACGGGTCCTTCAGGCTCGCTGTCGTCCTGCACCAGACCAACTCGGTAGCCGGCCTCCTCGCCGTAGATGCAGAGCGCCTCAACAACCTGTCCGTCCCCGCTTGAGGACTCGCTGTCTCGCTTGCTGCCAAGGTCTGGGCGAATGACGTTGCTCATGTTCCTATCGTCGCCGGATGGTGGTTAAGTTCAGGTACGCGAGCGCAACGAACTTCGCTGGCCCGGTGCCTCTACGTCGAGTTGCGCTCGGCAGGCTCGCCCGTACTGATTCGGGCGACGCGCGCCGAGCGCGTGCTGATGGCGGCACGACTGCGTCAGCCGGAGCCAGACATCGTAGACGTCAGCGTGTTCGCCGAAGCGCTCGCGCAATCGCGCCAGATCGTAGACGCCACGGCGTCGGCACGGCAGGCACTCGACGATGAGGCGCCGACCGGCGATGTCGCAAAGACGCTCCACCTAGCGGCGGCCGAGCCGAGCGCGGACATAGCCACGAGAGATCACCCTTTCCTGCTGCTGTAGACGGCGCTCGGCAGCAGCGAGATCCCGAAGCGCATCTTCGATCGCTCGCACAAGGGCTGCCCACGCGTTGCCCTGCGCCGCCAGCCGGTAGGCGTAGGCGATCCGCTCGGCCTCGGAGGGTCGCACCTCCATAGGTTCGCTGTTCGACATCGCCCTCACTCGTGCTAGAACAAAAAAAGAACAAACAGGATGCCGGGCGCCCTTTCAATCTGCCCGGATCAATCTTTCCAGCGCCTGTGAATGGCTGTGGAGGAAGGGAGGAAGAGCGAATGGCGGCAAGACATTAGCGCTTCCACTGCACGGACGGACAGCACGCGGTGCTCGATCGCACGGGCAAGCGGCTGAAGGACGATGGGCTGGCTCATGCCTACGCCGAACGGACGGCCCTCGAGGTGATGGCAAGCTGCGGCGGCCGTCTCGACTAGTCGGACTGGATCGTCGACGTGCACGACGCGAAAGGTCGGCGCGTTCTGATCCTAGCCTTCAGCGACGTGCACGCATCGCGCAAAGCGGCCTGAAGTGACCGCAGACCATCCTCACTCAAAGACGCCGAGCTCGGCGCAAACAGAGGCTGCCATGGACGCAGTTCGACGGGTTGGGAACTACCTCCAGGTTCAGGATGGGGATGGCTGCCGCCATCTTCTGCGCGTCACCAGCGTGCAGTCGCTGAGTGACACGGATCCGCTGCGCAACGAGACCTTCATCACGGCCGCCGGCCGGACCATCCGGGTGCTGCAGCCGCTTGAGGAGATCGCCGACCTGATCGCGCCGGGAGAGCAGTTGGCGGCAGAAGCTGAGGAGGCGGCTTGGCCATTCTGAGGTGAGCACGATCATAACAGCGCTGCTCCGCTACGTGTGCAACTTCGGATGGTGCAGCGGTGCTTGGTCAGATCCGGCGACGCGTCGCCGTCATCGCGCCCGTCCCGGACCTCCGCCGAGGGTGTTCATGCCCACAGTGCGCCGGCTCTCACCCATGCCAGAAATGCGCTTTCACCACTTCGCAACCATGCGTTGCGAGGATGGTCACATGCTGAGCCTGTCGCCTCCGCGCCTCTTGACCTTCTTTGTGTCTGCCGTGCTGATCGGGCTCGCCATCGCGAGCTTGTACCTGCGCATTCCAACGATCGGACCCACTGTCGTGAAGTTCCGGACCTGGTTCTTCATCGGCGCCTATGTAGTGTTGGCGCTTGGCGTGGTATCGAAGAGCTCGTGATCAACCGCTGATTGCTCCTGTCGCACGATCTCCGTGCCTTGAAGAGGCTGCCCTGTTGTTCAGAAGAGCGCTGGAAGTGAAGGGATCGCGGAGTGCCGCTTGCGCTTGCCCCTTCGCCGAAGCGAGCACGGTGGTACCCTGGCGCGGTCAGATCAGCTGCTCAACCACTTCTGACCTGGCGCTCTTGCAAGAAACAAATCGCTTGCCGTAGAGCGACCGGTTGCGGCCGCCTTCGCGAGGGAATGGCAGCCCGTGCTCTCAAAAGAGAGCTAGGCAGTTGCCGAAACGTTCATCGAGCCTCATACAGACGAACGAAGAGCGAACGGGTACGGTGTCGTACTCCAGAAGCGAGGGGTTCGATGTCGGGTCCGAAGGTCGCATTCGTTGCATATTCTTCGAGGGATCCTTCGGTCGCCGACCTAATCCTTCAAGGCGTCAGGCACGCAAATGCAGTGACCGCGCAACCCGTCCGCTACGAACCGTGGGTCTTCAACGACATCCCAGGCAACCCGCTGATCTCGCCGATCTTGGCGAAGATCGACGAGTCTCCGTTCGTCGTGGCCGACATCACCTACCTGAACCAGAACGTGATCTACGAGGTCGGCTTCACGGTCGGGCGTGGGAAGCGGGCTTTTCTGATCCGGCACTCCGGAACGGCGGGCGACAAGGCCGTGGCCAAGGAAGCCGGCATCTTCGACACACTCGGCTATCACGAGTATGCGACCTTTGAGGACTTGCGAAACCGGCTGACCAGTCACGTCGACGAGGCCCCGCTTCCGTTCGGTCTTACCCTCGATCGCAAAGCGCCCGTCTACATCGTCGAGCCGCCGACCCGGACGGCCGCTGCCAC
The DNA here is from genome assembly GCF_008806385.1 of Methylobacterium soli. Classification (GTDB taxonomy): domain Bacteria; phylum Pseudomonadota; class Alphaproteobacteria; order Rhizobiales; family Beijerinckiaceae; genus Methylobacterium; species Methylobacterium soli. Next base: position 31,993 of record NZ_VZZK01000022.1, read on the forward strand.
GATGGTGACTTCCCGCGTGAAGAAGGCGGGATACCGCTACCGCAGCTTCATGCCCACTGAAGATACCCGCTTGGCGGCGAGCGACGCTGTTCGCCAAGTGGCTGCCTCCTCGGGCGTCGTACTTCTGCTTCAGCAGTCAGATGTGGGAGGCGCCGACGTCCACAACGTGCGTGCGATGTTTGTGGTGGGTCTCGCGCATGGTATGGGTAAGCCGACGCTGATCCTTTCTCCGGCGGGTCACGACGCGCCGCTCGACGTGCGCGATGCGATCAAGACCTACCGTTTCCCTGACGACATCAAGGATCGCGTGGCTGATTTCTGCCCCGCGATCAACGACCACCTTCAGCAGGCGGACCCGCCTCCAATCGAGACCGGCGGCCTGCTCCAGAACATGTCGATCGGCGATCCGACCGCCGAAAACGAGATGACGACCCTCTCGCAGTATTTTCTTCGGACCGAGCAGTACAACCGGGCGGTGCGAGGCGACGTGAACCTCGTCGTCGGTCGCAAAGGATCCGGCAAGACGGCCCTGTTCATCCAGGTCCGTGACAAAATCCGTGCGGACAAGCGCAACATCGTGGTCGATCTAAAACCCGAGGGTTACCAGCTGCTCAAGCTCAAGGACGACATCTTGTCGTACCTAACGGAGGGAGCGCGCCAGCACCTCATCACAGCCTTCTGGGAGTACCTGATCCTACTAGAGGTCACCTACAAGCTCCTCGAGAAAGATCGGAATACGTACAAGTTCAACCACGAGATCAGCGAGCTTTACCTTGAACTCGACGCCACGTACCGCGTCGATAGCTTCTCGGCAGAGGGCGATTTCTCCGAGCGCCTGCTCACCCTGTCGCAGAGGATCAGTGAGCAGTACGCTGAGCGCTATGGCCGGGAGGACGGGCGCAAGCTGACATCGCAACAGGTCACCGAACTGCTATACACGCACGACCTGCGCAAACTGCGCGATCGAGTCTCGCGCTATCTCGAGAAGAAGGAGAGCGTCTGGGTTCTGTTCGACAACCTAGACAAGGGCTGGTCCACCCAGGGCGTCGATGTAATCGACGCAATCGCATTGCGCTGCCTGATCGATGCGGGACGGAAGGTGGAACGTGAGATGCAGCGCGCCGGACACCGATTCCGCTGCGTCGTGTTCGTTCGCAACGACGTCTACGAGCATCTCATGGCCAACTCGGCCGACTACGGCAAGGAGATGAGGGCGACCCTTGACTGGACCGATCCGGACCTGCTCCGCGAGATGCTGCGCCTGCGCCTCGTCTCTTGCCTGGATGGTAAGGCAGCGAAGGTGTCGTTCGAGCAAATCTGGCCGACCATCTGCACCTCCCATTTCCGTGGGGAGGAGAGTTCGGCCTTCATTGTAGATCGCTCCCTGATGCGCCCGCGCAATGTGCTCAAGATCTTCAACCACGCACGCGGCTTTGCCAGCAACTTCAACCGTGCGCGGATTAGTGAGGACGACATCGAGAAGGGGATGCGGGCTTACTCCCAGGATCTCCTCATCGAACTCGACCGCGAGCTCAGCGATGTCCTGCCGGAAGCGAAGGATCTCCTGTACCACTTTATCGACGCGCCAAGCATGCTTGATGTTTCCGCCCTTCAAACTATCATCGAAGAGGCGGGCATTGACGCTTCGGAAGCTGAGAGCGTCATCGACTTCCTCCTCTATTATGGCGTCCTGGGTATTCGCACCAGCGAGAGCGACCTCTTCATCTTCAACGTTGCCTACGATCTAAAAGCTTTGAAAGTACGGGCAAAGCGGGCGGGTACAAGCACACGCTACCTGATCAACCCTGCCTTCGGGCCCGCCCTGGGTCTCAAGGAATTTAAGGACGGCATTGTCGACTTGGACGAACCCGTACTGCCGTTCTGACAGCCATTGCTGCAGCAGCGGATTCACGGAGGGTGATCCGGCAAGACAGCGGATGAAGGTGAGACCCCATGCGACTTCGAGCCAGGATCTGAACCAAGGTCGTCCGTCACCACCCGGAAGCTGTCACCCGCCACTTGGCTGAGGATCCAGTGTGCTTGCTGATGCGGATCATGCCGGCTCATGGCACTGTGCGGCTGGCGAGACACTGAGACTGGATGCCCTGCCGCTGCTCGCGACGACCTGCGCATGGCGCTTACGACTGCTGCTGGGGGGCCGTCATGAACACGGCTGCACAGGTCCTCGGGTCGGCCACCTTTCTCGCTCAATGCACCTGCAGCTCTGCGCTGGAGGTCATCCGGGGCCTCGACATCCCAGCCCCACCTGCGGCGGTGTGGGCGATCATGGGTGACTTCTGCGCGATCGAGCACTGGCATCCTCAGGTGAAGCGCTGCTTCCTCTCGGAGGACGATGAGGATGGTGCCGCTGCTCTGCCGGTGCGGAGGCTCTTCACGACTGAACGCGAGAGCATCATCGTCGAAGTCGAGACCGATCGTGATGAGGTCAGCATGAGCTACAGCTCGCGGCTGCTCGGTGGCCCTGTGCCGGTGAAGAACTACAGCTCGACCATTGCTGTCACGTCGAATGGGGCAGGAGCACTGGTCACCTGGCGAGCCACTTTCGATGCCGACGCGGTGAGCGACGCGGAGGCTGTGACCTTCATCGCCGGCAGCTATGAGCGAGGTTTGGCCGGCATCGCGAAGGAAGCGGGGCGGTAGGAGGGCGGCCGGTACTGGTCCCCGCCTTCACCACTCCTCAACCACGTGTGGCGACACTGCTCTCATGCTGAGCCTCTCGCCGCCGCGCCTCGTGACGTTCCTGCTATCCATCGTGCTCATTGGGCTTGCGGTCGCGAGCTTCTATTTGAAGATCCCGACGATCGGGGCCACCGTCATGAAGTACCGCACGTGGTTCTTCATCGGCGCCTACGCCGTGCTGGCGCTCGGTGTGGTTTCAAGGAGTCTATGACGGCACGCATGCCGCCGCTGTCGCACAGCCAACCGGGTGGAGGATGACGCCGGCGCCCACCGACACCTGCCCGATGAGCTGCAAGTCCCCTGCCCTGCACCAGAGATCAGGGTGACGCCTGCTTGCGGTGGGCTGCTCCGATGGCGTCGGTCAGGACAGCCTGAGCGCCTTCCTGCCGCAGGCTTGCGGCCGGCTGCCCCTGCGCGGAGGCAGCCATCATGATCGAGTACATGAACAGCCCCGGCCGGGAGCTTCGCCGAAGCCACGACGACGAGACGGAGGTTTTCGTGCAGCAGGCCCTCGACGCCCGCCTCGCCGTAGCGCCGCTGCCAGCGCCATACGGCTGGGCGGCTGACGCCCGCTCGCCGGGCGACGTCTTGGACGCTCAGGCGCTCGGCTGAGAGCAGGACGATACGAGCGCGCTGGATGTGCTTGAGCGGGCGGGAGCGGTCGCTGGCGATTGCAGCCAGCCGCGCCGCGTCGGTTATATCGAGGAGCACACATACCGTCTGAGCCATCGCCCGGACTCGCATGCCTCACCACGCACGTGAATCCTCCGTCCGCGTCAGTGCACTAGGGGCTAGTCACAGGTGCAGCCACGCCTGCCGCTTGTCGTCCTGCGATATCGGGATGCCGACGAGAACACGAAGCGGGTTCGTCCAGACGCGACGGACAGGCACTCACGGCGTGTTTAGTCTGGCAACGAATTCGACAACGAAAGCCTTCGAAAAGATCGTGTACCGCTGCCAGATCGCACCTAACTCATTAATTATATGAAGGAAGCGAGTGGCGCGCCCTACGGGAATCGAACCCGTGTTTTCGCCGTGAAAGGGCGACGTCCTGGACCGCTAGACGAAGGGCGCGTGCTGGAGCGAGGCGTTCTATAATCGGCTTGGCCTGGGAGGGCAACGGGGGGCGTGCGACTTGACGTGCGGGGCCGGGGCCGGTTTGTCGCAGGCTCGACATTCGATGCGGGCGGCCCCGGGCCGCGTCCGCCATGGGACCTGTGCAGCATGACGACCCGACGCGACGGCCCTGGCGGCCCCGGATCCGGACGAGGCCCGGGAGGCTTCAGGAAACCGGGCGGCCCTCCGCGCGGGCCGCAGCGGCGCGGCGGGCCGCCCACCGGCCCGCGCGGCGGGCCGGACGATCCGGTGGTGCTCTATGGCTGGCATCCAGTCGCGCAGGCGCTCGCCAACGCGGAGCGGCGGCTGCACCGGCTTCTCGCCACGGAGAACGCGGTCGCGCGGCTCACCGAGGAGCTCGGCCCGCTGCGCATCGAGCCGGAACTCGTGCGCCCGAGCGCCATCAACGCACTGCTCGGGCCCGATGCGGTGCATCAGGGGCTCTACCTAGAGGCCGACCCGCTCCCCGCCCCCGATCTCGACGATCTCCCGGCGGAGGCGCTGCTGCTGGCCCTCGACCAGATCACCGATCCCCACAATGTCGGGGCGATCGTGCGCACGGCGGCCGCCTTCGGGGTTGCCGGCATCCTCACCACGGCGCGGCACTCGCCCAGTGCCACCGGGGTCATGGCGAAATCCGCCTCCGGCGGCCTGGAGCACGTGCCGCTGATCGTGGTGCGCAACCTCGCGGAGGCCCTGATCGAGCTCGGGGCGCGGGGCTTCACCCGGATCGGGCTCGATTCCGAGGCCGAGACCGCCCTCGATACGGTCGGCCCGCGGCGCCCTGCCGTGATCGTGCTCGGGGCGGAGGGCAAGGGCCTGCGCCAGCGCACCCGCGAGTGCTGCGACGTGCTGGCCCGGATCGCCTTCACGGGGGAGATCCGCAGCCTCAACGTCTCGAACGCGGCCGCCATCACGCTCTACGCGCTGCGGCAGCCGAGCACCTGATCAGCGCCAGAACGGCCGCACGTCGATCAGGGCCTCGTGCGCCGCGGCGGCGGCCGCCAGGAGCTTGTCCGCGTGGGCCTCGCCGTCGGCAGCGGTGAGGCCCGCCGCGAACAGGGCCGGGCCGGTCGCCGGGACGCCGTTCACGGAGCCGGCCTCCGGATCGGCAAGGCCCGCCATGACCGCGTGGGCGGTGGCGAGGTCGTTCAGGGCGCCGAGATGGTCCTGCAGGTCCGAGAGCGCGCCCGCGAAGGCCTTCTGACGCTTGCGGGCCTTCTTCTCCGGATAGAGCGAGGCGAAGAAATCCGCGCCGTAGCGCAGCTTCTTGGCCGCGATTCGGACCTTGTGGCGCGCCTCCGGATCAAGCTTGCGCAGGTGCCGGCCGCGCTTCTTGACGCGGCGCCGGAAGCGTTCGAGCACGTCCGCCGCGAAGGCGCGGGCGGGCGCGTCCCGCTGCGCAGGCCCGTCCGCCCCGAGCCAGGGGCCGGTCTCGATCCAGGTCACGAGATCGAGGACGAGGCTGCGCCAGGCGGGCGAGGCCAGCGTCGCCAGCACGGCCTCGTGGGCCTTGTCGCGCTCGGCCACGAGGCGCTCGCGCAGGTCGTGCAGGCCCGGCTCGTCGGGGCGCCGCGCCATCTCGGCCGGCAGGGTCGTCTCGAGGAAAACGTCGAGGTTGCGCGCCCGCCCGAAGGGCTCCGTCACCCGCTTGATCTCGTCGGCGAGGCTTCCCGCCCGCGGATCCTGCGCGAAGATCGGCTTGAACAGCGTGAAGGCCGAGCGCAGACGGCGCAGGGCGACCCGGATCTGATGCAGGGCCTCGGGCTCGCGCCCGGCCAGGAACACCGCCTCGTTGAGGCGCAGGTGGCGCAAGCAGGCCTGCGCGATGCGCCGGAAGCTCTCGGCGGCCGTGGCCGATTCGGGCAGCGCCACGGGGGCCGCCTTGCTCGGGCGGCGCAGCGTCCCGTCGACCAGGGCGAAGCCGCGCTCGCTCTTGGCGAGGGCTCCGAGGCGCAAGGGGATCGTCTCGGCGAGCGCCTGGGCAAGGGCGAAGAGGTCGGCCGGGTCACCCTCCGCGAGTTCCAGCTCCAGCTCGCACAGGGGCACGTCGCCCGCCGGCGTCTCGACGCGGCCCTCGTCGAGGGTCGCGGTGATCCGCGCCGCCCCGTGCCGGACCCGGCGTTCCGTGCGCATCACCACGGTGGTGAACTGCGCCACCAGCGCGGGGGATTTCGCGTCGTCGAGGATGTTGGCGATGGGGGTGTCCGCGAAGGCGCCGGGCTCCGGCGCGTCGCCCGCGATGTCGCTCTCCCACTCGGGCCGGTCGAACAGGCCGGCGCCCGAGGCGGCCGCCTTGACGGTCTGGATGCGGCGCGCGCCCTTCTGGCGCACGCGCAGCGTCAGACCGGCCTTTCGCAGGTCGCCGTCGGCCGTGTCGTAGTAGGTGGAGGTGGTGGGCTCGGCCGCCTCCCCCTCCCCGCGCAGGAGCGGATGCGTGGCCAGGGCGGCGAGGTCCGGCCCGTCGCATTCCAGCTTCAACTCGATCTCGCGCGGGGCGCTCATTCTGATCCGTCCGTTTGCAGGCACATGGTCCGGCCCAACGCGCCTGCCCTACGCTGGTGCCGCCGCGCCGCGGGCATTCTGCCACGCTTGGGCCCGCTCCGCACGCGACCGCGCCTGCGCGCGCTCTGCCGCGATCCCCGTTCGGATCCGGCAACGGCGTTGCGTGCAAAATCGGGTTGCCCGCAACTTATCCGTGATGAATACGGGATCGACGGCTCCGGACTGCACGCGTTCGGCGGCGCGGACCAGACCCTCCCTTCACGGGGCGTTCGCCTCCACCAGGATTTTGCATCCACCGGGACCTTGCATCCACCAGGATTTTGCATCCACCATGACGGTGACACCACGATGAAGACGCTGCTTGTGGGCGTGATCGGTCATGTCGACCACGGCAAGACCGCGCTCGTGCGGGCTCTGACCGGGGTCGAGACGGATCGCCTGAAGGAGGAGCGGGAACGGGGCGTCTCGATCGTTCCGGGCTTCGCATTGCTGCGCACGACCCACCGGGACGCGCCCGCCGAGATCGATCTCGTCGACCTGCCGGGTCACGAGCGCTTCGTCCGGGCCATGATCTCCGGGGCGACCGGGATGGGGGCCGTGCTCCTGGCGATCGATGCCCGCGAGGGCATCAAGCCCCAGACCGTCGAGCACCTGGAGATCGCCCGGCTGATCGGTGTGCGCCGCGGCGTGGTCGCGCTGACGAAATGCGACCTCCTCCCCCCCGGTGCCGTCGGCGCCCGGGTGGCGGAGATCTCCGGGGCGATCGCCCGATCGGGCCTCGACGCGCCCGTGATCGCCACCGCGATCCCCCCCGATCAGGATCCGGCCGGCCGCGGCATCGAGGCTCTCCGCGGGGCGCTGACGGACCTCCTCGAGGAGGCCCCTGCGCCGGTCGATGACGGCTTTCCCTACCTGCCCGTCGATCGGATCTTCACCCGGGCGGGTTTCGGCACCATCGTCACCGGCACCCTGCGCCGCGGCACCCTCCGGGTGGGCGACACGGTCGAGATCGTGCCCGGCGGGCTCACGGCCAGCGTGCGCAGCCTGCAGATCCACGGCCGGTCCGTCACCCGGGCGGAGCCGGGGCGGCGCACCGCCGTGGCCCTGCGCGGCCTCGGCACCGGGGCGCTGGAGCGCGGGCAGGCACTCTGCGCACCGGGGCTCCTGGGGACGAATGGCTGGCTCGACGTGGCGCTGACCGCCGTCGCGAGCGCCGGGGCGCCGCTGCCCGGCGGGCTCGCCTGCCGGCTGCTGTTCGGGACGACGGAGGCGCCGGCCCGGCTGCGGCTCCTGGACCGGGACGCGCTGGAACCCGGCGACACGGCCCTCGCCCAGATCCGCACGGAGGCGGAGATCGCCGTGCCCGCGCGCGAGCCTTTCCTCCTGCGGCTCGATTCGCCCGCCATCACCGTGGCGGGGGGCCGGATCCTCGATCCCGCGAGCCGGCGGCGCCGCCGTCACGACGGCGCCGTGATCGCCCGGCTCGCCGCGATGGCGATCGGAGGGCCAACCGAGATCCTGACGGCGCGCCTGGCCGAGAGCGGGGCCGCGGGCGAGAGCCTGATCGACCTCGCGCGCCGCCTCGGCTGCGCGCCCGAGCGCGTCCGGGAGCGCCTCGCCGAGATCGGCGCGCGGGAGATCGGCGAGCGCTTCGTCGGCGCGCCGGCCCTGGCGGAGCTCGGCGAACGGATCCTGGCGCACCTGGCGCGCCACCACCGGGACCACCCGATGGAGCACGGGCTCGCTCCGGAACGGCTCGTGCGGAGCCTCGGCCCCGGCGAGGCCGTGCTCGCCGCCGCCCTGCGTGACCTCGTGGCCAACCGCACGGTGGTGCAGGCCGGCGCCCTCTACCGGCGGGCGGATTTCGACCCGGCCCGGAACGAGACCGAGATCGTGCGCGCGCTGGAGAGTCTGTTCCGCCGGGCCGAGCTGTCGCCGCCCGACGAGAGCGAGGCGGTCGGGCGCGACCCCCGCCGGCGCGAGGCCCTCGCTTACCTGATCGGGGCCGGCACCGTGATCCGGGCGGTGGACCGGGTCCAGAAGCGCGCGATCCTGTTCCACCGGGACGCCGTCGCGGCCGCCAGGGTCCGGCTCGCCGCGGCGTTCCCGCGGGCCACGGCACCGGAGGCGGGCTTCCTCGCCCGCGAGGCCGGCGGCGCACTCAACATCTCGCGCAAATTCTCGATTCCGCTCCTGGAACATCTCGATGCCGTCGGCTTCACCCGCCGCGTCGGGGATCGTCGGATCATCGCGGGCGCCCCGGCCGACGAATCGGGGACGGATCCGGCTCCCTGAGCGGGGCGGCCCCTGGGCGCGGCAGGAACCCGCCGCAGGAACCCGCCGCGCGAACCGGCATCGGCTCCCGGCGGTCCGGCAACCCGGATCGGCCCAGGGCCAGGGCCAGGGCGAGGGGCGGCACGGCCGTTGCTCCCCGGTCCATGCGCGATGGACCGTATCAGGACTGGCCGGGCACGATCTCGATGGCAGCACCCTCCCTTCCCCGTCCCGCGGGCTCGGCCGGCCAGGCCTGGACGCCGGACCTGCGGCTCTGGGGCAAGCCGCATTACCGCGCCATCGTGGAGGCGCTGGCCGATGACATCGGCGCCGGGCGCCTGCCCGTGGCGGCGCGGCTGCCGCCGCAACGGGTGCTGGCGGCGCGGCTCGGCCTCCACTTCACCACCGTGGCCCGGGGCTACGGCGAGGCGCAGCGCCGGGGCCTGATCGAGTCGCGGGTCGGCCAAGGCACCTTCGTGTGCGACCCCGCCCGGCGGCACCCGTCGGCGCCGGCCTGAACCTGGCGCCGGAGCCCGAGACCCGCTTGGCCGGTCGGGGCCGGGCGCGCCCTTATTCCCGCGGCGCGTCCAGTGACAGCAGGTATCGGACCAGGGCCTCCTGTTCGTCCGGGGTGACACCGGCGCCCGCATCGGCCCAGTAGGTGTGGCCTTCGCCGGTGACGCGGGCTTTGACAGCGCGGGGCAGCGCGCGGTTGGCGGCGACGACGCGGGCGCGAAGATCCCGATCGACGAGGGCCCGCAGGCTCTCCGCGGGGTCGGCCTGGAAGGCCGGGTCGAGGAGCGGTGCGATGCCGGGCCGATGCTCCGGACCGGGTCCGACGGCGACGCCGCCATCGTGCAGATAGGGGGCGGATTGGCCGAGCCCGATCAGGTTGGGCACCTTGTAGCCCCCCGGCGTGCCGGCATGGGCCCAGGCAAGCTGCACCTGCGCCCGCTGCGCGCCCTCGAGGGGCACCGGCACGGGGCGGGTTCCGGCGGGCACCGGGAAGGGCGTGCCCGGGGCGAATGCCTCCGGAGGCGCGAGGCTCGCCTCTGTCCGCGCGAAGGAGCGTGCGCGTGAGGGCTCCGTGCCGATCTCCGGCGCCGGGATCACCCGGTGATCGGTATAGGCCGGCCCCGCGTGGCAGCCGGCGCAGCCCGCCCGCTCGAACACCGCCCGGCCCAGGGCCAGGATCTCGGCCAAGTTCTCCTGGGGCGCCGGGTGGGCGGGGGCCCACAGGCTGTTCTGGAAGGCCGACATGGCGTCGTTGGCGTAACCCACGGGCTCGCCCGGCGCGCTCGCCACGAGACCGTTGGTGGTGACGTAATTGGCGCTCGGCGCGCTCGGGAGCACGGCGTAGCTGTTGAGGCCCGGCGCGTCCGGCGTCGGATCGGCGGCCTTCAGGACCTGCGAGGGCGTCTTGTTGCCCTTCGGATCGAAGCGGAAGCTCGGCGAGGGCGCCCGCTGCAGGAGCGTGCCGAGATAGACGTCCGGGTCGAGGCCGAACAGCGCGAGCGCGGCGTCGGCCTGGGCGGTGGTGTCGGAATTCAGCGCGTGCACGTTGTTGTTCAGGGCCGAGAGGCCCCGATAGGGCCCGAGCGCCGCGTGCCCGCTCCAGCCATAGGGATGGCCCTCGGCGGTGAAGCTCGACGGGATCGAGGTCGGGTTGGTGACGAGGTCCGGCGAGGAATCGAAGCTGCCGGGGGGCCAGCTCGCCGCCTCGACCTTGGCGGCGGCCTCGAGCGCGTCCGGATCAGGCAGGCGCTGCCGCCCGCCCTCCCGGGTCCGGACCGTCCGCTCGGGATCGGTCCGGAACGGGTCGAGGGAGGGCGTCGAGCCGTGCATGTAATAGGCGGTGGTGTTGGCCGCCAACGCCATCATCAGCCCGACATTGAGGTCGCGGTTCGGCGCGCCCTCCACCACTTTGCCGCTCTGCGGGTCGAACGCCGCATGGCAGAGCGCGCAGGTGATGCCCATGCGCACGTGCCCGCGGTCATAGCTGGTCCGGATGCCGAGCGGAAACAGGCTGCCGCGCGCGACGTCGAGGCCGGTCGCGATGAGCTCGCCCGGCTGGTAGGTCCGGTCGCCGATCGTGACCGGGCGGGCGATGCGCACCTGCAGGTTCGTGGTGCCCCGCCCCGCCAGCAGCGTCAGGGCGCGGGAGACCTCGTAGAGGCTCAAGCCCCCGTCCAGCATGCCCATGACGTCGGTGAGAAAGACCTCGTTGCCGAAGGTCTCCCGGTAGAAGGCCTCGCGACCGCGCCGGAACAAGGCGTCGTCGTCGGGCGCCGCGCCGGCCCGCGCCGGGCGGGCGAGATCGGCCTCGCCGGGCATCGGCGCGTGGCTGAACCGGGCAAGGCCCGCGACCGCGCCACCGGCGAGGATCAGGATGCCGGCGGCGGCGAGGAGGGGGCGGGACCAGCCCATGCGATGCGGAACGCTCCGTGTGCGGGGAATGCCCGGCACAACACGGTGGCGGCCCGGATGGTTCACCCCGCCGGCTTCGCTCCGATCGATCCTCAGGGCGACCGCCTGCCGCGTGCCGGAACATCGCGGGCCCGGGCCGGTAGTCCCGGTACGGACGATCCCATCACGGAGACGGAGCCCACCATGATTTCAGCCCCCCTGCGCGGCGCCCTCGCGGCTGCGCTGATCCTGTCAGCGCCCCTCGCCGCCTCCGGCGCTTGGGCCGAGGAGAAGCCCTCCGCCCCCGCGAAGGCCGGCGACACGCTGCCGCCCGTCGAGCTCACCATCGACATGCAGGATGGCAAGCCTCGCTGCAGCCCGGCCGAGCTGCGCCTGCCGGCCGAGACCAACGTGGCGCTGCAGATCGTCAACCACGCCGACCGGCCGATCACCCTGACGGCACCGGGCCAGTTCGAGAACCGCTACGTGCTCCACGCCGACGGCGACCTCGTCCACGTGATGAGCAATGCCGGCTACCTGGTGAAGCAGGGCGGCCGGGGCGTCCTCAAGCTGAAGACGATGGCCGAGGGACAATATCCCTATGCCTGCACCAGCGTGCAGAACCAGGACGCCCCCTTCAAGGGCACGCTGGTCCTCGCCCCGCCCGCCGGCTGAGGCGCGCCCGCGCGCGGGCCGGCCCGACGGCCGAAACCACAGCCAGATGATGTCAGTTGAGGAGTGATTCCCGATGGCGAGCTTTCCCAAGTCGCCCTTCCCCAAGCCGCCCTTCGACCGCCAGAAGCCCCAGGATCCTCCGGGCCGCGACGCCGACATGGATCCGCGCCCGGATTACGGCGAGGCGAGCTACAAGGGCTCCGGCCGGCTCGCGGACCGCAAGGCGATCATCACGGGGGGCGACAGCGGCATCGGCAAGGCGGTGGCCCTCGCCTTCGCGCGCGAGGGCGCCGACGTGCTGGTGAGCTACTACGACGAGCACGAGGATGCCCGCGAGACCTGCCGCCTCGTCGAGGAGGCGGGCCGCCAGGCGATCGCGATGCCGGGCGACATCAAGGACCCGACCCATTGCCGCGCCCTCGCGGAGCGGGCCGCTGAGGCCTTCGGGCGCATCGACATCCTGGTCAACAACGCCGCTCACCAGAAAACCTTCGAGAGTCTCGAGGAGATCAGCGACGCGGAGTGGGAGGTGACCTTTGCGACGAACATCCACGCGATGTTCTATCTCACCAAGGCGGCGCTGCCGCACATGCGGGCGGGCGCCTCGATCATCAACACCACCTCGGTCAATGCCGACACGCCGAGCCCGCAGCTCCTCGCCTACGCCACCACCAAGGGGGCGATCCAGAACTTCACCGGCGGGCTCGCGCAGATCCTGGCGGAGCGCGACATCCGAGTGAACTGCGTCGCGCCCGGCCCGATCTGGACGCCGCTGATCCCCTCGACCATGCCGATGGAGAAGGTGAAGAATTTCGGCGCGCAGGTGCCGATGAAGCGCCCCGGGCAGCCCTGCGAACTCGCTCCCGTCTACGTGATGCTGGCGAGCCCCGAATCGAGCTACGTCTCGGGCGCGACCGTGGCGGTGACGGGCGGCAAGCCGTTCATCTGACGACGAGGGTTGGCAAAGCCCGCCGGCAGCCCCGGGGATCGGTCGAGTCCGAAGGAGGCCGGCGCGCGATCCCCCCTCAGGCTGCCGCGGAATCAGGCAACCGCATCCGGGCCGTGCGCAGGCTGTGGAACAGGTAGAAACCCGTCAGGGCCGTTGCGGCCTGGGCCGCCTGCGGCTTGAAGTCCGGCGGCGCATCGCCGGCCTGCGCGATCACGCCCTTGAACATCCAGCCCGCGACGAAGCCCGGCACCGCTTGATCCTGGCGCACGGCGCAGCACAGGCCGCCCTCCTGATCCTGGGCGAACAGGCTGTAGGAGACGAAGGGCGCCGCATCAGGCATGGAATCATCCTCGCTCGACCGATCCTCGAGACGGGGGCGAGGATCGGTCACATCACGGACATCGACGGCGGGGCGCGATCCGCGTCGCGCAGGATCCGCCGGATCCTGCGCGCTGCCGTGTTTGCCCGTATCGACCTGGGGGCCCACGCAAGCTTCCGGCCAAGTTGCAATCCGACGGCGCGACGGGCATGCGGATGAGGGGTCAGGCGATGGCGGCGGATCTCGGGGCGGCCTCGGGCAGCCCTGATTACGGCCGCGCTGCCATGATACTGAATTTTGTGTTACGAACTTCCGCCGCATTCAAGTGACATTGCGAGGGGGATCTTCCCGAACGGTCCGTAGAACCGGTACAAGAAGATCCCTTCCCGGGTTTCCGATGATCGACCTGATGACCTCTGCCGCCTCGGTCCGCGCCCGCGTGAAGCCCCTTCGGTCCCTGCTGCGCGGGGCGTCCCTGCTCGTCGGCCTCCTGATCCTCCCGAGTGCCGTCCTTGCCTACGCGGACCTGCTGCCCGACAGGCTCGACATCCAGACGCTCTGGTCAGACGCCCCCCAGGCCGAGCTGCCCCACGTGGCCCACCAGCTCAACCACGGCGAGGCCCTGCGGATCGTGGCGTTCGGCTCGTCCTCCACGGAGGGCATCGGCGCCAGCACGCCGGCCGCCGCCTACCCGCCACGCCTCGAGGCCGCCCTCAAGCGCGCCCTGCCCCAATTCGCCGGCCAGGTGACGGTACTGAATCGCGGCATCGGCGGCGAGCATGTCGACGACATGCTCCGCCGCCTCGACCGCGACGTGATCGATGCCAAGCCGCATCTCGTGATCTGGCAGACCGGCAGCAACGACCCCCTGCGCGGCGTGCCCCTAGACCATTTCCGGGCCGTGACCACGGCGGCCATCCAGCGCATGCAGGAAGCCGGCATCGACGTGATCCTGATGGAGCCGCAATGGTGCCCGAAGCTCGACGCGACGCCCGGCGCCTACCGCTTCCGTGACGTCGTCCGGGAGATCGGGGATGCGCTCGATGTCCCGGTGATCCGCCGCTCGGACCTGATGCAGGAATGGATCGCCGAGGCCCGGCTCACCCGCAAGGAACTGTTCTCGGCGGACGGCCTCCACATGGCCGATGCGGGCTACGCCCTCCTGGCCCGCGCCGCCGCCGACGAGATCCTGCGCGACGCCCTGCCCGAGACGGTGGCGACCGCCTCCGCCGATTGAGGCCTGACGGAATTGTCCTGCGCGGTCCTGCGCGCGGGATGCCCGATGGTTGCCTTTCACCCGACATCCCCGAGGTGAGGCCGCGACCCTGGCGCAAGGCCGGCCGCGGCGCTCCTGGCCGTGAGCAGGCTGGCCCGTGAGCAGGCCGGCCCGATCCGTCCGGGTCCGGCCTCCCACAGGATCATTGAGGCGGCTCAGTCGCGCTTCCGGCTCGCGAGGCTGCTCGTGTCGCCGGAGCGGGTCATCGGCACGCCGAGGCCGCTGGTGTTGCCATCGCGCCCCTCCTCCTCCTGATCCGGGAAGTCGCGCCGGGCGCCCACATGGTCGTGGTACTGTTCCGTCTGCACATGCCGGCTGTCGAGGCCGCGCTCGTCGCTGTGCCGGGACTTGTCGCGATTGCTGAGCACCCGGTTCTCGGGGAGGATGCCCTCCGGCAGTTCCGTCATCGCACCGGTGCCGTCGCCTTTGCCCTGCGTGCCGGGCCCCATGCTGTGCTTGTCGGCCTTTGCCATCTGTCGCTTCTCCTGAATCGTCTTCCGAATCGTCTTGCTTGCGTCGGTCGGCGGCTTGCTCTGCGCGCGCCCGTCAGGCTCCCGCGTCCCGGCGGGGCTTTATCACGGCATCGAGGGGGTTGGGCCGTCCCTCGGCCGAGGGCCCGTCATCCCCGACCTCGCGCCGGTCGAGGCTCGATCCGCCGGACCCGTAGCCCGCCGAATCGCCGAAATCACGTTCCGGGCGCGTGGGGCGTGGCTCGGGGGTCGGGCCCGTTTCGCCTTGTCGGTTCTGCATCATCGCCTGTCTCCGTGCTCCGTCTGCATGGTGAGGGTGTGGCTGGGTCCGGTCCCTTCGTTCGGTCCCTTGGTCCGATCACTTGGTCCGGTCGCCGCCCGGGCGGCCCGCCGGATTCCACTGCGAGAACGCCTCGTCGGCGCTCTTCGTCAGGGTCACGCGTCCGTCCACCGCGCCGACCCAGGCCACCGGGATGGCGTGATGCTGGCCCTGTGCCGCCGGGTCGTTCTTGGTCAGCGCGATGGTGTCGCCCTTCACCGCGTCGACGGTGCCCACATGGCGGCCGTCGACGCCCACCACCTCCATGTGCTCCTTGATGCGCGCGGCGTCCGCGTCCGGCGTGGTCTGGGCCCGGGACGGCAGCCCGGAGGCGGTCAGGGCAGTGAGCGTGAGGGCGGCAAGGGCGAGGCGCGGCAGGCGCGTCATCGGTAATCTCCTGCAATCCGGAATGAACCCGCCGGGCGGGGTGCGAGACCAGCCGGGGCAGGCCGGCCTGAACGTGCAGCACCAACGTCGAAGAGCATATCGGGTTTCAGCTTGGCCGCAGGATGCGCAACGGCAACCGGGTGCCCGATTGATCTATAATAACAATTCGAATTTCTCAGGATGATGGAGGAAACTTGACGGTAAATGTCTCAGGAACATCGCCGAAAGAGGCGGGGTTGCGTCATCGCAGGGCTCAGGAGACATGCCGATGCCGTTCATCATCTTTCCGGCGGTTGCGTTTCAGGGGGGCAGCCTGAGCTGCGTCGCCGCTGCCGCACGCGCCTGCGGGGGCCCGGCATGAACGATCTCCGCGACGCCGTCGTGGTGGTCACCGGCGCCTCGAGCGGGATCGGCCGGGCGACCGCCCTCGCCTTCGCGCGCCACGGCGCCCGCCTCGCCCTGGCGGCCCGCCGCGTCGAAGCCCTGGAGGAGGTCGCGGGTCTGTGCCGGTCGCGGGGGGCGGAGGCCATCGTGGTCTCGACCGACGTCACCGACCCACGGGCCGTGGAGCGATTGGCGACCCGGGCCGAGGAGGCGTTCGGGCGCATCGACATCTGGATCAACAATGCCGGGACCGGGGTCTTCGGACCGTATCAGGACGCACCCCTCGACCTCCATCGCCGCACCGTCGAGATCAACCTGCTCGGCGGCATGTACGGGGCCTATGCGGCCCTGCCGCGCTTCCTCGGGCAGGGGCACGGCACGCTCATCACCAACATCTCGCTCGGCGGCTGGGCGCCCGCTCCGTTCGCGGCGGCCTATACGGCGAGCAAATTCGGCCTGCGCGGCTTCACCGCGAGCCTGCGGCAGGAATTGCGGCGCCACCCCGACATCCATGTCTGCTCGGTCTTCCCCGCCATGGTGGACACGCCGGGGCTGGAGCACGGCGCCAACGTCTCGGGCCGTCGGATCGACACCGGCCCCCTCGTCTATGCGCCGGAGGACGTCTCCGAGACCTTCGTGCACCTGGCCCGCCATCCCCACGACGAGGTCGCGGTCGGCTGGCCGGCCCGGGCCGCGCAGGCGGCCTACGCCCTGGCGCCGGGCCCGACCGAGCACATCATGGGGATCGCGATCCACCGCATGCTCGACCGCGCCCGCCCGGCCCGGCAGAGCTACGGGGCGATCCGCCAGCCCCTCTCGGACCGGCCGCGCATCAGCGGCGGCTGGCGCCGGCGCCACGGCGTCCCCTCGGCCCGGATCCTCAGCCTCGCCGGCGCGGCCCTGCTCGGCGGCGCGACGCTGCTGGCGCTGGGGGCGCGGGCCAAGCGGCAGCATTGAGGCGCGGCGCCTGATCCTGCGCGCCCTACACCGAGAGCCACTTGCGCACCTCGCTCTCGACCATCCCGGAACGCGGGCCGGCTTCGACGACCTGGCCGCGATCCATCACCGCGTAGGCGTCGCAGAGGTCGCGGGCCCACTCGAAATACTGCTCGACCAGCACGATCGCCATCTCGCCCTTGCTCCGCAGGTAGGTGATGGCGCGGCCGATATCCTTGATGATCGAGGGCTGGATGCCCTCGGTCGGCTCGTCGAGGACGAGGAGGCGCGGGCGCGTCACCAGCGCGCGCCCGATGGCGAGCTGCTGCTGCTGGCCGCCCGAGAGGTCGCCGCCGCGCCGGTGCAGCATGTCCTTCAGCACCGGGAAGAGGTCGTAGATCTCGCCCGGCACGTAGCGGTCCGCCCGCCGGCACGGGGCGAAGCCGGTCTCGAGATTTTCCTTGACGGTCAGCAGCGGGAAGATCTCCCGGCCCTGCGGCACGAAGGCGACCCCCGAGCGCGCCCGGTCATAGGGCGCGAGCCGCGAGATGTCCTGATCACCGAGCCTGATTGCGCCCTTCGAGATCGGCTGCTGGCCGACGATGGCCCGCATCAGCGAGGTCTTGCCGACGCCGTTGCGGCCGAGAACCGCCGTGACCTGACCGATCTCGGCGGTGAGCGAGACGCCGCGCAGCGCCTTGGCGGCGCCGTAATGGAGATCGATGCCCTCGACGTTCAGCATGATCAGCGTCCCAGATAGACTTCGACGACGCGGGGATCGGCCGAGACGGCATCGATCGAGCCCTCCGCCAGAACCGCGCCCTCGTGCAGGCAGGTGACCCGACAGGCGAGCGCCCGCACGAAGTGCATATCGTGCTCGACCACCACCACCGCGTGGTCGCGGGCGATGCCGCGCAGGAGCGTGGCGGTCGCCTCGGTCTCGGCATCCGTCATCCCGGCGACCGGCTCGTCGACGAGGAGCAGCTTCGGGTCCTGCGCCAGCAGCATCCCGATCTCGAGCCATTGCTTTTGCCCGTGCGAGAGATCGGCCGCCGGGCGCTCGCGATGGGCGATGAGCCCGACCGTGGCGAGGAGTTCGTCGACGCGCTCCGGCGAGACCCGGTTGCGCCAGCCGAACAGGGAGGCGAGCGCGGCGCGGGGGCCCTTCAGGGCCAGCACGATGTTGTCGGCCACCGTGTGGCTCTCGAACACGGTGGGCTTCTGGAACTTCCGGCCGATGCCGAGATCCGCGATGGTCGGCTCGTCGAGGCGGGTGAGGTCGTGCACGCCGTCGAAGACCGCCGCGCCGACATCCGGCCGGGTCTTGCCCGTGATGACGTCCATCATGGTGGTCTTGCCGGCCCCGTTCGGGCCGATGATAGCCCGCATCTCGCCGCGCCCCAGGGTCAGCGAGAGGCCGCGCAGGGCCCGGTAGCCGTCGAACGTGACCTGGACGTCGTCGAGATAGAGGAGCGCCTGGGTGAGCTTGCGCGCGCCGGCCGGGCCGCCGGCGGGCGGGATCAGGAGGTCGGTGCCGCTCATAGGCCGCGTCCTTCCTCGGCAAGCTTCGGGGCGATGTCGGGCTCGGGGGGCAACTTCGCGGCCGCGCGCCGGCCGCCGAAGCGCTCGATCGCCGTGCCGACGATGCCCTTGGGCATGAACAGGGTGACGAGGATGAAGAGCGCCCCGAGGGCGAAGAGCCAGGCATCCGGCAGCGCGCCGGTCAGCAGCGTCTTGGCGTAGTTGACGAGGATAGCCCCGAGTGCTGCGCCCACCAACGTGCCGCGCCCGCCGACCGCCACCCAGATCACCGCCTCGATGGAGTTCGTCGGGGCAAATTCTGAGGGGTTGATGATGCCGACCTGCGGCACGTAGAGCGCCCCCGCCACCCCCGCCATCATGGCCGAGACCACGAAGGCGAGCGTCTTGAAATGCTCCGGCCGGTAGCCGAGGAAGCGCGTGCGCGATTCCGCGTCCCGCACCGCGATCAGGATCTTGCCATAGGCCGACACGGTCATCAGGCGGGCGATCAGGTAGCTGATTGCGAGCGCCAGCGCGGTGGCGAGGAAGAGCGCGACCCGCACCCCCTGTGCCTGGACGGGCAGCCCGAGGATGTCCTTGAAGTCGGTGAGCCCGTTATTGCCGCCGAGCCCCATGTCGTTGCGGAAGAAGGCGAGCATCAGCGCGAAGGTCATGGCCTGCGTGATGATCGACAGGTAGACGCCGGTCACCCGCGAGCGGAAGGCGAGCCAGCCGAACACGAAGGCGAGAAGCCCCGGCACGGCGAGCACCATCACGGCCGCGACGCCGAAATGGTCGAAGCCGAGCCAGTACCAGGGCAGTTCCTTGTAGTTCAGGAACACCATGAAATCGGGCAGGACCGGGTCGCCGTAGACGCCGCGGGGGCCGATCTGGCGCATCAGGTACATGCCCATGGCGTAGCCGCCGAGACCGAAGAAGGCGCCGTGCCCGAGGGAGAGGATGCCGCAATAGCCCCAGACCAGGTCGAGGCTGAGCGCCAGCAGCGCGAAGGCCAGGTACTTGCCGAACAGCGACACGAGGTAGGTCGGCAGGTGCAGGGGCGAGCCCTCGGGCAGGCCGAGATTGAGCAGCGGCACGATGAGGCAGGCCGCCGCCAGCGCGCCGAGGAAGATCCAGCCCTTGAGGTCGATCCGGGCGAGGAGCGGGGTACGGGGACCCATGATCACGACTCCACCGCCCGGCCCTTGAGCGCGAACAGGCCGCGCGGGCGCTTCTGGATGAACAGGATGATGAAGATCAGCAGCCCGATCTTGGCGAGCACCGCGCCGAAATACGGCTCGAACAGCTTGTTGGCGACGCCGAGGGTCAGGGCCGCGACCAGGGTGCCCCAGAGATTGCCGACGCCCCCGAATACCACCACCAGGAAGGAATCGATGATGTAGCCCTGCCCGAGATTGGGCGAGACGTTGTCGATCTGCGACAGGGCCACTCCCGCGACGCCGGCGATGCCGGAGCCGAGCCCGAACGTCATGGCGTCGACCCACGGCGTGCGGATGCCCATGGCGGCGGCCATGCGCCGGTTCTGCGTCACGGCCCGGGTCTTCAGCCCGAACGAGGTCCTGCGCAGCACGAAGAGCAGGCCGAGGAAGACCGCGAGCGAGAACACCACGATCCAGAGCCGGCCCCAGGTGAGCGACATGCCGAACAGATCGAAGGCGCCCGTCATGAAGCCCGGGGCGCCGACCTCGCGGTTCGTCGGCCCGAAGATCGAGCGCACCCCCTGCTGCAGCACGAGGCTGACGCCGAAGGTGGCGAGCAGCGTCTCGAGGGGGCGCCCGTAGAGGTAGCGGATGATGCCGCGCTCGATGGCGACCCCCACCGCGCCCGCCACCAGGAAGGCCGCCGGGATGCTGATCGCGAGCGACCACTCGAACAGGCCGGGGGCGCGGGCCCGGATCGCGTCCTGCACCAGGAAGGTGGTGTAGGCGCCGAGCATCACCATCTCGCCATGGGCCATGTTGATGATCCCCATCACCCCGAAGGTGATGGCGAGCCCGATCGCGGCGAGCAGCAGCACCGAGCCGAGGGAGATCCCGTACCAGACGTTCTGCGCCGCCCCGATCAGGGCGAGCCGCGTCTCGATGCTGGAGATGCCGCGGTTGGCCGCGGCCTTCACGGCCTCGCTCGGATCGGCCGCGAGGCCCCGCAGGAGCCCGAGGGCATCGCTGTCGGCCCGGCCTGCGATGGCCTGGATCGCGGCGAGGCGCTCGGGTTCGGGCGCCGTGGCGCGGCCGAGGATCACGGCGGCGCGGGCCTCGGACAGGACGCGGCGGATGCCGGGATCGGTCTCCCAGACGAGGGCCGCGTCGAGGGCCGGGAGCGCCGCGGCGTCGCGCGCCTTGAAGACCGCCTCCGCCGCCTCCCGGCGCTTGCCGAGGTCCGGGCTCGTCAGGTTGAGGGTGCCGGTCGCCGCCTCGAGGGCGCGGCGGACCTTGTTGTTGGCACGCACCGGCTTCAGGCCCTCGGCGCTCGCCGGCGCGCCGGTGCGGGCCTCGACGAGGCCGGTTCCCTCGCGCAGGAACAGCGCCTTGTCGGCCGGGCGATAGTGCAGGCGCCCATCGGCGAGGCCCGCGATGACGGCGCCGGCGCGCGGGTCGCCGCTCGCCGCAAGGCCCGCGATGCCGGCCTCGATGTCGGCGTAGCTGTCGCTCGCGAGCCTCGCATAGGCCGCATCGACGGGGCTCTGCGCCTGCGCCGGCGCGGGACCGGCGAGGAGCAGGCAGAGGAAGGCGAGAAGTCGGATCATCGGGGCTCGGCTCTGCCGCTGGGACCTCTCCTCCCCTTGCGGGGAGGAGCCGTGGGTCGGGGCGGCGCGGACGGCCGCACCGGGCGCTGGCCTGTTCCCTCCCCGAAAGGGGGGAGGGATCTGCGCTCACGGCCTCAGGCGCCGCCGCACTTCTTGGTCTTGGTGTTGTAGTTGCCGCAATTGAGCTTCACCCAATCCGCCTCGAGGTCCTTCGAGCCGTCGAGCTGCTTCGACCACGCCTCGCCGGGGATCAGCCACTCGGTCTTCCAGACGACATCGAACTGGCCGCCCTCCTTGATCTCGCCGATGAAGACCGGTTTCGTGATGTGGTGGTTCGCCAGCATGGTGGCGGTGCCGCCGGTGAGGTTCTTCTGCTCGATCCCGGGGAGCGCCGCGATCACCTTGTCGGGATCGGTGGTGCCGGCCTTCTCGACCGCCTTCACCCACATGTTGAAGCCGATGTAATGGGCCTCCATCGGGTCGTTGGTGACCCGCTTCGGGTTCTTGGTATAGGCGCGCCACTGCTCGATGAAGGCCTTGTTCTCGGGCGTATCGATCGACTGGAAGTAGTTCCAGGCGGCGAGGTGGCCGAGCAGCGGCTTCGTGTCGATGCCCGCGAGCTCCTCCTCGCCCACCGAGAAGGCGACGACCGGGATGTCGGTGGCCTTGATGCCCTGGTTGGCGAGTTCCTTGTAGAACGGCACGTTGGCGTCGCCGTTGATGGTCGAGACCACGGCGGTCTTCTTGCCGGCCGAGCCGAAGGCCTTGATGGCGGCGACGCGGGTCTGCCAGTCCGATTGGCCGAAGGGCGTGTAGTTGATCGAGATGTCCTCGGGCTTCACGCCCTTGGCCTTCAGGTAGGCCTCCAGGATCTTGTTGGTGGTGCGCGGGTAGACGTAATCGGTGCCCTCCAGCACCCAGCGCTCGATGCCCTCTTCCTTGGCGAGGTAATCGACGGCGGGAATCGCCTGCTGGTTGGGCGCTGCGCCCGTGTAGAACACGTTCCGCTCGCTCTCCTCGCCCTCGTACTGGACCGGGTAGAACAGGATCGAGTCGAGTTCCTTGAAGACCGGCAGCACGGATTTCCGCGAGACGCTGGTCCAGCAGCCGAACACCGCCGAGACCTTGTCCTTGGCGATCAGCTCGCGGGCCTTCTCGGCGAAGAGCGGCCAGTTCGAGGCCGGATCGACCACCACCGGCTCGAGCTTCTTGCCGAGCAGGCCGCCCTTCTTGTTCTGCTCGGCGATGAGCATCAGCATGGCGTCCTTGAGGGTCGTCTCCGAGATCGCCATCGTGCCCGAGAGCGAGTGCAGGATGCCGACCTTGATGGTCTCCTGCGCGGCGGCGGGCCCGGAGGCGCCGAGGCCGAGGGCGAGGCTGCCCGCCAGGGCGGCCGCCGAGGCCCAGTGCCTCAGGGCGGTCCTGCGCGTCACAGGTCCCGGCTCGCGGATGCCCGTCCCGCGCGTTCCCTGCATCATCGTGCTCATTGCGGTTCCCCTGCCCTTTTCGGATGCAGGTCCGCATGGCAAGTGATGTGCCAAGCAGGACGGTCCTTCGTGCGATCCGGCTATTATTTAGGCGGAACCCGAAGCTTCGCCTGAAGCGGCACCGGGAGCTGGCCGTCCGATCCGCGCGCCGCGCCCAGGATTGCGTGAACGCATGGGCATATGATCAACGATTGTGCAGACTTTGCGCGGCCTGTGGTCAGGCGGGGTGGCGGGCGATCCAGTGGCGGGCGATGTCGATGCGCCGCGCGATCCAGACGCCCTCGTGGCGCGCCACGTGATCGAGGAAGCGCGCGAGCGCGGCCATCCGGCCCGGGCGCCCGACGAGGCGGCAATGCAGGCCGACGGAGAGCATCTTGGGCGCCGTCGCGCCCTCGGCATAGAGCACGTCGAAGCTGTCGCGCAGGTAGGCGAAGAATTGGTCGCCGGCATTGAAGCCCTGCGCGGTGGCGAAGCGCATGTCGTTGGCGTCGAGGGTGTAGGGCACGACGAGGCCGGTGCCGGCCTCGGTCCGCAGCCAATAGGGCAGGTCGTCCGCGTAGGAATCGGACAGGTAGGTGAAGCCGCGCGCGATTCCGAGTTCCAAGGTGTGGATCGAGGAGCGGCCGGTATACCAGCCCTCGGGGGGCGCGCCGGTGACGTCGGTGTGGATCCGGACCGCCTCGTCCATGTGGGCGGCCTCGGCCTCGCGGGTAAAGTCCCGGTAATCGATCCACTTGAGTCCGTGGCAGGCGATCTCCCAATCGGCCGCCCGCATGGCGGCCACCGCGGCCGGGTTGCGGGCGAGCGCGGTGGCGACGCCGAAGACCGTGAGGGGGATGCGGCGCTCGGTGAAGTGCCTGTGAAGACGCCAGAATCCGGCGCGGGTGCCGTACTCGTAGAGGGATTCCATGTTCATGTGGCGCTGCCCCGGCCAGGGCTCGGCACCGACGATCTCGGACAGGAAAGCCTCGGAGGCGGGATCCCCGTGGAGGATCGAGTTCTCGCCGCCCTCCTCGTAATTGAGGACGATCTGCAGGGCGATACGGGCGTTGCCGGGCCAGTCCGCCCGGGGCGGGGTGGGGCCGTAGCCGATCAGGTCGCGGGGATAGGTCACGGCACTCGCCTTGCAGAGCGGGGGTCGGGGGCCGAGCGAGACGGCCTGCGCACCCCCGCGTCAAGGCCCGTCCCGAACGGAACATATCATGAGCGATTGTGCATCTTCCGCGCGATCGGCCCCGCCTCTTCGTTCCGGCGGCGGCGGGGACTAGGATCCGGGCACGGACGCGACAACGGACGACGGGGGACATGCCGCGACAAGACATGCCGGGACACGACAGGCCGGGACGGACCATGCAGCCAGCCGCCAGCATCGCGGTCATCGGGGCGCCGATCGAGGTCGGCACCAGCGAGCCCGGCGCCCTGATGGGGCCGGCCGCTTTGCGCACGGCGGGGCTGGTGCGCAGCCTCGCCGATCTCGGCCACGCGGTGTCGGATCTCGGCGACGTGGTGCCGGATTGTCCCCGCGAGGCCCGGGGCCTGCCCGCCGTGGCGGCCTGGACGCGGGCGCTGTCGGCCCGGGTCGCCGCGAGCCTCGGGGCCGGGGCGCTCCCGGTGGTGGCGGGGGGCGACCACAGCCTCTCCCTCGGCACGGTGGACGGGGCGCTGCGCCACTGCGCCCGCACCGGGCGGCCGCTCTTCGTGCTCTGGCTCGATGCGCATGCGGATTTCAACACCCCCGCGACCTCGCCGTCCGGCAACCTGCACGGCATGCCGCTGGCCGCGCTCTGCGGCGAGCCGGGCTTCGACGGGCTGTTCGCCGACGAGGCGAGCCGCCCCCGCCTCGACCCGACCCGCCTCTACCTCGTCGGCCTGCGCTCGATCGATGCGGGCGAGCGCGCCCTCGTGACGGCGCGGCGCGTCGCCGTCACGGACATGCGCGACATCGACGAGTTCGGCGTGGTGGCGCCGCTGCGGCGCATCCTCGAGCGGGTCGGGGCGGCGGGCGGCCACCTGCATGTCAGCCTCGACGTCGATTTCCTCGATCCCGGCATCGCGCCCGGCGTCGGCACCACGGTGCCGGGGGGCGCCACCTTCCGGGAGGCCCACCTGATCATGGAGATGCTCCACGATTCGGGCCTCGTCGGCTCCCTCGACGTCGTCGAGCTGAACCCGTTCCTCGACGAGCGCGGCCGCAGCGCCCGGGTGCTGGTGGAACTGGTGGCGAGCCTGTTCGGCCGCCGCATCCTCGACCGGCCGACCCCCGTCATCGAGGCGGTCCCCCGCGATTCCGGCGCCTGAGGCCCCGCCGACCCTGACGAGGATGCGATCATCGCCACGCCGTTTCCCGGGCCCGCGCCCGCCCCCCTTCGCGACCCCTTGCCTGCCCCCTTGCTGGACCCCTTGCCTGCCCCCTTGCCGGCGTCAGCCCCGCCCGCCCGGCAGCGCTCGCAGGGGACGGTCGTCCTGCGCATGGCCCCGGCCGGCGGCCCGTCCGGGCCGACCCGGGTGGTGGATCTCTTCGAATCCGGGCCCTCGCGCCTGCGCTTCCCGCGGAATCAGGGCCCGCGCCCCGAGGGGATCCTGGTCAACACCGCCGGCGGCATCGCCTGCGGCGACACCTTCCGGGTCGACGTCGCCCTGGAGGCCGGGGCCGACCTCGTCCTGACCACGACGGCGGCGGAGAAGATCTACCGCTCGGACGGCCCGGTCAGCCGCATCGCCAACCATCTCAGCCTCGGCCCCGGCGCCCGCCTCGCCTGGCTGCCGCAGGAGACGATCCTGTACGACCGCGCCCGGCTCGCCCGCCGCTTCGAGGCCGACCTCGCGGCCGATGCCCGGCTCCTCGTCGGCGAGACCCTGCTGTTCGGCCGCTCCGCCCATGGCGAGCGGGTCACGCGGGGGCTGATCTCGGATGTCTGGCGCATCCGCCGGGCCGGCCGCCTCGTCTACGCCGACAACCTCCACCTCGACGGCCCGATCGCGGATTGGCTCGCCCGCCCGGCGCTCGGCGGCGGCGCCCGGGCGCTCGCCACCCTCCTGGACATCGCCCCCGACGCCGAATCCCGCCTCGACGCGGCCCGCGCCCATCTCGACGCCCTCGGCACCAACACCTCCGGCGGCGTCGAGGCCGGCGCCAGCGCCTGGAACGGCTTTTTGGTGGTGCGCCTGCTCGCCCCGGACGCGGACGCGCTCCGGCGGGCCGTGGCGGGGTTCTTCCTGCGCTACCGGGGCGAGGCGCTGCCGCGGGTGTGGCAGATGTGAGGGGCGGCGCGCGTCCCCTCTCCCGTCCGGGAGAGGGACAGGGTGAGGGGGCGCCCTCTCCGGGGATGTCGCATCCCTCACCCGGTCCGCGTGCCGCGGACTCGACCTCTCCCGAACGGGAGAGGTGGGGCGGCACCCTCCGGGTGATCTCAAGCCAACGCGCTGGCCGCCCCTACCGCGGGTCCCCTCTCCCGTCCGGGAGAGGGACAGGGTGAGGGATGCGCCCTGTCCGGAGAGGTCGCATCCCTCACCCGGTCGGCTGGCGCCGACTCGACCTCTCCCGAACGGGAGAGGTGGGGTGCCGCCCTCCGAGGCATTCCGGGGCCGCGCGAGCGGAGCCCGGGATTCGGAGCCATCGACGCGGCAAGGTCCGGCACCGCCGGCGGCTCCGGATGCCGGGCTCGCATCCGGCGCCCCGCCACCACGGCGTAGCTCCGTCACCACGCTGGCCGCCCCTGCCGCGGGTCCCCTCTCCCGTCCGGGAGAGGGACAGGGTGAGGGATGCGCCCTCTCCGGAGAAGTCGCATCCCTCACCCGGTCGGCTCGCGCCGACTCGACCTCTCCCGAACGGGAGAGGTGGGGCGCCGCCCTCCGGGTCATCTCAAGCCAACACGCTGGCCGACCTTGCCGCGGGTCCCCTCTCCCGTTCGGGAGAGGTCTGCTGTCGTAGACAGCCGGGTGAGGGGGGCGACATCTCCGGACAGGGCACATCCCTCACCCGGTCCGCTGCCGCGGACTCGACCTCTCCCGAACGGGAGAGGTGGGGCGCCGCCCCCACCCCTTGACCCCCAGCCCAGCATGATCCTTGCTCTGCCCCCGCACCGGCCCCGCCCGGGCCGCCACCGGAGACCCACATCGTGCTGCTCACCTCCCGCGAGAAGGACAAGCTCCTCGTCGCCATGGCCGCGCAGGTGGCCCGGAACCGGCTCGCGCGCGGCGTCCGGTTGAACCATCCGGAGGCGGTGGCGCTGATCACCGATTGCGTGGTCGAGGGGGCGCGGGACGGGCGCAGCGTCGCCGAGTTGATGCAGGCGGGCGCGCAGGTGCTGACCGCCGATCAGGTGATGCCGGGCATCCCGGAGATGATCCACGACATCCAGGTCGAGGCGACGTTCCCGGACGGGACCAAGCTCGTCACGGTGCACCACCCGATCCGGGGCGCGCCGTCCGACGACGTGCCCGGCACGGTGACGACGCGGCCCGGCGCGATCGTGTTCAACGAGGGCCAGCCCCGCACCCTGGTCACGGTGGCCAATACCGGCGACCGGCCGATCCAGGTCGGCTCGCATTACCATTTCTACGAGGTCAATCCGGGCCTCGTCTTCGACCGCGAGCAGGCGCGCGGCCAGCGCCTCGACATCGCGCCTGGCACCGCCGTGCGCTTCGAGCCGGGCGCGACCCGCGAGGTCGCGCTGGTGCCGCTCCGGGGCGCGCGGACCGTCTACGGATTCCGCGGCGCCGTGATGGGGGCGCTCTGAGGCCATGGCGCAGTCCGACAGCCCCAACCCCGCAACCAAGCCCGCCTCCCTCCCCCGCGCCGCCTACGCGGCGATGTTCGGGCCGACCACGGGCGACCGCATCCGGCTCGCCGATACAAGCCTCGAGATCGAGGTGGAGCGCGATCTGACCATCCATGGCGAGGAGGTGAAATTCGGCGGCGGCAAGGTCATCCGCGACGGGATGGGGCAATCCCAGGTGACGAATGCCGGGGGCGCCGTCGACACCGTGATCACCAACGCGGTGGTGCTCGACCATTGGGGCGTGGTGAAATGCGATGTCGGGATCGTGAAGGGACGCATCCACAAGCTCGGAAAGGCCGGCAACCCGGACGTGCAGCCGGGCGTCGACATCGTGGTCGGGCCCGGCACCGAGGTGATCGCCGGCGAGGGCAAGATCCTCACCGCCGGGGGCTTCGACAGCCACATCCACTTCATCTGCCCGCAGCAGATCGAGGAGGCGCTCTGCTCGGGCATCACCACGATGCTGGGCGGCGGCACGGGGCCGGCGCACGGCACCTTCGCCACCACCTGCACGCCCGGGCCCTGGCACATCGCCCGGATGATCGAGGCCGTGGACAGCCTGCCGATGAACCTGGCCTTCGCCGGCAAGGGCAACGCCTCGCGCCCCGAGAGCCTCGTCGAGATGGTGCGGGCGGGCGTCTGCGCGCTGAAGCTCCACGAGGATTGGGGCACGACGCCCCAGGCCATCGACACCTGCCTGACGGTCGCGGACGCGCATGACGTGCAGGTGATGATCCACACCGACACGCTCAACGAATCGGGCTTCGTCGAGGACACGATCGCGGCCTTCGCCGGGCGAACCATCCACGCCTTCCACACCGAGGGCGCGGGCGGCGGCCACGCGCCCGACATCATCAAGGTGGCGGGGCTCGCCCATGTCCTGCCCTCCTCCACCAACCCGACGCGGCCCTTCACGAAGAACACCATCGACGAGCATCTCGACATGCTGATGGTGTGCCACCACCTCGACCCGTCGATCCCCGAGGACCTGGCCTTCGCCGAGAGCCGCATCCGCAAGGAGACGATCGCGGCCGAGGACATCCTGCACGATCTCGGCGCGCTCTCGATGATGTCCTCGGACAGCCAGGCGATGGGCCGGGTCGGCGAGGTCGCGATCCGCACCTGGCAGACCGCCGACAAGATGAAGCGCCAGCGCGGCAGCCTGCCGGGCGACGCGTCGGGCCACGACAACCTGCGGGCGCGCCGCTACATCGCCAAATACACGATCAACCCGGCCATCGCGCACGGGGTCTCGAAGCATATCGGATCGGTCGAGCCCGGCAAGCTCGCCGACCTCGTGCTCTGGAGCCCGGCCTTCTTCGGGGTGAAGCCCGACCTCGTGATCAAGGGCGGCATGATCGCGGTGGCGCCGATGGGCGACCCCAACGCCTCGATCCCGACGCCCCAGCCCGTGCATTACCGCCCGATGTTCGGCGCCCACGGCCGCGCCCCCTACGCCACCGCCCTCACCTTCGTGTCGAAGGCGGCCGTGGAGGACGGCCTGCGCGCGCGCCTCGGCGTCCGCAAGGAGCTCGTCGCCGTCGAGAACGTGCGCGGCGGCATCTCGAAGAAGAGCATGATCCTCAACGACGCCACCCCGGTGATCGAGGTCGACCCCGAGACCTACGACGTCCGCGCCGACGGCGAATTGCTGGTCTGCGAGCCCGCCGACGTGCTGCCGATGGCGCAGCGCTACTTCCTGTTCTGACCATGCTGCGCGCCACCCGCATCATCCGCCGCGACGCCATCGGCCGGGGCCCGGACGGCTCCGGCGAGATCGTCGACCGCATCGTCCTCGACCACGGCGACCGCCATCGCCGCCGCCTCGCCATGCGGGGCGTCGGCGGCCTCGGCTTCCTGCTCGACCTGCCCGAGCCCGCCATCCTCGAGGACGGCGACGCGCTGGCCCTGGAGGACGGGCGCCTCGTCTGGGTCGAGGCCGCGCCCGAGCGCCTGCTCGCGATCCGGGCCCCCTCGCCCCTCGCCCTCCAGCGCCTGATCTGGCACATCGGCAACCGCCACATCCCGGCCGAGCTCACGGACGAGGCCGTCTATATCGCGGAGGACCACGTGCTCGCCGCGATGGTGCGGGGCCTCGGCGGCAGCGCCGAGCCCGTGACGCGGCCCTTCCGCCCGGAGGGTGGCGCCTATGCGGGCGGCCATGCGCACGGGTCTTCGCATGCGCACGGGCATCCGCACGGACATGCACATGCGCACGGGCCAGGATCTTCGCATGAGCCAAGACATGCGCATGCGCACGACCATGCCGGCGATTGAGGCCCTGCGCCTGATGGCGTGGCTGTCGCCGACCTATCCGGTGGGCGCCTACGCCTACTCGCACGGCCTCGAATGGGCCGTGGAGGCGGGCGACGTGCGGGACGCCGCGACCCTCGCGGAGTGGCTCGAAGACCTGCTGGAGCGGGGGGCGGGGCGCAACGACATGATCCTGCTCGGCCAAGCCCACGCCGCCGCCCTGGCGGGCGACGCGGCAGCCCTCCGTGACCTGAACGACCTCGCGCTGGCGCTCGCCCCCTCGCGCGAACTCCATCTCGAGACCAGCCAGCAGGGACGCAGCTTCCTCGACGCCACGCTCGCGGCCTGGCCCTGCCCGGCTCTCGCGGCGCTCGCCGCGGGGCTGCCCGGCCCCGTCGCCTACCCGGTGGCGCTCGGGGCTGCGGCCGGCGCCCACGGCATGGCACGCGGGCCCCTGATCGCGGCCTGCGGCCTCGCCTTCGTGCAGAACCTCGTCTCGGCGGCGCTGCGCGTCGCGCCGATCGGCCAGAGCGCGGGCATGCGGGTCATCGCGGCGCTCACCCCCCGCATCGCCGCGCTTGCCGAGCGCCTCGAATCGGCGGGCCTCGACGATCTCGGCGCGGGCACGCTGCGCCTCGATCTCGGCTCGCTCCGGCACGAGACCCAGTATTCCCGCATCTTCCGCTCGTGAGGTTCAGCATGACAGGCCACACAGGACCGCTCCGCGTCGGCATCGGCGGGCCCGTCGGCTCCGGCAAGACGGCCCTGATGGAGCAGCTCTGCAAGCGCTTCCGCGCGCGCTACGAGATCTGCGCCATCACCAACGACATCTACACCAAGGAGGATGCCCGCATCCTCACGGTGGCGGGGGCGCTGCCCGAGGAGCGCATCATGGGCGTCGAGACCGGCGGCTGCCCGCACACGGCGATCCGCGAGGACGCCTCGATCAACCTCGCGGCGGTGGCGGAGATGCGCCGGCGCTTCCCCCGGCTCGACCTCGTGCTGATCGAATCGGGCGGCGACAACCTCGCGGCGACGTTCTCGCCGGAACTCGCCGACATCACCCTCTACGTCATCGACGTGGCGGGCGGCGAGAAGATCCCCCGCAAGGGCGGCCCCGGCATCACCCGCTCGGACCTTCTCATCGTCAACAAGACCGACCTCGCGCCCCTCGTCGGCGCCGATCTCGGGGTGATGGAGGCGGACACAAGGCGCATGCGCGGCGCCAGGCCCTACGTGTTCGCCTCGCTGCGCGAGGGCCACGGCGCCGACACCGTCGCGCGCTTCATCGAGGCGGCGGGCGGGCTCGCCTGAGCCGGCGGGCGCGGGCGCGGCCCGGGCGCCCGCGGCCTCACCCCCGCCCGCCGGCCGCCCGGACGGCGCGGGCCGTCGCGGGCGCGCCGCGCTCGAAGGGCGTGACGTCCGACCAGAAGCGCGCGGCGAATTTCGTGGCATCCACCCGGTACGGCCGGTCCCAGGTGAAGCGGCGCCCGGCCCTGATGTGGTTCCGGCAGGTGGTGCGCGACGTTGCCCGGGAGGTCGAAGCCGGGGCCGGCCGGGCATCGGCGCGGGCTGAGGCTGTGCCTCAGGGCATGTGAGATCGTCCGACCGAGACGACACGGCTCTCGAATTGCGTGACCAGCGCCGTATTGGAACGGCCGGTCTGCTTGATCGTGCTGCGCGGCGCGGCGCCGGCCTGGACCACACCCGCCACGTTCGCCTGCCCGGTCTGCGTGACGTCCACCGGCCTGACCTGCGGCCCGGCCTGGACCACCCCGAACACGTTCGCCCGGTGGTTCTGGACCACGGTCAGCGGCTGCGCGAGGGCCGGGACGGCGATGAGAGCGGCCGACAGGGCCGCGGAAAGAACGATGATCTTCATGACGATGCTCCCGGTCCGAGACGGTCGTTGACGGCGCGCCCGCCCTGGGACAAGGCGCGCCGGTCCCGGCTCAGGGCATGTTCTGGAAGACGGCGCCGGCATTGAAGCGGCCCGTCTGGCCGATGGCGGCATCGTTGCGGCGGCCGGTCTGGACGGCGACCGAGGCGTTCCGGCGGCCGGTCTGGACCGAGGTCGAGACGTTCGAGTAGCCGCGCTGAGCCGAGAAAGCCGCGTTGGTTCCACCGCTCTGGACGATGGTCGAAACGTTGCCGGCCAGCGCAGCCGAAGCAAACGTGACGGAAGCGACGGCAGCGGCAATAAGAACACGAGCGATCATGATTTTTTTCTCCCCGTTACTAAACTCAATCAAGTTGTTGATCGGTTGCGTCTTCAGCAACGAGGGTGGGTTTAATCAAACATTAATCGTCCCGCAAACGGCCGGACCGGAAGTTGTCGGCCTAGTGCTGACTGTAAAGCAACAGTAAAAACGGTAAGAACACGCCTCCCGGTGTCGTGTCGGCGGCTCCAAAAAGAATTGTGTCGAGGGGCGTGCCGCAAATCGGATGGTCAATCGCCGCTCGTGGCGGATGGCTGCCGGACGATCATCGCGCGCGCCGGTGCGTCGCAAACCTGTCGATCCGTTGCAGGATGAGGGCGTATTTCACCATAGCTGCCAGGATCCGGAATGTATTCTTCGGGCTTCGTTCCGGGTGCGCTGCTAATCCGTGGGTCTTTTTTTCGAAGTAAGTACTTTGCTGCCCGGTATATCGGCTAAAGTTGCGCAGATTCCCATAATGAGACAGGAATTAAACCTGAAATATTCATATCAATACGATTAAATCTGCAATTGCATACTCGGCGGAACGCGACATGTCCGGATCCTTAACTTGGTTCGGGCAGGGTGCGGCCTCGTTCTCGGGAGGACGTGATGAGCCGTACGATCTGGTGGGCCTGCCTGGCGATCCCGCTCGCGGCGTCTCCGCCCGCGGCGCGCGCCGCGGAGGGGACGATCGCGGTCGCGCAAGGCAGCGCCCGCAATGTCGTCAGCGTGATCCAGGCCCGGAACCCGTTCCTGACCCGGAGCAGCAGCCGGACGGTGAGGACCGGGCACACCACCGTGACGGAGATCGTGGCGATCGGACCGGATCCGCTTCCTCTCACGATCCGTCAGAGCGGTCTGATCAATCGGATCAGGACCTATCAGCGCGGCACGGCGCCGAGCCTCGACGCGCGCCAGGACGGTCTCGTCAACCTGCAGAGAGGCCAGCAGCAATCGATTCCCTGACGCGGACGCTCCGCGCGGCGAACCGATGGGCGCGCGGGCGGGATCAGGTCTCGCCGGAGGCCGGCTTCTCGGGGGCCGCGCCCCGGACCGGATTGGCGGCGGCCGTGCCGGGGCTCTCCGGAGAGCCCCGGAGAGCGGGGGGCCCGGGCCTCGCGCCGCCGGCCGGGCCCCTGATGCTGCCGGTCCGGGCGACGTCCGGCCCGTAGGGCGCGGAGAACCGGCCCTGCCAGAGCCCGGTCGCGACGCCCGCGCGGACGAGTTCGTAGACGCCGGCCTCGATGGCCTCGCGCACGGCGGTCTGCGTCGCCTCCTGAACCCCGATCGCGCCGCTCGCGTCGAGGATGCGCTGGCCGAGCACGCGGGTGGCGTTGCCGGTGACGGAGGCGGTGATGATCGGCCGGGACGCGTTGATGGATTTCAGCACCACGCCGTCGCGGACCCGGACGAGGCGGATATTGATGGTCACCAGGTCCTTGTGGCCGGCGAGCCCGCCCCCGTAATTGCCGAGCGCCACGGTGGCGCTGCCGGTCTGGATCGGACTGTCGTAGGAGACGACCCCGCCGGTGACGATATACTCGGCGAACTTCAGCGGATCGATCAGATTTCGGGGATTCTTCTTGAGGAACGCGTAGGTGTCCTGGATGAGCTTGCGCTCGCGCAGCAGGCTGTCGAGATACCCGCGCTCGACGACGTTGAACCAGGAGCCGCCGCCCGCCGTCTTCAGGGCATCCACGAGGATCACCGAGGCGCCCTGGGTGATCGCCCGGGAGAATTCCGCGAACCCGACCGCGAGGGACGACTTGTTCTGGCCGGTCAGGTCCTGGAAATCGTAGACCGCGACGTTGATGGGGGCCGCCGGCGGCGGCAATTCGGCGAGCGCCTGCCCGGGCTTCGTGAAGATTCCGACGGAGGGGGGCACGCCGAGCGAGCCCGTATACGCGTAGCGCGAGCACGCGCCGACACCCATGCTGGTTCCCGCAACGAGCAGCAGGGTGACGAGGCGTCGGGACAGGCACATCCGGCGGAATCCCCAGCGCAGCCGCGCGGCCAGAGCCGGGCTGCCGAGCCCATAAATTGCGGAACGTGCTTAATTTATTGTGAAATCCGAGGGGTGACCTGTACAGCAGGTGGGGATCCGCAGCACATCCTGATCCTGAAGTTGTATTCAGCGAAAAATTATCATCCGTCAGTGGAATGACCGCACGGGACCCTGCCAATGAGACCCTGCCAATGAGACGATCCGCCCTCATCCTGCTCGCGACGGCCTGGTCCCCTTGCGCGGGCGCGCAATCCCTCGCGACGGACGACATCGCGAGCTGCTCGATCATCCGCGATCCGACGGCGCAGCGCATCTGCATCGAGAGCGCGCGGCAATCGCGCCCGGCCTCGACCTTCGATCCGACGGCGGAGAAGCTCAGGCGCGAGCGCCGCGCCGCGCCGCGCCCGGATGCCTTGAGCCCGCGCGCGGAGAGGGATCGTGCGGACAAGGATCGTGCGAGAAGGCGGCGCCCGGACGACAGCGCGGCGGACAGCGCCAAGCCGAAGGATTGGCGGCTGCAGATCCCGTGACGGGGGCCCGCCGGCCTCCGTCAACCCGCGCCGCCGAGCGAGGCCCGGCTCAGTTCGTGCGGGATTCCGCGGTGGTGAAGGCGAGGCTCGCCGTGTAGCTGTCGGCATCGGCGAGCGCCGGGGTGCGAGAGGGCTTCACCCGATGGCCAACCGCGAGGATCTGCTGGCCGGCCTGCGCCAGGGGCACCTGGGCCACGCCCTCGGCATCCGCGGTGACCCGCGTCGCCTCGGCCGCCTCGCCGCTCGTGACGGCGATCTCGGCGCCGGCGACCGGCCGGCCCTCGAACAGGACCCGCACGCGCAGGGCCGCGGCGGCGCGCGTCGGAGCCTCCAGGGGCACGATCTCCAGGGTCTGACCGAGCACCCGGTCCCAGGGCGCCTCGGGGCCGAGCACCACCTTGGCGAACTTCATCGACCATTGGCTGCGCTCGGCCTCCGGCACCGCGCGCCGGTCGGCATTGCGCCATTCGCCGGCGCGGGTGCGCACCCAGAAGCCGCTGTCATAGGCCGCCGAGACCAGGACGTCGCCCGGCCCCGCGAGCGCCGCCGTGAGGATCGGCGCGCCGGCCTCGGCCTTGGCCGCGAGGGCCGTGGACCCGCGCGCCGAGAGGGCGCTCAGATGCACCAGCTTGTCGGGGGTGGGCAGGGTCGGCTCGTGCACGTGGCCGAGATGGAGCGCGACGCCCCCCGGTGCCGGGGTGAGCCAGAGGTCGTGCGCCTGTCCGGGCGCGAGCGACAGGGCGAGGAGCGCGGCGCCCGCGAGGGGGCCGGCGAGGAGGTGGGTCAGGCGCATCTTCAGGATCGGCTCCGGTTTCGCGGCAGGGATCGGTGTCAGGCCGGCTCGAACAATGGCACGAGGCGCATTTCCGGCACCAGCACAAGGCCCCGGTCGGTGAGCCGGATCTCCGGGATCACCGAGAGGGGAATCAGGTTGAAGCCCATATAGGGGATGCGGCAGCCGGCCTCGGCCCAGGCCGCCTTCAGGTGCCGCATCTCGGCCGCCACCACGCCGACGCGCTGGTCGGAGAGGAGCCCCGCCACCGGCAGCGGCACCATCGCGACGACGCTTCCGTCGGCCACCACGCAGACGCCGCCCTGATGCGCCCGGATGGCCTCGAGGGCGACCCGCATGTCGGCCTCGTTCAGGCCCGCCACCACGAGGTTGTGCGAATCGTGCCCGACGCTGCTCGCCACGGCGCCGTGCCGGAGCCCGAAGGCGCGCAGCAGCCCGTGCGCGACGCTGCCGCGCAGGCCGTGCCGCTCCACCACGGCGACGTGGCAGAGATCGTGGGCGGAGAGCGTCGCGGCCCAGTCCGGGCCGGGATCGAGGGCGACGCGCTCGTGGCTCAGCTCGATCCCCGGCAGGGTGGTGCGGATGGCGTTGGCGATGCAGGGGCCGGCGGGCAGCCCCGGCACCAAGGCGGGCATCGGCTCGGGGCTGCGCAGGGTGGCGTAGGCGGGCGCGGGGTAGCGGTAGGGCCGCGACAGGGCCTCCTCCAGGCGCGGGGTGATCCGGCGGTTCTCGACGACGAGCTCGCCGCCATACCAGGTCGCCTGGGGCACGAGGTCGTCGTCGAGGAGGACGAGGTCCGCCCGGCGCCCGCCCCCGAACCCGCCGATCTCCCCGTCGAGCCCGTAGCGGGTGGCCGGGTGCAGCGAGCCTATGGCCCAGGCGGCGGGTTTCGGGACGCCGTGGCGCACGGCCTCGCGCACCACGTAGTCGAGGCCGTAGGTCAGGAGGTCGTCGGCGTCGCGGTCGTCGGTGCAGACGCAGACCCGCTTCCAGGCCGCGCCGCAATCCGTGACCGTCCCGATGGCCCCGGGCAGGCTGTGCCAGGGCGTCGTCGGGGGCCCGCCCCGCAGGTAGATCCAGAGCCCGGCCTCCAGGAGGTCGTCGGCGATGTCCCGGTCGATGGCCTCGTGGGTGTCGGTGACGCCGCTCGCCGCGTAGGCGCTCACGAAGTCCCGGCCGTAGATGTGGCCCGAGACCGGGCGCCCGCGCTCGAGCGCCGCCCGCAGGATGGCGTGGGCGCGGGGATCGCCCTCGACCACCGCCACGAAATCCATCTTCTCGCCGAGGCCGATCGCCTCCGGCCAGGCATCGAACAGGGCCGCGATCTTGTCGGGCGTCAGGTCGCCGCCCGCGGTCTCGAGGGCGGCCGAGGTCGCCGGCACCGTGCTCGGCACCGTCAGGTAGATGTTCAGCGCGGCCGCCCGGGCATCCTCCAGCATCCAGGCGATGCCCTGCGCGTCGAGCACGTTGCCGATCTCGTGGCTGTCGCACACGATCGTGGTGGTGCCGTTGAGGAGCGCGGCCTCCGCGTAGGCGCAGGCCGTGACCATGCTGCTCTCGATGTGGAGATGCGGATCGACGAGGCCGGGCCCGAGCAGGCCGCCGCCGGCATCGTAGCGCGGCGCGCCGCCCTTGTGGCTGCCGGCGGGCTTCACGGCCGCGATGCGGCCCTGCGTGATCCAGACCTCGCGCTCGGGCAGGATGCGCTCGGAATAGACCGACAGCACCCGCGCCCCCGTGATCACCAGGTCGGGCTCGGCCCGGCCTCCCGCGACGTCGGCGAGCCGGCGCGTCAGGGCGGCCAGGGGCTTCACGCCAAATCGCGTGAGGGGGCGCGTCTCGGTCATGGGCAGCCTCGTGCGTCGGACCCCGGGGAGCGCCCGCCGCGGGCGCCCGGTCCGGGACGGGCACGCATCATGCCACGAATCGGCCGCGCCGGAGCCCGACGCCGCGGCTCTGCGCCCGCCGCGGGGCTCAGCGCTCGGCGTTGGCGTCGCGGATGCGGCCGGTGCGGCGGACGGCGCCGGGGGCGGCCGCGCGCGACAGCAGGCTCGCGGAGGGGGGCGCGCCCATCAGGGCATCGAGCCGGTTCATCCGGGACGCGAAGTTCTGGCCGGCCGCCTCGCGGGAGGGCGTGGCGACGGGCTTGCGGCCCTCGGCGAGGGCGGGGGCTGCGGGGAGCGCCAGGACGATTCCAAGCGCCAGCGAGGCTGCGGACAGCGAGGTCTTCATGGCCGTGCATCTTCCCTGCGGCCGCCCGCCGGTGAGCGGGAGGGCCTGGAGCGTGTCGTGCTCCGGAATGTGTAGGGACGCGGTCATCACGATGACGTGCGTTTCTGCACATCGACCCGGCGCTGGCCCCCGGGCGGGACCGCGGACCCGCGGATTGTCGCCGGAAAGCCACAGCCGCCCGGACGCCACGGCACGCCCCCGCCGCGCGATCCGCGATCCGCGATCCGCGATCCGCGATCGACGGCGGGGCTTCGGCGACGAGGTGGAGCCGGACGCGCAGGCGCGCGGCGCCGCGCCGTTCGGCTCACCGCGCAATCGTCTCGGGGTCAGGCGGTCCGGGCGGCGCGGGCGCGGGACGGGGTGCGGCCGCGCCTGGGCCGGGCCAGGGCCGTCACCGCGGTCTTGGCGGGCGCCGGCTCGTCATCGAGCTGGAGGTCGGTGAAGGGCACCGTGAACAGCAATTCGTGCGCCTCGTCGGTCACGGCGAATTTGTAGCCGGTGAAGATCGGGTTCCGGGCGCAATCGCCGGGCGTGACGAAGCGGGCGCCGTGCTGGGCCTCCGCCAGGGCCGCCTCGGCATCGGGGCAATCGAGCCCCTGGTAATCGGAGCAGACGACCCCCGACGGGGTCCGAACATCGAAGAAATATTTCGGCATGGCATTCCGTCGCCCTGCCCCCAACCGAGGCCCGGGCTGTTATCCGCCCTGAGCCGGGCCGGGAGTGTGGCCCGAAAGCCGGCGCCTGTCACCCGGGGACGTCGCCCGATTCCGACCCTTCTTCAGCCGGGCTCTCGACGGTCAGTGCAGCCCGCCGGCGCCCATGGTGCTGCTCCGGCACAGCTCCTGGCCGAGGCGCAGGAGCAGCATGTCGACGATGAGCCGCAGCTCGGCGATGTCGAGGCGGTCGATGGCGCCCCGGCAGGCGATGGCGTGGCTGGCGGCCAATTCGAGGGGCTGTTGCAGCTCCGCCGGAACCGGGTCCTGGCAGGCCTTCTCGGTGACGTCCAGGATGATGCCGTGGCCGTGCGTGACGGCGCCGTCGGAGGCCCGGAAGATGCGGCCGCGGTCGAGGATGGTGCGGACCTGCCCCTCGGGCGAGAGGGTCCGGTACTCGGCGACGAAGAGGCCGCCGGTGCGCCCGAGGGCGCGGAACTGGTGGAACAGCGCCGCGCGGTCGTCCGGGTGAACGCAAGCCTTGGCGCGCTCCAGCCGGATTGGCGTTCCGGCAAGCCCCGGATCCCCGGCCAGGATGCAGGCGGCGCCCGCATCGAGGATGCAGCGATCCTGGCTGCCCGACCAGGTCCAGGTGCCGACGACCCCGGAGGCGTCGAGGGCGGCCTTGAGTTGGTCGAGGGGCTCGCGCGCCCCATCGATCGCGTTCACGAACAAAACCATTCTCCGCAGCGAGGCCGGGCTCGGGCTCGGGGGGGATTACGCGAAATGCGCCGATGCGAAAACAATTCAGGTTTCGTCAGTCGTGGTCAAGGCCACCATCCGACCCTACGCGGGAGCCACCCGGAGGTTTCCGCTTCGGCCACGGAACGGTAATTTCCCCGCGAATACGGTTAACGCCAGGGGGAGAGGCCGCCAATGCTGAGCCGCGGCCGGGTCGGAATAGCCCAGAAAGCCCCGGGTGCTTGAGCAGATCTTGCCCAGATCCCGCGATCCAGCGTTCCTGGCCCGAGGCCCGCATCGTCGGGCGCGGCCCCCTGTCTTTCGGCGCGGCCAAACCGCGCATTCTTCGGCCCCTGGCGGCCCGGCGCCTCAGCCGATCTGGCTGAGGAGGGTCACGGCTCCGAAAATCAGGACGGAGAGCACGACCACGCCGATCAGGATCAGGGCCGCTCGCGATTCGCGTAACTCCGGCGACATGCCCGCGCGCTCTCCGGTGATTCGAGGTGTGCGTCGCGGACCCGTCCCGGGCCCGCCCGCCCCGGACCGTCTCGCACGGGGCGCGCGGGCCATTGTTCGCATCGTTCCGGCGGGCTGTCGAGTTGGGGGGCCTCGCGTCAAGGCCGCCGGCCGGCCGAACCGAACCTCTCGGACAGTCACGTCAGACCGTGTCTTCAAACGGTGTCTTCAGACAGTATCTTGGGGCATCCCCTCCCCGGCCAGCACCGCCTGGGCCCGGGCCCGGTCGATGTCGCCCTCCCAGGCCGCCACCACGACGGTGGCGACGCAATTGCCGACGAGGTTGCCGACGGCGCGGGCCATGCCGATGAACCAATCGACCGACAGGACGAGGACGAGGCCGATCGCCGGGATGCTCGGCACCGCGTTGAGGGTCGCGGCCAGGATCACGATGGCCGAGCCCGGCACCCCGTGCGCGCCCTTCGAGGTGATGAGCGAGACTCCGAGCACCACGAGGAGGTCGGTGAAGGCCAGGGGGGTGTTGGTCGCCTGCGCGATGAACACCACCGCGAGGGTCAGGTAGATCGAGAAGGCGTCGAGGTTGAAGGAATAGCCGGTGGGCACCACGAGCCCGACGACCGATTGCCGGATGCCCATCGCCTCGAGCTTGCGCATCACCTGCGGCAGCACCGCGTCCGAGGAGGCGGTGGCGAGCACGATGGTCAGCTCCTCCCGCAGATAGGCGAGGAAGCGCAGGATCGAGAAGCCGGCGAGCCGCATCACGCCGCCCAAGACCACGAGGACGAAGAACAGCACCGCGGCGTAGAACAGCAGCACCAGGGAGACGAGCTGCTGCAGCGAGCCGACCCCGTAGCGCCCCACCGTGTAGGCCACCGCCCCGAGGACGCCGAGGGGCGCGAGCCGCACGATCAGCCCCATGGCCTTGAAGAGCACCGTGGAGAGCTTCTCGATGAAGGCGCTGACGCTGCGCGCTGTCTCGCCGCCCACGAGGGCGAGGCTGACGCCGAACAGGATCGCGAAGACGAGGACCTGCAGCACGTCGTTGCGCGCGAAGGCGTCGAAGATCGTGAGCGGCAGGATGTTGAGGATGAAGGCGCCGAAGCCGCTGCCCTGGAGCTTGCGGGCATTCTCGGAGGCCGCCGCCATGGCCTTGGGGTCGAGGCTCGCGGGGTCGATGTTCATGCCGTGGCCGGGCCCGGCCGCGTAGGCGAGGACGAGGCCGATCAGCAGGGCCAGCGTCGTCATGACCTCGAAATAGACCAGCGCCTTGACCCCGACGCGCCCGACCTTGCCGAGGTCGCCCGCCCCGGCGATGCCGTGGACCACGACGCAGAACACGATCGGCGCCACGATCATCCCGATGAGGCGCAGGAAGGCGTCGCTGAAGAACTTCAGCCCCTGCGCGAAGTCCGGTGCCAGGATCCCGAGCAGGATGCCGAGGCCGAGCCCCGCCAGGACCTGGGCGAACAGGGACCGGTGCAGTCCCGCGCGCCGGGCCGGGATCGCCGCTGCCACGCTCGTCATGAGGCTCTCCCGGAATGCCGCCGCGCCGGATCTGCGAATCGGACAGTACAAGCAAGATGAGTGCCCGTCCCGCCTGCGGAGCTCTGGGCACGAAGTCGTGCAAAGTCCGGGACAGACAGGCGGGCGGGCCTGCCGCGCCGGCCCGGGACTGCTATGATGGGCGCCGGTTGATGCCGTGGCCGGCGCGCCCTTCCCCGCCGCGACGCGCGCCGCCGAGGAGGCCCGCGATGGTGGACCGGCCGGATTTCATCGAGATCGAGAGCCGCCTCGGCGCGCATAATTACAAGCCCCTCGACGTGGTGCTGACCCGCGGCGAGGGCGTCTGGGTCACGGATACGGACGGGCGGCGCTACCTCGATTGCCTGTCGGCCTACTCGGCGGTGAACCAGGGCCATTGCCATCCCGGGATCCTGGCGGCCCTGACGGAGCAGGCCGGGCGCCTGACGATCTCCTCGCGGGCCTTCCGCAACGACCAGCTCGGGCTGTTCTACGCGGAGCTCGCGGGGCTCACGGGCTCCCACAAGGTGCTACCGATGAACAGCGGCGCCGAGGCGGTCGAGACCGCCATCAAGGCCGTGCGCAAGTGGGGCTACGAGGTGAAGGGCGTGCCCGAGGACCGGGCCGAGATCATCGTCTGCGCCGACAATTTCCACGGCCGCACCCTCGGGATCGTCTCGTTCTCGACCGATCCGGACGCGCGCGGCGGCTTCGGGCCCTTCCTTCCGGGCTTCCGCATCGTGCCCTTCGGCGACGCGGCGGCCCTGGAGGCCGCGATCACGCCCGAGACGGTGGCGTTCCTGGTCGAGCCGATCCAGGGCGAGGCCGGCGTCATCATCCCGCCCGCGGGCTACTTCCCCCGGGTCCGCGAGATCTGCACCCGGCACGGGCTCACCCTGATCCTCGACGAGATCCAGACCGGGCTCGGGCGCACGGGGCGGCTGCTCGCCGAGGAGCACGAGGGAATCGTGGCTGACGTCACCCTGGTGGGCAAGGCGCTCGGCGGCGGCTTCTACCCGATCTCGGCGGTGCTCTCGAACTCGGCCGTGCTCGGCACCCTGAAGCCGGGGCAGCACGGCAGCACCTTCGGGGGCAACCCGCTCGCCTGCGCGGTGGCGCGCGCGGCCCTCCGGGTCCTCGTCGCGGAGGGCATGATCGAGAACGCCGCCACTCTCGGCCCCTATTTCCTGGAGCGCCTGCGGGCGCTGCGCAGCCCCCGCATCCGCGCGGTGCGGGGGCGCGGCCTGATGCTGGCGATCGAGCTCCACCCCGAGGCCGGCGGCGCGCGCCCCGTCGTCGAGGCCCTGCGGGCGCGGGGCCTGCTGGCCAAGGACACCCACGCGCACACGATCCGGCTCACCCCGCCCCTCGTCATCACCCGCCCGGAGATCGACTGGGCGATGGAGCGGATCGAGGCCGCGCTGGCGGAGTGACGGGCCGGCGGGAGCGCCCGGTCAGTCCGGCAGCGGCCGGCCCGTCGTCTCGGGCATGAACCAGGGCACGATCAGGCCGATCACGAAGACGCCGCTCATGATCAGCGCCCGCGTGCCGGAGCGTCGCTCGTCATCCTCCCCCTCCCGTCTCCCGGTGATGCGACGCCGCGCGGCGCCCGCGCGCCCTAGAGCTTGAAGATCGATCCGGCCCGGGCGAGGGCCGCCTCCTTGGCGGCGCGGGCGGCCTCCAGCCGCTCGATCTCCCGGCGCAGCAGCGCGATGCGATCGGTCAGATCCTCGACGGAGAGATCGTCGAGGGATTCGCCCACCGCGTGCGCCGCGCGCCGGGTCGTCCATTCGGTCGCGTCATCCATGGTTCGCCTCCCCGATCGGGCCCGGTTTCGCCCCGCGCGGCCGAGGAACCGGCGCGCTGAGATCGGGCTCCGGCCCAGAGGATAGGGCACCGGGCGGCGGCGGCGATATCGATCCGTGCGGGCGGCGTCGCGTGATGCAACCGTCGGGAGATTGCGGAGGTTCTCCTTGCCGGCCTAATACCGGCGGCGCGCGGCCTCGACCCGCGCCGCCGCGGAGGGCGGCGCCGTCGATCGGCAGCAGGCAGGGAACGCGATGCTCGGTTGGTTCAAGGCTCTGATGCCGAAGGAGGATCGCTTCTTCGACCTGTTCGAGCGGCATTCCCGCACCCTCGTCGCCGGGGCCGAGGCGCTCCAGGGCGTGCTGCAGGGGGGCGAGGGCGTGCCGCGCTATTGCCAGGTGATCGTCGAGCGCGAGCATGAGGCCGACGCGATCACCGCCGAGGTGCTGCTGGCGGTGCGGCGCAGCTTCATCACCCCCTTCGACCGCGGCGATATCAAGGACCTGATCCAGTCGATGGACGACGCCATCGACCAGATGAACAAGACCGTGAAGACCATCGCGCTCTACGAGGTGCGCGACTTCGAGCCCCTGATGCGGGAGATGGGCGGGACCGTGATCGAGGCGGCGCGCCTGACCGCGGAGGCGATTCCGCTCCTGAGCGCGGTGGGCACCCATGCGGGGCGCATCAGCACCCTGACGGAGCAGATCACCCGCGTCGAGGGCCGCTCCGACGAATTGCAGGAACGCGGCCTCAAGGCCCTCTACCAGGCGCATCGCAAGGGCAGCGGCGACGGCGACACCATGGCCTACCTCATCGGCGCCGAGATCTACGGGCACCTCGAGGACGTGGTCGACCGCTTCGAGGACGTCGCCAACGAGATCAGCGGCATCGTGATCGAGAACGTGTGACCGGGATGGATGCCGCCACCCTCGCCCTGCCCGCCCTCGCCGGCCTCATCGGGGTCGCGCTGTTCTTCGATTTCCTCAACGGCCTGCACGACGCGGCCAATTCCATCGCCACCATCGTGTCGACCCGGGTGCTGCGCCCGCAATACGCGGTGTTCTGGGCGGCCTTCTTCAACTTCATCGCGTTCCTGTTCTTCGGGCTGCACGTGGCGCAGACGCTCGGCACCGGCATCGTCGATGCGGGCATCATCGACCCGCGGGTGATCCTGAGCGCGCTGGTCGGCGCCATCGCGTGGAACATCGCCACCTGGGTGTTCGGCATCCCGTCGAGCAGCTCGCACGCCCTGATCGGCGGCCTCGTCGGGGCGGGCGTGGCGAAGGCGGGCTTCAGCGTCGTGGTCTGGGGCGGGTTGTCGAAGACGATCGCCGCCATCGTGCTCTCGCCGCTCCTCGGCTTCCTGCTGGCGCTGCTGCTCGTCCTGATCGTGTCCTGGACCTGCCGGCGGGCGACGCCCTTCGCGGTCGACCGGAGCTTCCGGGTCCTGCAATTCGCCTCGGCCTCGCTCTACTCCCTCGGGCATGGCGGCAACGACGCGCAGAAGACCATGGGGATCATCGCGGTTTTGCTCTACGCGCAGGGCCATCTCGGGCCCGAGTTCCACGTGCCGCTCTGGGTGGTGCTCGCCTGCCAATCCGCGATGGCGCTCGGCACCCTGTTCGGGGGCTGGCGCATCGTCCACACCATGGGCTCGAAGATCACCCGCCTGAACCCGATGCAGGGCTTCTGCGCCGAGACCGGGGGCGCCCTCACGCTGTTCCTGGCCACCTGGCTCGGGGTGCCGGTCTCGACCACCCACACGATCACGGGCGCGATCATCGGCGTCGGCGCCGCGCGGCGGACCTCCGCGGTGCGCTGGGGGGTCGCGGGCAACATCGTGGTCGCCTGGGTGGTGACCCTGCCGGCGGCGGCCGCCATCGCGGCCGCCTGCTACGGGCTGACGGGGCTGTTCGCCTGAATGCGGCCCCGTCCGGCCCTCAGGTCAGGCTGAAGCGGAGCTCGCCGAGACC
Organism: Methylobacterium soli; assembly: GCF_008806385.1. Taxonomy (GTDB): domain Bacteria; phylum Pseudomonadota; class Alphaproteobacteria; order Rhizobiales; family Beijerinckiaceae; genus Methylobacterium; species Methylobacterium soli. The sequence goes on from NZ_VZZK01000022.1 coordinate 76,453, forward strand.
CTCGAGGCTGCAGGCGATCTGGTCGCCGGCCTTCAGCCATTGGCGCTCGGCCCGCGGGATCTTCTCGCCGAAGATCACCCCCTGCGGCGTGCCGGTGTAGAACACGTCCCCGGGCTTCAGGGTCATGATCTTGGAGGCGAAGCTGATCAGCTGCCGGCAATTGAAGATCATGTCGTTGGTGTTCCAGTCCTGGCGCTGGACGCCGTTGACCCGGGTCTCGAGCCGCAGGTTGTTGGGGTCCTTCACGAGGTCGCTGGTGACGAGGTAGGGCCCGAGCGGGGCGAAGCCGTCGCTGGTCTTGCCGATCATGAACTGCGAGGTCAGGGTCTGCAGGTCGCGGGCGCTGAAATCGTTGCCGGTGGCGTAGCCCGCCACGTAGTCGAGGGCGTCCGCCTCCGAGACGTCGCGGCATTCCCGCCCGAACACCATCACGAGCTCGGTCTCGTAGTCGAATTCGCGGGCAGCCTTGGTCGGCAGCCGGATGGTGCCGCCGTGGTGGTTGAGGGCGTTGTTGTACTTGTTGAACAGCGGCGGGTCCTTGGGGATCGGCGTCCCGGTCTCCTCCGCATGGTGGCGGTAGTTGAAGCCCATCATGATGATCTTCTCGGGCCGGGTGACGAGGGGCGCGTAGGCGATCGTCCCCTCGTCGAGGAGGAGCTCGGCCCGGGGCTGCGCGCCGGCCGCCGCCACGAGGGCCGTGAGCTCGGCGCCCCGCCCGTTCTGCAGCAGGTCATCCATGTCGAGGGGCGCGGCCAGGCCGAGCGCCTCGGCCGCCGCCGTGACATCGAGGACGCCGCCCGGAAGCTTGACGCCGAGGCCGTAGCCGCCCGCGCGCCGGAGGTTCAGGAGCGTCAGGCCGCGCGGCATCGCGAAGGTCTTGGGTGCCGCGAAGGCCTTGGGCGCCGCGAAGGCCTTGGGCGCTGCGCCTGGCCCTGCCCCTGGTCCCGTCCCGGTCTCCATCCCGTGCCCGCTCCGTCCCTGCCCGGCCTGTCTTGTCCCATCCTGTCCCTGCGCCGCCGCCGGCAGGATGGCGACCGAGGCGGAGGCGAGCCCCGCCGCCGTCGCCTTCAGGAAATCGCGTCGATCACCCGTCATGCTGCCCTCTTGTGTTTCCCAGACAAGGCCCGGGCTCGTGGGGCGGCCCGTGGTCCTCAGGGCATTGTGCGGGGGAGACCGGGGCATTGCACGTAGAAATTGTGCAGCTTCGCCGACACGTCGCCCCCTTTGTCAGCCCTCCTCGGGCACCAGCGCGGCAACGCCCCGCGCCCGCAGCGGCGGGGCCGCCTCGTCCCGGACGAAATGGGGCATGAAGCCCGCCATGATGCTCGCCGGGATGTCGAGGGGGCGGTAGCGGACCGTGTCGACGAACATCAGGGTCTGCTCGCCGCGCCCCAGCAGCCCCTGCGTCCGGCTGTGGATCTCGTGGCTCAGGGTGACGAACTTCCGGTTGTGGCTCGCGATGCGGATGCGCACGAAGACGGGCTCGAACTCCCGGGCCTCCCGGCGGAAATCGTGGCTGAAGGAGCGCGTCAGCACGTAGAAGCCCGTGGTGGCGAGGTCGAAATCGGGCATGCAGACGTTGAAGAACAGCTCCCGGGCCTTGCCGACCCAGCGGAAGTAGTTGGCGAAGTAGACGTTCCCGACCGAGTTGGTGTCGTCGTAGGTCGGGATCAGCTGCAGCACGAACCAGGGCCCGTCGAAGCCGTGGGAGGCCACCGCCTCCTCCTTCGGCACCACCAGGGTCGGGACCGCCTGCGGCAGCGCTCCGGCAGCGGCGACGGAGCCGGGATCGGCGGCCGGGCCGGCGCGGCCCGCCAGCCCGCCGATGGCCGGCAGGGCCCCGATGGCGGCGATGATGGGCGACAGCCCCAGGAGCGCACCCTCGGGCGCGACGTAGCCCGCCAGGAACACGAGGGACGCCGCGAGCCCGATCAGGCCGCAGAGCACCCCGTCATAGGCCTGGCGCCCGCTCACCGTCTCGCAGACGAGGCAGAGCGTGGCCCCGACGAACAGGGTGGCGAAGGGCAGCATCAGGTACATCATCGACAGGCCGGCGGCCGAGACCGCCCCGGCGGCCGCGAGCGCCGCAACCAGGGTCCAGAGCGGCGAGGCGACGAGGCCGGCCGGCACGAAGGCGAGGATCGGGCTGACGCTGCGGGTCGTCACCGAGGTCAGGAGCCAGCGGGTGGCGCAGTAGAAGCTGTCGATCGTCGAGACCATCGCGACGAGCGTCCAGACCAGGAAGGCGCCGGCCGCCGGGCTCAGCCCGGCACGCGCGACCGCCCCCGTCACGGCGGCCTGGGCCCCCGGGATCCCGTCGGCCGAGAGTATCGGGATGCCGGGGCCGGACAGGGCCGCGAGCGTCGCGTTGAGGAGGAGGAGCCCGAGGAAGAGCAGCGCGCCCCCCGCATAGGCGGCCCGGATCGAGCCCCCCGCGCGGTGGATCGCCACGACCCGCTGCCATTGCTGGACGTCGCTCCAGGGCCCGAGGAGGAAGCCCACGAGGGAGGGCAGGACGAGGCCGTAGAAGCGCTCGTCGAAGGCCGCGAGCGGGACGGGGGGCGCCGGCGGGCCCCCGGCGAGGCCCGCCAGCGCCACCAGGGCGGCGGCGACGCCGACCACGAGGTAGCCCGCATGCAGCCAGCGCAGGGTCCTGACCGAGGCGGCGTGGCCGGTGGCCGCGCCCACGAGCAGCACCAGGATCGCCGCCAGGGCGGCGTTGGCGCCGAACAGCGGCAGCAGCACGTAGGCGACGAGCCCGTAGACCGTCACGCCGATCGCCGCCACCTGGGCGAGCAGGAACAGGCCGGTGAAGCGGCCCTCCACCCGCCGGACGATCTCGGCGGGGTTGCGGTGGGGCGCCCCGAGGACGTGGCCGAAGAGGTAGAGCCCCGCCGCGTTCGGACCCGCGAAGGCCAGGAAGCCGAGCCAGCCATACGTCAGGGTGACGTGGATGGCGTAGAAGAAGCCGAGACCCCAGAGCCAGGACAGGCCGATCGTGGGGGCCCAGGCGAGCGAGCGCAGCGTCCGCCGGTTCATCGATCCTCGCACCCGATCGCCGGGCGGCGGTTCCGGGGCGGTGGCCCGGCGCGTCCCGACGCGCCCTGCCCCCGCGGGGCCGCCGCCCTCATCGACCGTTTCCGGCCACCATCATGGCGCCTCGGGCCCGCGGCGTCTGTCCCAACGGGGCAACACCCGGAGGCCGACGCGCGGAACCGTACGCCTCGCCGCGCCCGGGACGGCCCGCATCCGCGATCTCCGCTCACGCCCCGACGGCCCGCGCGGGCCCCGCCCAGGCGCGGGGCATCTCGGGCGGCAGCAGGCGCCCGAAATCCTGCGGGATGCGCTCGATGATCTCGAGGATCTCGGCGGCGGGCCGTGCCGGGCTCAGGAGGTAGCCCTGAATGTCGTTGCAGTTGCGGGCCTTCAGGATCCGGGCCTGCTCGACGGTCTCGACGCCCTCGGCCGTGACGGAGATCGACAATTTCTGCGCGATGGCCAGGATCGCCTCGATCACCGCGAGGCTCTGGTCGGAGGCGTTGATGTCGCGCACGAAGGAGCGGTCGATCTTGATCTTGTCGACCGGGAACTTCGCCAGGTAGCTGAGCGACGAGTAGCCGGTTCCGAAATCATCGAGCGCGATCCGGATGCCCATGCCCCGCAATTCGTTGAGGTTGGTCATCGTGATGGCGGTCTTGTCGAGGAAGACGGATTCGGTGATCTCGATCTCGAGGCGGTCCGGATCGAGCCCGGTCGCCGCGAGGGCCTCCGCGATGTCCTGCACGAAGCCGGTGGTGCGGAACTGGATCGGCGAGATGTTGACGGCGACGCGGATGTGGCGGGGCCAGCGCGCGGCCTCGCGGCAGGCCTGGCGCAGCACGTGGCGGCCGATGGCGACGATCATCCCGGTCGCCTCCGCCACCGGGATGAACTCCGTCGGCGAGACGAAGCCGCGGCTCGGGTTGCTCCAGCGCAGCAGCGCCTCGAAACAGACGACGCGCCCGTCGCGCAGGCTGGTGAGGGGCTGGTAGTGCAGCGTGAGCTCGTTGCGCTCGATCGCCAGCTTGATGTCGGCCTCGAGCTCGCGCCGGGCGCGCTGCGTCACCTCCAGATCGTTCTCGAAGACGTAGAAGCTGCCCTTGCCCTTGGCCTTGGCCCGGTACAGGGCGAGGTCGGCCTTGCGCAGCAGGCTCTCGGGGTCCTGGGCGTCCGCGGGGGTGAGGGCGATGCCGATGCTGACGCCGATCTCGGCCTTGACGGCGTCGATCAGGTAGGCGGTGCTGAGGAGGGCGATCAGGCGCCGGGCGAGCGCGATGGCGTCCTCGGCCCCGGCGCAGCGCTGGAGCACCGCGAACTCGTCCCCGCCGAGGCGGAAGATCCAGACGTCCTCCGCGCCCACGGGCTGCAGCCGGGCCGCGACGCTGCGCAGCAGCTGGTCGCCGACCCCGTGCCCGAAGGTGTCGTTGACGATCTTGAAGCCGTCGAGGTCGAGGTAGAGGAGCGCGCAAGGGGTGCCCGACGCGGCCGCCCGCGCGCATTCGGCGGTGGCGCGGTCCTGGAACAGGGCGCGGTTGGCGAGCCCCGTGAGGGGGTCGTAGCTCGCCAGGAAGGCGATGCGGGCCTCCGACTCGCGGCTCGCGGTGATGTCGGAGCCGACGCCGCGGAACCCCGTGAAGCGGCCTGCCCGGTCATAGGCCGGCTTGCCGCTCAACTGCCACCACCGGGTCTCCGCCCCGGCCGGCCGCTCGACCACGTGGTCCCGGAAGGCGATCCGGCCCCGGATCAGCGCGAGGATCTCGGGCGCGCCGCTGCCGAGCGTCCCCTCCGGCCCGCCGGCCAGGAACGCCGCGAAGGCCGAGCCCTGCAGCGCCTCCACCGAGCGGCCGGCCACCTGCGCGACGCGGGCCGAGACATGTTCGAAGCAGCCCTCGCTGTCCGTCTCCCAGAGCCAGTCGCTGGTGCTCTCCTCGAATTCGTGCAGGAGCAGCCCGATCGTCTCGTTCTGGTCGCTCACCCGGACGCTGTCGAGGATGCGCCGGAAGGACAGGTGGCTCATCCGCCGGACGCTGAACAGCACGAAGGCGGCGTAGACGGTGAGCAGGACGGCGATCTGGGCGCCGATCATCTCGCCGGTGCGGGCGAGGCCGAGGAAGCTTCCGGCCATCAGGGGCAGCGTGAAGGCGAGGGCCACCGACAGGATCGGGCCGATCACGTAGGCGTCGGCGATCAGGCCCGCCGCGATCGCGATGACCAGCATGCGGTGGTCGCCGTCGGAGGGCGCGAACAGGGCGATCGGCATCGTGCCCCAGGCGGCCCCGAGGGCGAGCGCGATGAGGTTCGAGACCCGGTAGCCGAGGGCGATGTCGGCCTCCGACATCATCTCGGCATCCTGGCGCCGATGGGCCCAGGCCGCCGCCACCGCGATGCAGCTCGTCACCGACACCACCAGGAACAGGCCGATCAGGTAGGCGTGCTGCGCGTCGCCCCAGAAATAGACCAGCACCACCGCGGCCACGATCACGTGCGTGATGGCGGAGTAATTGGCGAGCTTCAGGGTCTCGTCGAGCTGCCCGAGGCGCGTGGCCAGGGTGTAGCGCTCGGATTCCGCCGGCTCGGCCGGCTCCGTTCCGGCCCGCGCCGCGCGGGCCGGCCAGAGCCAATGCCGCAGCCGAACCCCGGCCGCGGCCCATCTCCCGATCTGCGTCCGTCGCGGGCTCCCCATGGCGGTCAGTGCAGCCGACGCGGGGTCACGAGCATGCGCATGCCCCCGTGCGGCCGCAGCGTCACGCTGAAGCGCGCGTCCGGGCGGCCCGGACCGGTGCGGCCGAAGCGGAAGGCCGGCAGCAGCTCGGCCAGGATCGCGAGGCATTCCGTCATGGCAAAGCCCATGCCGATGCAGATGCGCGGGCCGGCCCCGAAGGGCATGTAGGCGTAGCGGTCCCGGGCGGCGCAGGCGGCCGGGGCGAAGCGGTCGGGATCGAAGCGCCCGGGCTCGGACCAGAGCCTGGCATGGCGGTGCAGGGCGTAGACCGGCACGTGCACGGAGCGCCCGGCCGGGATCCGGGTGGCGCCGAGGCTGATCTCCGCGACGGTCTTGCGCACGAGGAGGGGGGCCGGCGGATAGAGCCGCATCACCTCCATGATTACCTGCCGCGTATAGGCCAGCGCCTCGAGATCCGGGCCCGTCCCGGTCCTGGCGGCCGCGCGGATCTCCTCCACCACGCGGGCCTCGACCTCCGGGTGCTCGGCGAGCAGCCACAGGGTCCAGGCCAGGGTGATGGCGGTGGTCTCGTGCCCCGCCGCGATGAAGGTCAGGAGATTGTCCGTGAGGCTCGCATCCGACATCGCCGCGCCCCCTTCCGGGTCGCGGGCCTGCAGCATCAGGCCGAGGAGGTCGGTGCCGGTGCGCCCGCTCAGGCGGCGCTGCTCCACCGCCGACGCGACGGTGCCGCGCAGGTAGCGCGCCGCCGCGACCGCGCGGAAATAGCCCGGATGCGGCATCCAGGCCGGGGCGCCCACGAGGGTCAGGGCCATCTTCCAGCGGGTCTGGTCGAGATAGGCGTTCATCGCCCGGCCGAAGGCGCCGACATCGAGGCCGGCCTCGTCCGACATCATCGTGGCGACGATGATGTCGAAGGTCGTGCGCATCATCTCGTCGAGAAGGTCCAGGGGCGCGGCCTCGGCGCCGCGCGCATTCCAGCGTGCCCGGGTCGCCGCGGCGGCGCCCGTCATGGCGGGCACGAATTCCTTGACCCGATCGTGGCGGAAGACCGGCGCGGCGGTGCGGCGCTGCGCCTTCCAGCGCTCGCCATCCGAGGTCAGGATGCCCTCGCCCAAAGCCGGCTTGAGGGAGCGGGTCAGGAATTCCTCGCGCCCGAGCTCGGCCGCCCGGGTCACGAGAAGCTCGTGGATCAGGCGCGGATCGCTCACGAACACGGTCTTGCGCCCGAGGAACCGGGCCTCGACCAGGCTCTCGCGATAGACCTCGGCCGGCCAGGCCTCGATCATGTTGCGCACCACCGTCTGCACCAGGCGCGGGAACGCGGCGGCCTCGGCCATCGACGCCTTGAAGGACGGCGGCGCTGCCGTGGAGAGCGGGAACGTGCTCCCTGGGGTCGAATGCATCCGCGCGATCCCTGTGACGTGAGGACCGATGCTACCCGCCGCGGCTTGACGGGGTCTTAATTGCTCAGCTCGAATGCATTAGGACAATTTTCGCGCAAGGACCGGAACCAACGCGCCGGGGTGCCGGCCGCCTCATCTTGGCCGATTGCTGCATTCCGGCGCGGCGGATCGCTGGAATTCGGATGACGCGCGCTGGCTCTGCGCGGCTCTTCGAACAAAATGCGCCGTCGCGCGGACAAAGATCGAACCAAATCGATCAATCTTAACCGAACGTTCAGGCCTGCGGCACGCAATCTCTACCCTTGGTTGTGGCGAGGGTGAGCGCGGAACCTGCGGAAGGTCAGGGCGCGCCGCCGATCCGCCGAAAGGCTCGGAGTTGTCGGAATGTTCGGGGGGTTGAATCGGTCGGCTGTCGAGACGGAGGCGAAGCTCGCCGCCCTCGACAGGTCGCAAGGCATCATCGAGTTCGATCTCGACGGCCGGGTCCTGACCGCGAATGACAATTTCCTGCGCGTCCTCGGCTACACGCTGCCGGAGGTGCAGGGCCAGCACCACAGCCTGTTCGTCGAGCCCGCCGCGCGCGAGGGCGCGGCCTACCGGGCGTTCTGGTCGGCCCTGCGCGAGGGCCGCCACCAGGCCGGGCAGTTCCGGCGCCTCGGCAAGGACGCCCGCGAGATCTGGATCGAGGCGACCTACAACCCGGTCCTCGACCGGCGGGGCCGGCCCGTCCGGGTGGTCAAGTTCGCCACCGACATCACGGCCCAGAAGGCCCTGGAGGCGGACCGTCAGGGCCAGATCGACGCGATCGGGACCTCGCAGGCCGTGATCGCCTTCGCGCTCGACGGCACCATCCTGGACGCCAACGCGAATTTCCTGAACGCCCTCGGCTACGCGCTGCCGGAGATCGTCGGGCGCCATCACGGCCTGTTCGTCGAGCCGGCCGAGCGGGAGAGCCCGGAATACCGGGCGTTCTGGGAGGCCCTGCGCCAGGGCCGCTACCAGGCCGGCCAGTACAAGCGCCTCGGCAAGGGCGGGCGCGCGGTCTGGATCGAGGCCTCCTACAACCCAATCCTCGATGCGGCCGGCCGGCCCTACAAGGTGGTCAAGTTCGCCACCGACATCACCGCCCAGGTCACGCTGCTCGCCGAGTTGCAGCGCCTGATCGCGCAGAATTTCGGGGAGATCGACGGGGCGATCGCCAGGACGGATGCCGAATCCAGCGCGGCGACCCAGGCCGCGGGCAGCACCGCCCAGACCGTGCAGGCGGTGGCGGCGGCGACCGAGGAGCTCGCGGCCTCGGTGAGCGAGATCTCGGACGGCATGGCGAAGTCGCGCCAGGCGACCGACGACGCGCACGCGCAGGTGACCGCGGCCGAGGCCCTCACGGAGCGGCTGACGCAGGCCGCGGGCGCCATGGGGGGCATCGTCGGGCTGATCCAGACCATCGCGGGCCAGATCAACCTGCTGGCCCTCAACGCCACCATCGAATCGGCGCGGGCGGGCGAGGCGGGGCGCGGCTTCGCCGTGGTGGCGAGCGAGGTGAAGAGCCTCGCCAACCAGGCCGCCCGGGCGACGGAGCAGATCACCTCCGAGATCGACGGCATCCGGGCGGTCGCCGGCGAGGTGGTGGGCGCCCTCGCGGCGATCCAGGATTCGGTCGCGAGCCTGCGCGACCACGTGGTCGGCGCCGCCGCCGCGGTGGAGGAGCAGAGCATGGTGACGCGGGACATCTCCGCCAACATGCAGGAGGCCTCCGGCGCGGTGGCGGCGATCTCCGGGAACGTCCGGGCGATCTCGGGCTCCCTCTCCGAGGTGTCCCGGGCGGTGACCACCACGAAGGAGGCCGCCCGCGTGCTGGCGCGCTGAGACCGGCGCGCCGCCCCTCAGCCGACCTTCGCGATGGCGACGGCGTCGCCCGCGGCGCGGGTGAAGTCGATCCCGGCCGCCCGCAGGGCCGCGACCGCGGCCCGGCGGCTGCGGACGGTGCCGCCCTCGGCACTCTCCTCGAGGCGGCGGACCGTCGAGAAGGAGAGGCCGCTCGCCTGCGCGAGGTCGGCCATCGACCAGTCGAGGAGCGCCCGGGCGGCGCGCAGGTGCCGGCGATCGATCGCCTCCTCGGGGCTGAAGCTCTCCGCCTCCGCGGCGGATTCCGGGTCCGGGTCGGTCAGGGATGCCGGTTGGCAGCCCGGCGCGGCCGCGCCGTTGCCCGCAGGGATGCCGTTCTCCGCCTGCGGCCCCTGGCGCCGCGCCGCATCCGCGTAGGCGAGCCCGATGCGCTCGCGGTCGGTGACGTCGATCACCACCCCGGCGGCCCCGATGGGCTCGCCGCCGGGCGTGTGGAACACCTCGCCCCGACTCATCAGGAGCCGCATCGTGCCGTCGTGCCGGATGATGCGGAAGGTCCGGTCGCTGAGGAAGCCGGTGCGCACGATCTCGGCGCTCCCCTCCAGGGCCGGACGATCGTCGGGATGCACGAGGCTGAGGAGCAGATCGTAATCGGGACGCACGGTTCCGGCCTCCAGAGCCAGGACGTTGTACAAGCCCGGTGACCAGACTTGCTCATGCGTGGTGAAGGACCAGCCCCAGTTCCCAGTCAAGCCCAGGGACTCGATCATCCGCAGGAACTCTCGGGACGAGAAGGCTATCGATGATGAATTCATGGGAACGCCACGCCTTTCCCCGCGAGATGTTGAGCTCTCTCGGAAAGACCCGTCTGAATCCTTGTCAGGAATAATATATGATATGGCGGTTGCAACCCCGCCTCTTCGTTGGCCCCCGCGCCCCGCGGATGAAGCTCCGGCGCTCCCGCGCGTGGCGCGAAGCCCAGCGTCGCATTATCCCCGCATTAAGGCCCGAGAAGCACGGTTCCGACGGGCGCCAGGAGGAGACGCGGCATGGCAGGATACGTGTTGGAGGGACCGCTCTGGGGCGCGGGGGCCACCGTGTCCTGGGCCGTCGACGGGAGCGTACCGGCGTCCTTCCTGCCCGATCTGCGGGCGGCCTTCGCTGATTGGTCGGCGCATGCCAACATCACCTTCCTGCAGGCCGCCTCCCCCTCCACGGCCGAGATCCGCTTCAGCGACGCGGCGATCGACGGGCTCGACAACGTGCTCGGCCAGACGCGCTACAGCTATGTCGGGAGCCACTTCACCTCGGCCGAGATCACCCTGGACAGCGCCGAGGGCTGGCATGCCGGGGCCGGCGGCGTCGTCAGCGCCCACGATGTCAGCTTCTTCCTCGTGGCACTCCACGAGATCGGCCACGCCCTCGGCCTCGGCCATTACGGCGGCGAGCCGGCCGTGATGAATCCTTACCTGAACAAGGCGGTGACCGATCTGACCGCCTCCGACATCAGCGGCATCCAGGCTCTCTACGGCGCCCCCCTGGTCGCCAATGCGAGCCCCGCCCCGACCCTGGCAACCCCGGTCGGCGTGGCCCAGCCCGCGGCGCTGCCGGGCCCGAGCGTGGCCTCGGCCGAGGTGCATGACAGCTTCCGCTTCTTCAACGCCGCCACCAACGACCATTTCTACACGGTGAACCCGGCCGAGCGGGATGCCTTGATCCAGGGCCAGTCCGGCTACGTCTACGAAGGCGTCGCCTGGGCGACCCCTGACGCGGGCACCGGCACCGTCGACGTGTACCGGTTCCTCGACACGGCCCACGGCACGCATTTCTACACCACCAGCGCCGCCGAGCGGGACCAGATCATCAAGACCCTGCCGAGCTACGCCTACGAGGGTGTCGCCTTCGAGGCCTATGCGAGCGCGGCCGCGGGCGGTCCCGGCGCCCTCACCCTCGAGCGGTTCTACAACGCCCAGAGCGGCGTCCACCATTTCGCCGCGAGCCCGGGCGAGATCGATGCCATCCGGGGCGGCGCCGCCGGGCCCGGCTGGGTCGACGAGGGCAAGGGCTTCACGGTCCACGCCCCGGGCGACGGGCTGCTCCTCACCTGAGGCCGCCCCCGCGGTCCCCGAGGCCCTGCCCTACTCGCCCGCGGCGCCCACAAGCCGCGCGTCCCGCGCCAGTTGCCGCTCGCTGCGCCGCGGGTTGAGCGTGTCGAGGGACATGCGCCGGAGGCCGAGGACCAGGAAGATCGCCGTGATCGCCGCGAAGCCGCCCCCGACCGTGAGGGCGGCCAGCGCCTGCGAGCCGATCAGCGCGCCGAGCGCCCTGACGAAGGCCAGGACCAGGAGCAGCAATCCGCCGACGAGCAGGATGGCGGCGAAGCCGAAGCGGGCGATGAGGGCGGCGAGGGCCCGGATATTGCCGTCGGCCTCGACCTGGAAGAGCTTGAGTTCCTTGCCGATCAGGTCGCCGCCGGCCCGCAGGGCCTCGCCGAGCAGGGCCCGGCGGCTGGGCGGCCTGCCTTCCGGTGAGCGGCCTGCCTGCGATCGATCGGCCATGCGGCGCGTCCCTCGATGATCCGGTTGCGCGGCGGCGCGCCGCGTCCCGGCATGGATGTCCGATCAACGCAACGGCAACGGCCCCCCGGCGTTCCCGGGCCGGCCCCGATCAGCCCCGATCGGAGCGGATCGGCCCTCAGCCGGCGGCCTTCACGGCGCGGGCGATGCGCTCGACCATGCCCTGGGACAGGCGCACGAATTGTCCGGTGCCGCGTCCCTGGCCGTCGAGCAGTTCGGCGAAGACGGGTTTCGACGGGACGGGATCGAGGGCCGCGACCGCGCAGGTCCTGCGCCGCTTGGCGCGCAGGCGCTCGGCCAGGACGGCGGGAACGAAGGGATCGTGCACGCGAAGCCTCTCTCCGGACCCGGGCCGCGCGGGCCCGAGAGCGGGGTCTAGGCAGGCTTGGTTTCGGGCCCGTTAAGCGCTCGGGCGCCCGCGTCTTCAAAGCCCTTGGGCGCCCGGGTCTTCAAGGTGCTTGGGCGCCCGCGGCCGTCCGGCCTCAGCCTCCCTTGCGGCCGCGGGAGGTCTCCTCGGGCTGGCCGGCGGCGCGGCCGAGGCCGATCGACTTGGCGAGCTCCGAGCGCTGGGCCGCGTAATTCGCCGCGACCATCGGGTAGTCGGTCGGCAGGCCGTAGCGCTGGCGGTAGCTGTAGGGATCGAGCCCGTGGCCGGTGAGGTGGCGCTTGAGGGTCTTGTAGGGCTTGCCGTCGATGAAGCTGATCAGCGCGTCCGGGGTGATCGACTTGCGGATCTGGGCCGGGCTCGGCTTCTCGACCGTCTCGGCGGGGGCCGCGGCCGCGGCTCCGCTCGCCAGCCCCTGCAAGGCCGTGTGGATGTTGGCGATCAAGGTCGGAAGCTCCGTCACCGGGACGGAGTTGTTGGAAACGTAAGCTGAAACGATGTCGCCGGCGAGTGCGATGAATTCGGGGTTCGGCCCCTGGCTTTCTTCTGACATTTCAACGACCCGTTGTAAGTTGCTCAGCGCGCCTATGATCACCTCGGTGGCGCCGCATCAAGAGGTATTCCGTCGCGTTCTCTAATTTTTTGGATCCGGTGGGAAATTTTGCTTGTCATCCGGAATAAACAGCGTTTCACTGCGCAAGCTAGAGCCTTGCTCTGTCCTCGGACCGGCGCCCCGTCCCAGGCGGGGGCATCATGCCACAGCGGCCGAAGGCGCCGTGGCCGGGCGCGCGGCCGGGGCCTAACGGCCGGTCATGGATGCTCTCTCCCTCGCCGTCATGGCCGCCGCGCTCGCCTATTCGAGCTTCATCGTGCTGGCGATGCGCCGATGACGATGTGCCGAGCCCGCCGCCTTGCTCTATGCTCGCCGGGCGACCAGCATGGAGGGACGCGACACCGATGGTCATCACCGAGATCGCGCCGGGGCTGGCGGTGGCCGGTCAGCCGACGGGCCAGGACATCGCCGGGTTCGGCCCGGCGGGCTTCGCGCTCCTGATCAACAACCGTCCCGACGGCGAGGAGGCGGGCCAGCCCGGCTCCGAGGCGGAGCGGGCCGCGGCCGAGGGCGCCGGCCTCGCCTACCGGCACCTGCCGGTGACCGGCGCCACGATCACCCGCGCGGAGGTCGAGGCCTTCCGGGCGGCCGTCGAGGGGGCCGCCGGGCCCGTCATCGCCCATTGCCGCAGCGGCACCCGCTCCCTCACCCTCTGGGTTCTCGGAGAGGTTCTCGCCGGGCGCATGCGGCGCGAGGACGTCCTCGCCTACGGCGCCGCCCGGGGCTTCGACCTGACCGGGGCGGTCGGCTGGCTCAACGCGCACGCGCCGGAGGGCGGCGCCCCTGCCTGAAACCGGGGCGCGCCGGGCCCGGATGCGCGGGTTCAGGGCCGCGGCAGGAGGAGGTTCATGCCGCCCACGAGGGTTCCGGCCTGGTCGCGCAGGGGCGTCGGGTGGGGGAGGAAGCGCGTCCGCGCGCCGTCGGGCCGCTCCAGCAGGGCCTCGACCCCGCGCACGGGCCGGTTCTCGGTCAGGGCGATGGCCATGGGGCAGCGCGCATGGGGCAGCGGCGTGCCGTCGGTCCGGTAGATCCGCCACGAGCCGCACCAGCGCTCCTCCCCCAGCACCGGCCGCCGGCCCCAGAGCTCGGCGGCCGCCTCGGTGTAGTAGGTGAGCCAGCCCTCCGCATCCGTGACGTAGAGGGCCGAACTCAGCTGCCGGAACACCGCGCTCGGCGGCGGCTCGAAGTTCCAGTCCGCTTCCGGGGCATCGAAATCGTATCGGACGTCGTCTCGGTGCATGGTCCACTTCCTGAGACGCTGGCGGGATTCCAGGTCGGCGCCGCGGGATCCTGCCCCATCCGCGTGACGGCCATGCCATCGCGAGCGGCCGGGCGGCCGAATCCGGTCCGGTCAGGTCGAGTCCCCTGCCCGTCCGGCAACGGCATCCCGCGGCATGATCCAGGCTGCGCGCCGGACGAACGCGATCGCGACACCGGCGCCAGATTGATTTCTATGCGATACAAACCGATAGGCATTTATTCGAATTAATCTATGTGAATAGCGTCGTTTTAGACGCTGCCCGCGCCTCGTCAAAGCAGAAACGGAGTAATTGCTGTAAGTAATCCGTAACGGATTTCGTCATCCATCACCATGATGCTCCAAGTTGTTGCTCGAATTGTGCAAATTTCAGAGTAAATTGTGCGCCATCAGTCAGAAAGTACGCCACCGTACCGCGCGATTCTGGAAATTTCGGATGAGTTTAACAAAAGATGGTCTGCGCCGATCGGCGTTGCGCATACCGTCTGCTCAAGGTTATGTGGGCGGGGCTGGTCATGGCAGCACAGATCATCTCGGGGCGGTTCGACCGTGCCTGGCGCAACATCGTCGGGGCGGTCTGCGTGCGGACGAATCAGGACCGCTCGCTCTTCGAGCAGCTCCATCCGGCCAATGCCCGCGTCACGACCAATGAGCGGCTCCGGATCGGCCAGGCCGCCCGCCGCCAATCATCCTGAGAGGCCGCGTAACGATCCGTTAACCATGGCGGGGGATCCTGCCTCATCCGCAACACGATGAGGCACCCCATGGCATCGACCCCACTCCGGCCCATGGCAGCGAGCCTCGCCAAGTACCCGATCCCGATCGAGCTGATCGCGGCTCTGTACCGGGCGAGCGAGGGCGAGTTCGGGCGGCTCGTCTCCACCATGCCGGAATATGGCCGCGCCCGCATCGCCGCCTATTGCACCGAGCGGGAGCGGCTGCAGCCCTTGGCGCTGAAGCTCGCGAGCACCTGCGAGGAGGCGACGCTGATCAAGGCCGCCGGCGCCGAGACCGGCGCTGACCTGTTCGCCCAGTCCCGCGCCGGGCTCGAGCACTGATCGCCCGCGAGCCGGAATTCTCCTGAATTCCGGGTTCCCCCGCGTCGCGCGCGTCGGCGCCGGCTCAGAGGCGGGGCGGGGCCCGGCGGCGCTGCTGGAACCAGTAGAGGGCCGCCACCACCACGAGGACGACGAGAACGAGCCAGAGCCAGTTCATGTCCATGCTGTCGACCCCGGCCGTTCCGGGCGAGGGCCGCGCATCGCTCGGTGCCGCCGGGGCGGGCCGGGTTTCCTGGGCGCGGGCCAGCGGGACGAGAACGGGGCCGAGGCCGATCAGCGGCGCCAGCAGGGTTGCCTGAGCCAGTCTCAGCATCGCGAACCTCCCGGGTTTCCTGACAAAACCAACGGCCGGTCGCGATGCTGCGTTCCGTGCGCCTCAGGCGGCGTCCCGGGCGGCCTGCTCGCCCTCGGCGTGCCAGGCGGCCGTCAACCCGACGCTCGCCGTCATGACGACGCGGTGCGCGTCATCCCGCACCACGACGCGCAGGTTCTGGTCGAGGTAGCGCTCGGGCTCGTCGGCCGCGATCTCGCACAAGGCCCGGAGTGCTTCCTCGGACACGGCAGCCCGGTCCGCGCATTCGATGCCATCCAGATCGTAATTGGTGATGCGGGGGTCGAAGACATCGAAGAAAAATCGAGCCATAGGTGCAGATGCTCCTATCGGAGAAAGATAGGCAGAATGTGATTCGCGGACGCAGAACGATTCGGCGATGGATTGGTTGAATAGACAACCAACGCTGGTTATTCAACGTTGAACGGCCGTACGTTTATGTACAAATGAATACGTTTGGAAAATGATTCTGCTTTTTCGGGCCTGTGAAGAAATTGTATCTTCTTTTTCAGTCCCTCCGCGTCCCCGCGGGCAGGTCCTGGCCTCGGTCATCCGGGCCCCGCGGCTGTCTCGTTGACCGTGGCGGCGTGGGTTCCGCGCGCACTTGGCGCGCCTGAGCCGCCCGGATGGATCCTGCCTTCTTCGCGCGGGCGGCCGCGCTGGTCGCCGCCGACCTCGTCGGGTTCGAGCTTCGCGTCGAGGGGGTCGGCGGGACCATCGTGGAGACCGAGGCCTACGACCGGAGCGACCCCGCCTCGCACAGTTTCAGCGGGCCGACGCGGCGCAACGCCAGCATGTTCGGCCCCCCGGGGCACGCCTATGTCTACCGGTCCTACGGGATGCATTGGTGCCTGAACGTCGTCTGCGCGCCGGGCAGCGCCGTGCTGCTCCGGGCGATCGAGCCGCGGGCGGGCCTCGAGCGGATGCGGGCGCGCCGCGGCCTCGACGATCCGCGCCGCCTCTGCGCCGGGCCGGGGCGCCTCTGTCAGGCCTTGGGGATCACCGGCGCGCAGGACGGCCTGCCGATGGACCGCGCGCCCTTCGCCTGGACGGCCCGGTCCGAGCCCGTCACGGTCGCGGCCGGCCCCCGCATCGGCATCAGCCGCGGCGTCGAGACGCCCTGGCGTTTCCTGCTCGCCGGCTCGCGCTTCGTGAGCCGGCCGCTCCCCCGCGAGGCGCGGGCCTGACCGTGCCTCCGGCCCCCCCTCCCGCGCCGCGGCGCGGAAGGGGGGCAGGCTGGCGATCTCAGACCAGGCCGTGGCCGGTCTGGCCGCCCGTCTGGAGGTAGTGCTCGAGCGGATCGATGCCCGCCTGCGCCACCTCCGGATGGCTCGCCAGATACGCGTTGGTGTTGAACGACGCGCTCGGGTTGCGGCCCTCGTGCCACCCGACCTCCTGGTAATGCAGCAGGGGGTTGGCGCCCGAGGCGGCGACATCCGGGTTCTGCGCCAGGTAGAAGGCCGTGTCGAACGCGGCGTTCGGGTTGCGCATCTCGCTCGCCCCATAGTGGAGGTAGTGCTCCAGGGCGAAGGACGCCGGGACATGCCCGGCCGGCACGGCCGCCGCCACGTCCGCGTATCGGGCGAGGTAGAAGTCGGCGTCGAAATCGCCGATCAACCGCCCCTGGCCCTGCCCCTCCCCCGCGCCGGCCAGGACCGAACGGCCCTCGTCCTGGCCGAAGGTCAGGTAATGCGCCAGCGCATTGACTCCGGCCGCCGCCACGTCCGGATTGGCGTGGAGATAGGCCTCGGCCGAGAAGTCGGGGCTGGGGCTCCGGCCCTCGCGCTCGCCGTACTGGAGATAGTGCTCGA
>NZ_VZZK01000022.1:93511-105101 GCF_008806385.1 Methylobacterium soli
GTCGGGGTTCTCGGCCAGATACGCTTTCGTGTGGAAATAGGCGTTCGGGTCCCGGCCCTCCTTCCAGCCGAACGTCTCGTAATGCGTGTCGGCATCCACATGGGCCCGCCAGACGTCGAGGTTGTTCGCGTAGTAGAAGACGTCGTCCACCACGTGGTGTCCGTCGTTGTTCTGGATCTCCCCGTCGGTGAAGCGCAGCGTGTCGATGCCGCTGATGTCCCGCGTCACCCCGTCGGGGCCGACGAGCAGCAGGGCTTCGCCCGAGAGCGCCACCCGGGCATCCGTGAAGGCGAAGTCGAAGCGCGCGCTCGCCTGCGGCGCCTGCCCGTCGAGGCGGACATCGAGGGTCGATTGGGCGGTGGCCCCCGCCGAATCCGCCACCGTGTAGGTGAAGTGCTCGTTGGCGCTGAGATTGTTGTCGAGGTTGTTCGAGCCGGTCGCCTCGTAGCTGTAGCTGCCATCCGCCGAGACCGTCAGGGTGCCGTGGTTGGCGACGACCTTGATGGTGCCCTCGATCGGAACCGCGACCTGCAGCCCGCCCGAGAACTGCACCGCCGCCACCTTCAGGGCCGCGCCGGTATCGTTGGCCAGGAGGTTGCCGGAGACGGCCGGCGCGTGGGCGACCGCCCGGTTGACGTCGCCGACCAGCACGGGCGCCGTGCCGCCGGACCCGCCGTCGCCGACGGTGCCGCCCGAACCACCGGTGCCGCCGTCGGATCCGCCTGATCCGCCGCCTGCGCTGCCATTCCCGCCCGTGCCGCCGCCATCGGATCCGCCGGCGCCGCCGCCGGCGCTGCCGTCACCGCCCGTGCCGCCACCCGTGCCGCCGCCTGCGCCACCGTCACCGCCGGTGCCGCCCGTTCCACCGCCACCGGTGCCGCCGCCGCCCGTTCCACCGCCGCCCGTGCCGCCGCCGGTGTTGATCGTGAGCGTGATCGGGGCCGCCGGCGTGCCGACATTGCCGGCCGCATCCGTCGTGCCGAGGGTGAAGCTGTAGCTGCCGTCGGGGAGCGCCGGGACGTCGATGGTCCAGCGCCCGTCCGAGCCGGTCGTACCCGTGACCGAACCCGGCCCTTGCGGCGTCTCGTAGCCGATCGTCACCGTGCTGCCGGGCTCGCCGGTGCCGGTGAGGGTCGGGGTGGCGTCGTTGACGATGCCGTTCCCGTCGTCGCCGACCACCCCCACGAAGACCGGGGTGGCGGGGGCCGCCGTGTCGATCACGACCTGCAGGGGCTGCGAGGCCGGCGACGGGGTCGCGCCGGGCACCTCGGCGGTCGCGACGAAGTTGTAGGTTCCGTCCGGCAGGGTCGGCAGGGCGACCTGCCAGGACCCGTCGGCCCCGACCGTTCCGGTGGCCGTCTGGGCGCCGGCCGCGTCGGTATAGCTCACCGTCACGGTGCTGCCGGGAGCGGCGGTGCCGGTGAGGATCGGGGTCGGGTTGCTGGTGATGCCGTCGCCCGGCGTGCCCGTATCCTCCTGGAGGCCGCCGATCGTCGGGGCGGGCGCCTGCGGGGGCGTCGTGCCTGCGCCGATGACGATCGCGTTGCCGGCCCCGACCGCGCTGTTGCCCGCCGGATCCGTCACGACGATCGTCGAGGTGACGGTGCCGGTGAGGCCCGACAGGTCGACATCGTAGGTGCCGTCGGCGGCGGCCGTCGCCGCGACGCGGTTTCCGGCGCCGTCCGTGAAGGTCACGGCCGCCGTCGAGCCTTCATCGAGACCGCTGAGGGTGAATCGCGCGGTCGCGGCCTCGGCGGGCGTCAGGATGCCGTCCGCCGACCCGTCGAGGGCGAGCTCCACCGCCGGCAGGGTGTCCGCCACGGTGTCGATCGTCAGGTCGAGCGGCGCGGAGGTTCCGCCCGGCGCTCCGGCCGGGCCGACGCTCGCCGCCGTGACGCTGTAGCGGCCATCCGCGAGGGTCGGCAGGGTCAGGCTCCAGTTGCCGAGCGCGTCGACAGGGCCCGTCAGGGTCTGGGTCTGCGCCCCGGTTCCGTACGTCACCGTGACGGTGCCGCCCGCATTGCCGGTGCCCGTCAGCGTCGGGGTGTCGTCGTTGGTGACCCCATCCCCCGGGGTCCCGGAATCCTCGGTGAAGCCCGTGATCGTGGTCGGCACCGTCGCGCCCGTGCCGATGGCGACGTTCCGGTCGGCCGGCGTCAGGCTCGCGAGGTTGCCGGCGCGATCGGCGATGTCGGAATCCGCCGCGAGGCCGAGGGTCAGTGTGCCCGCGCCGGTGACGTTCGCCACCGTGACAAGGTAGCTGCCGCCCGACCCCGTCACCCCGGTGATGGTGCCGGAGGCGCCGTTCGTGCCGGTCAGGACGAAATCGTCCTGACCGACGGCGCCGACGCTCTCGGGGAAGCTCACCGTGTAGGTGAAGCTCTCGGCCGCGAGCCCCCCGGCCGTGTCGGCGCTGGCGGTGCCGGCGGGCGCCGTCGCGTCGATGCTGATCGGGAGGGGGGCGCTCGCCACGCTGGTATTGCCGGCGGCATCGATGGCCAGAGCCGTCACCGCATAGGCCCCGTCGGGCAGGCTCGGCAGGGTCGCGGTCCAGGCGCCGGTCCCGTCCGCCCTCGTCTCGACCGAGATCGGACCCTCTGCCGTGGTGACGTCGAGCCGGATCGTGCTGCCGGGATCGGCCGCGCCGGTGAGGGTCGGGGTCGTGTCGGCGGTGAGGCCGTCGCCCGGGATTCCGGTATCATCCGCCAGCCCGGTGATGACCGGGGCACCGGGAAGGCCGGTCGCGAGGGTGACGGTGTTGCCCGAAATCGAGGCGGCGTTGCCGGCCGCGTCGCTCAGGGCGAGATTCGCGCTGACCGCCCGGTTGAAGCCCGAGAGGTCGACCGTGAAGGTCCCGTTCTCGCTCACCGCCACGTCGACCGAGCGGATGCCGTCGCTGAAGGTGATCGTCCCGTCGGTGCCGGCATCGAGCCCCGCCACCGTGTAGGAGACCGCCGCCGCCTCCGCGGCGTTGATGAGGCCGTCCGGCGTGCCGTCGACCACGAGCGTGGTCGGCACGTCCGCGTCGACGCTGCTGTCGATGGCGAGGGAGAGCGGGGCCGAGGTCCCGATCGCGGTGCCGTTGGCCGCCGTGAGGCTCGCGGTGAAGCTATAGGCCCCGTCCGGGAGAACCGGCAGGGTCAGGCTCCAGGTTCCGTCCTGATCGACCTTGGTGGTGGCCTCGGCCGGCTCGTCTCCGTCCGTGTAGCGAACCGTCACGGTGGAGCCCGCGGCCCCGATGCCGGTAAGCGTCGGGGTGGTGTCGCCGGTGATCCCGTCGGACGCGACGCCCGTATCGGTCGTGTAGCCGGTGATCACGGGCTGAACCGGGGGGACGCCGATGACGGCCCGCTCGGCCGGCGCCAGGCTCGCGAGGTTGCCGGCGAGATCCGCGATGTCGGATCCCTCGGCAAGGCCGAGCGTCAGCGTGCCGGTGCCGGAGATTCCCGCCACCGTCACGATGTAGTTGTCGCCCGAGCCCGTCACCGCCGTGACGGTGCCGGAGGCCCCGTTCGTGCCGGTCAGGACGAAATCATCGATGCTGACGCCGGTCACCGCCTCGGGGAAGCTCACCGCGTAGGTGAAGCTCGCGACCGCAGCGACGGTGGCGTCGGCCTCGGCGGTGCCGGCCGGCGCGACGGTGTCGAGGACGAGCGCGGGGCCCGCCACCGTGTCGGTGTTGCCCGCCGGGTCGGTGATCTGCAGGCTCGCCGTCACCGGACCGTTCAGGCCGGAGAGATCCGCCGCGTAGGTGCCGTTCGGCCCGATCGCCACGCTGACGCTGGTCTCGAAGCCATCCGTGAAGGTCGCGGTGCCGGTGGTGCCGGCATCGAGGCCCGAGATCGTGAAGGCGGTCGCCTGCGCCTCGGCGGCGTTGAGGATTCCGTCCGCCGTCGTCGCCACCCGGAAGGCCACGATGGGCGGAACGTCAACCGTGGTGTCGACCGTGACCGTCACCGGGTTCGAGGGCGCGCCGACATTGCCGGCCGCGTCCGTGAGCTGGACCGTGAGGGCGTGGGGCCCGTCCGCGAGCGGATCGGTCGGGCTCACCGTGAAGGTGCCGTCATCGCCCACGATCGCGGTGCCGACCGGCGCGGTGCCGTCGCGGAGCGTCACGGTGGCGCCGGCCTCGCCCCGGCCGGTGATCTCCGGCGTGGTGTCGCCGGTGGTGCCGCCCTGGCTGATGACCACCGGACTGGCCGGGGCCGCGGTGTCGATGGTCACGATGACCACCTCCGAGGCGGTTCCGACATTGCCCACCGGATCGGTCGCGGTGGCGCTGAGCGTGTAGGTGCCGTCGCTGAGCGCGGTGCCGGGGGTGAAGCTGAAGGCGCCGCTGCCGTCGGCCCTCACCGTGCCGAGCACGGTCTCGCCGTTCGAGATCGTGACCGTGCTGTTCGGCTCAGCCGTGCCGGTGATCACCGGCGCGCGGTCGTTGGTCGGGCCCGCGTCGATCGTCAGGATCGGGGCGGAGGGCGCGGCGGTATCGACCGTCAGGGTCGGCCCGGCCGCGACCGGGCTGGTATTGCCGGCGGCGTCCGTGACGCTCGCCGTGATGACGTTGGGCCCGTTGGCGAGCGCTGTCTCCGCGGTGAAGGACCAGTTGCCGGTGGCATCCGCCTGGGTCGAGCCGAGCCGGGTGCCGTCGTCGAACAGGGTGACGGTGGCGTTCGGCTCCGCCGTGCCGGTGAGCGTCGGGGTGGCGTCGCCGGTGGCGCCTGTGAGCGTGGTGAAGATTGGGGCGGCCGGGATGCCGGTATCGATCGTGACGCCGACCGGGGTTGAGGGCGCGCCGACATTGCCGGCCGCGTCCGTGAGCTGGACCGACAGCGCATGGGCGCCATCCGCGAGCGGATTGGTCGGCCTCACCGTGAAGCTGCCGTCATCGTCGACCGTCGCGGTGCCGACCGCGCGGGTGCCGTCGAGGAGCGTCACGGTGGCGCCGATCTCGCCCTGGCCGGTGATCGCCGGCGTGGTGTCGCTGGTGGGGCCGCCCGTGCTGGTGACGACGAGGTCGGCCGGTGCCGCGGTGTCGATGGTCACGACGACCGCCTCCGAGGCCGTTCCGGTATTGCCCGCCGCGTCGGTCGCGGTGGCGACGAGGGTGTAGGTGCCGTCGCCGAGCGGGGTGGCGGGGGTGAGGCTGAAGGCGCCGTTTGCGCCGGCCGTCACCGTGCCGAGCACGCTCTCGCCGTTCGTGATCGTGACGGTGCTGTTCGGCTCGGCCGTGCCGGTGATGACCGGGCTGCTGTTATTGGTCGGGCCCGCGTCGATCGTCAGGGCCGGGGCGGGGGGTGCTACGGTATCGACCGTCAGGGTCGGCCCGGTCCCGAGCGGGCTGACATTGTTGAATCCATCCGTGGCGGTCGCCGTGATGATGTTGGCCCCCTCGGCGAGCGCCGCCGCCGGGGTGAAGGACCAGTCGCCGGTGGCATCCGCCTGGACCGAGCCGAGCGAGTTGCCGTCATCGAACAGGGTGACGGTGGCGTTGGGCTCCGCCGTGCCGGTGAGCGTCAGGATGGCGTTGCTGGTCACCGCCGAGGGCGTGGTGAAGACCGGAGCGGCCGGCGCCGTCGCGTCCACCGTGACCGTCGCGGTCAGGGAGACCGGCGAGCGGTTGCCCGCCGCGTCCTGGGCGGTGGCGGTCAGCGTCGCGGTCCCGTCGGGGAGCGGCGTCGGCGGCGTGAAGCTGAACGCGCCGTTCTGGGCGGCCGTCGTGGTTCCGAGGAGCACCCCGCCATTGCTGATCGCCACAACGCTGCCCCCCTCCGCGGTGCCGCGGATGACGAGGCTGCCGTCGTTCGTCGCCGAAGGCAGGGCGAGCAGGGTCGGGGCGGCCGGGGGGGCCGTGTCGATCGTCACCGAGACCGCGGCGGAGGCGGTCGAGACGTTGCCGGCGGCGTCGCGCGCCGTCGCGGTCAGGCTCGCGGCGGCGTCGGCAAGGTCGACACTCGGCGTCACCGTGTAGTTTCCGTCGGCATCGGCCACGGCGGTGCCGATGATGGTGGTGCCGTTCAGGATTGTGACGGTGCTGCCGGCCGCGGCCGTGCCGGTGATGGTCGGCGTCGCGTCGTTGGTGGTCGCCGGCAGGGCCGCGATCGTCGGTGCGGCCGGCGCCGTCGTGTCGATGGTGAGCGACAGTGTCGCGGCGGGCGAGCGATTGCCGGCCACGTCCTGCGCCACGGCGTTGATCGTGGCGGTTCCCTCGTTCAGGGCTGCGGCCGGGGTGAACGCGTAGCGCCCGTCCGTGCCGGCCACGACGGAACCGATCTCGGTGGCGCCGTTCCCGCCACTCCCGCCGATCGTGAAGGTGACGAGGCTTCCCGGCTCCGCCGTGCCCGTGAGGGTCGGCGTCGTGTCGTTCGTCGGGCCTGGGAGGCCGGCGATCGTCGGGGCCGCGGGGGCGAACGAGTCGACCAGGATGGTCAGGGGGGCGGCCGGCGAGACCTCGTTGTTCGGCCGCGTCGCCGTGACCGTCAGGGTGTTGGTGCCCTGAGAGAGTTCGGACAGCGTGATGCTGAAGGCGCCGCCCTCCCCGGCCTGGCCGGTTCCGACGACGAGATCGCCGCTGCGGATCGTGATGGTGTCGCCCAAATTGGCCGTGCCGGTCACGACCGGCGTCAGGTCGCTGGTGGGCGCGATGTAGTTCACCAGGGGCGCATTCGGCACGACCGTGTCGACGCTGAGCGCCACGGGGGCCGAGGCCAGCGAGACGTTGCCGGCGGCGTCGCCGGCCGTCGCCGTCAGGTTGAACGTGCCATTGGGCAACGGAACCAGGGGCGTGAGGCTGAAGGCGCCGTCGGCGTCCGCGACCGCCGTGCCGAGGATCGCGCTGCCGTTGAGGATCGTCACCGTGGCGCCGGCCTCGGCCGTGCCCGTGATGGTGGGCGTGTTGTCTGTGGTGGTCCTCTCGAACGGCGTGATGACGGGCACGCCCGGCGCCGCCGTGTCGACGGTGAGCGGGGTCGCGGCCGAGAGCCCGGAGCTGTTGCCGGCCGGATCGACGGCCCTCGCCGTCAGGGTGATGGTGCCGTCGGTGAGCGGAACCGCGGGCGTGAGGCTGAAGGCGCCGTTGGCGTCCGCGACCGCCGTGCCGAGAATCGCGCTGCCGTTGAGGATCGTCACCGTGGCGCCGGCCTCGGCCGTGCCCGTGATGGTGGGCGTCGCATCGCCCGTCGGCCTCGCGAAGGACGTGAGCACCGGCGCGTCGGGCGCGGCGGTGTCGATGACGAGCGAGACCGCCGCCGAGGGGGCGGAGCTGTTGCCGGCCGGATCCGTGGCGGTAGCCGTCAGGGTCGCGGTGCCGGTGGGCAGGGCATTCGTGGGGGTGAAGGCGAAGCTCCCGTTGGCGTCGGCGATCGCCGTGCCGATCGACGAGCCGCCGCTGAGGATCGTCACGGTCGCGCCAGCCTCGGCCGTGCCCGTGATGGTGGGCGTGGTGTCGTTCGTGGGCGCCAGCAGTGCCAGCACCGGTGCGCCGGGCGCCGCGGTGTCGATCGCGAGGGTCACGCCGGCCGAGGGGCCGGAGCTGTTGCCGGCGGGATCCCGGGCGATTGCCGTTAGGGTCGCGGTGCCGGCGGGCAGATCGGCCGCGGGGGTGAAGGAGAAGTTGCCGCCGGCATCGGCGACGGCTGTGCCGAGGATCGCGCTGCCGCTGAGGATCGTCACCGTGGCGCCGGCCTCGGCCGTGCCCGTGATGGTGGGCGTAGTATCGTTCGTGGGTGCCGGCGGCGTCAGCACCGGCACGCCCGGCGCGGTGGTGTCGATGGTGAGCGAGACCGGAGCCGACGCCATCGAGATGTTGCCGGCGGTATCCTGGGCGGTCGCCGTCAGGCTCGCGGTGCCGGCCGGCAGGGCATTCGTGGGGGTGAAGGAGAAGTTTCCGCTCGCATCGGCGGTGGTGGTGCCGATCGCGGATCCGCCGCTGAGGATCGTCACGGTGGCGCCGGCCTCGGCCGTGCCGGTGATCGTCGGCGTCGTGTTGTTCGTGGGCGCCGCGAAGGCGTTGAGGGCAGGCATGCCCGGCGCCGTCAGGTCGAGGGTCACGGCAAGCGGCGCCGAGGCCGCAGACGTGTTGCCGAGGGCGTCGCGCGCCGTGGCGGTGAGCCCGTAGCTGCCCTGGGCGAGCGGCGTCGTCGGGGTGAACGTGAAGGCGCCGTTGGCGTCGGCGATCGCCGTGCCGAGGACCGCGCTGCCGTTGAGGATCGTGACGGTGGCGCCGGCCTCCGCCGTGCCGGCGATCGTCGGCGTGCTGTCGCCCGTGAGGCCGCCCCCCGTCGTGAGAACCGGCTGCGCCGGCGCGGTGGTGTCGATCTGCAGCGGGATCGCGGCCGAGGCCACGCCTTGGTTGCCGGCGGGATCGGTCGCGCGGGCGGTGAGCGTGTAGCGGCCATCCGCGAGCGCGATCGTCGGGGTGAACGAGAAGGTGCCGTTCGCCGCCGCCGTCGCCGTGCCCAGCACCGTGGTGCCGTTGAGGATCGTGACGGTGGCGCCGGCCTCCGCGGTGCCGGTCAGGGTCGGGGTGTTGTCGGCGGTCGCCGCCACCCCCGCGCTGAGGGTCGGGGCGGCCGGCGCCGTGAGATCGAGGACGAGGCTCGTTCCCGCCGAGCGGGCGCTGACATTGCCGGCCAGATCGGTCGCGGTGGCGGTGAGATTGTAGCTGCCGGCCGTGAGCGCGACCGCCGGGGTGAGGCTGTAGTTGCCGTTCTGCCCCGCCTGCGCGGTGCCGATCACCGTCGTGCCGTTATAGACCGTCACGGTGGCGCCGGCCTCCGCCGTGCCGGTCAGGGTCGAGGTGCTGTTGTTGGTGAGGCTCGGGGCCACGACGGTCGGGGCGCCCGGCGCCGCGGTATCGATCCGCACGGGCAGGGCCGTGGAGGCGGGGCTGACATTGCCGAGGGCGTCGCGCGCGGTGGCGGTGAGCGCGTAGGTCCCGTCGTTGAGCGACGTGGTCGGGGTGAACGAGAAGGTGCCGTTCGCCGCCGCCGTCGCCGTGCCCAGCACCGTGGTGCCGTTGAGGATCGTGACGGTGGCGCCGGCCTCCGCGGTGCCGGTCAGGGTCGGGGTGTTGTCGCGGGTCGCGCCGCCGCCTCCCGTGAAGCTCGGCGCGATCGGCGCCGTCGCGTCGATCTGGAGGGCGACGGCCGCCGAGGCCAGGCCGGTATTGCCGCTGGCATCGGTCGCGCGGGCGGTGAAATTGTAGGTCCCGTCGTTGAGCGACGTGGTCGGGGTGAACGAGAAGGTGCCGTTCGCCGCCGCCGTGGTGCTGCCCAGCACCGCGGTGCCGTTGAGGATCGTGACGGTAGTGCCGGCCTCCGCGGTGCCGGTCAGGGTCGGGGTGTTGTCGGCGGTCGCCGTCACCCCCGCGCTGAGCGTCGGGGCGAGCGGCGCCGTGCTATCCGTGGTGGTGACGTCGTCGATCGCGAAGCCGGTGCCGAGATTCACGTCGAGGACGCCGCGCGCGTAGACGCGGACCTCGGTCAGGTTCGACCATTGCGAGCCCGTGAAGGTGATGCGCTGGTCGCCGATGTTCAGGAGGTTCGCGACCTCGGACGTCGCCACCGGGACGCCGTTGCGGAAGCCCACGAAATAGGTGCTGCCGAGGACCGAGATGTCCCGGTCGACCGTCAGGCCGTTCAGCGTGAAGGCCGTGCCGGAGGCCTGGGCGATGGACAGGTAGCCGGAACTCGATTCGAGCTCGAGGACCGCATCGCCCAACTCGCTCTGGACGCTGAGCCGGCCCGTATTGGTGCCGTTCGCACTCCTCAGGGCATAGACATAGCCGCCGATCGTGAGGGGATTCCCGGCGGTGCCGACGAACCCGTCAAACGTCTGATTGGTAGCCATGAACGACCCTCACCCTGGACACGCGGTTTCCGGCAGCGGAACCCCTTTAAATTCGCTTTCTGGTTGTGTTTCCGAGCAGGGCAGATCCGGATTCCGGCATGCGAGCCGGTCCGAGCCCCCTTGCAGGACACAGGCCATAAGCTGGCGCCGGGGGCGTCGTTCGAAAGTATTCTCATTGGAAAGGTGTTTTTCAATTTCGGTAATTTCAGTAAAATTGCGAATATCCTGCGACAAATCTGCGCATGGACGGACATGTGTTTGGGTTTAATCGAACTTTAATCGGCCGGATCAGGCCCGTATCAGCCCCGTGGACTGACATGGGCCGCCACGATCACGCTTCGTATTGGTCCCGATCCGCCAGCATCGGACCGGAGGTGGGAGCGTTTTCCTTCGAGCGCGATGAAGCAACGCCGGGGACCAATGCTTGCGCGCGATCGGTGCCTGTGCTCTTCCGGGCCTGGATGGCACCGCGCCGAAGGCGGGCCTGCTCGCACATTTGCTCGGGCGGCGGCCTGAACGACGCTGAAGCGGATCGGCCTTTCGCGGCACCGACATTCCTGGGACTAGGACGGTCGCAGAGTTGTGGGTAAGGATTCCCGGCGCGGGATCGTACACTCATGGAATTCGGGAAAGAGTTTTTCTAGAATCGCCTGTTTCCGATGGTATCTCTGTTTATGTCCGGTAGGGACCTTTTCTGGGAGGGTTCCTGATGTTTGGGATCATGCTGGCGGCTTTCTTGGGCGGCCCTTTGACGGCACTGATGCTGTGGGACAGCGGTGCCGCCCTCGCGCTCGCCGCTGCGCCGGTCGGCGGCAGCGTCGCGGGTCTGATGGCGGCGGGCCTGATCAGCGGCCTGCGCCCACGCGCCTCCGCCTACACGCTCCGCCCTCCCGCCGCCTCGGCCTGGCCGGCGGCACGCTCCAGCAAATCCCGAGCCTGAGCCGGGCGTCGAACCCGGATCTGCGACCCCGATGCCGGCAACCTCGGGTTGCTATCCCGACGCGTTCATGTCATCGGGACGCGCCCTCACGAGGCTAGAGGCAGGCACGCGCGATCATGCAGGCCCGTTGGGCGAGCCTAATGGAATCCGGTACTTGGCAATAACGGTCAGCAACCAGCATGGTTAATGTGCCATGGCGGTCGGTGCGGCCAGGCGTTTCAGATGAGTCAGACTGAGATCCAGATAAAATTTTAGAGAAAAAACTTCATCAATAGCATTATTCACAATCAAATTCGGAGACTCGCCCCTACAGAGCACGAACAAGACTTCGCCTTTTCGGCTTGACCGCCGCGGCAGTTCCCCTATCTAGGGTTGTGTATCTTGAGTGGGGGGCTCGCTGTGCCCGGCCCTACTTGGCGTCAGTGAGAAAGCCGCAGCACGATGGCGCATCCTCAAGTCTTGCGTGACATGGCCTTGTTCGTGGAGGTCGCCAAGCGGAAGAGCTTCAGCCAAGCCGCCGCGGCCCTCGACATGCCCGTCTCCTCGGTGTCGCGCCGCATCACGCAGTTCGAGGCGGCGGTGGGCCTGCGGCTCCTCGACCGGACCACCCGGAAGATCGCCCTCACTCCCTATGGCGAGACCTATCTCGCCCAGGCCACCCGCCTCGTCGAGGAGGCGCAGCGCAGCTTCGACGACCTGATCGCCCAGGCCAAGGGGCCGAGCGGTTTCCTGAAGGTAGCGGCGCCGAGCGACTTCTGGGTCCTCCAGCACCTGTCCGGCATCGTCTCGGAATTCTCGCAGCAG
>NZ_VZZK01000023.1 GCF_008806385.1 Methylobacterium soli
AAGACATCGCGCTCTCCCATCCGAATCCTCTCAGATAGGAGCATCACCCTGCAACTGTAATGCTAGCAATAATGGGTTGGCATGATCGACAAGGATGGGTCGTCATGACCCTACCTTCACGCGTTTCCCATTCTGGTCACGCCGTTGCGGTGAGCGTTTGAGGCCCAGGTAACCACCTGCAGGCATCCTGACCCTGAGCCATGTAATGCGTATCGGCTCCGTCATGCCCCCACATGACACGCCCCGCTGCCATCCCCTGTCAGGCAGCGGGGCAGCATGGCGGTAACTGCCCATTAACCCTGACTCGGCTTGATCCTGTCTTCTCCCAAGCGACAGGGATCTCAGTGGCATCAACTCCCCTTCGGCCTACGGCTGCGGCCCTTGCGCGGTACCCAATCCCGGCTGGGCTGATCGCGTCCCTCTACCGTGCGGATGAGGGCGAGTTCGCCGCGCTGGTCGCCCCGCTGTCGGAGTATGCCCGCGCCCGGATCGCAGCCTACTGCGTCGAGAAGGAGCGATTGCACCTGCTGGCCCTAAAGGTTGCCAGCAACTGCGCAGAGGCCGTCTTGGTGAAGGCCGCTGGGGTGGAGATCGGGGCTGCCCTGTTTGCGCAATCGCGCGTCGAAGAGGTCATCCAGACGGCGTTGCATCCCGTGCCGGCTCAGGAACCGATGACTGCTCCCATGCAGATCATTGAGTTTGCGGCTGCCGATTGGATGTCTGATGCCGACGAGTGTTCCGAGGCGGCCTAGCTGCGAACAGAAAGATCACTGTCAAGCCTGTTTCATATGGTTAAGCTTTGATAGGCTCCTGGCCGTGGACATGGAGGAGCCGAGATGCCGACAGCCCTAGCCACAAAAGTCAATTTGCAGCGTGAGACTGCCTCGCGGACCCAGGCGCGTCGAGGCGAACTGATGGGCTACCGCTCCAGCGCCAGAGGCAGGAGTGTCGAAGACCTGGCGCGATATGGTGGTGGCCTCACCGGCCGCGAACTGATCGAGATAGCGAAGATGGCTCGCCACGAGCCGGCCGGCACCTGAACTCGGCGACGTGCAGCCTACCAACCAGAGTGATCCCGCTATTCACTCTTACAGGCTGCACCTCGAACGTCATCCTCGGACCGAAGGTCAGTTCCAGTGAGCGATCCGCCAGCATGGCAACCTGATCCAGCGGTCTGATCCTCAGTAGTCTTCTGAGGCCAAGGCGCGAAGAACCGGCTTGGAGGTAACCGAGCGCCTACCGCAGGAGGGGAACGAGTCGGTGTGCAGCAGGCGTGATGGCCGATCCATGCCTTTGGAACCTCCGAGACCTCATCGCTCTTTTGAGCTTCGTCGCAGGCAACTGGCATCAGCCGATGCCTCGGCGCACGAAGCTGACTGGGACGAACGACTATGAGCACCGGTACTGTTAAGTGGTTCAACGAGACCAAGGGCTACGGCTTCATTCAGCCTGATGACGGGGGTAAGGACGTGTTCGTCCACATCTCCGCTGTCGAGCGCGCTGGCTTGCGCAATCTCATCGAAGGCCAGAAGGTTTCCTACGATGTAGAAGCCGACCGGCGATCCGGCAAGGAGAGCGCAGCAAACCTGAGATCCGCTTAGGCAGACCTGGCCGAGAGAATGTCCCGCTGACTCAGAAATAGAAATCGGACAGCGGGGCAGCTCCGCGGGCAGCGACGTTGGGTATTGTGCAACAGGATCGCTTCGCCAGTTGGCGACGTTGATGCTCTGCCGCGCTCTGCGGCCGGAGCATTGCATGTACAATCCCTTCTTCGCCTCTATGGTGCTCGCGCTGGAAGCGCAGCGAGTGATCGAGTTGCGGCTGGTTCGCTTGGCGTGGGGTGGTCGCGAAGGCCGCGCCGAGATGCACTCCATGGTGTCCGAGAAGGTGTGGGCGGCCGTTGAAGCGACAGGCACCATGATGCTCGGTGGCACTCCAAATCAGATCATTGCCCGCTACCGCGAGCACGTGGCCGAGAACACGAAGCGCCTCACGGCCGCTTGAGCCTCCTGCCGGGACGCGTCAAGCGGCTGGTCCTGCCAGCCTATGCCAATGACGATCGATGGTATCCATCAGCACAGGCATGAACGGCGAGGATGCATTCAGGCGAGTAACGGCCTTGCTGAGGGCGTCCAACGCCTCGGTCTGCGCGTCGAGCCCTTGCACGGGCGCAAGGTAGGCCCAGACAGCCTCGTCTACTGCGCCAACGCTGGCTGGCTGCTCATTGGCGAGAAGAGCCTCGAAAGTCTGCACGGTTTGCTCAAGGGTAGCCATACCGGGAGTATGGCTCGGGGTAGGTGCCCATTGAACCCCCGACAGGGTAACCGCAGCGTACGTTGCAGCTGCAGCCCTGGATTGTGCGGCCCGTGAACACGTGCAGGCACCGCCCTTCCTTCAAGTTAAGTAGTTTCTGTGCACGGCAACTAACTTGTGCGCAATCTATGGCTTGGAATTAGGCATAACTGAGAATTGGCATACAAAATTTCTTGCAGGTTGGGCAGCTAAATGCTTTGGGCGGTTCCGAGGGGCACAACTCGGATGACCGAAATGCTAGAAGAAGCGCAGGAGACCACTCCTGATTTCATCGAACTCGCAGCAGAAATCGTGTCGGCCTACGTGGCGAACAACCCGGTTCCTGTCGCTGAGTTGCCGACTCTGATCGGCAATGTGCACACGGCCTTGAACGGTCTCGCGACAGGATCGGCTTCGGTCGCTATGGTCGCAGAAGTTCAGAAGGCGACCACGGCCCAGATCCGCAAGTCGATCACGCCGGCCGCACTCATCAGCTTCATTGACGGCAAGCCCTATAAGACGCTCAAGCGCCACCTTACCGGCCACGGGCTCGATCCGCACAGCTACCGCGAGCAGTACGGCCTCCCACGGGACTACCCGATGGTAGCGGCGAGCTACGCGGCACAGCGCTCGGAGTTGGCAAAGGCAATTGGTTTGGGCCGACCCGGCGCGCAAACTCAGACAGAGCAGCCGAAAACGCGTGGCCGCCGCAAGGCTAGCTGATCTGCTCGGACTGCTCAGGCCGGCGGGATCGCGCCTGAGTAGTTTGCCCCCTGCGTAACTCGCAGGCGGACGATGGCGGCTCGCAACCGAATTAGAGAGGCTGCAACCTTAACGTGCGTCGGGGTTGCAGTGCGAACGCCAGATAACAAACCGGTTTGGCTCCGGAAGCTTTTGGAGCGGCGGCTTGCTCACGGAGGCAGCTCCAGGGTTGTTCGATGGATCGCCTTCTCCGCTGGTTGTACGAAGCTCGCCCCCTTCGGAGCCGGGCAGGAGAGCGGTGCCGGTGCTATTCACACTGAGATCGGCAACGTCATATCGTTCCCGTCCCGGTCACCGCCGCATTAGGGGTCCGCTAACCCTGACAAGCCACCATTGGGGCATGTCCAAGCGTTACAAAAAGGTTGCTAGAGGAGCCTTATGGCTCACAGCTCTGGCCATCTGTGGGTTTGCTGCCGTTCTGCTGGTGGACGCGAACCGGACCGGGCAACAGTTGGTGTCAGCGCGTGCCGGGAGCGATCCGGACACGACTGGCTCTGTCGATCAAAAATCGAGGCGGTGGTGCGGGGCTGCCTCATGGTGCCGCTGAGGTGCGCAGTTCTCCGGTGACGGATACGATCTGTTAACCATGCGGCCGCTTGTCTGATTGTATCTAGTCAGCAGGTGCCACCGTGATCCAAACGCGTTTGACCAGCTTCAACGACCTGAACGCCGACTGCCCCGTTCCGCTCGACACGCTCGGCCGGCTCTACCGCGCTGAGGCCGAGGCGCTGCCCGGCCTTGTCGCTGGCATCCCGGAGCGGACGCGGGCACGCCTGGCAGCCTTCCTCTACAGCCGCAGCCACACTCACGAACTCGGGTTGAGGGTCGCGGCCACGTGCGATGAGAGCGCCCTGAAGCGGGAGGAAGGTGGGCTGGGCGAAGCGATCTACGCACAGTCGCGTCAGCGCTACGCTCGGCCGCCCCACGGAGAGGTCCGCTTCGCTCCGGTGAAGAAGATCAGCCTCGCAGGATCACGATTTGTCGGCGGCCGGTTCGCAGATTAAAATTGCCAACTCGCTGCCGAACCTTCGCCGCAGATTGCGCCGACGTTGTCCGTGCTGGTCATCTGATCGGAGCAGGACGCCGATGCGATTTCAGGTTTTGGCCCTCAGCGCTCTAGCCGCCCTCGCCTGCCTTCTCGGCTCGACACTTGCGCAGCAGGGTGCGCGCTCGCCGACAGAGGCGAACAAGCCCGCTCCAAGCACACGGGGGGCTATCAACGATGAAACCATGACTGACGTTGATCCTGCCGTTCTCACTCAGTGCAAGGACAGCGCCGCGACGAAGAGGCTGAAAGGAGCCGCGCGCGATGAGTTCATGCGCTCCTGCGTCACCCCGGAGGATTGAGGAAGGACGGCGGCACTTCTCAGTTGGTCACGAGTTCCACCCCGGTCCGCCGACTGGAAGGCCGCCATGGGCATCCTGCAGAACGTCTTTGATCGCTTCAGTCAGACCGTGAAGGCCTACACCGGGGACGATGCCTTGATGCAAGCGGCTGTCTCCGCAGCGTCGAACGTCATCGTGGCCGATGGTGAGGTCGCGAGCGAGGAGTTCGAGACGGCGCTCCTTGGCATGCGCGCCAACCCGATCCTGGAGAAGGGCTACGACACGCTGATGCTGGAAGAGGAGCTGTATCAGGGCATCGCGCGCGCTCGGACGCGCGCCGGTCGGGTCGAGAACCTGCGCCGGGTCGCCGCCATCGCCGATCGGCCTGAGGAGCAGCGCCAGAACGTGTTCCTGATCGCCGCGGATGTGGCCGACCATGACGGCATCAGCGAGATCGAGGGCAAAGCTCTGGCGGAGATTGCAACCGCCCTATCGGTCGATAAGACTGCCCTTCTGGCAACAGCTCGGGTTTTACCTTCGGCGTCCTGAGGCCGGGAGGTTCGCATCTGTTTCAGCTTCCGTTGTGCCCGCAACCCATGCTTTGTTCCCCATCTCGGCCAGGCTCCCCTCGACTTGAATGGGCATTCATTCATGGGAGACAGGCCTAATGATCCTCGTGTCTCTTGGATTGCTGGCTAGCCGCATAGCGCAGCGACACGCTCGCCGATTTTCTCGGCGGTCAGGAACGCGTCCGGATGGTCGCCGTAGAGAGCAGCATAGGGCATGCCCGGCACCTTCGCCTCGTCCAGATCCTGCACGAGCGCCAAGCCGCCACTCTCATGGATGGCGAGCAGTCCATCGGTGCCGTCGTCTCCGTAGCCGCTGAGAACGATCCCGACGACGCGCTCCCGGTAGGTTTCTGCCGCTGAGATGAATAGCGGGTCTGCCGCCGGGCGCACGTGGTTGACCTTTGGCCCTTGATCCAGCCGGATGCGACCCGTCTCCAGTCGCATGTGCCAACCTGGTGGGGCCACGTAGACGTGCCCCTGCTCAATCGGCGTGTCATCCTCTGCATGCACGACAGCGAGATCCGTCAGCACCCCGAGCAACGCGGGAAGAACGGCTTGGTTAGGGCCGACGTGCAGGACGATGAACACCGAAGCCGAACATGGAACCGGCAGTGCTGAGACGATCTGCTTGAGGGGATCGAGGCTGCCGGCCGAGGCCGCGATGACGATGATGCGCTGCATAGCTGTCTTAACTTATGTGAGCCAGCAGACGATCCACTCGCATGACGATCATGCCCGTCTGTGCTCTGCAGCCGCAGCCGTTAGAACAGCCCGGTGCAGTCATCAGAAGCCTCCAACGATGAAGCGGAGGGGCCTCAACGCTCCTCGGAGACCAGCTTCGGAGCCTTGATCTCGGAACGGGTCAGTTCTTGAATGGGCGAGCGCGCCCGGCCCGACTTCTGCGAGATTGCAGCATCCTGCTCTTCAATCAGGAGGCGTGCAGGCTCGTCGCCGTCGAGGCCGCCCAGGATCTCCATCGGAACACGTCGATTGGATTTGCGAGAGCCATCCTCGTAGATCACGTCGAACAGCACCGAGCCCCGCTCCTGCGGGAGTTG
Organism: Methylobacterium soli; assembly: GCF_008806385.1. Taxonomy (GTDB): domain Bacteria; phylum Pseudomonadota; class Alphaproteobacteria; order Rhizobiales; family Beijerinckiaceae; genus Methylobacterium; species Methylobacterium soli. The sequence goes on from NZ_VZZK01000023.1 coordinate 6,008, forward strand.
TCTGACACGCTTGCTCATCACAAACTGATTGGTTGGGTCAGCGCTACGCGGACCTAGAAATGCCAACGGCCACGGATGGCAGGACTGAGTGCGCGTACATCCGGCGTCACCCCATCCCGGCATCGTGGCCGTCTCCGATCAAGCAACGCTTGGCTGCGACCGGCATGTCCCCGATATGGGCTTGGCGTGGTTAATTATCAATGAAAGGGCTTCCTGCCTGGGTGGCATGCAGCGCTTTAGGCTGCTCGCGGTACGCTCTTTCTGCGAGCACTCTCGAAAGCACCATCGGTGGCCGCGATGACGTCGTCGGGCGCAAGATGATGGATCATGTGGCCCATGCCAGGAACGACGATGAACTCACTGCCCGGCAGCTCGCGATGGAGCCGTGCAGACTGGCGTCCTACGTCGGCGATCTGATCATCTGCTCCCGTGACGATAACCACTGGCAGCTTCAATTCCCGGTAATGCTCCTGAAGCTCCATGGCGGAGGGAGTCATCAGGGCAGCATCCTCAGCTGACGCGCGCAGCTGCAAGGGACGCAGCATCATGTCCTTCGGGAACTCGCGGTCAAAGCGCTCCGGCACCTCGGCCGGCGCGAACATGCCCTTGATCATCCCCGCAAGCAGGACGCGCCCGACCACGGGGGAGACCGTGTAGCGCAGCACGTCACCGATCACCGGGATCGCGGGGGGGGACGCGAGGATCACGTCGGCCCGCAGCGTCGGATAGTAGTAGCCGGATGCCAGGACGAGGCTGCGCACGAGCTGCGGGGCATGAAGGGCGAGAGCGACGGCTACCAGCGTTCCCCATGAATGCCCAAGCACCACGGCCTGCGTGATCCCGAGTTGCTGCAGCGCCTTCTGGAACAGCGTCGCATGGGCTCTCGGTGTCCAAAGGCCTCGCGGACGGTCACTGTAGCCGTAACCGGGGCGGTCGATGATGACACGGTAGCGCTTGGCGAGGTCATCGACGATGCCGCTGATCAGGAAGTCCTGGATCATCGTGCCGTTGCCGTGGATGAGCACCAGCGGCTCGCCTTGGCCGCGTTCGACATAGTGCAGGCGCACACCGTCCACGGTGATGAAGTCGCCGATAGGTGGAGTGCACTTTTCTGCTTCGCGCGTCTTTGAGGCTGCATAGAGCGCCGAGGCTCCGAGCGCTGCGGCGGACCCCAGCAGGGTCGGAACAAGCCAAGTGCGGGTGTTGGAGCGACGCGTCATCGTGGGATCCTGGGTGTGAGGAGGCCTGCGCCCTGATCGAACGGATCAGCCTGGAGCGATGCAGCCTGTTCGGCCTGTGAGGTTGGCTCCGCGCTAGGCGGCCCTCAGGCGTTTGGTGTTGGCAGCTACGTGCTCGCGGTAGCGCAAGATCACCACCTCCGGTGTGCCGCCGGTCATCAGCGTTCCGGCCGCCTCGATGCTGGCGCCGATCTTCTCGGAGACCATGGACTGCATCTCGGCATTCGCCTCGCGTCCGCCCCACGCGATCCGGACAAGGCGAAGTTCGATCACCTTCTGCGCCTCGAAGGCCAGCATCAGGGAATTGAAGAAGTGATTGTACATAGGGGCACTCCGCGCCGCACGACACGGCAGTTTTTAGTAGGAAGGTCACTTGGTGGGTTCGCCTACCCAGGGATCGTTGATGATCGATGCCTACGGCAGCGCTCCGATCATGCCCTTGGGGCCGGCTACCGCGGCGGCGCGGGGCCCGGCAGAGAGCGTCCTGTTCAACCAACGGTACACGGATCGAAATGTTGCACCGCAACATAAGTCAATTTGCGCTGCAATCTCTGAGTGCGGCGTTGTCCCTGATCATCGGAGTTCCGCCGGACGGATACACCCACCCTCCCACTGCGCATTGATGGCGGGGCAACTGAGTCGTTTCTCAAGTCCGGAAATGTTCTGGCTGTCGGCGCAACCTCAGCCTGCGGTCCTGCTGACAATTGGCGCATTGGCTGGGGGAGCCTTCGCCTTCTTCGTCGTCTACGTTGTGGGTCTCGTCGTCACGGGGGTGAGCTGGCTGGCCCTGCTTCACGATCTGCGACTGCGGAGCGTCTGGGCTGTCCTGCTGGAGGTGGCGTTGTTCGCCTCCGCAGCCGGCATGATCGTGTTCAGCGCGTCGGACGCCGTGAAGAACCACTTCGTCTACAGCGCCTGCGTCTTCGCGCTGCTGTTCTGCCTCACGTTCTGGCCTTTCCTACGTCACTGCATCCGCCATCGTCGCTGGCCCGACTAGGACGCCTTCAGCATCCGGGCGACAATCTCCTCAGGGGTCTCGGGCTCGCGTGGGTTCAGGCGCTGGCGCATCTCCTTGCCGGTCTTGAAGGCGACGTTCTTCTTCTCGTCCACCGCGACGCTCTCGCCGGTTCTCGGGTTGCGCCCCTGCCACGCCCGTGTCGCCTTCACCGAGAAGGCGCCGAAGCCCCGTATCTCCACGCGGTCGCCATTCGCGAGCGCTTCCGCGATGGTCCCGAGGATCGTGTTCACGACGGCCTCGCACTCCCTCTCGTAGAGGTGCGGGTTCATCTCGGCGATGCGTGTGACGAGCTCGGATCGGATCATGGCCGGCAAGAAGCCCGAACGCCCCAGGGCTTTCAAGGGGAAACCCCGACAACCACCCCAGTCACACCCGCAAACAAGATGCCGGAACGGCAGGGTCGCCTTGGGGGCAATGGCTCATCACAGCCGGCGCGGGTGGTGGACGCGCCCAAAGCCATGCGGTGAGATCATGAAGCCGGACGATGGAACGAACGCGGTCAGACACCTGGCTGGGTGAGGAGAGTGACGACCTCAAGAAAGCCAATCAGCGCCGCCACGGCGATCCTCAACCCTGCAGGAGCTTGACGTTGGTTGTCGTTGCAGGCGCCCGGCAGATCCCAACGTGCGTGGGCCGCATGCTGGAAACCGACGAGCACGGCTCGGCGTGGTCCCTGCATCTCAGACAGCCCTTTGCGCGACATCCAGCGAGGTGACGAGGAAATGGATGGGGGTCAACGCGACGGGTTGAACCAGAGAGTGAAAGCCAAGTGGCGCCAGCGGATGACGAGCTATGGCCAGCTTTGCTGTCATGCCGGGGAAGAGCTGGACTGGGGCCCGGGCGCATGAACCGCTGTCGAGATCCGTTGTTTGCTCCAGTGAACGATCAAGATTTTTGAGGAGCGCCTGATGACAAATCCCAGTATGCCCACCCCCGGCGGACCAGACCTGCCAACGCCGGGTGAACCGCCGCCGGTAGAGCCGATGCCCGGTGACCTGCCGCCGACTCCAGCGCCCGATGATCCGGTGCCGGGTGACCCAGCCGGTCCCGACGTGCAACCGGGCGATCCAGTCAGGCCACAGCCCTCATTGTGAGGCAGCCGTCGAGTATAGTCCCCCGCAAGCGGGGGATGCCGAACCGGGATCAGGCGTCAGGCCGTCTCGCCGGCGGCTGACTGCTTCTCTGGCCCTGCCAGCAGGCGGTCTGATATCTACTCGGCAGCACCGTTCTCGTTCTCACAATCGGGGCAAGTAGGGAACGGCATCCAATCCGTGAAAGCGTCATTGGAATGGCCATGTTCGCAAGAGGCGACATGCCAGGGCTGGGCATCACCGAAACGCGTCGGGTCCCACCGCACGACCGCTCTCAAATCAGGTTCTTGTCGGTTGATCGCGATAATCCATCGTCCATCGTGAGGAGCCCGATCCATAGGCCTCCAGCTATCCATGGCACGCTCCTATGGAAGGTCTGAGAGCGCCGAGTACAGAGAGGATTAGCCTTCCTCCTCTTCAGGCTGATCCATGTTCTGTTCTACTTCGTCATGGACGTAGCCCGCCATCCAATCAGCGCTTTCCTGCGAACCAGCCCGGTAGGGATTAGCCGAGACAGTCTTGCCGGCTAGCTTTGCAGCTTTGCCTTCCTGCATGGCTGGTGTGAGGTCGTCTGCCATGTCCCCGCTCTCCCGCTCGGCACCCAACATCGCGAAGAAGTACTACCCGCCTGGGCCGTTGCTGCCAGTATTTCCTATCTGCCGCCCTGGAAGCGCTGTGTTGCTGGCAACCCGGAGCCAACACACCCATCGCAGCTCTGTTCAGATTACCGCTGACATCCGTCCGGACGCCGAGGAAGACTGAGATAGATCTGTCCGAACCATGCAGACCTATTTGTCCTTTTCCCGTTCGGCCCGAGCTTCCTTAGCCTTATCGGCTTCGGTCTCTCCGGGTCCTTTGGTGGAGGGGCCGGGAGAACTGCCACTGCCGGGATGGCCCTGCAGGTCATCAATGTTACCTAAGCCGCCTTCCTTCGGCGTGCTGCTCTTGCTCGAACCGGATTTCTCTGGTGGCCGCATGGCTTCCTCCGATTATTTATTACCCTAAGCCAAGAGCCCAGATCACTCGATGTTCCGAGAGGGACTCCCTGTGACCATCACTCGGAGATTGCCTATCATCACTCCGGCTGCGCCTAAAGCATTGCGATGCGAATGGAGTGCAAGGCTGCCGCTGAGAGGTTGGAGCAGCGAGGCAGAGCCTGCTTCGTGCAAGGCGGCGCTCGTGAGAGCCGTTGCGTTGAACGGATTAGATCCTCTGTGGTTGTAGTGGGATGTCGAACTCGCACTGCCCAGGTTCGGGTCCTTACGCCCGTCTCCGCGACCGCATCGCTCTCATCATCGCGCTCGAAGAGGTGGCGATCTCAGCTCTGTCGGACGGGTTAGCGGCGATCCGCAAGCAATGCCCGGATGAGGATGTCTCAGACCTCGAACATGCCGTCCGTGCTCACCGCATCGGCATTCTGAAACAGCGCGCTGTTCTGGGTGGATTGGGGATTGAGGTCTGATGACACCTCCCATCCCCTTCGTTGTGCGTGCCGCGACAGCGCGCGGCAACATCACATACAACTGCTCGACGCCTGAATGGGCTCTCAGGAAGCTGCGCGACTTCCTGAAGGCAGGACACAGTGACATCAGCATCATCGCTCCTCGTGGCCAGATACTGACACAGGCGGCCCTCGCGGAAATGGTCGAGGGGTCGCCAGCATCGTCTGCCGGCGGAGCGCCTGTAGATCTTGATGCGCCTAACACGCCTGCTCTGACGGCTTAGCATCGCGCCCTGGCACTTACAGGCTCATAGAGGCCCTTGTAGGTCATCAGATCCTCGGTACCGTTGAGAGTTGAAGCACGGGTTCTATCCTTCATCACGGCACAAGGAACGACCTGGCGCGGGAAAGTGGAAGTGATGGTGTTCTTCCTCGGCATCGGTGGCCCTTGGATCATCCTGATGATCCTCGACCTCTTCTGGACGAAGCAGCACCTCGAAGCGCCACCACCGAAGCAACCTGGGAGATGGCAGCAGCGTTTAGGCCACCTGCTTCAGAGGCGCGAAAAACCCTCGCGACCTGTCCGCGTGCTGAGGCCGGCGTCGAGAGGCGGTGACGATGAAGCCGCCTTACCTTCATCCTACGGGTATCTGTATCGAAGGCTCAGCGAGGGTACCGCCGAGACATAGCCAAACCCATCAGTCGCGTATGGGGCAGGAACCAGCCGAACCTCCAAGTTTTAACAGCCGAAGGTGCAGCGAAGCCCGGCCCACAATGGGCTCAGCCTCCCACCTGAGAGGAGGCCTGCATGAGTCTAATTCTCTTCTTGGTCTTTGTCGGCCCGTACCTTGGCCTGGCCGTGTTGGACTACCTTCGCATGCGGAAGGATCCTCCGCGGCATCAGCCAAGCGATCAGGCACCTGCTTCACCACTCATGTCCGGCTGACTTTCCGCCTCCTGTAACGCAAGCTGCAGGGCCGACATCTCCGCGATCCTGACGGCGACGTGGTGCGCCTCATCCTTCGAAATCCGGCCAGTGCCACTTCGGCGCTCAGGGGCGCCAGTGAAGTACGCGTGTGCCACAGCGAAGCCGTCAGCATCCTCGATACGGAACGCCTCCTCAAGCTCGACGGGGATGCAAGGTGCGGGGAAGCGGCAGGACTCGCTCACGCAGAATGCCAATCGAAGTCGCTCAGGCTGCTCGACTTTGAGTTAGCAAAGCTGCCATCGCCTGCTTCAACATACCAGCCTGATCGACAAGCAAGCGCGCCACCCCCAACATCTCGCCAGCCGCACTGCCTGCCGTCTGTGCCGCGCTACTGACCCCGCCGATGCTACCAGCTACCTGCTGGGTGCTCGACGCAGCGCGATGCACGTTGCCGGCAATTTCCTGCGTAGCCGCACGCTGCTGATCAATCGCTGCTGCCATGCTAGCGGCCACGCGATCCATTTCTCCGATCATCGAGGCGATCTGCCCTATGGCGCTCACAGCATTGTTCGTGGCGCTCTGCATCGCACCGACCTGTGCCGTGATTTCCTCGGTAGCCTTCGCCGTTTGACCGGCAAGGCCTTTCACTTCAGCCGCCACGACCGCAAAACCCCGTCCAGCATCGCCTGCGCGGGCCGCCTCAATGGTGGCGTTGAGAGCTAGGAGGTTGGTCTGGCTCGCGATGCTGCTGATCAACGCAACGACATCGCCGATCCGGCTTGCCGAGCCCGAGAGGCCTTGGACAGTGGCATCGGTCTGCTGTGCGGCTTCGTTCGCGACCCCCGCGATCTGAGCGGCGCGGGCCACCTGCTGGGAGACGTCGCTGAGCGAGGCCGAGAGTTCCTCGGCGGCTGCGGCAACTCCGTCGACGTTGTATGAGGCCTCCTGCGAGGCGCCGGCTGCTGTGAGCGCCAGCTTCGAAGTCTCGCTTGTCGCGCCGACCATCATTTCGGCGCGGCTCGTGACCGTGCCTGCACCGCTGGTTACGCCATCGACAATGGTCTGCACCGTGCCCTGAAAACCTTCCAGCCGCGCCAGCGCGCGCTGTCTTTCCTCCTCCTGGACCCGCGCATAGGTCTCCAAGAGGAGTTCGAGATCGAACCATGCCACCTTCTCGATAACCGATGCGAGAGCTTGTCCCCTGACGATCTGGCCGAGATTGAGGTGCGTGTTGACCCCGGACGAAAGGGGGCGGTCGAGCCCAAGTTCCTTCAGGATCGCGCGAGAGACCGTGAAGTGACACACTGCGACCGCGTAGGCTGGGACGCCGTGTCGACTGAAGGCGCTCGCCAATCGCTCGGCAGAAGCTTGAAACCCCTCCTCCAGGTCACCGGCAGCAGCACGCACCCAATGTGCCACGCGTGCCTCGTGCACGTCAGGCAGCATGAGGGCACGCTGGATTTCAGGCCAACTAGCGAATTGAGCATGCAACTCAGCCAGCAACTGCGGCATACGTGCTCGCGCGAAAGCGGCATGCTCCTGGAGCAAGAGAATATCTTTATCGGAGATGTGGAATGCAGCTAACCGCTTCTGCTGATCTATCTCAATCATGATCGCCCGCTTTGCGTAAGAGAAAACGAGCGGAAAGATTTAGCGCTTAGCCCGCAGCCGAATGAACGGCCATGTAGAATGTCAGCGTCGTAACCTTGCGATCTCGTTCATATTTATATTTAGGGACAAAGTTTGATGTTAAGTTAACGATCAATCGGAGCAAACTATAACATATGTTGAGGCGCAAATCTGTGATGCCAACGAATTTTTCAAAATCTAAACCTATGGTTTAATAATTGGAAGCTCGGCCCTAGCCCCTATTGATTGTAAATGGCATTTGGTGCAGGTCTTTCATGGTGGAAAAATCCTAATTGCGCCTGCGTATTGTATACTAGTAGACAATGGATCTAGGGGGCAACGATGTCGGTAACGGCACGTCTGGCAAAGGCGTTGGACGTATCGGAAGCCTTGCTGCAAGGGGCGGCGCCCCAAAAGGGGGAGGCTGCCAAAGTGTCAAAAGTGGTGGAGAGCACGAAGCTTGTACGTGCCTTCGCGGAGGTCAATGATCCACAAGCGCGTCAGATTTGTATTGCCTTTGTTCGCGGAATGGCAGCCCAAGGCACAAAGGAAGGTCAGTAGGCTGGCAAGCACAGAGTGTTCTGCAGTCACTGGAAAAACGCCGCGAAGCTCTGTCACAAAAAATCTAAATGCATGATGGATAAAAGTAATCTTTGGAGAATAGTATGGCGAACATAGTTCGCCAAGCGGAGCGCTGGAAACGGCATTCCACTCCTCCAAAGACACTCGCAAGCTATGAGGAACCGGGCTGGGAGTTCCAAGAACTGGAGTATGGTCCAGGTGGCGCTTGGGATATTGTGACAGCGAAGCTCCACATAGCCTCGCATCTTGATCCGCTTCTACAACGGATAGGACCGGCAAGCGCGCCCTTTCTGCTTGTACCCCCAAGTGCCGCAGTGAGCGCACCAGGTGACTGTTTGGCAGGTGCCTGGGAGGGTAACGGGCGAAGCCAGCACATCCTAATTTCTGCTGGATTTGTTGCAACTACGGTGGGGAGTGATGTCAGCGCGCAAACTGTGAGCCGTCGTCGTTTCGCCCGCACGAGAGAGTTGGACAGCCGAGATCAAATTATTAGTCACCTTCTTGAGGCTCTAAGCCTTGAGATAAGAAATGGAAATCCAAGCGGATCTTTGTTTCTTCAAGCAATAGTAGCAACTCTGATTTATCAAGCGCTAAACATATCGACCTTTAAATCAACAAACTCGCCAAATGCCGCCTTGTCTAACGAGCATCTTGGGTTGGTTTTTGACTTAATGGACAGCCAAATGGCTGGGCGCCCGAGCCTTGTAGAATTTGCTTCCCTTTTAGGCGTGAGCGTCCAATATTTCTGCCGGGCTTTCAAAATGTCAACTGGCCTATCACCGCATCAGCATATGCTTAGGAGACGGGTCGAGTTTGCACGAGCCATGATTGAGACAGGGAGCATGCCGCTCAGTCATGTCGCTCAGGCCGCGGGTTTCGCGGACCAAAGTCAGATGGCAGTGACCTTCAGGAAGGTTCTCAAAGCCTCACCGTCACATTTTCGCCACGGCAAGACAGCTTCGGAATGAGCCCACTCCATATTATTTTCAAATTTCACAAACGGTTTCAGATCTGACAAGACCAATCCCCGTACTCGGCCTATGTCTCATATATTAAACAAAAAAGGGGCATGGGATGAAACGCCGAGCAGCCGCTCTGTTGGCTTCAGCAAGTCTCCTGGCGCTTAGTAGCGGCAGCAGCTTTGCTCAGTCGAGCTACTACACGGGTCTTTATGGGTTTGGCGACAGCCTCACGGACAACGGTCGTATCCCGCGCGAAGTCAATGGCTACAGTCCAACGGGAACGCTCGACGCGCAGCGCGGCACACGCCTCTACGAGGGCGGTCGTTGGTCGAATGCACCAGGGTATTTCGAGCAGCTACCTGCGCGCATTGGAACGCCTTACAATCCGAGCAACGACTACGCGATTGGCGGCGCCGCTTCCGTTCATCAAGACCCCAGTCCATTCGCGTCTCCTGCCTTCGCCTGGGGCGTGCCAGATCAGATTGATCAGTTCACGGCTCGCACGGGTCGGTTCGGACCACGTGATCTCGCGCTTCTCTGGATCGGCTACAACGATCTGAGCCAAATCCCAGTTGCCGGCACGGCCGCCCAGAGAGCGACCGGCGTTTCATCGATCCTGTCCAACAACATCACCGCTCTCAATCGTCTTGTCGGACTCGGCGCGCGTGAGTTGCTGGTCTTCAATCAGCAGACCTTCCGCGGGAACAACCGCGATCTCGCTGCCTCTTTCAACGCTCAGTTCCCCATGCTGCTGGAGCCCTTGTCCGCGCAGGGCATCAACGTCCACTACTTTGACGTCGACAGCCTGCTGAACCGCTTGCGGGCAAACCCTACGGCCTTCGGCTACATTCCGCAGGCTGCCACCGGGAATTGCAGCGCAGACCCGGCGTGCGCGCCTATCGGCTACCTGAATGGGGGCGCGGCCGAGAACCAGTACATCTCGGTTGATGGCGTCCACCTGACGGCGAAGACGAATGGCTACATCGCCGCCTTCGTGTCCAATCAGCTGAACGCGCCACTGACCATTGGCCCGCAGGCCGACCTCGGGCAAGCTGCCGGTCTGGCCTTTTCTTCGACGCTCATCGACTTCCTCAGCGCCGAACGGCGACGGAACATGGCCATGTCGGTGCCCGCGGCCTTTGCGGCCGATCTGCCAGGACGTACTGCCCCGCCCTCGACAATCCCCATCCAAGTCGGCAGCCCCCTTTCGCTCTTCGCACTCGGCACCTACGCAGCCGTTGACCGCACCGCGCAGAACCGTGCATCCGGAAGCGTCGGAAGCACCTACGGTGCCGACTTCGGCGGTGTCACAGCCGGCCTGATGTACCAGGCGACCCCGAACCTCGTGCTCGGCGCCGCCTTCAACTACCTCAACACCTCCGTTGACTTGCGCGGTCTGAGCAACGGTCGGATCGACCTCGACAGCTTCCAGGGCGCTGGGTTTGCCTCGCTGTCGTTCCCGAACTTCTTCGCCGACGCGGCCTTCACGTATGGCAGCAACAACTACAGCGTGAACCGGCCTGGTGTGCTGAACGACCGGCTCTCCGCCGCGCCGGGCGGCGACACCTTCACGGCTTCGGCTCGGGTGGGCTACCTGTTCGACTTCGGGACCTTCAAAGCCGGCCCCGTCGGCGAGGTCGCCTACGCCAACGTGCATGTCGATGCCTACCGCGAGAACGGAGATCCGCTGCTGGCCATCGGTGTGCGGGGGCAGAACCTCGAAGGCCTGACCGCTGGTGGTGGTCTCCAGATCCGCACGACCCTGCCGGCATTCGGCGGCTTGGTCAGCCCGTTCCTCAACGTGACCGCGCAGCACGACTTCCTGGATGGCATACGCACGGTCACGTCGTTTCAGACTTACGCGCCAGCGTTACTGATCCGCACTCAGACCGGCCGGTTCAGCGATGACGTATACGGCCGCGTGGCTGGCGGCCTTGACTTGGACCTCGGCAATGGCTTGAGCGGCGTCATCACTGGCTCGACCAGCTTCGCGCGGTCAGGCGGCGACGACCATACCGTGAGCGCTGGTCTGCGCTATCGCTTCTGAGCCTAACCATTCCCCAGTGAGGAGCACCTTGGCCCGGCCTGATCAGCCGGGCCTTTTTGTCTTGGCTCACCGCCAATCCTTGAAGCGTGACCCATTGTTGGCATGCCCCTCCGGTGCGATAGCGACGGGTGCTGCGCTTGCCATCACAAGGCCACGTGCGCTTTTCACCTACTTTGGAAGGCGGGTAAGCCGTGGTCGCCAGATGCCGAGCACAACGTTGGCGGTGGCGATTGCGAGCAGCACCCACAGCGTGTTGCGCTCCGCTACAAGTGATCCGGCGAGCGTCGCGGGATCGACCCGTCCCGCCAAGGCACCGGCGCTGAGTTCGGCTTCCTGCTGCATCGGGCCCAGAACGCCGACGAAGCCGCTCTCGAAGACCAGGATGCCGGTCGCAGCCTTCAGCCACGCCCAGCCGGCGTCATGAAAGCCTCGATGTAGACCAATCGTCAGAAGACCGGCAATCAGCGTCAGCCCAAGCGACGGGAAAAAGATCCAGGTGGCAATGGCGCCCATCGTGCCGCGCATCAAGGCATACTCGGCCAAAGAGGACGGCGAAGGAGCGAGGCTCAGCATGACGAGCAGGGACGCCATCGCGCCCATGAGGCCGATAGCCCCCATCGTATGGAGGAATTTTAGAAGGCGTCGCAATGTGTCTCGGTAGTTGCCCCGACTGGCACGCTGGAACCCTACCGCAATCGAAGGGATCGAGGTAGCTGATCCCTCATTCTATGACGTAGTGCTGGCCCTCAGTGAAGCGACTTCGCAATTGCTATCGCTCGATAGGGCTTGCTTCAGCAAAAATCCGTTGAGAGGGGGCACAGGTACGGGGCGAGATACTTATGAGTTCGTCTCGGGCTCGCCGTCGAACAGTTTGTCGTAGCGGTCGCTCAAAGCCGCGAGCTGCCCCCGTAGCCCCAGTGCCTTCACCCTGTGATGACGAGCGCTGCCGCGGACGTTGGCAGCGTCGTTGGGCCTATCGCTCTCCTCCAGGACTCCGGCAATCCGCATGAGTTCGTCGGCAAACGCCTCATGAACGGCGATGTCCCTGACCGTCACGAACATGAGGTCGAGCATCGCCCCGCGCAGAACCGCCCCCCTTGTTGGGTTTGACCATAGCGCCTCGTTTCCGCGCGCGCGAGGCTGGAACGTTCCAAAGCCTATCCGGAGCCGAGTTGAGTATGCCCGCTTGCGGAGACTACAAATAGGCAAAGAAAAACGCGCCCTCGCTTTCGGGGGCGCGTTCAAGTTGGCTCGTGGTCTCAGGAACGAGCCGACGTAACCGTAGCACGCTGGGATACCAGATGCCGTATCCCTGCGGGCACACCGTAGGAGCGTTGGCTGCCACACGTTGCAGGGCGAACGATCATCCAGAACCGGCGTTGACGCACGGAACGGAAGCCCGAGGGTGGCTCGCATGATAGAGAACGTCGAGGACGATTTCGCCCGCTACACCTTCACGGTCTACCCGCCGCCAACACCCGGCCTACCCTGGCTGTCGGTCTGCATTGGACCGGATGGATACGTTCTCGACTCGGAAGCTTTCCACACCGGTGAAGAGGCAGATACGGTCACGCAAAAGGCCCAAGAGGTTCTGCTGGACAGCATCATGCAGAAGCACAGGCCGCCGGCTGACGCCGTGATGCATTAGGCTGCAGCCCTATGCCAACGACGCTGCCTTCTCGCAGATTGAGGCGGAAGCCTCCGGATCGGTTGATCGTCGGCCTCGTCGCCATGCTGATCGCGCTGATGGTTCTGGAATTGGTTGAGCCGTCCGTCATAGACACATCAGCGACTGCGACAGGAGACGAGAACCCCTTCTCCGAGATTGCTTCCGAATAGGCACGCTAGCGCTCGTCTTGAGCGGGCGCACATCGCTCTACAGCTGGAGCTGACGCAAAGCCACCGACCGCGCCACTCGTCGAAGCGAGCGTTATTTCGTAATCCGCTTTGGAGAAATCGGATCGCTGCCGGGGAAGGTCTCTTCGACGGCTTGATCCAAGAGCTTGTCCTGACGCTCTTCTAGGTTCTCACCAGGGGCATGTTGGTCGGGAGCAGCACCTGCGGCATGGTCCGCCTTCGTCTCCGGTATCCCGCGCTTGCCTTTATCGTCATGACTGACGGCTGAGCCTGCGCCGGTATTCTCTGCATCCAGTTCCTGTTCGGCCTCCAACCAGTGATCATTCTCGTGTCCCGGAGGAGAGCCTTCTCGCTGCCAGATCTCGTAGGCGCGTGCCCTGATCCTGTCGTCTCGGTCGTCACCCACGCTGATGCTCCTGTAGCTTGACCGTCGGGCCGGCAAAAAATGGGCAGCAGGCCCCACAACCCCGGACGATACCGCGCGTTTCCCTCCTTCAACAGTGGCGACCGCGCCCGCGGTTAGCCTATGCCTTGGACGGCACCGGACGAGGAGGGCGGCATGCAATTGATTGTTACCGGAAGAAAGAACGGAAGAGCCGTATCTTTCAAACAGGCCTCTACCACCTCAGCGCTCCAAAAAGCGCAGAAACTTCAGGGCGAAGGGCTCGACGGAGTTCATATCACGGATATTACTGGGCGAGCGTACGGGCTGAATGAGTTCGCTGCCTGCTTTGTTCGTTCAGTATTGTAGGCTGACAACCGCGCAGCGTCTCTCGATCTACAGAGGTCACGAGATGAGCAAAAGGGCTGGGTTACCCCAGCCATTTCCCGTATGGCTACGGAAGCCGTGAGTTGGCGGCATAACTTTGAGCCGTTAGCCTTTCGGCGAGGGCGGCTCGTCGGTCTCCTCAATCAGCAATGCGGCAGGATCGTCGCGGAAGCCGCTAATACCTGCGTCCGGCACCGGCGAGGCGGGCGTTCCAAATGGGTGGGTCGGATAAGCCTGGACGAACTTTGCTCGTGCCTCGTCAGGATCCTTAGCCTTGAGGGTGATCACGGGCGATGTCGGTATCGGCCAGCGCGGATCGGCAGGATCTTTCGGCCTCACAGCGTACCAAGTCATGTCGTCTTGCAACTCCGCTCAGCTCTGACGGCGCTACTGCACGCTTATAGCTTGAGAAGCTGAAACGTGATGGCTCGGTTCCTCAGGTTCTACGCGTCGCGAACGAGGCGCTCCATCGCTGCAAGCCCATCGGCCTTGGCCCGCGCAGCGGTCCGATGAGAGCGGTCGCTGCGCTGGATCAGCTGACCGTGCTTGCGAATTTCCCATGTGCAGTAGCCCACAGGCCTGAACGCGAGACCGATCTCCAGAGTGAACGGATGAGCATCGTTCGTAATCTGCACAGCCGATCCGCTGGATGACTTACGCGGCAAGCTTGGTGACGGCCGGCACATTCTCGTTGCTGGCTGTGAGCTGAACGGGGGCAGAAGCGGCAATTTCAAGCTTCGGAGTCAGGCCATCGGCGGCAAGGGTGACCAGCGAAACGTTGGCTGCGACAGCAGCAGCGAGAGCGGCGGCAAGCACAGCGATCATCAGCATTCGTCCTCTAAGGCGTCGGTGCTGAAGAGAAGATGGCACCCTGCAGCCAGATCTGGTATGCCACATTCCAGGGGCCGCTTATGCTCTGAACGCATGATCATAGATTGGATTGCTTCGAGGTCTGCGTTGCGGTTGGGAGAACCGTTATCGTGTTGTCACGCACTCCCAAGCTTCCGCCGCAGCTTCAGTGCAGGGAGGGGAGGCCTCACGAGCCGGCGCTGACGGCTCTGGTCAGGCTCATGGAACAGACCTGTCCTCCTCCGCCCGCCACCAGCCTACCGGACAATATCCGCGAAATGCTGATGCGCCTGCACACACAAGGGAAACCGAAGCAAGCCCTTTTCATTGCAGGAACATCACCACCCGAAAGTGGTCGCCCTCGGCAGAAAACTTGAACCTGCAGGCGCGACCGGCGCCATCGCCGCCAACGCCGTGTTGACGTTGTTTAAATACTGACCCTGGCTAGCTGCGACCGCCCCGCCGTTGCTCTGGTTCGTTCCGTTGACCGCGAAGGTGGGCATGGGGACGTAGCCCGTGAACGGGTTGGTCCCCGTCAGCATCAGGGATGTGTTGGCCGCCGCCTGTGCGCCCTGGTTGATGCTGTCGACCTGCGAATTCAAATACGCCTGCTCCGACGAGTAGGGGTCGAAGAGCGCGCCGCCGCCGATGTCCACGCCGCCGTACTGCACCGAGCCGCCGTTGTAGGTGATGCCGGAGCCGAGCGGCTGGCCGTCGTTCACCGGACTCTTGGCCCCTGGGCCCGGAAGGCTCGTGCTGCTGTACTTGCCGAAGGCGTAGGGGCCGACATCAGGGCTGAAGGTAGCCTGCCGCCCCTCGGCGGCGCCATTGGTCAGGTAGTGCGCCAATGGGTCAACGCCAGCCGCCTTCACGTCCGGGTTGGCGTTGAAGTAGCTCGTCGGATCGAAGCCAGCCCCGAGCGGCCCGAGGCCATTCCCGAGCGAGCGGCCCTCGTTGTAGCCGTAGGTTTCGTAGTGACCCAGCGGGTTGCCGGCCCATGATGAATTCGCCACGTCGGGGTTCGCGAGCAGGTAGGCGCTCGGCTCGAAGCCCCTGAACGCGGTGGCGGGGTTGGCAGCGCCGCCGATGCTGTTCGCCGGGTTCGTGTTGCCGGTGCCCGTGACGCCACTGGGGCCGACCAGCATGGCATCCCGCAGGAAGTCGGCAGGATTGACGCCGAACTGGCTTCCGAAGGCAGTGGCGGCGGTCTGGAAGCCGCCCGTGCCTTGCAGAGCCTGCACCTCGGGCGCCTGAAACATCTGCGCGAGGATCGTTGGGAGCGACTGGCCCGCATCGATCTGCTGATCCCACGCCTGCAAGGTTGGAGTGTCGACGCCACGGCCGAGGAACGAGGCGAACTGATCGGCTGCCGGACGAAGCGTGTTCACCTCGGTCGGGCTCAAGCCATAGGTCGACGTGAATTTGTTGACGAGGTTCGATAATTCCGGCGCGCCGTAGGTCTGCACCTCGGGTGCGCCGAGCAACTGAGCCTCCAGAATGCTTTTCGGGGCGCCGCTCGCAATCTGCTGCGTGAAGTAATTCAACCCCGACGTGTCGTCCGCGAGGTTCCTGCCGGTGAGCGTCGCGAATTCTGAGGCGAACGGCGCGAGCGTGCTGGCGTACTGCGACAGGCGCGGGGCCTGCGTCCTGGCTACGCTATACCCAGCACAAGGGCCGCAACTCGAAGCCCATGACCTTGGAGGTCCCTCTTCTCCCAGTCCTGCGAGCCGCCATCGACGCCTGTCCGAGCGCCCACCTGACGTTCCTCGTCACTGAGCGCGGTCAGCCCTTCACCTCAAACGGCTTCGGCAACAAGATGAAGGACTGGTGCAAGGAAGCTGGCCTGTCCCACTGCTCATCGCACGGTCTGCGCAAAGCGGGGGCGACACTCGCGGCCGAGAACGGCGCCACTGAGCGACAGTTGATGGCAATGTTCGGCTGGCGGACGTCGAAGATGGCCGAGCTCTACACCCGCAAGGCTGAGCAGAAGCGGCTTGCCGGTGGAGCAATGCACCTAATCGATTTCGAGCGGGAAGCCGGCTCTGATAGTGTCCCACTTTCGCCTTTTCAGCGAGCCGGTGGGACTTTCAGCGGAAAAATCGCAACGAAATCAATGGCGATTTCAACGATTGGTGCCCAGGAAAGGACTGTCAGCTTTCGCAACAAAATCAAACAAAAACAGATACTTGGACCACGACCTCACGAGCCCTTTGTACCACCACTTTGTATCACCGTCGATGCCATTCTCAGGCATGCCACGCTTCGCATGAAGCGCGGGCAAACACCGATCCGCAGATGGCGTTCGATCCCGAAGCCGCGCTACGTCAATGTCTTGCGAGACCGGATCCTTTCCCCGGCGATCATTTGAGCCCGGTTCAGGCCATCCCGCCTCATTGCGGCATCTCGGCCGGCATGGGACCATGACCGTTGGATCGACCCGGTGGGGTGGGAGTCGCTTCTGGCGTGTTGTCGCCCTTCTGACTGGGTCCGGTCACGCCATGTACCGGCTGCTCGGAGAGCTGCTGACGCGTGGTGGCGAGCTTGCTCTGAGCGTCCGCGAGTTCCCGGCGCGTGGATTTCAGACGGTCGTCAAGATCCGCCAGCTCCTTGTTCCTCGCCGCCATGTTTTCCGTGAGCGTTGCCAGCTGAGCCTGTGCCTCCGCGTGATGCTTCTTTAAACCTTGGAGCTCGAATGCCAGCCGCTCACGCTCTCCCGTCTGTCTTCTGACCGCCTCTTCCGCTTGTGCCCGCTCGGAGGTGATTCGGTCTCGCTCAGATTGCACGCCGGCTAGGTTCTTCTGAGCGGCGGCCAGCGTCTCGTGGGCTTGCTGGAGCTGCTGCTCGGTCTGCTTGAGGTCGGACGTGAGCTTGTCCCGACCTCCCCTCAGGTCCGCGACCGCTTTTTCGAGCTCGGTCTGCTGCTGAGAGAGCCTCTCAGCGTCGGCCTTGGTCACAGCAAGCTGTTTCTGCGTAGCGGTCGCTGCGTCCTGCGCCTGCTTGTGAGCCCCTTCAATCTGCTTCAGATCGGCCGTCCTCGCTGCCACGTCGCGTGAAAGGCCAGCGAAATCGTCGCGCAGCTTGGTCTCCTGCTGGCGAGCCTCCGCGACCTGGTCATGGGTTTGCTTGAGTTGCTGCTCCGCCCCCTTGATCTCAGCCGCCAGCCTGTCACGGTTGGCTGTCAGGCCGGTGATGACCTGCTGAATCTCAGTCCGTTGCTGAGAGAGGCGCTCGGCTTCTCCGCGGGCTTCAGTCAGCTTACGTTGCGCGGCATCCATGACATCAAGGACCTGCCGCCGATGCTGTTCGGTTTCCGTGAGCGCAGCGGTTTTGGAGCCGGCCTCCTGGGTCAAGGTGGCGATTTCGTTGCGGAGCTTGGCATCCTGCTGGCGAGCTTCTTCCAGCTTTCGGCCAGCCTCAGCGACCTCCTGCGTGTGGGTCTTGGCGGCCTGCACAGCGAGGGCGGCAGCGGCTTGAAGCGCAGCCAGGTTCTGCTCAGCCTGCTGGCCCTGAGTCTGCAATTCGGTAAGCCGCTGGGTCTGCGCTGCCGTCGCCTGCTCGACCTCGCTCGCTTTCCGCTCGGCTTCCTTCCTGCGCTCCTCCAAGCTCGTAATCTGAGCCTTCGTTAGCGCGGCAGTCTGGTCCGCCTCCTTGATGTGCTGTTCCCCGGTGACGATCCTTGCCTGAACCTCCGCGGCTGAACCGGCCAGAGCCTTGAGCCGATCCAGTTCGGATCGGATCCCCCCCTGAATCTGCAGAAGCGTGGTGATTTGCTCCTGATGTTTCTGGCGTCCCCGCTCACGATTGCCCACTTGAACGAGCGTAACGATCAGCAGCAGCCCGGCAATGGCTGCGAGGGCAAGCGTGACGGGTCGGCGAAGCTCCGAGCGAATGTCGAATGCCATGTGGCTGTCTCGCTTGCTTACGAGGGAAATGCAGGAACTAACGCAAGATGACGGGCGGGGGTCCACTCAGGGTTTCTGTGGCGGCTCAGCTCCCCCTTCAAGGGCTTCAGCTGTGCTGTCTCGCGCAGCTCACCGCTTGTCGCGTTTCGGACGTTCCCTTGAATTCTCAGCTGGCTGCCCCCTTTGATCTTCGAAGGGCCCGAAGTCGCCCCCACGCAGGGAAGCCAATGAGCAAGACACAGCTCGGCGATGATGACTTGGCGCTTCCCGCCGCGCTGACGCTGTGGCCGCACGATGCGACTTCGAAGGCCGTCGAGCCGCGGGACCTGCCCAGCCTGCGTGAGGCCCTGCGAGAGGCTTACAGGGCGCTACGCGCCGGGACTGGCACCCCGTGGGTCATCACGGCTGGCGGTCTGATCCTCACACCTTCTGACCTGATGAACATGATGCCGCCTCTGTGATGTTAAACGCTGTGTCTCGTGCTGTTCCACCGCCCCTCAATTCAATCGCACGGTCATGCTCTGACGCTTTCAAAACGTACGCTGCTCAGCCCGATTTGGACGACAAATTCGCATACTTACCGAAGGCACTTGTGATGCGTCCGTCAGATTCAGGGTACTAGCGGCTTGCTGCGAGACGATGAACGGCGTGGCGGAGGCTCATCAGGCCCGCGAAGCTAGCAGCCATTCCTTCTAAGCCAGGCGGCCGCCGAGCGCCCCTCTCTGGCATGTGCCGCGCTAGTCCTCGCGCTCGCTGCTGTAGCTCATACGCCGCGCGACGTAGTCGCCTGAGCGAGACTGCTGGTCGAAGCTCAGCCATGCCAAGCCGAAGCCGAGGGCACCCGCAATGAGGAACCCGGTCATCGTAGTGCCGTCCACCTTTCCAACCTCCTGGCCGCCTTGCCGATAGTAACTGGAGCCGCGCTTCGAAACATCGTTCCAGGTGTCTGATGCTCGGTCGGTGACGTTCCGGAGCGTATCCCTGGCCTGATCTGACAGGCCTGCCCTCTGATCTGTTGGCCGCGGCTTGCGCAATCCCGGCTTGCCTGACGAGGCTCCGAGTGGATCGCGTGATTGGATGTCAGCCAAAGTTACTCTGCCTTGCTGCTGGCCTATGCGAACGGAGTACCTGGCTGCCACAGGAGCATCCGTGAGAGCGGCGCAAAGGTTGAAACGAAAATCTCACAAAGACGATCCCTTACCGTCTCACGGCAATCGCATGATTGAATTATGCATGTCGGCTGAAAAGCTTCTCGCTCTCTCCCTCGTAGGCGCTTTTGTCCCACGAACAGCTACGGAGATACAGTTGCAAGACGCTGACTTCCAAGCCGAGTGTTTTTGGAACGATCTTCCAGACGTCCGCATTGAGGTGGCCATTAACCTAGGAGGATATCCATGCGCCAATCACTCGCAGCCCTCGCACTCCTCACGTTCGTAGGTGCTAGCCCTGCCCTCGCGCAAACCACCACGACTGGCAAACCCGCGCCGGACGCTACCACGAGCGAGAAGTCCGGCGGCCAGCAGGCGGTCACCCGCCCGAACACGGATCGGCCGGACGCCAACAACCCGAGGACCACCGGCGCAGCCACAAGCGCCAAGCTCGAAGAGGGCGCCAATAGCTTCACCGAGGCACAAACGCGAAAGCGCCTAGAGGATGCCGGCTACAAGGACGTCAAGGATCTGAAGAAAGATGACAAAGGCATCTGGCGGGGTGCCGCGCAACTCAACGGCAAGCCTGTAACTGTCGGCGTCGATTTCAAGGGCAACGTCGCAGCAAACTAAATCAGCCAAAAAATTTGCAGAACCAAACCAGCAAAAAGGATTACCCGCCATGTCGCAGCAAACCATCACAGCCCTTTACGACCGCTATGAAGACGCCAGTGCTGCGGTCACGAAGCTCGAGGCCGCCGGTGTGCCGCACTCGGACGTCAGCATTGTCAGCAACAACGAAGGTGATCGACATGCCGGCCTTGTCAGTCGCGGAGCCGGCGACCACCGAGACGCCAAAGACAACGCTGAGACGGGTGCGGGCACGGGCGCGACGGTCGGCACGGTGGCCGGCGGCGCAATTGGCCTCCTCACCGGCCTCGGACTTCTCGCCATCCCGGGTGTCGGTCCTGTGGTCGCGGCTGGCTGGCTTGTCACCACTCTGACGGGAGCTGGTATTGGAGCGGCAGCCGGCGGTCTCATCGGCGGTCTCACTGGAGCAGGCGTTAGCGAGGCCGATGCTCACACCTACTCTGAGGGTGTGCGCCGGGGTGGCACTCTGGTCACCGTGCGGACTGATGAGATGCGGGCCGTTACGGCCATGAACATCTTGGAAGAGCATGGCTCGGTGGATGTCAATGAGCGTGCTCAAACTTGGCGTTCGGAAGGGTGGGCCGTACCGTCAGTAGCCGAGGATAGTTCGACCGGTACGACTGCAGGGGCCGGCCTGTCGTCTGCTGGGCAGGTCGAGGGGCGCACTCGCGTCCGCTCCTATCCGAACTGAGCATAAGCGAAAATGGTCGGGAGCTTCAGGAGAGAGTTGCCCCCGGCCTTCCCTCGTTATGCCCCTGGCGCCGCGTCTAAGCCGCGATGATCAGGCCGGAAACTTCAATATCGAAGGTACGCGCTCACCTCACGCCAAAAGGTACGCAAATATCGACGATAGTCTGACCGTCCATCCCAACCATCAAGGCTCAATGACCTTTACCAAACGCGAGTCTTGCCAAAGATCGACTCGCAGGTGACCGCAGACCGCCTTGGCAAGGCCTATAGCATCTTCGTCGTCCAGAGCCATTATACAGTGAGTCTGGACGATCCTTTCATCCGGATTCACCCGATGCGCGAAATATTTTATCTTGCTGGCGACATGTTTACTCTGATCTGAGATCAACATATTGCTTAACATTGCCTGTCTCAAATAATCTAGTTTTACTTGCATAAGGATCATGCCCCCAGAACGATGCTGGAAAGTAGATATACGACACTTAGAAGTAGCGACACTACATATCTGTCCACCTGGTGAAGCGATGTTTAACCAGCTCACCCGCAGAAACCGCTTTGAAGGGCCAGAGAGACATACGGAGAGAGATTGAATCCTTGAGATTTGGCGCCTCGTTGGACGTTGATGGACGAACCGTCTGAAAGAGCTCGGGATGATATTGCCGCACACGCGACCCAGGGAAGTTTAACGGTGGGCATTAAAGAACCGATCCGAAAGTCACTTAGATTGTTCGGCGAGCACTCTCATCCTTGGCAGCAGTACTCACGCGCCTGCTTTCATCGACACAAAAGATGGACTGCATGGTGCATCCTGCGAGAACCGCCCGCTTAATCAAATCTACCCGAGATTGATGTCTTACGATTATAAGCTCTCCCCCGGGCGGCTCAAGAAATCGCTTCTCGCGAATTCCGCGCAAGTTCAAGGCTCAAACAAACCGGACTTGTCCCAAGACACCGCCCAGTCCGGCGAGAAACGCGGTAACCGCCAAGCAAATAAGGAAGGATCTATGTTCTCGATAACGGTACGCCGCATATGCAGAACTAAGGGACGAAACGAAAAGCGCACCAATGAAAGCTGAGTTCGCAAACATCTTCCATCAATCCGAACAGTTTCGTGCACATGACATGAATTCTTGCGCTCCTCTTACACCCGAACCGTCAGTGTATTAAACTCGCCCCGCGGTCAAATGCGTCACGAGGCCGCCTTCCTGGATCGGAAGGTTTACACCCTGCAGGAACACAAGTAACTCTGGATTGCTGTATTGCCACCCTACCGAAAAACAGGAAGACCTGTTCCGAGGAGTACGAGTGCTACTGACAGCGAAAGTCCAGTCTGCACCTCGAAATGGCGTGCGTGCCGAGAAAATTGCATCGTCTTGAGCGCAGCAATAAATGAGCAAAGCATCGCAAAGCAGATTGCAAAAATCATTGTCTTAAGCCTCCATTCGAAAGGACATCACACTCTGCGAGTGATTTCAACTCCCTGGCGCAGAAAGGCTCTGAACAATCAGACACAAGCTGGCACTCGCGACGGAAAAATCTTTTTTAGCCCTCTCGCACTTGAAGCTCTCAATACGCGTGCTCAACGCTCCCGATTGTCATACGATGCAGCAAACTTAGGTTCAGCATTAGCCATGCTCGACCGAGCGGTTGCAGAGCCAATCCTCTACGAAGACCAACACGGATCCGCTATCGACACTCGGGTAAGCGAGCTCAGCTCCCCCAGACGCACTGCGCCGCGTGTCGCGCGCTACTAAAAACAATGCACCGTCTGGCAACCGGCCTTGCCTATCGAGCCATGCTGAGGCCTCTAAGAGACCGCGACCTGCGAGATAGCCCGACGGAAGGGCAGCCGCGGATCCGCGAGGCGCCCTGACCGCGGCAGACTCGTTCATCTTGCCGGGCCGCGCCATGAATTCGCTGCTCGCCAATAACGAAGCAACTTGAGTGACTTATCCCTCATCTAAGCTGTAGATTTACCGGGCACAATCTGTGGAGAACATCCATTAACCATGAATACTAACCATATATAGCTATAAAACTTTAGCAATCGCTTAAACGTTTGTTAACCTTGGCCTTACGGACGAAGCGGCGGACGTCCGGTTCAGGTCGAACAAACGGTCAGCAAGGCGAAAGCACATGAGTAGCACCCCAGCACCGCGTGTTCGCGGTCTTCAGTCGCTTGCCACTGGAGCAGTTCAGCCAGCATCGTCTCAGGATCGGGCAGTTCGGGCATTGTTGGCCCGTAGGCCATCTCTTCAGCGCACACCCACGCACATCGCTGACGGCTACAATTCCGAGGTCATCTCGGATGTCCGGCACGCCTTGGACCGTCTTTATGCGAGCGTCGAGACGACCGGCGCCACTCAGATGGCCTCCGAGTTGATCGACATGCTTCAGTTGCTGAAAGACAACTTCGCCGCGGAGACCTGGTACGAAGCTGTTGTGCCGACCGCGCGGGGTCATAGGATTGCACAGCTGGTTCACGAATGCCCGTTCACACGCCACTCGTTCACACGGCCCCGTGGTTACCCAGGCGACGCAGGGCTCCTTGACTACGTCTACCGGCATCCCGACGCTCAGCCTGCCATTGAGGCTGCATCGAGCGTGGGCCGAGGAGTGATGAGTCATACCATCAATGTGTCGGCATGTGAGGCTGTTCGCCGACGTAAGGACACACTCGCAGCAAAAATCGACGAAACGGCGCGCCGACGCCCAGATGCAGAGATTCTCGCCGTGGCCTGCGGCCACCTTCGCGAAGTGGAGAGCTCCAGTGCTCTCGGAGGAGGCGGCGTCAGGCGCTTGCTGGCAACCGATCAGGACGAGGGCAGTCTTAAAGTCGCGGCCGCGCATGGTGTCGCACACGGCCTTCCCATCGTGACGCAGAAGCTCAATGTCAGAAATTTCATCACTGCGAGGCAGAACGTCGGAGAGTTTGATTTTATCTATGCGGCAGGCCTTTACGACTATCTCGACGCAAGGGTTGCAGCGCGCCTGACGAGAAGCCTGTTCGGCCGCCTGAAAAGCGGAGGAAGATTGCTAATTCCGAACTTCCGCACTGGAATTAGGGAGGAAGCATTCATGGAAGCCTACATGGACTGGTTTCTTCTCTATCGTACGAAAGAAGAAATCGAGGCGTTCTCATCTCTCATTCCACACACGGAATTAAGCAGTGTTTCATATTGGGACGATGAGCTTGGCGAAATTGGATATCTTGAGATAGAAAAGCAATAGACTAGCGTTGCCGCTAAGCATCAACGTGATTGTTCCCACGGTCTGAAACGAAGGGCGAAGCCACATTTTCCGCTTTCGTGGCTGTTTGCCCGTCCGGTAATACAGGCGCAGCTTCCGTTAACTGAAACCATTATTTCCTAACATTCTCGTTTCCCAGCAATCACGGGCCCGGGCGCACTGTCCGTTGGACAAGGTGTGTCCGGGCTTCCTGGTCTGCTTGTTCCAAGGATGACAGCAAAAATTGACGTTTTTCTACGGCCTGTTCGGCCTTGAAAGTGTTCCGTTTGCGGGCGTTTTGCTCCTTCTAACTGGGAGGAGTGATGCTGGACGACGCAGAATGGAGAAAGCTGGAGCCTCTGATCGAGGCGTGTCGGCCGAGGGGCAAGACCCCGCCGCAGGATCTGCGCCGCACGGTCTCGGCCATCCTCTGGCGGCATCAAAATGGAGCCAAGTGGCGCGCCACCCGCTCTGACCACGGTCCCTGGGCGCGGGCGGCTCAGACCTTCATCCGCTGGGCGCGTCTGGGTGTCTGGGAGCGTCTGCTCCGCCTCGCCCAAGAGGCGGGTGTGCAACTCGGGATGACGTTCCTGGATGGCACCAGCATCCGCGCACATCAGAAAGCCGCGGGAGCCCGGCGAAAGGGGGCACACAAGCTGAGCGGGACAGTCGCGAGGCGCTGGGCCGCTCGCGCGGTGGCTTTGGCAGCAAGGCCTGCGTGATCGCCGACGGGCTCGGTCGCGCAGTCGCCTTCATCCTGGCTCCCGGTCAGGCACATGAACTGCCCCATGCCATTCCGCTGCTCGACCGTCTGCCGGGCGTGCCGAAGTGGGTGGTGGCTGATCGGGGCTACGCCAGCCACGCCTTTCGCGAGCACATTTGGACCTTGGGTGCCCGGCCCGCGATCCCGCCGAAGCGCAACGAGGCCCCGGTCGCCTGCCCAGACTGGATCTACAACAACCGCAACTAGGTCGAGCGCCTCTGGGCTCGGCTGAAGGAATGGCGTGCCATTGCAACGCGCTACGAGAAGACTGCCTCAAGCTTCATGGGCGTTCTCGCCCTCGCAGCCGCCCTCAACTGGCTCAAGAGCTAACAGGCCGTAGAGGGAGCAATGATCCGGTGGCGCTGCCGACCGTGCCGGGGGAATCGCCCATTGCCATGGCTCGACTCAATTTCAGCGAGCGCCCTCAGAGTATGAGACGAGCCCCTATGCTCAAGTCATTTACGCAGAAGCGTCACGGACAAAGCGAAGCGGTGCCTCAGGCTGCAACTGCCCCCACCATCAGTTTACTGCTTTTAGCCAGCAGCAAATTGAGGGCGTCTGCTGACATCGGTCGATTGAAGTAGAACCCTTGAAGCAAGCTAACGCCGTAACCCTTGAGTAGCTCGCACTGCTCCAGAGTTTCGATTCCTTCGACGATAATATTTTGACCAGAGTTTGCAACTAGACCAACTATATCTTTCAGTAGCTTTGCGCCGCGGGGCGTCTCACTCGCCTGAACGAATAATCTATCGATCTTAACAGTATCAAATTTGATTTTGCTCAAGCACGACAGCCCAGCAAACCCGGTCCCAAAATCGTCAAGCCAAACGTTGACTCCGATGGTTCGCAGACCATCGATAGCGTTGATGATGCCGGCGTGCTCATCGATCTCCAAGCCCTCAGTAATCTCGATTGCGAGCCTTGCCGGGGAGACGCGCGATTCGCGCAGCGTTGTGTCTACAAGTTCAACAAAGTTAGACTTCAACAGTTGAACCGCAGACACATTCACACTTATGCGGGGTAAAGCGAGGTTCGCCGCGAGCATTCCGCAAGCTTCTCGTATAGCCCATGCGCCAAGTTCGACAATCAACCCGCTGCGCTCAGCGACTGGAATGAATACGGCCGGAGAAATAGGGCTACCCCCGGGGGCCGTTAAGCGCATGAGAGCCTCAGCGGCGAAGAGCCGGCCCGACTCAATGCTCCAAATCGGCTGAAAGGCCAAAGTGACGCGCTTTTGCTCTATAGCGGTTCGGATGGCTTCAACTACCACATCATTGGTGGTATCTTTGTCCGCGACATTCGGATCGAAGGATTTGACGCAATTGCGGTTGCT
This sequence comes from Methylobacterium soli, assembly GCF_008806385.1. Classification (GTDB taxonomy): domain Bacteria; phylum Pseudomonadota; class Alphaproteobacteria; order Rhizobiales; family Beijerinckiaceae; genus Methylobacterium; species Methylobacterium soli. The sequence continues at coordinate 32,134 of NZ_VZZK01000023.1, forward strand.
ATCTTTAGCCCAGTAGAGAGCGCGATCTGCCGCGGTGATGATTTTCTCCGGCTTTTCTCCCGTTACATCGCTGCAGAAAGCCGTTCCGACGCTGACTGTCACTGTTGCCAGATGATCGGATCGCGCCTCATGAGGAATGCTTAAAGCCTGCACGCAATGACGGATGCGCTCGGCGATGTCGAGAACGTGCTGCGAGTCAGGGGCTGGCATAAGGATAATAAATTCTTCACCGCCGAAGCGGCCAAGGGCGCAGCGATGATCGACCACTACGTTTTCCATCGCACGCGCTACAGCAATGAGGCAGGCATCTCCTTGCTGATGTCCATAGTAGTCATTGAACATCTTAAAATAATCAACATCGATCAAGATTACAGCGAACGGGACGGCATTAGCTCGCCACTCTCGCCAAAAATTCGCGAGAAGTTGGTCGGTCGCACGCCGGTTGCGCAAGCCGGTCAGAGCATCCGTGGTGGAGAGCCTCAACAGTTCCTCCCCGCGTTCAGTCGCTTGCTTCTGGCGGCTCTCAGCCCTCAACGAATTTAGGAAGACGCGATATCGCTCAACGTTGAGCTTCCAATTTAGAAACAACGTCAGCACAAGGCTTAATAAATAGAGCGATCCGATTGCGGCATAGAATCCCGCCGTGGCGTCAAACAGCTGCGACACTGCGGTAAAAAAGATAATCGTGATTAGACCTGACGTGATGGCTGCGACGCGAAACCGAAAATTGAAAAACAGATTTGACACCATCATAAAGACGGTTCCAAACGAGAGGTAGTAAAGTGCGTTTCCGACCTGGTTGCTGTAACTCGTCAGCGAAAGCCAAGCACTATAACCAATGACGATGCCGAGCGCGCATTGCAGTTCAACGAGCGAACCTTTTACTCCATACCTGATCTGGAGACTGATGGCAGCAACATAAACGATCCCGACCGCTATCCGGAGGGTGACAGCGTAAATGAAAACATCACCAATCAGGACGGCGTCGGTGAGGGAGAACAGGACGTAGAGAGCGCCCACGAACCATATGGCCGAACCTGCGTCTTTTCGCTGAACCTGCTCCTGCTGCGCTTGGTAGAGCTGCTTCAGCATCGGGCATCGCTTCTCGTGGCCATGCTTGGCCAGTTCGGTATCGAGCGCCTTGATCAAGTCTGCTTGCATGGTTGGGTCCACCAGTCGGCGACTCCTATCGGTAGACATTTCAAAAAAAGTTAAGAAATTTCGAGCGAATCGTTCAGCTGGCGCAAGCTCCTCGATACGGGCCGTTTAGCAACGGCAGCTGTGAGGCCTCACGGACTGCGAACAAAAACGTCGTGCGCAGATCGTAGGGATTCGTGTGCGTCCCGCCGCCTGGCTGCTTTACGACCTTCGCGATAAACCGCCGTTTTCTGCTTCGCCTTTGGCCACGCAGGGAAATCGGTTTCACGCCCTCGATGCACTCTGAGGTGTACAGCACCGTCAGCTCGGCGGACACCAACGGAGGTGAGCATCATTGAGGCGCGCATACACCTAAAGCGTTCTCGATCTATTGAAATCCTATGCGCTCTCGAGCGTGGTCACGCGAGTGGCTTACGCTATGCCATCATCTACCGCAGCGAGAGCTTGCTTCACGGAAGGCCAATCGCATTGAGTGCCCTCAGTGCGACAGCGGCTACCAACGTCAGTGCTCCCCCAACTGCGAAGGTCGCTAACATCAGCAGCCGGCGGAAGATCCAACCTCTGGGGTGGTGATTGTCATTGGCGGCGGCACGCTTGATGGAGCGGTACAGACGGCGACTGGTAGGGAACGGGGCTTTGTCCCACCACGGGTCCGCAAAACGCGGAGATCGACGCACCGATTTTCGACGCAGCTTCAATTCGCTCTCCGACGGGCGGCGGGCAACCGACACCCTACCCCCAAGCTACCGGCAACCCTGAGTCCTCCGCTAGGCTGGCGCGACGTCGCTCGGTTCTTCTGCCCAGGCATTGGCCCGACGCCATTCAACGATCAGGGCCGCGAGCGCAGTCTTGCCCGCCATGCGAGCATCATCGAACGTCGGATACGTGTGCAGAGAACGCCGTTTCGGCTTGCCCCTCTGGTTGATCTCCCAAACGAAGTGGCCTGCTAAGAACTGATGGGGTTTCAGATGAAGACAGAAGGGGTGCGGCATGTCTGATCAGCGCGGCTTCGGTGCCGCACGGTAGGGCGGCCAGGCACGATGGAGGTGCGTAAGCAGGGCCTCGGTCTCTCGCAGCCTGCGCTCAGCTTCGGTGACACACCAGTCATCGCCGGTCAAAGCCTGCACAAGTTGGACCTCCTCTGCATGACACGCCTCAGCCTCAGCAATAAGGCGCTCCATGGTCTCCAAGTGGCCTTCAGGCATCTCGCTCAAAATCCCCTGTTGGCGGCAGCAACTGCGTGAGCGCAGGGGAATTTACCAACAGTTTTTGTGGCAAAATAGAGCAATTTAGCTTCGGATTCCGCCCGAACAACAGGCGCCGATAGTGATAAGCAACTATTATAGCCGCTAAGCTCCCGCCGCGTAGACAGTAGAGCGACGCGCCTTAACGTCCCGATATGTGGATCGATAGAAGTCCAATTGCAGGGAGGCTTCTCTACCGCTGGCGAACTCGTTGCTTAGAAGAACCGTACCAAGGACGGCATCTGTATAGCAAACCTTCGAATCATCGACGTACAGGTACCCCGCTTGCCTATCCTCGAACTCGGCGGCCTGAAGGCCGCCTCGTGGTGTCAACTTGGAAATGAGGTCGAGATCACGATGGCGCTCTCGCTTCTGCAAAATCCCCTCCTTCTGCGGGTCGGTGCGCATGCCTACCAGCAAGCTTCTGAGCGCGAGGCCAGCGAAGGTCATCATCATTTGTTGGTGCGAATTTACATGGATCAATTCCGTACGGCTGCGGACAGACGAGGATAATGCCATGCACGGCGTCGATATCGCTCGACACGCCGCGCATGCCGCCACAGAAATTAGCTGCGGCTTTAGCCACTGCTGCGGCTGTTTTGCTTCGTCTTAGCCGAAGGTAGCAGAGCTATTGCCGCAACTGAGCAACTGGTTTCTTGTCCCTGGCAACGGCTTAGTTCCTGCTGGGGCACGCGTCTGACGACCACCGAAGCTACGGAAAACCGTCATGCTCCACAGCAATGCCCTACCCAGCCAAGCCTCTGACGACCTAACGGGCGACCTCCAGCATACGCTCGCCGCTCTGGCCGATGTCGAGTTCGCGTTCCAAAGCGCATGCGAGAGGCTGAACGATCTGTCGGGTCCGCAGGCGCGCAAGGAGAGGGTCCGGCAGCAGCTTGAGGCGGAGCGCGACCGTCGCCGTAAGCCACTGATCCAGCACTTGGACGAACTTGACCGACGCATGAAGGCGTTCGTGTTCTCCCCGCCGTCAGAGTGGCAGGCGTCCGGACGATTTGAGAGGCCGATGCATGCCTCGAAAGTTCATGCCTGATGCCGCAGCCTGATTACATTTGCTGCTGCTTAGGCTGGCTGCTCGGACGAGCGGTGCAGGTTGTGTGACGCGGTGCACTCCGAGGCACTGGGCAATTCGCCGTCGAATCCCGTTATTCGGCCGGGGAATGCTCGCAAGGCAACCGAATCAACAGCCGTGGCATTGGCCCGGTCCGTCACACGCCCCTGCGGCGCCTTGCGTACGTTCAGTGCCATGAAGGCAGCGATCTTCGGCACGATCTCGGCACGGAAGCGGGAGCCATTGAAGACCCCGTAATGCCCCGCTCCGGTCTGGAGGTGATACGCCTTTCTGTCCTCCGGCAGGTTCGTGCTGAGGTCGAGTGCGGCACGGGTCTGGCCCACACCGGAGATGTCGTCCTGCTCGCCCTCCACGGCCATTAAAGCGCAGCGCCGAATTGCGCTGAGGTCCACGGGCATGCCGCGATGGCGCATCTCGCCCCGCGGCAGGGCGTGCTCCACAAACACCGTGCGCACCGTCTGGAGGAAGAACTCGGCCGTGAGGTCCATCACGGCCAGATACTCGTCATAGAACTCGCGGTGCTTGGCAGCTGAGTCCCCATCGCCTCGCACGAGGTGGTCGAACATTTCCCAATGCGCGGAGACGTGCCGGTCGAGGTTCATGCCCATGAACCCGGCCAACTGGAGAAAGCCCGGATAGACTGGTCGCTCGCTGCCAGGATAGCTCCAGGGCACGGCGTGAATGCAGTGCCGCTCGAACCAAGCGAGGCCGCGCTCCTGCGCCAGTCGGTTGACCGCAGTCGGCGAGCGCCGCGTGTCGATAGGGCCGCCGATCAGCGTTGCCGAGCACGGCGCCAGCGGGTGGTCCTCAGCTTCCATGAGCGCGATGGCAGCCAGCACGGGTACAGAGGGCTGGCACACTGCCATGACGTTCAGATTCGGGCCGAGAACCGCGAACAGGGCACGGCAGTAATCCACATAATCGTGCAGGTCGAAGTTTCCGGCCGAGAGCGGTACCTGTTTGGCGTCGGCCCAATCCGTGATGAAGACCTGATGCGTATCGAGGAAGGCCGCCACGGTGCTCCTGAGGAGCGTGGCGTAGTGACCGGACATCGGCGCCACGATGAGGAGTTTCGGCTTGTCTGAGGGCTCACCGAAGGCGATGACGCGGCAGAAGGGTCGCTCCCACACGACGCGCTCGGCCACGCCGAGGTTGAAGGCGGGCTTGCTGTAGGTGCGCGTGACACGCTCGAACATCTCGCAGGAGGCTGCTAGGGCACGGCTCTGCGGCAGGTAGGCGAACGGACTGAACGGATTTTCGCAGACCAGCCGTGTTGCCGCGGCCCAACTGCGACCTGAGGACAGCATGGCGCAATGCGCATCTCGCATCACGTACAACATCTCAGCACATCCTAACTACACCCCATCAAGTTAAAATAAGCTTCCACTCTGTGGTTGCGAGCGTTATGAGTGCTGCACCATATTTTTCTTCTGATTCGCAACGCCAATGCGCCTCAACGGCCGGCATCCGCAAATTTGCCATCAGCCTATTCTAAACTTCTTTACTGTCTTCCCTCGAAGCGGTGCCGCCGTGACGATGGTCACGCTCAGAGCAGCTTACGCCGAAATCGATCCTCCGCGAGGTGTTTCGCGTATTATGCCAAAAGGATTAATTGGAGGGAAACGGAGTATTGTGGCTGAGATATGACCAGAGCCAATTGAGGCTCACGCGTTGCGATCCAGGCGGTCCGGTGTCGTACATTTCCATTGAGAAACTCGTCGGTCCGGATAGTGCTCCGCCATCCATTGAGCAATCACGGTCTGCGCGGTCGTCACACACTGAATGGGAGATTTTACATCGGTGAGTGAGATGCGTTCATGGACGCAATCCCGCTGTCCAACCATGAAACATACGGTAAGCGCAATCAGCATCCTGCACCTCTGCACCTCGTCGCAAGCCAACGATGCATGAAACGAAGTCTGCTAGAATAAAGTTCCAGACAGCAGTTCGAGACAAGCCTATGATAAGCTTGTCATATACCTTAGCGGGAGGGAATCTGCCAAATAACAATCTATGTTATTGGCCGGAACGCAGGATTGAGGCGCAACGGAGTTGCTCGGCGTATCGCCAGCCCGACAGCTAAGGCTTGGCGAGGCAAAACATCTCGCAATGGAAGTTTTCTGTGACGACGCGCCGCCGCACCCTGTGGGGCGGCACGATGGCACGCTGGAGGTATAAGCTTACCAGCAGGCGCGCGGCAGCCGCCTCTTCCAGCGATCGCCGCGGCGCAACTCTGAATGGTGCGACCTGCGCTCGCGCTGATCTGTGTGCGCCATCTTGGATACAGGAAGCGTCGGCACGGGTGCACTGATCAGAGGCGGCTCGACACCAACAGGGATCGCCTCTCGTGCTTCCGCGGCTACCTTCGGTGCAGCGGGAACCTCCGCGGCTTGTACCATAATACGCGGAGCACGCGGCTTCCGCTCGGCTCGCGGCTTACGAGTGGCCCGGATCACTTCCGCGGCCACTTCCTGGGATTCGGGCTCACTCGCCGAATACAGCGGTACGAGGGCAGGCAGGACTCGCGGAGCAGGCCGAGCATCGTGTTCGGCCTTTTGCGTCGCCGCTGCGGGTTGCTCCGGCTCCCGGCGAACCAACGTCGGCGCCTCGGCGCGAAGCGGCACGCCCTGCCACAGGCTCTTGCTCCAATGGCTGCGCCCGAAGGCGTCGGCGAGAGATGAGGTGGAAGAACGTGTACGTTTGACTTCGACCACGACGGGTCGCGCGCTTCTGCGCTTCATTTATTGATCCTGAGAATACGAAGCGGACGGATTTCGACGCAGCAACGGTGCGTGGCGATCTTTTGGGATGAAAGTGCTTCCGTGTCGAGAGCGAAGCACGAAATAGTTAATGAAAAGTTGCCACTCGCGTGATTAGAGCACCCTTTGCCGGCGGAGACGGTATGAAGCCCAAACAGCCTCAACGCCCCAGGCTTCCAACTCGTCCTCGCAGCGAATGCAGACAAGAGTCGAGTTCGGGATGCATGAGAGGTCGCGATCAACGACTTCTACATCGTCACTGTCACGCAGGAGCTTCGACAGCGCGGGCTCGTCACTGACATGTACGGCGAGAACAGCCTCATTCGGGAGTGGGTCCCTTGGGAGGGCTGGTATGAACGATTGTACAATCTCGGCGAACTGCATGGTGGCAATCTCCAGGGGTGTTCTGGAGGTATTTATCCACCGAGCAACCCGCAGTGCTGTGGCGGGATGATTATTGCGCTGGCATTCGCGCCATTCGCTCGTAGCTTCGTCGAACCTGAGGGCGAGCGTCCCTTAAGGAGGTCGGCGCCAGCCATCGGTTGAATTGATCCTGGCGAACGGCGGAATACGACGGTGACATAGTGAAGATCGAACGCCTACCCGCATGGTCCCTTCTCAGCCGCACGAGCCTTGATGCGCTGTTGGCTAGTCAGGGTGGCGCCGCACCCGAAACAATCGCGATCCAGCCATCCGTGACCGACATAGATGTTGGAACGGTTCCGCTCCTTGCTACCACGCGCCTGCTGATCGAGCGCGCTCAGGTATGTGGAGGTCTGACTCTGACCGCCACAGGCGCGCTCTCCCGCGCCGACACGCGAGCGATCTTCGACGTGATGTCATGGCCCGGCTATGACAAAGCGCACGTCCTCGTCATGAACAAAGTGCTGAACGAAGCCGATGTGATGCCAGTCGAGGCGACCCGGCTCATTGCTCAAACGGCTAAGCTTCTGCGCCGTCGCGATCTTCGTTTGCTCGCGACCAAGAAAGCACAGGCGCTCCTTGCAGAGGGTCAAACCGCTGACCTGTTTCGCCTGCTGTTCGAGATCGTCTTTTGGCGGATCAACCTTGGCTACTTCGACCGGGTGCCCGTAGAGCAATGGCCCCAGAACCACATCGGCATCGTGCTGTGGTGTCTCTCCGTGGCAGCCCAGGACTGGAGCACTCCAGCGGAGATGGTTCCGGTTTGCACCGTGCCGGATGAGGCGCTGGAAGATGGACCGGCGGACTTCCCTGGCTTTGCTTTTTTGAGCCGCGTACTCCAGCCACTCACGTGGTTCGGTCTAATGGAGTTGCGTTTGATCGGTGAGGAAAGCCAACCTGAGTGGCGCCGCGAGCGGCAGTACCGGAAGACGACACTGTACGATCGAGTGCTCCACTTTGATGTCGAGGTGATGCGGCCCCGCGGCTTCTCACATTAAGAGGCGCAACACCACGAACCATGATTTCACACGGCCCGTGCCCACTGCCTACCCCATTTCCGTGAGGGGCATGATCTCCCGCTCGCAGGGGGCATGAGGGTCATCTTCCAGCAATGAGCGCAACCGGACGAGCACGCTGTGCTGCTGTTCGTCGAGGCGAGCAGTGGCAAGCCTCTGGTCTATCGCGTTGAGGAGGTCGAAGGTGTCCGACTCAGACATGACCCAAGCGGCCTTGCTCGGCATGGCGTCCCTCCACGGCTAAGCTTCTGTGCCGGTCAGATGAGAAGTCGATCGCTATACCGCAAGAGCGAACTCTTCATGACACAGCCCGTCTGCTCCAATCGGTCAGGTGAGGACTCCAAGCCGTGACAGCCACGCGCGGCACATGCCGGGCCACATCGTCTCAGGTGTGTCGGGGCGCCCCATCCCGAAGCCGTGACCACCAGTTCTGAACTGGTGACGCTCGACGGGCACATCGGCGCTCAGGCAGGCGGCCTCCAAAATTCGCGTATGGGCCGGTTTGCAGATCGGATCATCGTCAGCTTCCACGAGGAACATTGGCGGGCAACCTCGGTGGACGTGCGTCTCGATCGACCACTCGTCGCGTGCCTGCAGGCTGGGATGGTCCCCGATAAGTTCATGGCAGGTCGAGGTGCGGTCGAGCGGCGGCTCCAGTGTGACGACTGGATAGATCAGGGCGGTAAAGTCGGGCCGAGCAGACTGCTCATCGATCTGGTCGATGGCGGAATACGCGTGGAAATCAGCGCGCGCCGATGCCAGTCCGACGAGATGACCTCCTGCCGAAAATCCCATGACTCCCATACGCTTCGGGTCGAGATGTGATGCCTCGGCCATGGATCGCATCATGCGGATGGCCCGCTGGGCATCCTGCAAGGGCGCCAGAGGACCATTGTGCCAGCCCTCGCGCGGCAGGCGGTAGATGAGCACGAAGGCGGTCACCCCCTGATCTGTCAGCCACCTCGCCGCGGGATGTGCCTCGTTGGCCGTGTCGATGTACGTGTAGCCACCGCCGCCCGCGACGAGCACGGCGGCGCCATTCGGCTGGCTGGGTGTGACAACCTCAAGGAAGGGGCTGCCGACATTCGTGACCGTTCCCACCGCACTCACGCGAACAGGTCCGGTAGGGCCACCGCCACCGGGAGGCTCGCTCGGCCAAAGCTGCACGCGATGCGGCGGCTCGTGTGCCGAGACCCGGTTGGTGAACGCGGTAGCCGCAGCAGCCATTATGAAGGTTCGGCGATCGAGCATGGTGATCTCGTCTGAGGGCGCGCACCTCTTCAGCGGAGATCAGTGACGCGCTCGCGAACCAGATAACCACCTTCAAGCGGCCTTGGATCGAGACCGTAGCGTCAGTACCGACGAATTCGACGGACCCTTCAGCCCTGAGGGAGCGGCAGCCACAACGCCGGTGTGAGGCGTCAGTTTGCAGCCCGGTGAGCGAGCCATTCCCGCAGTTTCGTCCAACGACGTTTCGTCTGCCCGCTTCGCACAGCCATGCCAATGGCCTTTCGTTGGCCGATCAGCACCACAAGCTGCTTGCCCCGTGTCACGCCCGTGTAGAGCAGGTTGCGCGCCAGCATATTGAAGTGCTGCGTCACGATGGGGATCACCACGGCCGGGTACTCGGAGCCCTGGCTCTTGTGGATCGTGGTGGCAAAGGCAGGCACCAGCGTGTCGAGTTCGCCGAACGGGTAGATCACCTCGCGGCCGTCGAAGGTGACGATCACCGCCTCCTCCTCGTCATCGATGCCGGTCACCATGCCGAGATCGCCGTTGAACACCTCCCGGTCGTAGTCGTTCTGCGTCTCCATCACCCGGTCGCCCGGCGCAAAGCGCCAGCCGAAGCGTTCAACCTGAGCCGGCGGGTTCGGGTTGAGAACGCGCTGGAGTTCGTGGTTGAGGTTGCGGGAGCCCAGCGAGCCCCGCAGCATCGGGGTGAGCACCTGTACGTCGCGCACAGGGTCGAGACCGAAGGTCCGCGGGATGCGGTTCGTGACCACCTCGATCAGCTTGGCGACGCCGACCTCGGGATCGTCGATCTCGATCAGGTAGAAGTCGGCCTTCTCGCCCGGACGGGGCTTCTCAGGCATCTGACCGTGGTTGATCCGATGCGCGTTGACGATAATCCGGCTCTCGGCTGCCTGCCGGAACACCTCGGTTAGCCGCGCTACGGGCACGCGCTCGGACGCGATCACGTCGGCCAGGACCTGCCCTGGCCCAACCGAGGGTAGCTGATCCACGTCGCCGACGAGCAGTAGCCCGGATCGCTGCGGCACCGCCTTCAGCAGCGCGTTCATCAGCGGCACGTCCACCATCGAGGTCTCGTCGATGACGAGGAGATCGCAATCGAGCGGGTTCTCCTCGTTGCGCGTGAAGCCGCCGTGCTTCGGATCAATCTCCAGCAGCCGGTGGATGGTCTTGGCCGCCAGCCCCGTCTGCTCGGTCATGCGCTTGGCCGCGCGACCCGTGGAGGCGGCGAGCAGCACGTGCACGCCTTTTGCCTTCAGGATGCGCAGCACCGAGTCGAGGGTGCTGGTCTTGCCCACGCCCGGTCCGCCCGTGATGACGCAGAGCTTCGAGCCGAGCATCAGCCGCACGGCCTCGACCTGTGAGGGCGAGAGTGTCTTGCCGGTCTTCTGCTCGACCCAAGGCCGCGCCTTGTCGAGGTCGATCTCGGGCCAGGGCGGCGTGCCAGCGGCTCGCTCAATCAGCCGCTCGGCAATGATGCGCTCGGACGCGTGCAGCCCTTTGAGAAAGACGCAGGTCTCGCCGTCCACCATGTCGGCGACCACCTCCTCGCCGCGCAACTCCAACGCAATGGCGACGCGGATCAGGTCCGCATCGACCTCCAAGAGCTTCTGCGCGAGCACGGCGAGACGCTCGGTGGGCAAGCCGCAATGGCCCTCGTCCATGGCGGTCTGGAGTGCGAAGGAGACGCCGGCCCGCAGCCGCTGCGGTGCCTCCTTCTCCAGTCCGAGCTTCATCGCGATGGCATCCGCCGTGCGAAAGCCGATGCCGCGAATATCACGGGCGAGCCGGTACGGGTCGTCGGTCATGACCTTGATCGACTCGTGGCCGTAGGTCTTGAAGATGCGCACGGCCCTCGCGGTGCCGACGCCGTGCGCGTGCAGGAAGATCATGATTTCCCGCACCGCCTTCTGCTCGGCCCAGCCGCGCACGATGCGCTCGGCGCGTTTCGGGCCGATGCCGCCAACCTCCTTCAGCCGCTCAGGTTCGGCCTCGATGATCTCGAAAGTGTTCTCGCCAAACAGCGCGACGATCCGCTTAGCCATCGCAGGACCTATGCCGCGCATGTAGCCGGAGGCGAGGTACTTCTCGATGCCCTCAATTCCGGTCGGCGGCGTGGCCTTGAGGGTGTCCGCCTTGAATTGGAGGCCGTGCTGACGGTCTGAGAACCAGATTCCGGTCGCGGTGATCCACTCGCCCGCACCGATGGCCGGCGCATGGCCGATTACCGGAACGAGGTCGCGTTTGCCGCGCGTCTGTACCTTCAACACACAGAAACCGGTCTCGGCATTGTGGAAGGTGACGCGCTCGACCGTGCCCGCCAGCGTCTCAACGGGCGTCCCGCGTTCAAACTGGCCCGGATTGGCCCTCTGGCTCATCTCACCTGCTCAGCCCGTTTCGGGTGCCTCGGCCGGAGTCGCTTAACGCCACGTTAGACGCACGACGATCCAGCCGCTCACTGCGTCACCAGAAGATTGTTCGATTTTTGTTCGCCGTAACGCAAGGGCACGGGACGCCTGTACGAATGTCGGTTTTGCGGTGACGATGAACGCGACTGCGATTCTCGCTGCTCCCATACTTCAGATCACGGAGGCCATCGGATCCAAGCGGAGTCGCGAGGAAGCTCACCCTCTTCGTCAAGGAGCGCCTCGAGACTGCGATGCTACAACGCCATGGCGTCATAGCATTGTGTAGTTAGGTGCCGTCGAGCGGCACGCTCACGACGGACTGCTTCTCCGCTCGCCTCGGACCTTGCGCTTCTACGTGCGCACGGTGACCTGAGGCCCGTCAGGCACCGGCGTGGAGAGACCAAGTCGCCATGCGATCTCAGGGCCTGACCCGTCCCCAATGAGATCCGCTAGCGTGTAGCGATCAAGCACGGCCGGAGAAGCGCGGCTGTGATCGAAAGCGTGAGCATGATCGATGCGAAGCTACAAGATTATGATCCGAGGTTTTTACGCCAAGGTCATTCCTCAAGAACAAAAACGGTCCGCTACAACTCGGCATTTTGAACTCGGCCGAGAACTGTAAGTTATATTTCCGCTTATAGGGAGAACGGCTATGCGCTTCCAAATGCTTCTACCCGTGCTGGGACTGCTGACGTTGGGCGCTTGCAAGGACGAGGCTCCAAAAAAGACGGAGCCCGGGAACGCGCCGCCGGCCACGACCCCCTCCCCTGCCCCGCCGGTGGCACCGAATACGGCTCCGGTTACCCCCACCAACCCGGCGCCGGGCACACCGCCGGCACCACGCTAATTCGACGAGCAGCGGGCGAAATCACATCGGCCAAGCCGGACCCCCGTGACCGTGTGCTCGGACTCCGTCCGATGCGAGGTGAATGGGGGACGGCATGGATCGCCATCGCGCCGGCGCTCAGCTCGCCTCAATAGGGTGGAGCTTGACGGCCTTTCCGATGCGCTGGCACAGCGGGGCGATGGATCCGGTCATCCCACCCGCTGTCATGTTCGGCCTCGCGCGTGACATCCTCCGCAAGGAAATGGGCCAGCGCATCGAGCGCCGTCGCGAGATTGGGCGCGACACGCCCGACGGCGTCCGACTTACGAGTGAAATTTCCACACTGGTGCAGCTCGGGCAGAGCTTGGATGAGACAACCGCCAAGCAGATCATTGCGGCGGGGCGCGCAGCCGTTGAGGCAAGGCTCGCTCCTCCGCGTATGCCGCGCTGCGATGCTTCGGATCTTTACGCTCAATTCCCCGATCTCCTTCCTGAGGATGCCCAGGTTTGGGTGGGCCCGGGTTGGCGAGCGATCCTCACTGAGGCCTTTGATGCCCTGAAAGGCCGTCCCGTCGTCGTGCACATGGCACGCGAGGATCGAGCTGGCCTTCGGCTGGTTGTAGGATCGGTCGGGGATTGGAAGGAGCCCGACTTTGATCTGGCCGCCGCGGTGGCAGATCGGACGTGGGCTCGCTCTTTGAAGATCTGTGAGACGTGTGGCGCACCCGCAGCAAATGGTTCTTGGTCGCGGTACCGCACGCGTTGTGCCGATCACGCAGAGGAACGATAGGGCCCGTTGCTCTGTCGAGCCTAATCGAGCAATTCCAGGGCGCACGGTACCCCGACTGTGCGTCGGTTCAGGCTGAGCTAGTGGTCAAAATCTGACGCTTGGTACCCGTGGCGAGGGGCCGCTTGCGACTCTGAGGAGCCGTTCGAGATGACATCCGGCTCGGGCTGCTGAGGGAGGCTTAGCGGACCTTCACGGGAATCTTGGCAGCGATGGCAGGTGAGCGTGGCTGTTCCAATGGGTTCCTAGACCTCATGCGACGAGTCGTTTCAGAACGCTGGGCCATTCATTTGGAATGGGTTGGGCGGCTGCTCGGAACGTTCCGCATGGGCAAGCCCTATTGGAACGGCTTGGAAGAGCTGGGCGACTTTGACCTGCGTTAAGGTCGATTGTAGGAGGCCGCTCGGACAGCCGAAGGGTGCGGGCCATGGATGAGACTGCTCTCAACGTCGCGACCCAATACGTCACTGAGGCCGAGCAGCGCCGGGCGCAGCAGATCAGCCTGATCGCCAAGCTGCTCGGCGAGGAGCAGGCGCAAGCCCGGCAGGTCTTGACCGAGATCGAGCGGACGCTTGCGATTGCCCGCACCCATCAGGCGCTCCTCCTCAGCTTCGCGGACGAGCCATGACGGGGCCGGCGCTCGCTCCAGCTACGGCCCATTGAGGCAAGCCCTATTGGACCGCAGTGTACGTCCGACGTAATCGCCTAGGGGCGGGGTCAAGGGGCGAGTTCGGGCCTCATCGCGCGCGCTCGCGCGAGTAAAACCCTCATTTGATGGCGTGAACTTCCCGAAAAACGTTGCCAAGATTGCCTATACATAAAAATATTGCAGGAATTTTTCATTTATAATCTATGTTATGTAACTACTTCCGCAGACGTTATGTTGATCGATTATCGCCAGCGTATCGATCCAGGTGCTGGTGGCTGGGAGACATACGCGCTTCCGCCTGCAGACTAAGGGGAAGCGGCGATGACCTCGGCTTCCGACATCCACTCCAAGACCGTGCTCGTCCGCAAGCTGGAGAGCATCGCGACCTTCTCGGACGAAGAGCGGCAGGCCATCCTGAGCCTGCCGTCCCAGACTCGCGTTCTCAAGCCCGGCCAGGACATCGTGCGCGATGGCGATACGCCCTCGCAGTGCTGCCTCATCCTCGATGGCTGGGCCTACCGCTACAAGGTCCTGGGCGAGGGGCGGCGCCAGATCTTCTCCTTCCACATCGCGGGCGACATCCCCGACCTGCAGAGCTTACATCTGCACACCATGGATCACACCCTTGCCACGGTCACTGAAGCGACCGTGGCCTTCATCCCGCACCAGAGCATGCGTGAGTTGACGATGCGCTATCCTAGCGTCGGGGCGGTGCTCTGGCGTGACACGCTGGTCGATGCGGCCATCTTTCGGGAGTGGATGATCGGCATCGGCCGGAAGTCAGCCTTTGGGCGGATCGCGCACCTGTTCTGCGAGATGTACCTCAAGCTCGAATCGGTCGGCCTTGCCAGTGATCACCGCTGCCCATTGCCGATGACGCAAGTCGACATTGGCGATGCGCTTGGCCTGTCGAACGTGCACGTCAACCGCGTGCTGCAGGAGCTGCGAGGCAAGGGCCTGATCACGCTGCGCAGCAACACCCTGGTGATCCATGCGTGGGATGAAATGATCCAGGCCTCGGAGTTTGATCCTACGTACCTGCATTTTGAGCAACGGGCTGCAGGATGAGCCTGCACCTACAGCGTGTGCGCGTGGCGACGACCAGCCCCGACACCGAGAGCCGCCTCGTCTTTGCGGACGATTTCCTCGTGGCTGTGTTGGTCCAACTCTCGGACGATCACGAGGATGATGCCGGAATGTGGTTCCTGGAGGTGGGCTTCGGTCGCCTGGATCATCCGATGCCGCCCAAGTTCGCGAACCTCGACGAGGCGCAAGATTGGATCGAGCAGCGGCTGGCCGGCAATCAGGCAAGCAGCACAGCGATCCCCGCTCTATGACGCAGGCCTCGGATCATGGTTTAGTATGCGGGGGGGGTAGACGGAGGCCGCGATTATGGTCGGGTGGCTCGCAAACCTCACCCTCGACGAGGTGGACCGCCGCCTCGCACAGGGCGAAGCACACAGCACGGCGCTGGCCGCCGCCATCATCGGCCTCACCGAGGCCGGACATGATGTGACCGAGACTGAGACGATGCTGGGGGACATCAAGAACATCGTGGCGACCCTCCGCCGCCAGCGATGGGCGATCCCGGCTAGGGCAAGGAAGCCGTGAGCAGATCAGCCGCACCACGCCCTGCAGTCGAACGTGCTTTGCTGCGGACCATGCGGCGCACGCTCGTGGAGGGGCACCGGTACCAGTTCCTCATCCTAGAGGTCCTTGCCTCTCGCCGCTCCCACGGCGATGGCTACACGAGTGCTCCATAACGCCCAATGCGCGAAGGCCCGCTCCCGAGTGCGATGCGGTCCATCGGGGCTGCTTGGCTGAATACCGGCTCCCCACCCTTTGCGGACCTCGCGACTGGGTACTTACGCGTCAGATTTCGCCCACTAGGGCCCTACCTCGGCCAAGCCGGAGTGGCACGCAGCTTGCCCCGCGACAGCGTTGTGCGTCCGTCCTGAGCCATCGGAAGCTGCTGCGCGCTGTCAATCCGCGTCACGCACAAACCTTCCGAGTGACGCCACAACACCGCGAACCGGTGATGCTGTAGCATTGTGGTTGGAAGCCGCGGTGCTGCGATCCTGGTAGAAACCTACGAAGGGCGAGCGTGTCGTTCTTCCACGCCACAACCTCTAGGCAAGCCCCCCAGCTCGCTCCCTGCTGCACATTTCCCGATGCGACCGCGCAGACGCTCCAGACGCCGGAAGCGCCCTGCGCCCGTGGACTCGCATTAGGTGTCGGTCACGATGCGGATCAGGATCGGCCGACCTGAGACACAGGCCGCTTGTTACGAAGGCGTTTGCCGATGCGCTCCAAGTCAACGACCATTCGCTCGTGCGTTCCCTCGCCGATCTTCTCCGCCTCGTCCCATGCCACCACGCGGAATTTGATGCAGCGCCCATCAACTCCGACTACCTCGGCCTCGGCCCGCACCCGATGGCCAACCGGCGTCGCCGCCAGATGGCTGATCTCGACCTTCGTCCCGACTGCGCTCTCTCCAGGGTCAAGGAACTCGCGAATGGCATTCAGGGCGGCGTTCTCCATGGCAAGGACCATCATCGGCGTGGCGAAGACGGGCGGAAGCGTCGAATCCTTGAACTGGTTCGCCAGATGCTGCGGCCCTACCAACAACGTGAAGCTGCCCTTCGCGCCCAACGAGATATCTCGCATCTCAGATCTCCGAACACATCATCGAGTATCAAGGTCGGCCGTCGTCATCGCCGCGCGAGCTCGCCATACAAGCCGGCGGCAACATGGATGATACGTGCAAGGCGAACTCGCCCAGCGCGCCTCCGCGCCGATGTCCCTCATTCGTGCGGTCGAAACGATCTGCTGCGCTTCGATAAAGGCTCCGGAAGAAGCGGCTCTCAGCACCGGCTGCAGATCGCCTTTGCGGCTTGCGTGCCCGCATTCAGGAGACGCCCCATGAGAGCGTCACGGTCAGTCACCTGGGGCGTTGCTGGAGCGGGCGATCCCGCTGGCGCGACGGGCGGACCTGCCGCGATAACAGGCGTCGGCGAGGTTGCGGCAGCATCGCTTTCCTTGAGACTCCGAGCTGACGCGGAGGCAGGCGGGTTCAGCGAGCTGAGTTGTTCTGCCTGCCACTTGGACCGAGCCAGGGCAGATTGCTGGAGCGCGGCGAGCGGATTCACACCAACGCCCGATCCAAATTGGCTAGCCAGGCTCGCGTTGTCCCCTTCTACGACGACCTGTGTGCTCGCGACCCCTTCCGCTCGCACGAGCGCAAAGAGCGTTGCGGCCTGTCGCGGGGCCAGACGGACGCAGCCGTGCGACGCGGGACGGCCAAGCTGGCGCGCGTGATTTGTCCCATGGATCGCGTGCCCATCGGGGGTGAAGAAGATCGCGTAGGGCATGGGAGCGTTGTCCCACTCCTTCGAGAAGTGGGTCCGCTCCATCCGAAGTGGTCGGAATGACCCGCTTGGCGTGTCGTAGCCTGCCGCACCGCTCGAGATAGGCCAGGCGTGGCGCTGCTGACCGTTGACGGAAACCGACATGCGCTGGTTCGCCTTGTCGATGCTGATCAGCACGTCGGCCGAAGCCGAGAGTGGCGGCGCGATCCAGAGCCACAGGCTCGGCATCAGGGCAATTGAGAGCGCACGCATGGGAGACCTTCGACACGGCGGTTCGATGCAGGGTAGCTGTGCCATTGCAACGAGCAAGTGGCGGCTGGGTAGCCGGAAAGCGCGGTCCGTGCGCAGGCGCGCCGTTCTGAAACCGATCCGTGCTGGCGCTCCCTCGTCCGAGGTGGACTCTCACTTGCGATGACCGCTCAACCCTTCAGGCCCACCGACAACGCTCTACCATGACAGTGCTACCGCATTGCGGAGCTGCCCCGCTACGCTGTTGCAGCGGCGCCGCATGGTGGAACTACGTGGTGGCACCGCTATCGCGCTGTCCCGCGATCCTGCTAATCCAGGCCAGCGGGGCAGACCACACATGCGCACTATCACTCTCGTCACTCAGAAGGGCGGAACCGGGAAGACGACCCTGGCCGCCTCATTAGCCGTCGCCGCTGCTCAAGCCGGCGAGATGGTCATCGCGCTCGATCTCGATCCACAGGGCTCGCTCGCAGCTTGGGGCGACAGCCGTGTGGCTGAGACCATCGCCGTAGACCGGCTCGCGACCGACCGCATCGGGCAGCTTCCTGCCATCATGGCGGCGCTGAAGTGCAAGGGCTTCACCGTCGCGGTCCTCGACACACCGGGTGCCGCCTCGACCGGCGTCAACCTGGCGATGCAGGCCGCCGATCTCGCCCTAATACCGGCACGTCCCTCACGCCTTGACCTGCAGGCGACGCTCCCGACCATCGAGGCCCTCGTGCGCTTGGAGATGCGGGACCGCTTCGCCTTCGTGCTGAACCAGTGTCCCGCAATCCGCAGTTCGCGCGCGGTGGAAGCCGCCAATGGCCTGAGCAGCTTCGGCGTGCTGGCCGAGCCGACGGTGACCCAGCGCGTGGATCATCAAGATGCGCTGGCATCTGGCCAAGGCGTCACGGAGTACGCGTCGGGCAGCAAGGCGGCCGAGGAGATCCGGTCGCTTTGGGCCTGGGCGGACGACAGGATGAAAGGCACATGATCGTGAGCAAGCGCCCCTCGGTGATCGGCGGCCTCAAGCTGCCGGGCTCGGACGCACGTGCGCTGGCGGCGGATGGTGCGCCTGAGCAGTCGGATGCGGCTCCGAATCCGAAGCCTGCGGGCCGTGTCCGGCCGGAGGTGGTCCATACCTCGGTGTACCTGCCGCGCGAGGTGCATCGGCGGCTACGCGAGATCGCGTTCACGCGCGACTGCAAGGTGCATGACGTGATCATGGAAGGGATTGACGCAGCCCTGCAGAAGCATGGGCATCCCTCCGTCGATACGATCAAGGGCGACCAGAGATCGAAGCAATAATACAATAGCACTGCTACGCTGGCACGCTTCCATGCTATAGTGCTGCGGTGCTAAAGCGGTTTTTTACTGAAACGCGTCGATCTCGCCTGACAACTGCGTTTTGAGCTACCAAGTTGCTGTGCCACTTTCAACAGCCTTGCACGACGTAGGACACCGCGATTGGTGCACACCCCAGATGGCGATAGCAGGGGAGGGAGAAACTTGCATCGGCACTGACTGTCCCGTCGGCACGTTGATCTGGCGCAGCGTAAGCATCACTTGCTCCGCGCTCGGCCTCCGTCTTCGCTTCATCTCCAAATCTTCTGGTCTGGCTAATCCTCGCGATCAGCTTAGCGCAAAACGAGTCGGTCAGGTCATCTTTACAATCATGCTTGTCGATCTAATTTGATCGGACACAAATCATCTGCATACTAGATATTCATCAGCTCGCCATCTTCGAGCAAATGCTGCATAACATTGACAGCTTCCAAGAAATCTTGAGTAAGCTTGCCAGTGGATTCCAGCAAAACAAGTATAGCGAACAACCGCCTGGCGGTCTTTGACATAGGCCGCCAATTATTTTCAGTCGGAGCCAGCATCCACGCGCGGGCCGTTTTGATCGGCACGCCCATAGCGTCGGCTAAGGCTTTCGATGAGCCACGCACTGTACCGGCATTGAGGCGAACAGCGACGCGCTTAATCATCGCGCGATCCACGCTCGCCTGCTTGCTTAGGACACCCGGTGTCACTATCTTCGTCTCCACGCCCTGGATCTGACTCTCTGTGTCCCATCGTAGGGGTGCCAGTCAAGCTATCAGCAGCCGTGCAGGACCATGCCCAAGCTCGCCCCCCTACCGAAGGACACCATCGCTCTCCCAGAGTCCGCCCGCGTCGTCGCTACTGAGATGGCCACCGGGGCCGGCTACAACACAGGGGCGGTGGCCTGGATCGTCGGCCGCGGTCGCCGCCGCAAGCCGAGCCCGAACCGAGCCATGATCCGCGCTAGGCATGGCCGCCTCCGCCGCTGGTTCCGCAAGCACAGCCGCGCGCACGATGATCTGGTAGCGATCTCCTCGACAGTCGCCGCGTGCGGCCAGCGCCGGCTGCGCCACCGCTGCAGGCACCCGGCTTGCCCGCGATGCGCCCACGCCCTCCAGCGCCTGCTCGTGCAGGTCGTACACCGCTGCCGAGTTCGCTATCCGAGCGAGGCTTGGGTGACCATGTCGATCATCCTACCGGTTTTGGAGCCGGCTGGAGCAATCGATTTCGTGGCAGAGCGGGAACGGTACGCGGCACTGTTGCGAGCGTCTGGCATTACCCTCGGCGTATTCGGCCTCGATCTGAGCTTCAATGAGGACGACCGCCGGGCGCTGCCGGCAGCTGAGCGGTTCGCGCCGCACGCCTGTGTGCACCTTTTCGGCTTGGCCCTCGCGGCGGAGATGGCTGCGGCCGAGCCTGAGCTAAAGCGGCGGCTCCCGGCGACGGACGTGATTCGCCGACCGGTCCGCATCAAATCCTGGGACGGTGGGCTGACGGCCATCGCCTATGCGCACAAACCCGAATTCCAGCGGCGTCAGACGATCCTGAAGTTCGACAAACGGCGGGGGAAGTCGGTGCGCACCACGCGCAACCGCCCCCTGACGGTCGAACAGCAGATCCGTGCGGTTCGGGCGCTCGACCGAGCTGGGCTAACGGGGCGGATCATCCTGGTCGGCCTGGACTTCAAGATTACCAACCTGGGGAGACTGCAACTCGTCCCAGCAACCTGAGGGAGGCGCCCTAACGACTTCACCGAGATCGAAGCCCGCGTAAGCCCATGGTTCCATGACAACGAGAAGGAGACCCGTTCTCGACATTGAAGCCCCTGCAACCCCGGCACGAGCCCTTTTTGAGGTGCGGTGTCGATCACCCCACGAAGGAGAAGCGCCGCGGTCACGGTAACCGCGAGCTCATCGATCCCACAAGGCCGGCTTCTGCGAGGCGCAGGCTTGACCATCAGAAAGGAAGCGGAACCGGGAGGCCTCTCCCGTAGTCGAACCCCATCCCGCCGCCGTGAGGCAGCACGCTACCCCTGACCTCAAGGAGAACCTACGCGGACGCGGCGACCGCATCGCTCGCCGTCCCCGGCATCATGCTCTGCGAGCGCAGTGCCGCCCTGACCATGAGGACGTATCGCCCAGCCGCGGATGAGCCGGTCACAACGCACACGTCAGCCCTGGCACGGGGCTCCTCGAGAAATGTGCCGCCAGCAGCGAGAAGGAGTGTCAACTCGAAAATGATGTGAACTGCAACACGCTCATTCACGGTCAAACCTACAGCGTGCTCAGCGAGCGTGCCGGCCGTGCCGGGCGTGCCAGCCCGCGAAACCTCACCGTAGCGCCGTCCGGCACGACCGGCACGGCGCACCCAGGAGATGAGCTATGCCCGGACGCAGCCTTATGAAGATCGAGTCGGCAGACCATCGCCGACGCACCATAAACGTCGATTGGACTACCCAGCCTGAGCCAGTACCGAACGTGCTCAAGATCGCGCATGTCGCGGACGAGGCGACGGGGAACGCACACGACCGATTCCGTGCGCCTACCATGCTGGGCGGGACCGTTGACTTCGACGTGCCCCACGAACGCTCTGAGTCCGCAAAGCAGGTCCTTGCCGAGGGGCGCAAGAAGGGCGCGAACCTTTCGGGTGCGGACTTGCCCGCGATAGAGAAGGCCATCGCCGACCCGCCCGACCACTTCATCTGCCACGCCGCGCGCAACGGCTGGTACGGGCTGGAGCGGCGAGCCTTCGTCCGCTCAACCGGCGTCGTCGGCCACATCGGCGGCCTCCAGCGTCTGCAACCGCCCCGGCCGAAGGATGGGGAAGCCGTCCTGATCACCTTCCGCAAGGCCGGGACGGTTCAGGGATGGATCGACGAGGTCGCGATGCCAGCCCGCTTCTCCTCGCGAGCCATTCTCGTGATCGCGGCGACCTTCGCGGCCCCCCTCCTGCGCATCCTCCGGTTCCCGTCGTTCGGCTTCAACCTGTTCGGGGCGAACAAGTCCGGCAAGTCCACGATTACGACGGTGGCGGGCTCAATCATCGGCCTGCCCAACGAGGCCGCCCTGCCCAACCTCAACACCACCACGGCCGGCCTGCTGCAACTTGCGGGGGTGTTCAACGACATCGGCCTCCCGCTCAACGAAATGGCGCTGCTCGGCCCCAAGGCCTACGAGCAGCTCGGGCCGGCGATCTACGCCCTCGGCGAGAGCCGGGATCGCACCCGCCACAAGGCCTCAACCTTCGCAAGCGACATCGAGCAGTCGAGCTTTTCGACAATCTTCTTCTTCAACTCGGAGAGGTCCATCGACGAGCTGGCCCGCCAGATCGGCCGCGAGCGCCCGGGCGGGGAGAAAGCACGTTGTCTTGACGTCCCTGCCCTTCAGGGCGGACGCCGGACGGTGTTTGACTGCCGCCCAGGCGGTGTCAGCGAGAAAGACTTCCATCGCTGGGCGCTCGGGCAGATGGTCAAGCTGCGCAAGGGCTGCCAAGCCAACCACGGCGTCGTGTTCGACGCCTACCTTGAGCGGCTGATCGCGTTGGGTGACGAGGTAGAAGTCCGAGCGCGGCAGTACGCCGACGCGTTCGTGCATTCCTTGGACTTGCAGGATGCCGAGAGCGAGATCGAGCACGCCGCCAAGTGCTTCGGCGTGATCTACGCGGGGGCGCGGATCGCGATGGACGTCGGCATCCTGCCGAGGCCGTGGCGCCCGCTCAACGTCCGCCGGGCGATCACCCGCTGCTTCCAGGAGGCGCAGCGGACGGCCCGGCTCGGCGATCCCGTGCTGCGGAAGGCGAAGGAGCAGCTTCACGCTCGCCTCCTCCACCTCAATCTGCCGCGGCGGGACAGCGTCCAACCGGGCGTTGATCTCGGCTACCGCTGGCAAGATGGCGATGGCGAGCACGTGACGATACAGGCGACGCAGTTCTCGTCGTGGTTCGAGAAACGGGAACTCACGGCCATCCTGACGTGGCTCGACCAGACCGGGGCGCTTCGCAAGGCCAACCCCGAGAACATCCCCAACGGCAGCGGTCACGATTGGGCGGTGTCGTGGCCGCGGTGGACGAAGGGGGGCAAGAAGGTCCGCTCGATCACTTTCCGCCTTCCGAACTGAACGCCAGCGGGCGAATCGCTGACGGTCCGCCCGCTCCATTTGCCCCAGATCGGTCCGACATCGCCCTCGATGCGACACCATGCAAGAAATGTAACCTAAGATTCAAATTCGGTGATCATTTACGGGAATAGGGGGGAGGTAACCCCACTGGAGCCCTCCGTGATCTTCGACCGCGCGCTCAACGAGACCTTCGTCCGTCGCCTCGCCGAAGAGGCGGACTCGGGCGGCTGGTGGCAAGACGTGCTGGCGGATCGCAGCCTGCTTGTCGCACCGCGCCGCACCGCTCTAAACGTCTACTGGCGTGGCCAAGCCCTGTTCAACGTCAGCTGCCCGCACGGACAGCTCGCCGTTTCGACGCACGAGAAGTTCCTCGTCGATCCCGCGCTAGCTGGACAGGTGCCGCTCGTGGCCGGGCGCTTCGACACGGCCGCGAGCCTGGAGCGGGCACTCTTCCGCAGCTACGAAGGGCTGGCCACCCTCGCCAAGATGAAGCGCGCCGCTACCCTTTTCTCGGGCGAGGAGAAAAGCGGTTGCCACGAGATCGCCGTGCGCAACGCCGGCGTGATCGACGTTGAGGTCGCCTTCCCCGGCCGCCTCGTTCTCGCTGACGGCGGGGAGAAGACCGCCCCGCGGATCGACTTGGCGAGCGTCGAGGCAGACGGCGACGACGTGCGCCTCACGTTCTGGGAGGCCAAGGCCTACGCTAACGGCGAGTTGCGCGCGCTCGGCGACGGCGCTGCGCCGGTCTGCACACAGATCGAGACCTACCGCCTCGCGCTCGCACAGCACCGGGCCGACATCGAGGCGAGTTACGCGGCGGTGGCCGCTAACCTCGTGGCGTTCAAGGCGATGGGTTGGCAGCGCGAACTTTCGCCGCTGATCGAGGCAGTTGGACGTGGCGAACGGCGCCTGACGCTTGGGGCGTTTCCGAAGGTCGGCCTCGTTGTGTTCGGCTTCGATAGCGGCCAGCGCGACGAACCGCGTTGGAAGAAGCATCTCGACCGGTTGCGCGCAACTATCGGCGAAGTGCGGGCGGTAGGCGACCCGAAGAACCTGCGGGTCGGGGCGTGAGCCTACGTCTCACTGTCCACCGCGGCACGCGTCAGATCGGCGGCGGCTGCATCGATATCGTCCATCCGAACGAGGCCCAGCTGTTCCTTGACGCCGGCTGCCCATTCGACGCGCCTGAGGGTGCAAGTGGCCTGCTGCCGGCAAGCCTCGGCCGGCTGGGTGTTCGTGGCGCGGTCCGGCCAGAACATCGGCGACATCGTGACCATGTCCCGGGCCGCTAGGCGGAGCGGGCGGACGCTGGTGATCGACCCGTACACCGCCAACGTCCTCGACCGGGTGGCCGCGGGCACGCGCCTACCGCAGGCGAGCTTCCCGAATCTGAAGGTCGTGATCACGGCCGGCCTGCGCCGGATGTACGCGAGCCGGGGCCGCGAAGACTTCGTCGCTCGCGTGGCCCACGACGGCGTAGCAGCCCGCGCCATACCGGCCGACACCGAAGCGGCCGGGTTTGAGCGGGTCCGGCACGTGGCCCACGGTGAGACATGGAAGCTCCCGGGCACGCCCTCGTCCCGACGCTTGCGCAAGCCCCGGCTGAGCCGGCGGTTGGTATCTTCTGGCGCGTCGCCGCCACGCTCGTCCTGGATCGCACGCCCCTCTCGCGCGCCTAGCTCTACGGCTGCGGACTGACCTAAGGCCCCAGCCAATATGGGCGATGGGAGGCGTGGCCGCGGCTCAGGCCTCGCCGCCTTCGACAGCTTGGCTATCCCTGCGCCGTTGCTGACACCGAGTATGACGACTGACCGCGCGGGAGCGTGGTCAACGGGGTGCCGAACGCCCAGTTCGTATCCTACGCCGACCGTCGTCTGTAGCAGCCCGAAATCGTGGCCGCTTTGCGCACCGCTTTCAGCCTCAACGCGCCCACAGTCGAGGTACGAGGCGATGCGCACTACTCAAAGGATCAAACCGCGCCGCAGACTTCAGCCCGGTGGGCCGATATGGGCATCCCGGAAATGACAGAACCCTTCCTGACGTGATAGCTCAGCAACTCGCCAGCAAAAATAAATCTGTTGTCGCTCAGATGTTTGTCGTCCATCGTCCGCCAATCTCAACGGGGTGGTGCGATGTTCGACGTAATTCCAGAGTACATTCACATTCCATCTGACGAAGGGGAAGCGGCAGCTTTCCTGCAGCGCCTAAACGCGGAACGCCCTGAAATCGCCGCCAGTACCGAGCAGCAGTACGCCGCGACCGGTTCGGCTCGTGCCGTGCTGGAGTCGCTCGTTGAAAACGGCACCTTCGCCGGGCGCATCTCGGACGACGAGGCACGGTGTTACGATGAAGAGATAAAACGGTACGAGGTCGAGGAACAGGCGAAAACCAAGGCGGCAGATTACGGCTGCGACTGAACCTGCGCGGCCAATACTCACAAAACGCAATCCATCATTGAGCGCACTGGCGGAAACAAAACCTTGCAATCATCTGGCAAATCAGCGGCACCAACCGCGCCAAACCTGTTCAAGTATGCCACGAAGGAACTATCACAGGACGCATTCTTCTGCTGGCTTTTAGCATGGGCCGATGATGCGTACGGCGACTCGGATGTCGCCCTGCACGGGATCGGGCGCGGGTTCGTGGACATGCTGCTCGCCGAGCACGACCTCGCGATGGACGGGCGAACCCGCGTCGTCGTCCACCGGCAGTACAACTACGTCGACATCCTCGTCGAGGTGGGCGACGATCTAGTCCTACTGATCGAGGACAAGGTTCACGCCGGCATCCACGGCGATCAGCTCACGCGGTACAAGGAGCGCGTTGCTGAGACGTTTCCCGGACGGCGCATCGCGCCCGTGTTCCTCAAGACGGGCGACCAAGCGCGATACGACAAGGTCGTCGAGGCCGGGTTCAAGCGGGTCGGCCGGGAAAGGCTCCTGGGCTTTCTTCGCCCGGCCTGCGCCGCGAGCAGTCATCCAATTCTCCAAGACTTCGTCGCCGTGCTTGAAGAGATGGAGGCGGCAGTGCAGGCCTTTCGGTCTGCCCCCCCCGCCGACTGGGATGGGTCATGGCCGTGGATAGGTCTGTACATCAGTCTGCAAGCGGAGTTTGCTGACCTCAATTGGCAATACACCCCGAATCCAAGCGGGGGTTTTCTCGCTGCTTGGTGGCACGGACGGTCCTGGACGAACCCGCAGACGGGCCGTGCATACGACGTGTATCTCCAGATCGAGCAGGGGCCGCTGTGCTTCAAGATCGCGGTCGAGGATGGACCGGATAAGGTTGGCCCGCGCGATGCGTGGCGCTCGACGCTGACCGATACGGCGAAGCGCAGTGAGCAGACGCTTCGGCCGCCGCGACGCATTGCTTCTGGGACCTGGATGACGGTGGCGCGGCTCGAACGGGACGATTGGATGAAGGTCGGCGCCGACGGCCTGCTCGACCTCGACGCTACGGTGATCTGCCTGAGAGCCGCTATGGGACTCGTGGACGAGGGCGTTCAAGCTGTGAAACACGCGCACGCTGAATCTTGATCCGTATCGCGGACATCCTCGGGCCGCGACGAGCGAATCACGGTCACGTCGATGCCCCCGAACGGCTGCCCATATCGTCATAGCGGCGAACTAGCTCGCGCAACCCCGGCGATGGGCGCCCGTAGCTCACAACGGTGACGTCAAGGTCGCAGTCACTGGCCAGCCGCAGCGCCCGCAGCATGGCAGTGTCGATCCAGTCGTCCGCGTTGCCGAAAGCGCCCCCACCGAGCCGCGTGAGCAGTACGCGGTTCGAGGCACCCCGCGCTGCGTTCAGGAGGCCGGCCAGCAGCGTTCCCTCGTAGGCCGCCTCCAGCACGAGGCGGGCGAACGGCGCCCAACTTGCTGCCGGCAGGCGCGCGTAGGCGACCGGTAGCGCCGAGCAGAAGATCTGGCTGACCAGCGGTCGTGGCGCCGGCCCGTCGGTGACCTCGACGTCCGTGTGAAGGCCGAGCCGCAGCAGGCCGCGCAGGTCGTCGAGGGTGTCCTCGTCCGCCGTGCTTAGGTGCTCGGCGATGGCCGCAAGACCCGCCCGCGTCGGCAGCGCGTAGCCGTTGCGCATCGTCCACAGCGCCGTCTGGTCGACGTGGAGACACTCCGCTAGGGCGTCCCCCAGATCGGCAAGGCCATCGAGCTGCTGCTCGGCCGTCTGGCCGAATCCGCCGTTTACGGGGACGAGGTAGTTCCGGTAGATCGTGGCAGCACCCGCCGCCATGGCGCAGGCCGGCCCTTGTGTATGGTCATGCGCGTAGGCGGCGACGCCATCCTCCGGCGTCACGTTGGGCCCGACCATCTCAAGCATGTTGAACTGCGAAGCAACCTGAAACAGCGCGCCGCGGTTCTCCGGCGTCTGGTGCAGGGCGCGCACGTCGCCCTCGACGATGGACAGCCGCAGCCGGCCCGGATGGTGCACGGCCGCTGCGGCGGCGCGCAGTTCCGCCAAGGACGGCAGAGTCAGCGCCCCAACCTCGAAGCTCTCGCCCGTGGCGGGCCGGACGAGGCGGCCATCGACCATGCGCAGTTGCGCCTTCGTGCGCGTGTAGGTCGTCTCGCGGAATCCCGTCAGTCGCTCGAACCAGTCCATGGCGCGCTCCTCGTGCTCGATTAGATTTTTTTGCATTCAACGGTCACGGTTTGTCCCTCCGACCTCAGAACGGACGGACCTCGATCAAATCATCGCAGAACGAGTTATTGCACCGTGATCGTCACCAGCCCGCGCTGAACAGGCGCGACCGTGGCGAGGTCAGCTCCGCTGGAGATGTACGTCCGTGCATGAGGTCGAGCGGCTTGCCCCCCGAGCACACTTGGTCCATCGCGTTCGCTGAATCCATCACCTGACGACGCACTTCCATCCGCAGCATCGCACTTGATCGTACCGTATGGCAGCATCGAGAGCTGAGTTTGTAGCCGGGAAGGGCATACCCCTGCGAACGCGTCCTTCTTCTATCCGCGATCAAACACCCGAGACTGCCACGGCTGGGACGCTCGGCGCGGTGTGAAGCGAACCTCGCTGCGAGACCGGGGCAGCAGGAGCATGTCGTCGAACTCGGCTCGGCCCCGCTCCAGCGTCTTGAGATTGTACTTGTGTACGTACGGGAGATCATCCGTGATGAGGGTGGCGTACAGTGACTCCAGCGCCGATCCCGGCCGGCAGTAGCGAGCCGAGTTGTGTGTCAAGTGCTGATCGAGTCCCTCGGTGAGCCGGCTGCCCGGCGGCATTACGGCCACCCCTTGAAGGTGGAGCCCGCCATTGGGCACCAGCGAGCGCACACTGACCTTCGCACGTTTGGCCACCGGCAAGTCGGGGGCGAGGATCCAGCGGGGCTGCCGGTCCCAGTAAGCCTCCGCCCGGGGATTCCGCCACACGCGAGTAGCCAGCCAATCGTAAGCTCGGGTTGCCTCCCGGTGCATCTGGGCGAGAACCGCCTCACGGCGGCCGCCGCTCAAGTGGTGAAACTTCAGGACCAGCAGGTAGGGGGTCCAGTCCGCCTCTACGAGGTCGATGGCTATCTGTCCCCACCCTTGGGTGAGTTGATTGATCTGATTACTGAAGCTCAGGTTTTCCATGGTGGTTTGCTCCCTCATTTGACTCTTTTGTTGCTGTAGGCTGCTGCTTGGTGTTTTCCTGGTTCTCTTGTGTCCCGTGCTCAATTGGCTCTATTTCGACACAGTTGTTCATATGCATGTCTGCCGACATGCAATTCTGCGCGGGCGAACCGCGCGCCGCCTTGTGGGATCTTCCAAGCAAGCGCGACCGTACTCAAATTAGTATTTTACCGATATGCATTTTTCTTGATTTGGGCACAGCAGTTCGGATACTGCAGCAGGCGCCCTACAAACCGTTGACTTTGACGAAAAGGTTGCCGCCTCGCTGGTACAATCGCCAGTTGATGCCGCGCTCGCCCGCATTCAGCGTGGCAATGGCCATGCAATATCGCTCGTTCGTTCTCGCGTCGTAGCTCAGCTGCTCAACCTCATCGAGGGAGAGCAGCTTCATGTTCATGAGCCGGGCATTCGGTCCCTGCTCAATGGCTTGCCGAACAAGTTCGCGGGTTGTGGACGCATCGCAAGTCGGAAAGCCAGCTTCCCCACGCGGCAGAATTAACCAGAGCAGAAACAGAGCGGCGAGGATTTTCCAGCCCCAGCGTTGCCAGCGCGGTCTGAGCCGGCGCGCATTCAGCAACTGGCGCTTCTGTGTTTCATACTCAGCTTCGGTGATGTGGCCCTGTTGATGCAGCTCGGCCAGCTTTGTGAGACGATCCGTATCCATAATAGGCAGCTCTCTATTGAGCGTGCTGGCGCAGCCTCTCGCGGCGCGACCGGCACGATGAGGGAAATCAAGAGGCGGAAGGGCGCTACGACTGGCGTCAGTACTCGTGCGCCAACATGACGGTCAGTACTCGCGCCGTGACGCTGCTGTCGGCCGGGTCCGGCGAGGCGCGGGCGAGTGCCCGGTCGAAGTAGTCAATCTTGAAGAACACGCATTTGCCAGCGGCTTCGAGCGCGCCGAAATCGTGCTCACCGTGGGGATCGTTGTCGCTGTTGAAGTCGTCGAACGCAGCGATAGCGGACAGAATGGCCTGCTGACGTTCACGGCCGAGCGCGACGATGCCGGCGCTGAGCATGAGGGTACCACCCGAAAGGGAGCGGCGCAGGATGTCGTTGAGCGCGCGAACGCGGCCCACATCGATGATGTCGGACATGAGGACCTCGGAATCGAACGGAGAGGGGTAAGGGCCGGCGCTCGGCAGCGTGTTGCCTGCCGCTGAGGCGCCTGAGCCGATTGTGCGCTCCAGCCCAGGCGCTGCGTGCGCCGGCTACGCTTGGTTGGGCGGCAGCAGGGCGAGTTCGCCGGCTTTCCGTAGGAGGGTGGGCTCAGCGGGGTAATCGCGCCAGCGCAGTGAGTACACGCTGCCGTTGATGCCGATCACCTCCGCCTCCCACCAGCCCTCGGCCGGGGCCTCCATCGCAAGCACGAAGCTGCCAAGGCCAATCTCGTCGCGGTCTTTGGGCAGTGGGCTGCCGACGAAACGCCGGTCCGCGGGACGATTGCCGCCCGCAGCAGCTGCAACACTTGACTTGGCGCTGTCAGATTGAGCGTCAGCCCCATTGTGCAGCGTGCTTGCCTGGTGCGATGGGGGCAGAGGGGTACTCGGCACAACAGCTTGCGCTGGCTCGGTCTCGCTAGGCTGTTCACGCCTGGGAGTTTGGTCGGAAGAGGGGTTGGAAGAGGGGGTGTCTCCCTCAGCGACGCTGAGACCGGCAGTGCCGCCAGCAATCTCCACGAGGCGGCCGTAGACCTCCTTCCGCACATAGGGGGCGAACGCTCGGCCGTTGGCGAATACGCGGCCACGGGCGAGTTGGCTTGCGAAAGCTCGATGCTCGTTGGCGACGAGCCTCAGCGTGCGCATCTTCATCAGGGCCGCGGCTGCGGTTGCTGCTTCGACTTGGCTAACGGTGAAGGCGGCCGCTCGTGGCTTACCGGCCTCATCGCGCCCGAATAGGACGAGGACGGGCAACTGCGGCTGCAGCGGTGTCTCGGCTACGCGAGCCGGGAGATTGCGTCGGGTCATCGGAGTGCTCCTGAAATGACGAAGGCCCCCATCGTGGGGGCCTTTGCGGAGAGGTTCGCGAGGAGCTTTGGACTATCTGGCTGTGCTGGCAGCCCGTGCCGCACTTGGTATTCACATTGGCGCACAGCCAAGCTCCTCGTCGCGCGTCAGCCGGCGCCGCTGCGGCGCACCGGTTCACCGGCCGACGTACGAAGCATCACAGAAAACAGCAGCAACGTCAAGATTATAGTCCTATAGAGAAATACTGACGCGGTTGAACGCTCCTGAACCTTCTCGTGAACAGCAGAATCATCAATGAAAGAAGCCTCGAATTTGAGTCCGTGGCCACCTCTTTGTTGTTCGAACTGATCAGCGCCCGCTACGAACGCTGCTCCCTGATGATCACGGCAAATCAGCCGTTTGGCGAATGGGGGCGGATCTTCCCCGACCCAGCCATGACGCTCGCCGCCGTCGATCGGCTGGTGCACCACGCAACGATCTTCGAGATGAACGTCGAGAGCTAACGGCGTCGCACCGCTCTCGACCGGAAGCGCGGTCCCGGCCGACCACCGACGCGCGCGACAATCAAAACCGCTGATGCGTGACGCGCCGCGACATGAACCCTACCCAGCACCACCCTGCGCTGGTCGATCGACCAGCTCATCATTATCGGGCCGCGACACCGGTCTCTCATCCTGATTGTCGCTGGAACCTCATCCAGATCGTCGCGCTACAGCGGACGCAGAGAGTTATCTAATCCATCGCGCTTTAACTGCCGACACCGGCCATGAGGCATCTAAAACCATAGCTTCTATCCAGCAGCCAGACCTCCGTCCCAAAACAACCGATGGTTGCATTCTGGGTATTATTTTCACTATGCGTTGAGTTGTTGTTTTGACGGGTCAGGTGCAAAATATCCGATAGTGCATCCGATTGCGGCATTTTCCTTAATATAAAGCGCATCTTTGCCGTAAGTCGCCTGGGATATAAGTAATACTCCCTGTGTACTACCGTAGTTAAATAGTTATATAAACTACAGTCCGCGCTGGCGAAAATGTGAAATAAGTCCCGAGTGGCGCGCGTGATGCATAGGGAGCACGTTCCGAGCTAATAGCGCCTGCAACCTTGACATGTACCGGCCTCCCTGGTCTCTCGTTGAGCAAGAAACGAACAAAGGACATCGAGAAAGCTCATGGGGGAGACGCTTAGCGCGGCGGCTGCGCGCATCCAAGCCGCTAGCGGCGACCTCGAAGTTCTCACCGCCATTGATGCCGATCTGCGCGAGAGGCCAGAGCCAGAAGCAAGACGGCTTAGAATTCAGATCGCGGCTCTAAAACTCGCCGCGAAGAATGGCAAACATCCGTCCGCTAGGCGTGGCACTGCGGTGCAGCTTCCAGCGAGCTCATCCCAATCTCCTCGTCGGCCGGCCTCTCGCGGTCCGTGGCAAGCCCTGCTCGCCCAGTGGGGATTGGAAAAGCCAGATCAGCGCCCGCTCCATCGTTATCGACTCAGCGACGTAGGGTATGCTGATCTCCTAGCAATCTTGCGAAAGCGCGGATTCCAAGGGTTCTCGGACGCGGCTCCGGAAACAGCAGCCTTGTTCGTGCTGTGGGCCGCGCACTGGTTTCAACGTGACTATCGCGGCGGGCAGCGGAAATGGGAGGACTTGCGTGACGCCCTCGCACTGCCGCTGGAAGGTAACGAGGCTCGACGTCTCACCAAATTTGGTCTCCAGATTTGGGGGCGCCCTGCCGTAAGAAACGAGGCTGCCCATCAATGGCTGCGGACGCTCGCAGTCGAAGGCGGCTTTCCCGCAGGCGCGCTCGCCGAGGCTGAGGGGTGGGTGGGACGGTACCTTGCCCGCGTGGTAGGCGCTCTGCTCACGGAGGAGACACTCACGCCAGAGGCGGCTTTCGCGGCCGCCGAGGCTCAGGGCCGAGAAGCTGCAGGAGCTTACCGCCAGGAGATTTTCTACGCAGTTGCCGCGGATTTAGCGATGGCCGTTGTCCGGCTCCGGCACAGCGTTGAAGCCGATGAACGCGCCCGTGGGATGCCAGTGAGTGCATGGCTTGACGCTACGAGCCCGGGCTGGCGAGACGATCTGCCAATTACAGCGGGATCCCGTGCGGCAGCACAGCTTGTCGATGGCTTGATGCGTGCAGAGGCGCTGACGGTTGCACGAGGCGGCTTGGTCGGATGTGAACGCCAGCTCCGCCGACATTCCGGTTTTTGGCGACAAGCTGTGAAGCTTGGCCTCGATGGTCACGTAAGCCGCGACTTCGCCGCACGATTCGGTGGACAGACAAAGCGGCTACGCGCCTACCCGGCCGGGCTCTTCGCGCGCTATACTGCAGGTGAGTTGGCCCTCTTCGAACCACCGGGCGACGACGAAGCGGGTTGGCGCATCAGGCCATCGCGAACGAACTCAGTCGTGATCGGCGTTCCGTTCACGACGCCGATCGAGACAGAGATCCGACAGGATGGGTCTCCCGTTGTCCAGACTCGATGGCCAGGTGGCGAGGCTGTGCGAAGTGATCTCCGCGTTTTCGAGATCACGGCACACGCTGGCAGCGACGAGTGCACCCTTACTCTGATTGGCACAGGAACTGGTGCGTATCGTCCCGACGCGGTTGCTCTTTCTGTTCCTAAAGGCTGGAGCGTTACTGGTCACGCGGACGACGCAAGCGTCGCACGGTGGGATGGCGAGACCGATGACGGCCGGCTGCTGTGGCGCCTCGTCGGTAGAGGCATCGTGCGGGCCCCCGACGGTGACGTCTACTGCATCACGACCGGCCAAAGCGGAACCCGGCGTGACCAACTCAGTCTGAGTGGCGCACGCCCTGTTGGGATCGAAAGCGAAGAAGTGGATGTCGAGCTGTTTGCTGGCGCACCGACGGTTCACGTCCGCGAGGGGACGAAGGCACGAGCGCCGACATCGAACGAGATCCGATGGCGGCCGGCCGGGGAGCGGGCTTGGCGCCCTCTTCGAGGCGGGTTGAGCGAAGGACGGATCGAGCTCGCCTGGCGCGAGCCAGAGACCGGCTTCATGCGTGACCGCCGCCGCCTGTTCATTTTGGCGGCCGGAGCCACATTGAAACACCGACGTGAAGGTGACGCCGTCGTTTATCGGCCGGAAGATTTCAATTTAGCCACACTGACGGCTGATGACGAGGACCTCACGCTTGAGCGGCGCGACGAGATCTTCGTCGCTCGCTTTCACCAGCGCCCCGCCCGACGTGCGCGGCTCAAGATTGGCATAGGCGAAAGCCGCCCACTAGCGGTCAGCGCCCCCTTCCCGCTCGGATCGGGAATTGCACAATGGTCCGGCACCCAGATTCGTGGCGGCAGAAGTACGAATGCACCCCGGCTAACTCTCGACGAACTTCGGGAATGTGTCGCCTTTGGAGAGGGTGAGCAGGTACTCCATGCCCGCCTGCTGAATCGACAGGGACAGTCGTTACCCGGAGGCGCCGTGCGCTGGGCGTTTAGGGACGAACTTCCGCTGCATGGTGTTGCCGACGACCTCGCAGCCTTGCTGCTGCCTTTCGCCGACATCGATGTGTCGGCTGACCTCAGCTTCCAATACGGCGTGGATCACTGGCGCGTCCGCCAGTTTGAAATCGATCAGGTCTCTCGAAGTGGACTGCTCGTTCCTATCGAGGGGGTATGGACCGACGAAAATCTATCGCTCTATGGCCGCCCCGTGACTGACCCATCGACCGAACGACTACTCGGGCAGAGTACACCACTCGACCGGTTCAATCGCCGTCCGCCAAAGATCCCAGAGGATCTGACGGGCACGTGGCTTCTCTATCTTCGACGCGGTGAGTCCGTCGTTGCGCGCCCCTCGGTGGCCTCGTTTGGGCCAAGCGAGACCGCATCGGCAGCGGGACTGGCTGCCGCTGCGGCGACCCCCGACTTCAGAGCGCGCGAAGGCATCATCCTGGCTCGGATGGCCGACATCGCGGCGGGCTATCCCGACACAGCGGCCGACGTCCAATGGCTGGCAACCCTATGCGCTAGCTTGCGCGGCCTCCCGCCGGCAAGTCTCGATCCACTACGGCTGCTTGCCACGCGACCGGGCGCAGCAGCCCGCGTGGCGCTCCGGGCAGCCGAGACCGAGCGAGAGGCTGTCTTTGCCCTAGCAGACGGCCTTTCCTTTACCTGGTGCATGGTGCCTTGGCACGCTTGGGCGAGAGCTGCCGATCTCGAACGTGCGGCCATTCAAACCAAGCTTGAGGAAGCTCTCCCTCAAGGTGCGGCTGACCTTGCCCGTAGCATCGTCGAAGATGCAGCCATCAAGATCGCCAAGGTAGAACCACTCCTACGCTGGCCGCTACTGGCGGCTGGGCTCCTAGCGCCACAGCATTTGGACACAAGGCCGCGCCTGCTCGATGCCGCGCAAGATCACATTCGTCGATATGGCGACCGCGTGAACGAGCAGGGTACACGCGAAAGCCTGTTCCGTACGGAACTCGGAAGCAGCTTGCTGCCGGATTTCACCCGCTTCGACACCACCCATCTCGAAAGCTTGGACGCACCCTGCGCCGCCGCCGCGGTCGCGGCCGGAAAAGCGGAGCTCGCTTCTCCGGCCATCCGCCGTATCAAGAGCGCCCTTCGTGCCGACCCGATTTACTTCAATGAGGCATTCGACGCTCATTTCGTTGAATTACACAGAAACGAACATAAGTAATGACTGACGCCGCACCCTTCGTTTGTCACGCTTCCCCTTTTTCAACCCTCGATGCGGTTCGGTCCCGCGTCACAGAGGCTGTTTTGGGCCAGAGTGGGATCAACCATCCGTCCTTGATCGCGGAAATTCGGCGCCGTTTCGGTTCAATTGAAACTGAAGCCGGTGCGCTGGTTCAGGAGCCAGTGATCGAGGCTGCTCTCCCGTACCTCGCAGGAGATGAGTCGCTCGGAAGCCTCGCCGGAAAGCGGCTTCATCCGAAGGTTGTCGAAGCACTGGCAGGCGGAGGGCACAATCGGCAGTATATCTTCCCACGCGAATTGAAGCCGTATCAGCATCAGCTCGACGCCTGGGAGTTGCTTACCGATTCTGTGCCGCGCTCAGTGCTGGTGACTAGTGGCACGGGGTCGGGCAAGACCGAGTGCTTCTTGATTCCCCTTCTGCATGATCTCGCGTGCGAGGCCGAAGCAGTTGGCCGCCTAACTGGCGTCCGGGCGATCGCGCTCTATCCCTTGAATGCACTCATTGCAAGCCAGGAAGAACGTCTGCGCGAGTGGACAGCGCCGTTCAACGGCCGAATCCGATTTGGGCTTTACAACGGTAACATGCCGGAGGACGCGCAAGGCTCGTCACAATCACCGGAGCAGGTCAGCGACCGCCGCACGTTACGCCTAGAACCACCGCCGATCCTCGTCACCAATGTGACAATGCTGGAATACATGACGGTGCGTCGGCAGGATCGATCGCTTATCGAGGCGTCACGCGGGAAGCTACGATGGATTATCCTCGACGAGGCACACAGCTATGTTGGATCGGCAGCAGCCGAGATTGCGCTTTTGATCCGACGCGCCCTGCTTGCGTTTGGTGTGACGCCCGCCGACGTTCGTTTCGTCGCGACTTCCGCGACAATTGGTGAGGGCGAGGCGGTTGCGGCACAACTCAAACGGTTCCTCGGTGATGTGGCCGGTCTCCCTGAGGCACACGTCCACGTCGTAGTAGGCCGGCGCCGCGCGCTCACCCTCCCTACGCCCGTCTCAGCAACAACCTTGAACGCGGCAGCCCTCGGGGACAGCGCGGCGCTTGCCCGCAACCCGGTCGTTCAGGACCTCGCTCGGCGCCTCAGCGCAGGACCTATGTCTTGGACCGACTTCAGACGCTTGACCGCCCCCACCCAGGTCGAACCCGAGGCGCTCGCTCGCGGATTGACGGCTCCCGGTACGAATGGTGAGCCTCTTCTTCCCTTACGTGTTCACGGTTTCCTTCGCGCCGTGCCGGGCCTGTGGGCTTGCCTCAACTCAGCCTGCTCCGGCAAGCCTGCCGGTGATTGGCCATTCGGCGCTGTACTCTCCGAGCGGGTTGAGGCGTGCCCGCACTGCACCGGCGCTGTCCTTGAGCTAGTGTCCTGCGCGGAATGCGGCGAGCCGTTCCTTGAGGGTATGGAGCGTGACGGAACATTACGACAAGCGCGCCGACCCAACGCGACCGACGAGTTCGCAGCCGACAGTGAAGCCGAATCGGACGGCGAGACGGAGGAGCCGGACAGTGAGCCCACCACGCCGCGGCCGGACATCGCGCGGCTGATCGCACTTCAAGCCTTCTCCGGCGCCCGTCCGCTGCATATCGAGCCGACGAGCGGCCGCGTGTGCGATGGCGTGACAGACTCCTCGCGCACCGTTCGTACACACGACCGTGATCGGCCGGAGCAGTGTCCCGCCTGTCGGGCAACCGGGAAGAACGAGGACAGCCCCGGTACACTTCTACGACCGTTCCGGTTTGGAGCGCCCTTCCTGATCGGCAACGCCGCACCCGTGCTGCTCGACGGTGTTGCCCCACGCTCTCGAAATCCGGATCTCCCAGTTCCCCCGCCGTCGGAGGGGCGCCAGCTCCTTTCTTTCACCGATAGTCGGCAAGGAACTGCCCGCTTCGCCGCCGCCCTACAGAGTGCATCCGAGCGCAATCACGTTCGGGCGATGATATATCACGCAGTGCAGGACACACTTCGTCCGCAGCCCGAAGCAAACGATAAAGCAGTCGAACTCGACAGCCGGATCGCGGCGCTTGAGCCCGTCGCCGGCATCGACGCGAAACTCGGAGATATGTTGGCCGACCTACGCAAGGAGCGAGCAAAGCTCTTCAATCCTGCGGGTGACGGCCTATCCTGGCCAACTATGCGAGATCAACTCGCAGCGCGTCCCGAAATCGATCACTGGATGCGGCGGGTTTGGAACTCGCGCGACGTTCGCTTCCAAAGGAGCGCCAGCGATTTTGCCCAATTCCTGCTGCTGCGCGAGCTTGCGCGTCGGCCGCGGCGCGCGAATGCACTCGAGACACTCGGGCTGGCCCGCCTGCGCTTTCCCACTCTCGACGCGCTCGGCGAACAGCGTCTTCCTCGGGCGTTTCGCGAACGAGGGCGGACATTGGTCGAGTGGCGAGACTTCCTCACACTGCTACTAACTGTCCGCGTGCGGAACGCATTTGCCATTCGCATGGACCGAGCGGATGTACATTGGCTGATCAAGAACGGCTTTCCTCGGGTTCTGCTCAGCCCCGATGGGCACAAGAGCTATGCCAGTGAGCTAACTTGGCTCAAAGCAGGCCCCAAAGGTCGTCAAAGCATCGCAGTGAAGTTACTGGAGCGCGCCCTTGGTCTGTCTGCAGAGAACAGCGAGCAGCGCGCCGAGATCAACGAGACGCTGCGTGGGGCCTGGGAGTGTCTGTTTCCATTATTCACACAGCCAGGGGTTGGCGCACATTACGCGCTGGATCTGGACAAAGCCTATGTTGCGCCCGTGAGAATGGCGTATTTCTGCCCTGTTTCCCGTCGTCTGCTCGACACAACCTTTGCGCGCATCTCGCCTTATGGGCTTGATGGCTCCAGCCGACACGGTGGGCAAGTCTGCGAAACAGTTGAGATGCCCTGCCACCCAAACCCCTTCCTGCTGGCCGAACGCGGCGGAGCGGGTGTAGTCGAAGAGTGGCTGGAAGCCGATGCTTTGGTTTCTGCACTGCGTGCCCGCGGACTATGGGGAAACCTGCATGACCGCATTGCTCTCGGCTCGCCCTACACGCGGGCGGCCGAACACTCGGCTCAGCAGCCGCCGGTTCGGCTGCGACGTTACGAGTCCGAATTTAAAGCCGGTCAGATCAACATTCTAAACTGCTCGACCACGATGGAGATGGGCGTCGATATTGGTTCCGTCTCGTCAGTCGTCATGACGAATGTACCACCATCGATCGCCAACTACCGGCAGCGCATCGGGCGCGCGGGACGGCGGGGCCAAGGTTTCGCGGCATCCCTGACGTATGCCCGCGATACGCCGCTTGACCGAGAAGCATTTAGCGACCCAACCGCATACCTCGCACGGAAGATCGAAGCACCGAAGGTGACGCTCGATTCACGCCGGATCGTTCAACGCCATGTGAATGCGCTTCTCCTCGCAACGTGGTTCAAACAAGCGGGCGGCGAGGTCCTCAAAACCACGGCCGGCGATTTCTTTGGCTGCCCGCCTGTCGTCGGTGCGACGCGCCCGGAAAGTGCGCCAGCACGCTCATTTCACGATTGGGTCACGCGACCGAGCACGCTTGCGGAGACGGCTGAGGGCATCCGCATTCTGATCCGCGGATCCGCACTTGCGGGCGACCAAAGCCTTCATGCTGCAGCTGGTGACGCGATGGCGGCCGCGGAGAGTGGCTTCATTTCTGAATGGGACGCCATCCAGGCGCAAGCCAAGGGATTAGAGCGTGAGGCCGCACGAAAGAGTCTTGGCTTTCAGCTGAAGCGGATGTGTGGTGAGTACCTATTGGGTGAATTAGCAGACCGGGGCGTTCTTCCCGGACACGGTTTCCCCACAGCCGTCGTTCCCTTCGTCAACAAGGATGAACCCGACGAGGACGAGGCCGCAAATCGTTCTGAAGGTAATCGTTATCGCCGCCGCAACTATCCGACGCGAAACCTGGATGTCGCAATTCGTGACTATGCGCCGGGAGCCGAGGTCGTCGTCGATGGGCTTGTGTTTCGCTCGGCCGGAGTGACGCTGAACTGGAAGCGGCCAGCTGGTGAGAGCTCCGTCGGCGAGATTCAGAGCCTCAAGTGGTTCTGGGATTGCCAGCACTGCGGTGCGGCAGACACTGCGCGGCTACAGCCAGTGCGATGTGTCGCGTGCGAGGCCGACGAGGAGTCGTTGGAGACACGGCGCTTCCTAGAACCCGCCGGCTTCACCGTCGATATGGCGGCACAACCCCACGCCGAGATCGAGCAGGTCACTTACGTCGAGCCGGAGCCAGAGCGTGTCGCAGCTCGGGGCGCAGCTTGGCGCCCATTCCTCGATCCAGATCGCGGTCGCTTGAGGGCTAGCCGAGAAGGCCTCGTGTTCTATTCCTCAGCCGGCGGTACTGGGAGCCGCGGGTACGCCGTATGCTTGGAGTGTGGGCGTGCCGAAGCCGAACATACGAGTGACGATCCCGGCAAGAAGCCTCTTCACGAACATCGGCCACTGCGGTTCACAAAGGCGGATGCCGACGGAATTTGCCCAGGCAACGCTGGTGGGTTCAGGATCCAGACCAACCTCGCTCTCGGACATGAAATCACGACCGATGTCGCGGAGGTGCAGCCGACAGCACTGAGCGACCCCCGTGCCGCGTGGGCCTTGGCCTCCGCACTGCGGGAGGCACTGGCTCGCCGCCTCGGCATCGCCGCCGGCGAGCTTGGCATCTCCATAACCCCTCGAACAACGCTCGTCGGCAACCGGACACACTCACTGTTTCTCTTCGATCGCGCTGCGGGCGGCGCGGGGTTCGCGCCGAGATTGGTGGACCTCTTCGAGGAGTTGCTGCGCGAGGCGCGCGAGATACTAAACTGCAAGCGGACGGGATGTCTGACCGGGTGTTCCTCGTGCGTAGTCGCCAATGACCTCTATGCTCAGGCAGAGACGATAGACCGGCGTGCAGCACTGGCCTTTGTGGATGCAGAGCTCACTGCCCTAGCCCGACCGCCAGTGGACGATTTAGCAGCGCCGGACGCGGTCCTAGCTCGCGATGTTGCCGACGAACTCGTCGCGTCGGCGCAAGGCTCAATCGGCGCTGTGACGCTATGGCCCGTAGATCCGCTTGATCCCTCTGCCCTGGCGACTCCGCGTCTAAGGACGCTCCTTGAAATGCTGATCAAGGGCGGACATACGGTCACGCTAGGTCTCAGTGCCGAAGGACTGGGAACGCTTGATGCCGCTCAACAGCTTGGGCTACGCGACGCAGCTGTGCGCCACAGCCTTCGCCTCGCGTCCAGCTCGGCTCCCATTTATCCAAACGGTGCGAGAGCGATCGCGGCAACTGACGGAGGCCAAACTTGGGTCTCCCGTGACATGGGCGCTGGGCTGCTCGGAGATGACTGGGGTGTCGGACGCGCAGCACCGCTGGTCCGCTTGGTCGGCAAACCACCAAGTGGTGCAACTATTGACCCTAATAGCTTATTGCCTCGGTCCGGAACGCGTTTCGTTGAAATTCGCTCAGAACTTGATGGACCAAGTCGTAGCTTCGGAGACCGCTTTTTGGAACTTATCCGCCCATCTCTTGAGCGCGCGAGATTGTGGAATTCGGAACAGTTGACAAGTATTATTTACACCGATCGATACGTAAATTCACCGCTTGTGTCACATTTGCTGTTAACGGCCATGTCAAGCCTGCACCGTAGGCTCGCCGCACAAGGAAAGGTCACACCGTTTCAGCTTATGACTGCACCTCTGAGGGCCCCCCTCGACCGAGTTCCACATCGGCTCAACCACGACTGGCGATCAGAGCGCGATCGTCGAGAGGTGCTCACTCGTTCGGCGGCCTC
Organism: Methylobacterium soli; assembly: GCF_008806385.1. Lineage (GTDB taxonomy): Bacteria > Pseudomonadota > Alphaproteobacteria > Rhizobiales > Beijerinckiaceae > Methylobacterium > Methylobacterium soli. The sequence continues at coordinate 72,890 of NZ_VZZK01000023.1, forward strand.
GGCAGGGCTGAATTTGGATCTGTCTGTCGAACGAGGGGCGCATTCGCGCCAACTCGTTCTGCAATGGGAGACGCGCTCCTTCACAATCGTCCTAGACCAAGGATTTGGTTTCCTGCGAGCACCCGTTTCGCCGCCATTCGATTTCACTGCCCCTCCCCTTTCTCAAGCACAGCGGCTAACGAACACGAACGTCATCTGCAAAAATGACGGATCAACATATTTCGTCATGATTGAAGAAATCGGCCTGTAACGGCGCTATCTCGGCATCTTTGTGCGGTGACATAACCGATGAAAATCTCAACAATCTTGGACCACATCGATAGCGGGCATATGGCTCTGCCAGAGTTCCAGCGCGGCTACGTCTGGAACCGCGATCAAGTACGTGGGCTATTCGACTCGCTCTACCGCCGGCACCCAGTCGGAGGCCTGTTAGTCTGGGGGACCGAAGCAAAGACGGCCGCCCACCGCGGAGAAGGTCCACTCGCAGCTGGTATCGTCAAACTCCTACTTGATGGCCAACAGCGAATGACGTCGCTTTACGGAGTGGTCCGAGGCAAGGCGCCCAAGTTTTTTGACGGAAATGCGCAGGCTTTCACCGGCCTCCGGTTCCACATCGACACTGAGACTTTTGGGTTCTACCAGCCCGTTAAAATGCAGGATGATCCACTATGGATTGATGTGACGAGCCTAATGCAGGCTGGGCCGGCGGGCCTCGGCAAGTTCATCGGGCAGTTATCCACGGATCCGGCATACTCAGCCAGCATAGGAACGTACATTGGCCGCCTGAGCACACTTCTGAGCGTTACAGATATAGATCTTCATATTGAAGAGGTCACCGGTCCCGACAAGACTCTGGACATTGTAGTCGATATCTTCAATCGCGTGAACAGCGGTGGAACGAAGCTCTCAAAAGGAGACCTGGCACTGGCCAAAATCTGCGCGGAGTGGCCAGAGGCTCGCGACTCCATGAAGGCGAAACTCAAGCAATGGACGGACGCTGGCTACCATTTTAATCTGGATTGGCTGCTACGATCGGTGAACACAGTACTCACGGGAGAGGCTAAGTTCAGCTACCTTCATGATAAAGGTGCACTCGACATTCAGGACGGGCTAAATCGCGCCTCGAAACACATTGACGCTAGTCTTAACCTAATTGCCGGCCGCCTCGGCATTGATCACGACCAAGTTTTCTTTGGTCGTTTCGGGGTGCCAGTCATGGTCCGTTACATGGACCAGCGGAAAGGTCCCCTTGATGCGAAGGAAAGGGACAAACTGCTGTTCTGGTTTGCCCAAGCTGGCATGTGGGGTCGGTTCTCAGGCTCTACTGAGTCGTTCATTGACCAAGACTTGGCTGCTCTCGAAGGGCCAAACGGCGGGTTGGACGCGCTTCTTGATCAGCTTCGCCTTTGGCACGGGGGCCTCCAGGTTGAGCCTGGACATTTCACAGGCTGGAGCCTTGGCGCACGTTTCTACCCAGTGCTTTACATGCTCACACGCATGGGCGCAGCACGGGATTGGGGAACGGGGCTACCGCTAAGGGCAAGCTTACTGGGCAAAATGAGTCGCCTTGAAGTTCATCATATTTTTCCGAAATCGCAGCTATACAAGCGTAATCACAAGCGAGCAGAGGTGAACGCTCTAGGCAATTTCTGTTTTCTTACGAAGGATACGAACCTCAACATAAGTGATCGCCTTCCCGAAGAATACTTCCCCGAGATTGAAGTCAAGCACCCCGGCGCACTGGCCTCACAGTGGATTCCCATAGATCCTTTGCTTTGGAGGACAGATCGCTACCTGGACTTCCTCGAAGCCCGCAAGACCCTGTTAGCTGCTGAAGCGAACACGCGGTTCGCAGATCTTTTGCACGGCGACACTCGCTGGCTCGCCTCGAGGATTTCGACAATTCCTCTGACTACGGCTCTGATTGTAGGTGGTGTAACCAGTGAGGCGGAGGAGCTCGAGCTAGAGACGCTGAACGAGTGGGTAGCAGATCGGGGTTTGCCGCGGGGGCAGGTGAGCTTCGACTACGCAGATAATGAAACTGGCGCTCAGAAGGCTGTGTTCGACCTCGCCTGGCCTGACGGACTTCAACCCGGCCTTACCGGCCCCGTGGCTGTACTTCTTAACGAAACCTCAGACGTCCTCCAGATCGCGAGTGCTGCTGGGTTTCGATGCTTCACAACCGGCGCTGAGTTTCGGGGCTATGTCGAGAAGGAGATTATAAGTCTGGAAGTAGCTTAAAGGTATCGAGAGCGGTGCCTATTGAAAGCGGGACAGAAGGGACCCGCCCTCCTCGACCGTTGGCACCTCCGCCCCGATTGTTTCCACGGCCACAACCTCTTTCTTGGTCAGGCAGTCTCACTCGCTCTTCATCAGCCCTGAGAAAATGCCTGCAAAGGGTACCCTCCGAGTCCGCTCGCCGCCGCCGGCGGCGCATTGCCGAATGCCCGATAACCCGGACGCTGCCGGTGCCCCGTCCCAGCGCGGGAAGTAGGCGTCCAGCCGCAGCTTGGAGGTGCACAACTGCAGCGTGCCAAGCCAGGTGTCGAGGGACCGATCCCAAAAGCCGTTGCGGTAGGTCTGTCGGTCTGACGTGCGCTCGTCCCATCCGGCGTCGTTCAAGTCTTCACGTTCGCCTTCATCAGCAACTGCAGAGCTGCCTCGGCCAACGCGCGCAGAACGACCGCGTCACCAGCTTTGGCAAGCAGCTCAACTAGGCGCAAGCGGTCTCTATCATCGAGCCCCCTTATCGGTTCAGGAAAGAGCTTCACAACTCCATCCTTGACCGTCGATCCAGTGACTACTTACCCTACGCCCTCCTGGGTGCCAAATCCCTACCATTTCCGCCAGCATCATCAAAATGTTAGCGCCGGACGGCGGGCCATTTCAGCGGCAGAGTGGCACGATTTTGATAATGGCAAGTTCGCCCTTAAGGTCCACGGATTCCTGAAATGCCTCGTAGCCGTACGCACCTTCAGACACTGAGGTGTACTGAGTGCCAAGCACTTGTCGCTTTTCATTGAGGCAGACGAATTGCACATTGACATTCGAAGCGAACTTTTCGCCCGGATGAGCAACAATCTCGCCTAGCATCTCGATGCGTGGCTCGCCCGCATACCCCTCCTCGTCGAGGATCGCGAGAAGGCCCTCGAAACGGATGCCAGCGCGTTCCTCGAGCGCCGGTTGCCGCTCGATCAGATCCGTCACGTCTCGCTTAGCCATGCCCTACCCTTCACAGAATGACAAAAAAGGCGCAGTTCGGCTTAAACGAGTTTTGACTTTTTCGCCCGCAACTCGAATGAAAAACCTGCACGTTCTGCGCGAACGGGCCGCTATGATTGAAGCAACTGAAGGCCGGGGGCCTCCTGACAGAGGGAGAGGTCGGTGCACAGAAGGTCGCCCTATTCTATCGAGTTTGACGCCGCACTGCGTTAGCCTGGAACTGCCATCGCTGTCGCGGCGGCCCGCACGGTCAGCGATCTCTGGCAGGTCATCCACAAAGCCTTCGCGCGCTTCCCACCCAAGGAGTGCCGCAACTACTTCACGGCTGCCGGCTACGAGGATGACGCTTGTGCTTCCAGCTGATCGGGTCGCGCTCTAGTCGGGAAGAGGGCGGCCCCGGTAATCCCTTACGGGCAGTCATCGGCCGAGCGGCCGTTGGATCCACGAATCCGCAGTGAGTGAAGGCTTCGTCGTCGCAGAATCTGGTCCGAGAAGTCCGCCTCTGGGGCAAGCGGAACCATAAACTTGGCCGTTCGTTCTGGAGTCATGGAACACTTCAGATCGACCATCGCCACAACTGCGGTCGCCGTACTGAGTTTGGTGGCCGCTGCCCAGATACTCCACCCGCGAGATCCCTCTGAGGAGCCCTCGCGCGCAGGCCAGCGGGCCGTTCGCTCGGTCGAGCGCGTTACCGGAGTGGCGTGGGTTGATCCGCCAACACAAGCCACCCCTTCGGCCTCGCGGCCAAAGGAACATTCCTTGGTCGACGGCTCTGGAGTGCTGGCAACAGCCCGCCCTGCCTCGTTCACCCTTGTGGGCTCTGATATGCTGGCGCTGCCAGCAATGAGCGAGACGGCCGGCCGGCCAGGGCGGTCCCAAAGAGCTGAAGCGATCCGGCACCATCGCTCGGCGCAGCTTGAACCTCAACGCCGGACACCTCCAAGCGAGCGTGTCGCTTCAGCCGACCAAGCCGCACAGGGTGATGCCGCCCAGGCAAGCTCTGGCATTCCCGCCAAGGTCGATTTAATTGGGGACCTGCTGAAGCGGCTAGGAGCCGATCAGGGCACCGAAGGTTGATCCGACCCTGAATGCAGTGTGACGAATGCTTGAGGCATTGCGGACATGCAATAGTAGAAGTGCCGGATGAACCGCACCATGCCGCCAACCAGTGCGTCGATCTCAGCTTGCGCTGCCAAGCTTCTTGCAGCCTCCGATCAACGTCAGCAAATTCCGCTTGTAACCGAGCGCGATCCGACCTTCGACCTCGCCGATGCCTACCGGGTCACTGATGAGGTAAGACAGCTTCGCGAGGCTCGCGGCGAGGGCGTAGTCGGACGTAAGATCGGCTTCACGAACACGACGATCTGGGACGAGTACAACGTCGCGGCGCCGATTTGGGGCTACGTCTACGACACCACACTGCACCGCTTCGCCGACGTCACAGGCCCGGTCGCACTCGCGCCCTTCGTCGAGCCGCGAATCGAGCCCGAGATCGTGTTCGGCCTCGCCCAAGCTCCCGAGGTGGGCATGGATGAACGGGCGCTATTGGCCTGTGTCGGATGGGTCGCGCTCGGCTTCGAGGTGGTGCAATCGTTGTTCGAGGGCTGGCGCTTCCGCGCGCCCGACACGGTCGCGGCGTTCGGCCTGCACGGCGCCCTCTACGTCGGCGAGCCCGCGGCCGTGTCGCCCGGCAGCGAGGCTGCCTGGTTCGAGGCGCTCGGCCGCTTCGACATCGAGCTTCGGCGAGACGATGCCCTCGTTGAGGCCGGGCACGCTTCGAACGTCCTGCGAGGCGGCCCCTTGTCGGCACTTCGACACTTGGTTGAGGTGTTGGCAGCCGATACGAGCAGCCCGCCACTGACCGCGGGAGAAGTCATCACCACCGGCACCCTGACGAACGCCTACCCGATTAGGGCCAATGAGTTGTGGGACACCCGGATCGCCGGGCTGCCACTCGCTGATGTCCGCCTTGCGTTCTAGCCCCTGAAGTGCACGGCATGTCGGAACGATGACGCGGCGCATGGCTTGGTTCCCGTCTGCCATAGCCACGGTACGCCGCCATGCTGGACGAAGCAGATACTCCGAGACCGGACGAGAGGCCCGAGCCGGTCAGCGATCCACCGGCACCGCCTCAGGGACCCGAGCGCGATCCACCATCCGAACCGGCCATACCGCCTGTAAAAGGAAGCCGCTCAGACGAGCTCATGAAGGAGGGCGACGCGGGCGACAAGCTCGGCGACTTTGCCTGACAGCGACGATGCCATCGCTCCACGAGGTCGCGGCCTGAAGCCAGCGGCTAAAAGGGGCGACCGCTCCCTGCTGCTCGCGCATCGGCGATGAAATCGCCAAGGATCGCTCGGGCCTCGCGCGTGATCGCCAGCCCCGCCATGGCTGGACTGCCTGCCTCGAAAGGCGACTGCGGTGCGTACTCCGCGACGGACTGTGCCGTCCGCGCATAATCGTCAACCCGCAGGAGAGCGGCGGGCCGCGAGCGCGAGGGCGAAGTCGAGCCCTGCCGAGATGCCCGCCGCGGTGACCCGGTTGCGGTCAAACACCACGCGCTCATCAACCGGGATCGCGCCGAGGAGCGGCAGCACGATGTTGCGCATCTGGGCGGGCGTGCCGTCACCGCCGGGCACGAATAGCGGGTCGAGATCGGCGGGGCAGTCGGCAAAGCTCGTCGTCGCGAGCAGGCTGATGCCGATGTCGCTCGACACAGGGCCGGGGGTTTGGACAACGAGATAAAGGCTGCCGGGCGCGAAGCCCACCAGCTAGCCTTGCGGCCCGACCACGTCGAGAGCTGTCCTTCTCGGATAGAGCAGCATGGCGAGGCGTAACGGCTGCCTTGTCGAGGGCGGAGGAGATGCGTCGCGTGCCCGAGCGGGGCGCAGCACCAGGAGGCTCGCTGCCACGAGAGCGGCCGCACCGGCTTCGCGGCGAATCACTATGATCGACGATCCCGCTTTCGGGGTGCCCCCCTCGCCGATTTCAGACTGGCGCCGTTTGTCGCCGCCACAGGCTGCGCAAAGCGCGGAAGGGGAGGAGCGCCAGCTTTAGCACGGCTCGCAGGAGGAGCACGGCGAGAACGGTGAAGACCGCGGCTAGGGAATTGATCAACGCGCGCACTCTCTGATCAGTCGAGGGCCGACCCGTCTTCGACGGCTGCCCACCGGTCGATGAGGCGCCCGGAACGCGGCGACACTGTGAAGGCGACCGGGTGCGACGCTGCCGAGGCGTCGCACCCGGTCGCACCGTGTTGCGGTTAGGTCAGTCGAGATTGGACTCGACCGTGATGGCGGCGAAGTACGCGGCGAGGCGCTTTCCCGCTTCGAAATCCGCGCAATCGATGTTCACCTGGGTGGGCCAGACGCGAGCCTCCTGTCGGAGTTGGTGCAGGATCCGCTCGGCCGTGTCGGCGGCTTCGGATTCGGTGTGTCCCGTCACGCGGCATTCGTACCGCTTGCCGGAGATGACGATGGTGTAGGGGGCGGATCGCATGGCCTGAAGATGGTTGGCAGGGCCCGCTTTCGCGCTGTGACAGAAGGCCCGATCCCAGGCTCCGACGACGCGCGACGGGAGCGCAGCGTCTCAGGCCGCCTCGCCCGCGACGGTATCGAGGATGCGTGGGATCGCCGCGCGCACTTGGAAGAAGCCCCTCGTCGCGTGTGGCCAACACGCCTCGTCCCATGCCCGCCGCAGCCGCAGCACTCCGGCCGGCAAGGCCGCCGCGCGCGGCCCAACGGGACCCCAGGCGCTGACAACGGGCAGGTCATCTGACCAACCTGCTTCCACCCGCCCAACCGGGCATTCAAAGTGGGCCCCCGCTCGCGTCAGCGCGTCCGCCATTGCCGCGTGCATTGCCTTAACCCGCTCGCGGTCGAGGCGGCGCTTGCCGCCCGCGTAGAAACCCTCTGCCTTCGCGCGCGATACCCTCGCGTTGACGCTCCTTAATGGAACGGCGCTCCATCTGCGCGACCATGCCGAGTACCGTCAGCACGACGTGCCCCATGTCACCACGCGTCGAGACGTGTGGGTCGAGCACAGTCACCGAAGCGCCCTGCTGCTCGGCTTCATGCACGACGTTGAGCACATCGCGCGTGTCGCGACCAAGGCGGTCAAGGCGCGTGACCACCAACTCATCGCCGGGCCGCAGGAACTTCAGGATGGTGGCGACTTCGGCTCGGCCGTCGCGGCTTGCGTCCGATACCTTCTCTGAACGGATGATCGCACAGCCCTCCGCCTTCAGGCGCGCAAGCTGAACGTCGAGCTCTTGATCGATGGTGCTGACGCGGGCGTAACCGATGCGGGGCATAGGGCTGTAACCTCAAGCTTTAGGCCCGAGGCTACCGCGTCACAAATAGGCGGTGTCTACTCAGAAGTTAGACCCCGTTTCATAAGGCTCGGGCGATCCGCCTGACGAGGATCATGGCTGCGGCGAGGACGAAGAAGGCGAGCGCGGAGGACGGGGTGGCTTCGTGGTCGCGGGCCAGTCTGCGGCATCGGGCGATCCAGCCGAAGCTCCGCTCGATGACCCAACGCCTGGGCTGCACCGCGAAGCCCGTCTCGCCCTGCTTGGGTTCGACGACCTCGACCGTGATGGCGGTGGCTGCGCCGACGCGCTCGCCGCGATAGGCGCGGTCGGCAAAGCAGTGGGCCAGGAAGGGGAAGAGCCCGCGCGAGGCTCGAAGCAGGGCAATCGCGCCGTGGCTGTCGTGCAGGTCAGCGGGTGAGACCCCGGCCACGAGCAGGCGGCCGTCCGTATCCGTCAGCGCGTGGCGTTTGCGCCCAACGACCCGCCGGGCCGGATCGTAACCGCGCTCGCCTGCCACCCCCACGCCACCCGAGCGGGCGGCTTGCGCATCAACGACACAGCCGGTCGGGCAGGCCTCACGCCCGGCGCGCTCGCGGTCGGCCATCGTGAGGGCATGGGTGAGGCGCTCGAACACGCCTGATTGCGAGAGGCGCAAGAACCAGCGATGCACCGTGCTCCAAGGCGGGAAGTCCAGCGGCAGATGCCGCCACGCGCAGCCTGTCCGCAGCACGTACAGGATGCCGTCGAAGGTTGCGCGCAGTGGCCGGCGCCACGGGCGGCCTGTGCTGGACGGCGCAGGCAGAAGCGGCACAAGCACCGCCCACTCGGCATCGCTGAGGCTGGTTGCGTAAGGCAAACTCTCGCGCGCAAGCTCGGCGCGGGCGGCGGGCGTCCACATCGGGGTTCCTGGGTGAGTGTCAGACACTCTCCCAACACCCACGATGCCCGCCGCTCACCGAACAGCTAAGCTGTTCAGCCTGTTATGAAACGGGGTCTTACGACTCAGGTCGCACAATGAGTGACGTCACGCCAGGGTATACCCGGGCGTGACAAATATTCAGAAATCAACTTAACCATAGGCTGAGATACGGCAACCTATTCAAGGCCTTCATCTTCTAAATTTTTCTCAGAGTTGAAAATTTTGATACTTTCACTAAAGACTTCTTCGATGAACGGCTTCAAATGATGAGGCGGGTTAAGTACGCGGCTGAGAGTTTGCCTGTTACGTACGTGATAGAAGGGCGCACGCGGACCGGATGCAGCTACGTCAGTGCGCTCAACCAGCACATCATGACGCAACATGATGTCCCTGAGCTTCTCCCAGTGAGGATCATCGAGAATGCGACGTGCCGACTTTTCATCGCCGTCTCTGATCCAAAAAGGCTTATAGCGACTCAGGCGACCGAGCAAATCGAATAAACCGAACTTCAAGATTCCGCTCAACGCTTGCTCAAGAGAAATCTTTACTCCCGAGTTTTTCACTTGCTTCTCAGCAATCCAGTCCGCAATATGCTCAGGATTTGTAAGTGTGCGTTCAGGCAATTGCACTATCAAAGGATGGGGAAATACATCAGGTATCGCAGTTGAATCGTCTGCAATCAGGGTGAGTATGTGACTCTTTGAACGGAAAGAGATTTTAGTAAGATCTGCATTCCTAACATCTAGCTGGGCAATTGACACGTTACCAAGTTTTAGCGAAGATACGGTTTCAGACAGATACGCATCGTCAATAGAAAGGTCAAAAATCTTTATCGACTCAGGAACGGTATGAACACTCGCAGCAGCCATAATTAGAACTGCAATGTTGGCTCTGGATCTATCATGATTTCCAAGCGCCTGCAGCTGATCCCCGGCCGAAGTCAAAAACGCTTCTACAACGTGTTCAGGCTTGTGCCGAACAACTTCAGAAAAGTTTTGAAGAAATTCCATTCCCAATATATTTCGTCTTACAAATTTTGGGACTTCACCCTCCGCCAGAGAATTTATTGCGGCCGAAGCCAGAAAATAGTTGAGGACCTGACCATGTATAAAGCGCCTGTAGCCGCGCCGATCATCCTCAGTGAGGAACGCTATGACACTTGCTCGATTTTTCAGAACACCTACTAGTGGCGTTGGGACCGTATCCGTCGCTGCAATCTCTGCAAGCCAAGAAAGGTATTCCCCAGAAATTGCCTCGGTTTGATTTTCAGCTAGGTCCCGAGCAGTTTCCTCCATAAGGTTTTGTATAAACTGTTTTCGTTGATCAGGAGTTGTTATCGCCTCTACATCACTCCCAAATTTCGTAGCTTCTCGCTCAATCATGGCAATCATGAGAAATGTCAGCAAGTCATCGATTTTTTCATTCTGCAAACGCGCGATTGTTTCCTCACGAGCTAAATGGGTAAGGAAGAATGGCCGTAAAGCGTATGATCCGCTCTCAAATAAAGGAGCTGAAATCTCAGACTTAAGCATTTCGTCTGACCAACCATTTTCTTTCAGCCAACGAGTTGCGACGTTTGGAGCAGTATGCTGGAGAGTAAATGCATGTAAGCTGTCGCTCTGGCTGCGAAGAGATGTTAGTGCTGCCGAGAGCCTTTCTGGACTGATGAACGTCTCACGGCCTGAAAGAAGAATGTTTCCTGCCCCCCTCGATTTTTCGACAAGGCTATTAACCTGTGCCCAAGCTAGATCGTAACCGTTTGGATCCCCTAGCTCATCAAAGCCATCGATGGCGAGAACAATTAATCCATGCTTGATAAGAGTAGGGATCTGATCGTAAGTAACTTTCACACGTAAATTTTGAAGGCTGAAAGCCATGAGATCGAGTATGTTCTGAAGCACACGGCCTCTACTTTCGACATGGAGCAAGAGAGGCTTTCGGTTTTGTCGATAACTCTTCGCCCTTGCAAGTGACAAACTTCGAATCAAAGTCGTTTTCCCGATGCCAGCGGGGCCATCGAGCAAAACTACATTAACGCTATTGTCTTTGGAGGCTTTCTCATTAAAAAGCAGCTGATCTAATGCCGCTTCTGCAGATTGTTCATCGCTACCCCTCGACTGACCAAACAGGGGAATCGTTGTTAATGCCGAGTGACTTGATAAGCGGATCACTTGGCTGTCAGCCCACCGCCCTAGATCTGCATAGCTTGGTGAAGCGAGCAAGCTTCTTAGATCCACAAATTTTTTTTCTTGCTCTATTGTTCTTTCAAACAATGCGCCGTCGGTGTGGACAATTAATTCTACGGGATCGCCGTCTTTTATAAATCTAATCACCCCATTATTAGCATTACTGATAATCGTGGGAGCTTCCGTTCCCAAGTCCGCGAATGGTGAAAGATCGTCGGCGATCTCTTGAAGATCTGATGTCATTGATAGCTCCTTAGGGATCCCAACTTTAAGAAAGCGGTTTCCCCACGCTCCCGAATTAGCAACACTCGGCCGGTGCTCTGAGAGAGAATTGACTCGGCAGTAAACACTGGCGGCACCAGATCATCGTCTTCTCCCACTACGATCAGCCATTGTGTAGAATCCCGATGTGCGGAATCAACGACGTCACAGGCGATAGCAGTGTCAACCATCTTTTCTTCCCAATCTTCGTCGGATTTCCGCGTACTTCTCCTGAGTGTGTTGGGTAAGTTACAATTCAGTCTGGCATGAAGTCGCTCTACACTGGCGGATAATAGCAAATCCCCGTACTGTATCTCCGGACGAAAAGCGATGCTCCGGCGGGTTGATAGCGCGGGAAAGTCAATATCTGCGGTAGTTCTGATTAAAGCTTTCCGATTCGGTGTTTGTTCGAACCCCTTATACCAACCGTGATAGATTCGCATGGAAACATCAAAAAATGTTTCCTGATCTAGATTAAACAAAACTTTACTAATTACGCTCGTTACGTACTTCATCGTCGCTGTAGCGACGTCTTCCGGTGATCTGTCTCTTGGCTTGGCCGCGTGGATTTGGGAATTCCAATCAATAAAAGCGGTGGATTTTTGAATTGTTGCCAATGCCTCCCCCAAGATCTCAATAGAACAAATAGTTATCAATGGTTTTCGTGCGCCCCCCGGTCGGTTTACTCGCTCCCCATATCTAGCTGTAATTATTATTGTTTATTTAAAACATTAAATCGTTTGATCTTGGCGTATCATAACTGAGTGCGGCGATATTGCGTTTGATGGTTACGAGCACGTGCTCCGGTATTAATATCGGCAACACTAAGGAACCGATGACGGAATGCAGGACGCGCTAAAAATGCGCAAGCGTCGTAGGCGGTGATCGCGAAGCTATGTATCCCAAGGCGGCCTCTGATTCCCTTCCACAGAGACGGGGATCTAGGATCGGCTACGTGGGGATCGTGGAAGTTCGTCATTTTGGGCTCGCCAGCCGTACAGGATCAGGGCCTGCGCGAGGCACTGATTTCGTGGACAGTATGACCTTTTCACGTCCACTTGGCGGGCTCAAGCAGGAAGGCGACTTTTCCGAATCGCCTGCGGCTTTCGCGAGCGACCGTCCGACGCCATCCGCCTGAAGCCAATGTAAGCCGTTCGAAAATGTGGGCTGTAATGATGGGCAGCTAATCTAGCCAGCCGGAAAAGCCATTATTATTCAGCAACTTACCGAAGATAAGCGGCGGAGAGGGAGGGATTCGAAGTCACGGCCGCAGCTTGAAGCTAAGCACTTCACTTGGTCTGCACCGAGGGAATTTTCTCGATCTCGCGTCGCATGACTTCGATTTCATACTCGCCGTAGCTGTCGGCAACAGAGCGCCGTCCGTGCCCCATGATGGCATCCAGGTGGTCGGGCGCAAGCTGATGCCGCCGCCCAAGGGTTTTGAACCGGTGGCGCCACGCATGGCTTGGGTTCAGGCGCTTGTCGGTAAGTCCAAGCTGGCGGACCCAGGGCCCAAGAACCTTGGTGGCAGTCCCGCCGCGCTTGCCGAACTTGTCGGGTCGCAAACTCGGAAATAAGGGCCCCTCCCCTCTCGCACGGGCAAACGCCGGAAGCCCGGCTGAAACCAAGGCGGGATGCAGGGGGATCGTCCGCTCCGAATTGACATTCTTGACCGATCCGGCCTCGGCAGCGATTCGCATGGTCCAGACATCACCGATTTGGGCGATGTCCTCCACCCGCAGCTGACACACCTCCGCCAGGCGAGCACCGGAGAAAGCACAGATCCACGGAACCCAGCGCCGAATCGGATCGGCCTCGCTCGCTGCCGCCTCCAACAGCGTGACAGCTTCCTCGTCCGAGAAGCCGCGCTTTGACTCCCCGGGCTTCTTCCTGACGTCGATCCTCACCCGCTCCGCCGGGTTCGTCGCGAGCAAGCGATTATCGACGGCCCAGCCGAGGATCCGGCGCACCGCGGCCAGGTTCGTGTCGCGGATCGTCTTTCCGCTCAGGCCCGCCGCCACGAGGCTGGCCTTCCAGGCGATCAGATCGTGTTCGGTGAGCCGACGCGCGTCGTCATGCCCGATGAAAGCGCCGAGCTTCCGGAGCACGTTCGTCCACTCGTATTTCGTTCGCTCCCGCGGATCTGTCTCAGCGGCCCAGCCCGTGATCAGGCTGGTGAAGGTGAGTGGTGGCTCGTCCTTCTCGCTGGATGGTTGGACCGCATGAGATGCAGTGTGCGCGGGCGTCTCGGGCGCTAGCTCGACGATTTCACCGCGAGCGTACCGCCTAAGCATCAGGCTTGCCCGCTGGACCGCCGCCGCGATGGCTTTGGCGACCTTGAGACGGTCATCCTCCTCAACCTGCAGCCCCTGGCGCTTCAGCAGCCCGGCTGCCTGCCGGAGGCACCAGTCCTCCATTGGGGATCGACCGCTCGCATTGTGCTCCTCTATCTCGCGGCTCAGCCGGCCCCCGAGGTCGGGCCTAGACCAGAACCCGCGCGGGCGCGGCGCCCAGAGCTTGTCGGCGACATCGACACGCCAAAACGTCTGCTCGCTGGGATTGTCTCGATGGAGTCCCAGCCACCAGTCGTAGGCGGGGGCGGCCAAGGCGTGGGCTTCCCGCTCGCTCAGGCGGCGCGGACCGGCGCGTAAGCTCGACCAGCGGTTCTCAAGTTCGGCCAAGGCGATGGCGTGCAGGCGCTTCGCCTCGTTCGGATCCTTGGTTCGGAGGCTGAGCTTCTCCTCGCTCTTGCCCACGAGCGCGCGCAGGTCCGCTGGGACGCCTCGGCGAAGCCAGAACATGCCGGTTTTGGGATGCTTCCAGGGACGTGCCGTCATCAGCGGCATTGTACCACCCGTTTGTACCATTCGGGCAGCCTAAGTCTCTGGTTTTGATGATTTTTGTTGCGGATCAACCCGTTAGGCGGTTGATGGTGCCCAGGAAAGGACTCGAACCTTCACCTCTTGCAAGACTGGTACCTGAAACCAGCGCGTCTACCAATTCCGCCACCTGGGCCCGTCGACCGCGTGCGGTCGGCGTTGGGGTCCGTTTAGGGGGCGCGGGCGGGATCGTCAATCGGGGATTCCGCTCCGCGATGCCGGCGTGGCCTCAATGCCACTCGCGGATGTCGACGAAGCGGCCCGCGACGGCGGCGGCCGCCGCCATGGCGGGGGAGACGAGGTGCGTGCGGCCGCGATGGCCCTGGCGGCCCTCGAAGTTGCGGTTCGAGGTCGAGGCGCAGCGCTCCTCCGGCCGGAGCCTGTCCGGGTTCATGCCGAGGCACATGGAGCAGCCGGGCTCGCGCCAGTCGAAGCCGGCGGCCTTGAGCACCCGGTCGATCCCCTCGGCCTCGGCCTGCGCCTTCACGAGGCCGGAGCCCGGCACCACCATGGCGGAGACGCCCGGATGGACCGTGCGCCCCTCGACCATCTTGGCGACGATGCGCAGATCCTCGATCCGGCCGTTGGTGCAGGAGCCGATGAAGACCCGGTCGAGGGTGATGTCGGTCATCCGCGTGCCCGGGCGCAGGCCCATATAGGACAGCGCCTTCTCCTTCGATTGCCGCTTGTTCTCGTCCGCGATCGTGGCCGGGTCGGGCACGATGCCCTGGATCGAGACCACGTCCTCGGGGCTCGTGCCCCAGCTCACGAGCGGAGGGAGATTGGCCGCATCGAGCCGGATCTCCCGGTCGAAATGCGCGCCGGCATCCGACACGAGGCTTTCCCAATAGGCCCGGGCGCGGTCGAAGAGCTCGCCCTTCGGCGCCTTCGGGCGATCCTTGACGTAGGCGTAGGTGGTGGCGTCGGGGGCCACCATGCCGGCGCGCGCGCCGCCCTCGATCGACATGTTGCAGATCGTCATGCGGCCCTCCATCGAGAGGGCGCGGATCGCCTCGCCGGCATACTCGATGACGTGGCCGGTGCCGCCGGCGGTACCGATCTCGCCGATGATCGCCAGCACGATGTCCTTGGCGCTCACCCCCGGCGGCAGGGTGCCGTCGACGGTGACGCGCATGTTCTTGGCCTTCCGCTGCAGCAAGGTCTGGGTTGCCAGGACGTGCTCGACCTCCGAGGTGCCGATGCCGTGGGCGAGCGCCCCGAAGGCGCCGTGCGTCGAGGTGTGCGAATCACCGCAGACGATGGTCTGGCCGGGCAAGGTGAAGCCCTGCTCGGGGCCGATGATGTGCACGATGCCCTGGCGCCGGTCGAGGGCGTCGTAGAACTCGATGCCGAAGTCGCGCACGTTCTCGGCCAGCGCCTCGAGCTGCGTGCGGCTCTCGGGATCCTCGATGCCGAGGCGGCGATCCGAGGTCTGGACGTTGTGATCGACGACCGCGAGGGTCTTCTCGGGATGGCGCACCCGGCGCCCGGCCACGCGCAGGCCCTCGAAGGCCTGCGGGCTGGTGACCTCGTGGACGAGGTGGCGGTCGATGTAGAGGAGGCTGGTGCCGTCCGGCTGAACATCGACGACGTGGTCGTCCCAGATCTTGTCGTAGAGGGTGCGCGGGGCGTTCATGGGCTCGGTCGCTTGATTGTGTCTGCTCGCGGCGTGGGCCGTCCGGTCGGTGGAGTGAGCCTCTTTAGTAATGTTCGCAAGTCCGTTTCGGAAGTGGTTCCGGGCTCGCAGGGAGCGGATGCCTGCCCGGAGGCGGCCGCATGACGCGCTCAACCGGGCCGGGCGGGGGCCGCGCCGGCTGACGGCCCGGCTTTGCGCGTCACCGTCGACGCCCGCCAGTGCCTTGCCGCGGCCCACGGGGGCGACCATCATCGGCGCCGCCCAGCGAGCGGCCGGACCCGGCCTCGCCGGGCATCCCCGTCACGATCCGCCGGCCGCCGAGGAGCCCCGAGACTGTGCGAGTCCCAGACCTCAAGACGTCGCGAGCCCCCGACATCCTGCTCCTCCGGCCGATGCAGCCGAGCGTGATGGAGGCGCTCGCCCCCGCCTTCACGCTCCACCGCCTCGACACGGCCTCCGATCCCGATGCTCTCCTGGCGCAGGTCGGCGGCCGCATCCGGGGATTGGCCGTCAACGCCCACGCCCCCGTCGACCGGGCGCTCCTCGGACGCCTGCCGAATCTCGAGATCGTGTCGAGCTTCGGCGTCGGCTACGACACGGTCGATGCCGTCGCGGCCCATGAGCGTGGGATCGTCGTCACGAATACGCCGGATGTCCTGAGCGACGAGGTCGCCGACCTCGCCCTCGGCCTGCTGCTTGCCACCGTGCGGCAGATCCCGCAGGCCGACCGCCACCTGCGGGCGGGACTCTGGCCGGCCGGCTCCTTCCCGCTGACCGCGACCCTGCGCGGCCGCACCGTCGGCATCCTCGGGCTCGGCCGCATCGGTCGGGCGATCGCACGGCGCCTCGAAGGCTTCGGCGTCGCGATCGCCTATCACGGCCGGCGGCGCCAGGCGGACGTCCCTTACGCCTATCACCCGACCCTCCTGGAGATGGCGCGGGCCGTCCACGTGCTGATGATCGTGGCGCCGGGCGGCCCTGAGACGAACGGCATCGTCGATGCCGGGGTGCTGGCGGCGCTCGGCCCGGACGGCATCCTGATCAACGTCGCCCGCGGCAGCCTCGTGGACGAGGCCGCGCTGGTCGCAGCGTTGCAGGCGGGCACGATCCACAGCGCCGGCCTCGACGTCTTCGCGCGCGAGCCGCACGTGCCCGCGGCTCTGGCGGCCCTGGACCACACGGTGCTCCTGCCGCATGTGGGCTCGGGTTCGGTGCATACCCGCGCCGCGATGGGACAGCTGGTCGTGGACAACCTGATCTCGTGGTTCTCGGGCAAGGGACCGGTGACGCCGGTTCCGGAAACGCCGTGGAGCCCCGGCCCGTGAGGAATCCGCTCGCGGCCCTCGTGCTGCTCGGCTGGCTGCTCGGCTGGGCGGGCGCGGCCCTGGCGCAGGGCCCCGGGCCATCGCCGGGACCGGAAGCGCCCGCCGGGCCGGCGCCCGAAGCCGGATCCTTGCCCGACACAACTGCGCCGGAGACGGCGCCGCAGGCTGCGCCGGCCGAGCCCTTCATCCCGAGCCTGCCGGAGGCCCTGTCGGGGGTGCCGGGCACCTGGGATCTCTCGCGCGACGGCAGCACCCGCCGCTGCGTCATGACCCTCACGCGCGAGAGCGGGGATGCGGGCCGGCGCCTGCGCTTCCCGGCGGGCTGCCGCAAGGCGCTGCCGATCCTCAACGCGGTGGCGGGCTGGCTGTTCACGGACGGGGTCGTCCGCCTTGTCGACAAGAACGTGCGCCCGGTGCTGCTCTTCGCGCGCCGCCCTGACCAGCGCAGCCTCCTGGCCCATGCGGAGAGCGGCGAGGCCTACAGCCTCGTGCCCCTGCAGATCGTCGCGATGCGGCCCCCCGATCCGGTGGCCGAGGAGGCGGCACGGCAGGCCGAGGAGGCGGATGCCGCGGCCCGCGCATCGGCGTCCCGGGCGCCCTCCGCGGCGGATCCGGATCCGGTCCTGGCGGCGGGCCCGGCGGCAGCCTCCGCGAGCCCGGGCCCGGCCCCGGGCATCTACGCCCTCGACCGCTACCGCGAGAAGGATGTCTGCCGCCTCGAACTCGGGGCGGTCGCGGCGGCGCAAGCCCCGGTGCGCATCCTCGCGGGCTGCCATGACGGCGGTCTCGAAGTGTTCGATCCGGTCTCGTGGCGCTTCGAGGCGGGGCGCCTGACGCTGAACGCGAAGCGCGGCCACACGGTCAACCTGGTGCCGACGGGCGACGGCGGCTGGCGGCGCGACCCGGAGACCGGCACCACCTTCGTGCTGCGCCGCGTCGAGCCCTGAACGCCTGAACGAACGCCAATCTAAGCCCCTTGCACCGGGGCGTGGGGCTCAGATGGCCGCCGCCGGGTCGCCGCCGAGGGGATTGCCGTCATCCTCGTTCTCGCTGCGCGACGTGCGCCGGCTCGGGCGGCGCTCCAGCACGGAGCGGCCGAGGGCACGGAACGGGGCGGTGAGGCGACGGACGTCCTCGGCGCGCTCCATGAAGCGCTCGCCGCTGCGGATCTCCTTGTCGAGGCACGCCATGGTGCGGGCGAGCGCCGGGTCATCGTCCTCGAGCCAGGTCTCGACCACCCGGGCGAAGGCGATCACGACGCCCTGGAGCTTCACGCGCCCGAGCGGCCCCTCGGTATCGATGCCCGCCGCCGCCAGCATGTAGCGGTGCGAGTTCAGGGCGACGCCGTTGAGGGCCAGCATCGAGAGCGGATCACCGCGCAGCGCGAAGGCGATCCGGCGAAGCGCCGGCTTGTAGGGCGTCATCGCGTCCAGGCGGCGCATCAGGACGTCGAACAGGCGCTCGCGGGTCGGCTCGTCGGCGAGGTCCGAGTTGTCGCCCTCCAAAACCTTGCGGTCGATGATGCGCGAGAGGCCGCCCAGCACGGCGCCCTTCGAGGGGAACAGGTCGCGCAATTCGGCGAGGCTCAGGTCGGCCTCCCGGGCGATATCGCCGATCTCGATGTCGTTCCAGGGCTGCTCGGCCGCGAGCCGCATCAGGGCCTCGACGGCGGCCTCGCGGGGCGACGGCTTGGGCGGCGACGCGGGCTTCTTGCGCGAAGTCTCGCCCTTCGAGCCATCATGCTTCGGGGCCTCAGCCGATGGGCCTGCGGTCTTGTCCATGGGGTTTCCGCTCCTCCTCGGTCGACGGACCCTATCTAGGTGCTCCGGCCGCGTAGAGCAGGCCCGTGGGCGGGCATGCCGCACGGAGGGCGCCCGGCCCGGGATCGGTTCAGCCGGACAACTCGCCCGCCCGGCGCTTGGCCGCCGCGACCGCCTCGCGCAGGAGGGCCGGCATCCCGTCAGCCCGCATCAGCACCGCGAGCGCCGCCGCGGTGGTGCCGCCCGGCGAGGTCACGTTGCGCCGAAGTTGGTCTGCCGCCACCGGGCTCTCGTCGAGGAGCGCGCCCGACCCCGCCACGGTGGCGCGGGCGAGCCGCCCCGCCACCTCGGGCGGCAGGCCCGCCGCGATGCCAGCCTCGGCCAGCGCCTCGGCGAGCAGGAACACGTAGGCCGGGCCGGAGCCGGAGACGGCCGTCACCGCATCGATCAGCGCCTCGTCGGCGAGCCACTCGACGAGCCCGGTCGCGGCGAGAAGCGCCTCCGCCGCGGCGCGCTGGCCCGCGGAGACCTCCGCATTCGCGGCAGCCCCCGTGGCGCCGCGGCCGATGCTCGCCGGCAGGTTCGGCATGGCGCGCACGACGGCGCGCGCCGCGGGCAGCCGGCTCCGCAGATCCGCGATGGTCTTGCCGGCCAGGATCGAGACCAGGAGCGTGTCGGGCCCGAGCAGGGCGTCGAGGGCGGGCGCGGCCGCATCGAGCCCCTGCGGCTTGATGGCGAGCACCACGGCCTCGGCGAGGGGGGGCGCGGGGGGGTTCAGGCTGAGGCCCCGCGCGGCGCAGAGCGCGGCGATCTCGGGCGCGGGCGCGGGGTCGATCAGCGTGGTGCGGCGGGGATCGAGGCCGCCCGCGAGCCAGCCGGCCAGCATGGCGCCGCCCATCTTCCCGGCGCCCACCAGGGTGAGCGAGGCCGGCAGCCCGTGGGACGCATCGCGCATGACGGGGCTCCTCAGGCCTCGCCCTCCGTCTCGAACAGCACCGCGTCCAGGGCCTCGCGGGCGGATTTGCCGGCCCAGATCACGAACTGGAACGCCTGGTAGTAGCGCTCGCAGGCATCGACCGCGGATTTCAGCATCATGCCGCATTGCGGGTGCGTCGGCGCCACGCCGCCGGCCAGCAGGAGCGAGTGGCGGAACATCACGACGCTGTCCGTCGACCACAGGTCGAAATGCCCGATCCAGAGCTGCTCGTTGACCAGGGTGACGAGCTTGAGGATCTCCAGCCGCCGCCGCTCCGGAACCTTGAGGTCGAAGGCGCTCGCCACGTGCAGCGCCTCGACATCCTCGATCCACGTGAAGGCGACGTGGTAATCGGTCCAGCGTCCCGAGACCGAGACCGACATCTCGTCGGTCTCGGCCCGGTCGAAGATCCAGTCCCGCAGCGAAGCGAGGCGTTCGACGACGTCGATCGGATGTTCGAGCCGGTCGTGATCTTCGGTTTCGACGTGGAGCTGGGTCATGGGGATCCAAGGCGCCGACCCGGGGGAGTCGTCGCGACATGATGAGAGACAAGCAACCGGGTCGACGAAGCGATCCGCACAAAGGTGAATTCTGAACCCGAAAGGTCCAGCAAAATGCGGGGAAAGCTTAGGCGCTCACGGTCATCGGCGGACTCGGGCGAATCAGTGCGTTCCTGACTATAGACCGGCCCTGACTCGCGTTTCAAAGCGGCGATTCGGGCTGGTGAACAGGAAACCGGCTATCCACCGCTGCTTCCTGTGCACAAGCTCAAGCCCGTGGACAGGTACGGTTTCGAGACCTGCCTCAGACCGCCTCGCTCAGTCCGGCGGCCGCGTCCGCGCCGAGCTTCGCCTCGAGGGCGACGACCCGGGCCGTGAGGGCGTCGTTCTGGCTGCGCAGCGTGGTGACGAGGTCGCGCAGCACGTCGACCTCCTCGCGGGAAGCGATGTCCATGTCGCGGATCAGGCGCTCGATCTGGCTGCGGACGACGGTCTCCGCCTCGCGCCGAACGCCCTGCGCCGCCCCGGCGGCATCGGTCATGAGGCGGGCGAAATCGTCGAACAGGCGGTTGGAGGTCTGCATCGTCGTCTCCCGGGGGCGAGGGGCGCCGTTGCGGCCCGACGCCGAACTGGCGATTGCGCCGAAGTGATTCGGCACCCATCGGTCGGACATAGGAATCTGCGGACTCGGCGGCAATGCGGCGGGGCCGGAACGGTTCGCTTTCCACAACCACCGCGGCATCCGTTGCGCGATGTGTCCCCGGGCCGGGGCGGAAACAGCGTGTTACAAATCCGGCCGGCCGGACGGCTTCGAATGATCGCGCGGCCAGGGCATAAGTCCTGATCGAACTTCACGAAACTTGTCGATGCTCATGACGTCAACGCCCCATATCCTTCTCGTCGAGGACGACCGCGAGATCAGCGCCCTGATCGCCCGCTATCTCCGGGCGAACGAGTGCCGCGTGAGCCTTGCCGGAGACGGACGGGAGATGGACCGGCTCCTCTCGGATGCCCGCGTCGACCTGATCGTCCTCGACCTGATGCTGCCGGGCGAGGACGGCCTCAGCCTGTGCCGGCGCCTGCGCCAATCCTCGGCGGTGCCGATCCTGATGCTCACCGCCAAGGCCGAGGAGATCGACCGGATCATCGGCCTCGAACTCGGGGCCGACGATTACCTCGCCAAGCCCTTCAACCCGCGCGAGCTCCTGGCCCGGATCCGGGCGATCCTGCGGCGCGGCGCGGCGGCCGAGACGCCGGGCGACGACGGGGCGCGGCGCCTGCATTTCGCGGGCTGGACCCTCGACGTCTCGCTGCGGCAGGTGCTGAGCCCGGAGGGCGCGCGCATCGCCATCACGGGGGCGGAGTTCGACCTCCTGCATGCCCTCTGCCTGCGGCCCGGCCGCGTGCTCTCGCGCGATCAGCTCCTCGACCTGACGCAGGGCCGCGCCGCCGGGCCCTTCGAGCGCAGCATCGACGTGTTGGTGAGCCGCATCCGCCAGAAGATCGAGCGGGATTCGCGCAACCCCGAGATCATCCGCACCATCCGCTCGGGCGGTTACCTGTTCACGCCGGAGGTCGGCCGCTCATGATCCCGTCCCAATTCCCGAGACGCCTCCTGGCGCGGCTGCGCCCCCGCAGCGTGGCCGGGCAGATCGCGCTCCTCGTGGTCGCGGCGATCGTGGTGGCGCACGCGGTGGCGACCCTGGTCTTCGTCGTCCTGCGCGAGCCCTGGCGGCCGGACGACCATCCGGGCGTGGCGGCGAACCGCCTCGCCACGGTGGCGCGCCTTCTCGACGTGGCGGCGCCCGCCGAGCGAACAATACTCCTGCGCCACGCGGCCCAGACCCTGCCGGGCCTTCGCATCGCGCCCTGGGCCGGCGCCGCGGCCACCCCGGAGAGCAGCCTCGACGTCCACCCGGTGGTGCAGCGCCTGCGGGACGGTTTCGGCCAAGCCCTGGCGATCACGGAATTCGCCAAGGAGACCCCGCACGGCCCCTTACGCCTCGGCATCGTCACGCCGGGCGGCGCCACCTTCCAGGCGAGCCTTCCGGACGATCCGCTGCGCCCGCCCAAGCAGGGCGCCATCATCTTCACCTTCGTGTTCCTCGGGCTGACCCTGGCGCTGCTCTCGGTCTGGGCGACCCGGGCGCTCACGGCGCCGCTCGCGCGCCTCGCCGGCGCCGCCGAGGCCTTCGGGACCCGCAACGACCCGTTGCCCCTGCCCCAGCGGGGCCCCGAGGAGGTCCTGGCCGTCTCCCGCGCCCTCGACCGGATGCGCGAGCGGGTGCGCCGCCTCATCGACGACCGCACCCAGATGCTCGCCGCGATCAGCCACGACCTGCGCACACCGATCACGCGGCTGCGCCTGCGGGCGGAGTTCATCGAGGACGATCACGCCCGCACCATGACGCTGCGCGACCTCGATCAGATGAACGGGCTCGTGGAGGCGGCCCTCTCCTTCGTCCGCGACGGCCAGGGCAGCGCCGGCACGACCGCCCTCGTCGACCTCGCCTCGGTGGTACAGACGGTCTGCGACGGCTTCGGCGATATCGGCGCGGATGTGCGGGTGGCCCATAGCCGCCACGTTCTGGTGCGCGGGCGCCCCGACGAGTTGCAGCGGGCGATCACCAACCTCGTGGACAACGCCGTGAAATATGGCGGGGCGGCGGTGCTCAGCATGGAGGCCTGCCCCCGGGGCATCGCCGTCACGGTGCGCGATCCCGGCCCCGGCATCCCGGAGGCGGAGCGCGATGCCATGCTCCAGCCGTTCGTGCGCGGCGACCGCGCCCGGAACCTCAACGAGGCGAGCGGCTTCGGCCTCGGGCTCTCGATCGTGCTCGCCATCGTCGAGGCGCATCAGGGACGCCTCATCCTCGACAATCCTCCGGAAGGCGGCCTCTGCGCCCGGATCGAGCTGCCCCTGGCCGTGCAGGCCCCGCTCGCGCCGGTCCCCGGCAAGCCCGCGCTCCCGGCCCGGGCCGCCGCTTAGCGGGCGGGCGGCGATATCGTTCCCCGATGTTGCGGCCGAGGGCGGCAGACAATTCGGGAAACCCTGACCGGACGCGCGCGCAATGGCCCCTTAACCAAGATCCGCGCTCATGGAACCGGACCCGCGGCCGGGCGCAACCGGTGCCTCTCACGTGCAAGAGCCTGTCCATGAGTGCGATCTCCAGTTCGGCCGCCGCCCCGCTCTTCTCCACCCAGCGCCCACCGCCGCCCTCGGGCAGAAACCCGGTGGCGCGCGCCATCGGCGACGAGGTCTCATCGGGCGGCCTCAGCGCCGCCGACGGCACGGCCCTGACGAGCGCCTTGAAATCGATCGACGCGAGCCTCTTCGGGGATGCCACGACCGCGACCGGCGGCCCTGCGCGGTCCGGCGGAACGAGCAGCGGCGGAAGCGAGACCCGCCTCGACCCGTCCGCCGTCAAGGACCGGGTCGACAGCCTCATCGACGATCAGGTGACGAGCGGCAGCCTCACCAGCGCGCAGGCCGACACCCTGAAGCAGATCTTCGCGCAGAATGCCCCGGAGAACGCGCAGGACAGATCCGGCGAGGCGGACGCGGGGAAGGTCGGCGGAATCGGCGGGCACGGGCACCGGCCGCACGGGCCGCCGCCGACGGACCAGGCCGCGGCGAGCAGCGCGACCGACGCCACCGAGACCGGCACCGACGACCTGCTGACGAGCTTCATCCAGCAGCTGCAATCCGCGCAATCGAGCGCCTCGGGCTACGGCGCCAACGGGTCCGGCAGCTCCAGCCGGACCTCCGCGGCCCTGCTGTTCGATTTCCAGGCCTGAGGCCACGGGCCGCCCGGGGCGGTGCCGCCTGGGGCGGCCCGCAGCCCGGGGCGGCCCGCAGAGCGTCCGGAACCGTCAGAACTCCATGTCGAGTTCTTCGATCTCCTCCGGCTCGCGGGCGGCGGCCTCGCTCCATTCCCGCATCAGCGGCCAGGCCAGGATCAGGTCGCGGTAGGCGGCCGCCCGGGCCGGCAACGGCACGTCGTAGGTCTGGAAGCGCGTGCAGACGGGGGCGTACATCGCGTCGGCGAGCGTCGGGCCCTCGCCGAACAGGTAGGGACCGCCGTAGCGGCCGAGGCATTCGTCGAAGATCGCGGTGATCCGGTCGACGTCGCCCTTCGCGCCGTTGAAGATCCTGAAGTTCGGATGATGCGCCTTGAGGTTCATCGGCAGGGCCGAGCGCAGGTTGATGAAGCCGCCATGCATCTCGCCGGCGATCGAGCGGCAATGGGCGCGCGCCACCACGTCCTCGGGCAGGAAGCCGGCCTGCGGGTAGGTCTCGTTGAGATACTGCGCGATCGCGAGGGTATCCCAGACCACGACCGCGCCGTGGCTCAGGCGCGGCACCAGGAACGAGGGCGAGAGGTGCAGGAGCTCGGCCCGGGTCGAGGCGTCGGCGCCCGTCAGCACCTCCGTCTCGAAATCGAGCCCCGCCATCCGGCAGATCAGCCAGCCGCGCAGCGACCAGGAGGAGTAATTCCGGCTCGAGATCGTGAGCGTCGCCGCAGCCATCACCGGTCCTTCGAGGTCTCGTGTTCCTCAGCGCCGGGCTGATCCAAGACTCGTGCCGCACCGTGAGCCCGGCACGCGGATGATGCCCGAAAGGCGCAGGCCCTCAACAAGCGTGGCCTCGGTGGTCACACTGGCTTGACAGTACGAACCAGTCTGAAAGGTTGTCGGCTCAACAAAGTCGGTCCGGCCATTGGCACGGACCGTGCAACGAGGAAACGGGCATGCAGCAATACGACAGACCCGTGACCTCGTACTTTTGGCCGGTTGCGGCGCTTTCGCGCCCAACTCATCCTTAGCGCGCAATGAACATGCAGCGCACAGAGGCGTGGCTGCCTTCTCCTTCCGCCGTGAACGCCCCTGCTTTGGGCCGATCGCGCATGCGAGCCAGCCCCATGCTGTACGATGCCTTCGAGGTTCAGGCGGACCTCGCCGAGCAGACCCGGGCCTGGGGCCGGATCCTGCACGACGCCGTCTCGCCTTGGACCCAGGCGGGCTTCCGTGAGCCGGCGACCTGGTGGTCCGCCGGCGCCAGGATGATGATGCGGGCCGGGCTGACCTTCAGCCGCCCGCCCTACGGCATCGATTCAGTCCAGGTCGGCAACCGCAACGTGCCGGTCATCGAGGAGCCGGTCTTCGCGACGCCGTTCGGCACGCTCCTGCGCTTCCGCAAGGACATCGCCTCGGAACAGCCCAAGGTGCTGGTGGTGGCCCCCATGTCGGGGCACTTCGCCACGCTCCTGCGCGGCACGGTGCGCACCCTGTTGCCCGACCACGACGTCTACATCACGGATTGGCACAACGCCCGCGACGTGCCCCTCTCGGCCGGGCGCTTCGGCTTCGACGATTACGTCGATCATCTGGTCCAGTTCCTGGAGACGATGGGCGAGGGCTCGCACATCGTGGCGGTCTGCCAGCCCGCCGTGCAGGCCCTGGCCGCCGCGGCCGTGATGGCGCAGAGCCGCAACCCGGCGGCGCCCCGCAGCATGACCCTGATGGCGGGCCCGGTGGATTGCCGCATCAGCCCGACCTCGGTGAACCAGCTCGCCATCTCGAAGCCGATCGAGTGGTTCGAGCAGAACCTGATCGCCACGGTGCCGCGCCGGCACAAGGGCGCGGGCCGGCAGGTCTATCCCGGCTTCGTGCAGGTCTCGGCCTTCGTCTCGATGAATGCCAAGCGTCACATGCAGGGCCATGCCGACCTGTTCTGGCACCTCGCCAATGGCGAGACCGACAAGGCGCGGGCGATCGAGAACTTCTACGACGAGTATTTCGCCGTCCTCGATCTCGCGGCCGAGTTCTACCTCGAGACCGTGAAGATGGTCTTCCAGGATTACACGCTGGCCAAGAACGAGCTGACCTATCGGGGCAGCCCGCTGGACATGCGCGCCATCCGGCGCACCGCCCTGATGACGGTCGAGGGCGAGCGCGACGACATCTGCGCGGTGGGCCAGACCATGGCGGCCCATGACCTCTGCACCAGCCTGCCGCCCCACATGAAGAGCCACCACCTGCAGGCGGGCGTCGGCCATTACGGCGTGTTCTCGGGCCGCAAATGGGAGACGCAGACCTACCCGCTCGTGCGCAACTTCATCCAGTCGCACAGCTGAGTCCCGGGCGCAGCCCGGGGCGGGTGTGGCCTTCGGGCCGCGCTGGGCCGCCCCTCGTCCGCATCGCGCATTCCTCGCCCGAGCCCGGTTGGAACTCGCCCGCGCATCGTGTATGAGCTTGCCGCAGGTATCGTTTTACGCGCCGATTCGAGATTGTCCGATCGACGTCCCTCCTGGGAATTCCCCGGGCAAGGGGCGTTTGTCGGTTTCCCCGCAAGCGCTGGGGTTCGGAGTGGGCGCTGTTCGAAGATAGATCGTTCTAGAGGATCAAGACCGTTGCAGGTACTCGTTCGCGACAACAACGTCGATCAGGCGCTCCGCGTCCTCAAGAAGAAGATGCAGCGTGAGGGCATCTTCCGTGAGATGAAGCAGCGCAAGGCCTATGAGAAGCCCTCCGTGCGCAAGGCACGCGAGAAGGCCGAGGCCGTACGCCGCGCCCGCAAGCAGGCCCGCAAGACCGCGATCCGCGAGGGCCTGATCGCCGCCCCGAAGCCGAAGCCCCGTTTCGGCGCCGGCGGTCCCCGCCGCCCCGGCATGCCCTCCGCGAGCCCGGCTCCGTCGCAGGCTCCCGGCGCCGCCATCGCGTCGTAAGGGTCGGGCTGCCGCATCCGGCAGCCGTCCTGGCATGCAAAAAGGCCCGGTCGCCTCACGGCGGCGCGGGCCTTTTTGCATGGCGTCAGGCGGCGCGGGCCGCGTCCGTGGCGCGCTCGGCCTGAACCAGCACGTCGAAGGCGCGCCAGGGCTTCTGCATGAAGACCGCGTGCTCGGGCATGCGCGCATTGCGCCCCTCGTCGTAGCCCGAGGTGACGATCACCCGCACGTCGGGCCAGCGCTGCTCGACATTGCGGGCGAGCGAGATCCCGTCCATGGCGCCGGGCAGGCGGACATCGGCAAACAGCAGGGCGACGTTGACGTCGGCGCGCTCCAGGATCGCGATCGCCGCCTCGGCGCTCTCGCAGGCGATGACGTCGAGATCGGTCTCCTCGAGGACGGCCGCCGCAAGGTTGCGGATCGCGGCGTCGTCCTCCACCACGAGTGCGACGGGACAGTCGGGCAAAGCTTGGCCCATGGAGCCTCCTATATCCGGATGTGGGTGATGCCGTGAGGCCGCGGCCACGAATCGGGCCGCTACGCCGGCACCGATGCTGCGCCGGCCTGGGTCAACCGGCAAGAGTCCGGATCGGTCCCGTTATTCTGCCTGATTTTCGAGCAGATCCGCGCCGTGACGGCTTGGCCGCCTCAGAGGGCCCGGCTCAAGGCCCCCGTTCGCAGGGCGCCATAACTTGGCCATGCCCGGGCGCGATCTCCGGATACGCTCAAACTCTGAGCATGCTGCGGTGCATTAACGAACTGTTCACCGCGCAACCCTGAATGTTACAGTCTGAAGACGGCGGTGACCGCTCCGCGGAATACGGCTTGCTTGCGAGCTCCGGGAGTCCGGCCCGAACGTTTGCCTGGGGGTGTTTGTCAGCCATGTGCCGCTTCCTCGCCTATAGCGGTGATCCGGTCTTCCTGTCCGACCTCGTCTGCGCACCGACGCACTCGCTGGTGCATCAGTCGCTTCACGCGGCCGAGGCGAAGACCGAGACCAACGGCGACGGCTTCGGCATCGGCTGGTACGGCGACCGGCCGGATCCGGGCATCTACCGGGACGTCTCGCCCGCCTGGTCCGACGAGAACCTCGTCAATCTCTGCCAGCAGGTCCGCGCCCGCACCTTCTTCGCCCATGTGCGCGCCTCCACCGGCACCGCCACGACCCGGGCGAACTGCCACCCCTTCGTGCAGGGGCGGCTGATGTTCATGCATAACGGCCAGATCGGCGGGTACCACCGGATCAAGCGCCGGCTCGAGGCGCTGATCCCGGACGCGCTCTATGACGGGCGCCGGGGCACCACCGATTCCGAGGCGATCTTCCTCCTGGCGCTCGCCAACGGCGTCGTCGATAACCCGATCGGCGCCATGGCGGAGACGCTCGCCACCGTGCGCGAGCTGATGCAGGGCGCCGGCATCGCCGAGCCCCTGCGCTTCACCGCGCTGCTGACCGACGGCGACAGCCTGACGGCCTATCGCTGGGCCTGCGACGGGCGCCCGCCGAGCCTCTATTACCGCGAGACCGAGACCGGCCTGATCGTGGTCTCCGAGCCGATCGACGGCTGCCGCGAGGGCTGGCAGGTGGTGCCGAAGGGCGGCACCCTGCAGGCGCGGCGCGGCGAGCGCGCCGTGGTGCTCGGGGCGGACGCCATCGGCGAGCGCATCGCCGCCTGATCGGCGCGGGCCGGCGCAAGGCCCCATGTCCCGAACCGGGTTGCCGGCCGGGCCCGAAGGGCGGACAACCCCTGTGGCCGGCGATGGACGCCGGTACCGGCTGGACAGCCGGTCGAGCAGGGATGATCGCGCTTCATGTATCCGGATGTCGATCTGCACATCGCCGGCACGTGGTCGGCAGGTTCCGCGGGCGAGCGGTTGCCGGTCCTCAACCCCGCCACGGGCGAGACCATCGGGCAGCTCGCGGTGGCCACCCGGGAGGATCTCGACCGGGCCCTGGCGGCGGCCGAGCGGGGCTTCGCGCAATGGCGCCGGGTCCCGCCCATCGAGCGCTCCAAGATCCTGCGCCGGGCGGCCGACCTGCTGCGGGAGCGAGTCGAGGACATCGCCCGCCTCATGACGCTGGAGCAGGGCAAGCCCCTGGCCGAGGCGCGGGCCGAGACCCTGGTGGCCGCCGAGGTCACCGATTGGTTCGCGGAGGAAGGCAAGCGCACCTACGGGCGGGTCATCCCGGCCCGCCAGGACGGCGTGATGCAGTTCGTGGTGCGCGAGCCCATCGGGCCGGTCGCCTGCTTCACGCCCTGGAACTTCCCGATCAACCAGGCGGTGCGCAAGATCGCCGCCGCCCTCTGCACCGGCTGCTCGGTGATCCTGAAGGGCCCCGAGGACACGCCCGCCTCCTGCGCCGCCCTGGTGCGGGCCTATCGCGACGCGGGGGTGCCGGGCGACGCGCTCTCCCTGGTGTTCGGGGACCCGGCCGCGATCTCGTCCTACCTGATCCCGCACCCGGTCATCCGCAAGATCTCCTTCACGGGCTCGACGGTGGTGGGCAAGCAGCTCGCAGGGCTCGCGGGCCAGCACATGAAGCGGGTCACGATGGAGCTCGGCGGCCATGCCCCCGCGATCGTGTTCGGGGATGCGGATGTGGAGAAGGCGGTGTCGGTGCTCGCCGCCAACAAGTTCCGCAATGCCGGCCAGGTCTGCGTCGCCCCGACCCGCTTCCTCGTGCACGAGAGCGTGTTCGACCGCTTCGTGGACGGGTTCGTGGCCGCGGCCGAGGGCCTCAAGGTCGGCGACGGGCTCGACCCCGACACCCGGATGGGCCCGCTGATCCACGGGCGCCGGCTCGAGGCCATGGAGAGCCTGACGGCGGACGCGACCGCCGAGGGCGCGCGGCTGCGCACCGGCGGCAAGCGCATCGGCAACCGCGGCAACTTCTTCGAGCCGACGATCTTCACCGACGTGCCGCTCTCCGCCCGCCTCATGAACGAGGAGCCGTTCGGGCCGGTGGCGGCGGTCCAGCGCTTCACGGATGACGAGGCCGCCCTGACGGAGGCCAACCGCCTGCCCTACGGGCTCGCCGCCTACGCCTATACCCGCTCGGCCGAGCGCGCCGCCACGGTCGCGTCCCGGATCGAGAGCGGCATGCTCGGCATCAACCATCACGGCCTCGCGGTCCCGGAGACGCCCTTCGGCGGCGTCAAGGATTCGGGCTATGGCAGCGAGGGCGGCGCCGAGGCGCTCGAAGCCTACCTGGTCACCAAGTTCGTGAGCCAGGCGAGCGCCTGAGCCGGATCTGCCAGGGGCCGCCCGCGAGCGAGGGCGGCCCCTTGAGTTTGCGCCGCCTCAGCGGCGCAGGCTGGTGTTGGTGGGCGGCTCGCTCATCTGCTCCTTCTGGGCGCCGGAATCGGGCCGGGCCGGGCCGAGAACCGGCTCCTCGCCGAGGGGCTCGGCCTGGACGAAATGGTACTCGCCCTTGCCGTCGAGGGAGGGCCCCTGCGAGTAGCGGCCGGGCTGGACCGGCACGCCGTTCCGCTCGGTGCCGAAGAAGGCGTAGCTGAACTCCTTCGTCTCCTCGTTCTGGTCGAAGCTGTTGGGAACCGGCAGGCCCTCGGTGAGGCCGCCGAGCTCGTCGATGACCGCGAGCCATTGCTGCTGGTGCATGGTGTCGCGCGCGATCAGGAAGCGCCACATGTCCTGCATGCCCTTGTCGTGGGCCGCGTTGAACAGGCGCACCGCGAGCGTCCGGCCCGTCGCCTCGGCGGCGACGTTGGCGAACATGTCGCCCACGATGTTGCCGCTGGCATAGACGTGCGAGCAATCGAAGGGCACGCCGTCGCAATTGGCCGGGAAGGCCGCCATGCCGGTGGACAGGATGTGCCGGTGCAGCATGCCCTCGACCGCGTGGCGCGGGCGCTCGCCGCCGCCCATCACGGCATTCATCACCGGGTTCGAGGCCGCCGCCGTCTCCTGCAGGCTGGCCGGGGCGCCCTCGAGGTTGAGGGCGACCGCGGTGGCCAGCATCTCGATATGCCCGATCTCCTCCGTGGCGGTGTTGAGGAGAACGTCGCGGTACTTGGTGTTCGGGGCGCGGTTGCCCCAGCCCTGGAAGAAGTACTGCAGACAGACCCGGATCTCGCCCTCGATCCCGCCGATCGCCTGCTGCAACATGCGCGCGTAGACCGGGTCAGGGTTCTCGACCTTGACGGGATATTGCAGGCGCTTCTCGTGGAAATACATGAATTGTCGCCTCAGGCTGGTCACAGGACACGACGAACGGGGACTTGCACAGCCCCGTTGGTTCGCCCGCACACTAGGAGCCCGGCACAACCGTGATCATTAATTCAGGTAAAGCTTAACCATGATCATTCATGCTCAGATTGAAGATATATAATACTTTTGGCTCGGAACATTTATCGCGCGAATGCGATTAGAGCTGTTCCCGATCGCGTTGCGACGGGACCGTCGGCCGCGGCCGTGCCGAAGCGGGCGCGGATCCCCTCTCCCGTGCGGGAGAGGGACAGGGTGAGGGGTGC
>NZ_VZZK01000024.1 GCF_008806385.1 Methylobacterium soli
GAACACGCCGTCCTTGGTGGCGACATCCGCTCCCTCCGCCACGGCGCTCGCCGTCGGGCCCGATGCGGGGAGCACCGAGCAGCCCGACACCGCGAGCGCGGTGCAGAGGAGAAGGGGGAGAGCGCGCATCCAGGGTCGCCTGTCGGTTTCTCTAGCCTGCTGCCTAGCCGAAAGGCACGTCACTGTCCGTGGCGAGGGTGTCACACTGCCGAGCCACCCGCCACGCGAGCGGGCCTGTCCCCGCTGCACACATGACCATCCCCCGTGCGCGCCGCGGCGCGGGCGCGTGGACGGTGCGGGCGCGTGAACGGTGCGGCGCCGGGCCCGCACCTTTGCTTCGGGCGCCGCTCCCCTAAGACCATCAGGACGCCCCGGCACGCCGGCCCCCAGCCTCCCGCGACCACCCCCGAACCCCGGATCCGCCTTGCCCCTGCCGAACCCGGACATTCCGCCTCAAATCCTCGTGGTGATGGGGGTGTCCGGCTCCGGCAAGAGCACGGTCGCGGCGCTGGTGGCCGAGCGGCTCGGCTGGATCTTCGTCGACGGGGACAGCTTCCACACCCCGGAACACATCGCCCAGATGCATGCGGGCCGCGCCCTCGACGACCAGGACCGGGCGCCCTGGCTCGCCCGCATCGCGACCTGGATCGGCCAGCGCCTCGCGGCGGGCGAGCCCGGCGTCGTGGTCTGCTCCGCCCTGCGGCGCGCCTATCGGGACGTGCTCACCGATGGGCGCCCGGAGGTCCGCATCGTCTATCTGGAGGGCAGCCGCGCCCTGATCGCCGGGCGCCTCGCCGCGCGCCACGGCCATTTCATGCCGCTGCGGCTCCTCGACAGCCAGTTCGCGATCCTCGAACCGCCCGGGCCGGAGGAGCGCGCCGTCGCGGTCGGGATCGAGGACCCGCCCGAGCAGGTTGCCGAGACGGTGATCGCGCGGCTCGGCCTCGGCGGGACGCGGGACGGCACGGCGAGCGGGAGGGCAGGGTGATGCGGCGGACGGACCAGGATGGCGGCGAGGGGGAGCGACCCGACATCGCCCTCGTGATCTCGGATGTCGACGGCACCCTCGTCACCACCGACAAGGCGGTGACGCCGGCGGCCGCGGCGGCGATCCGGCGCCTCGACGAGGCCGGGATCGCCTTCACGGTGGCGTCGAGCCGGCCGCCGATCGGCCTTGCGGGCCTCGTGGACAGGCTCGGCCTGCGCCTGCCGATGGGCGCCTTCAACGGGGCCACGGTGGTAGGGCCCGATCTCGCGACCCTGAGCGAGACCTTGATTCCCGAGGCGACGGCGCGCGAGGCGGCCGCCCGCCTCCAGGCCGCGGGGCTCGACCTCTGGGTGTTCGCGCGGGGCCGATGGTGGCTGCGCGACGGGCAGGCGCCCTACACGGATGTGGAGCGGCGCACGCTCCAGGCGGAGCCCGCCCTCACGGCCGATTTCGGCCCGCTCCTCGGCTCCGCCTCGAAACTCGTCGGCGTCAGCCCGGATTTCGCGCATCTCGCCGCCTGCGAGGCCAGGCTCGCGCAGGCCCTCGGGCCCCGCGCGGCGGTCCACCGCTCCCAGGCCTATTATCTCGACGTGACGCCGCCCGGCCTCGACAAGGGCAGCTTCGTCACCTGGATGAGCCGCCATCTCGACATCCCGGAGCACCGGATCGCCACCTTCGGGGATGCCGGCAACGACGTCGCCATGTTCGCCCGCGGCGGGCTGGGGGTGGCGATGGGCAATGCCGATTCCGCCGTCCAGGCGAAGGCCAGCCGCGTGACGGCGAGCAACGATGCCGACGGGTTCGCCGAAGGAGTCGCGCGCTTCATCCTGCCGTGAGGTCCGGCGCGCCTCGCCAACTCGGTGAGGTCGCGCCCGGCTGCCGCAACGCGGGAGGTGCTGTGGCGCACATGGCACAGGCGCCGCCGAATCCCGGAGCCGCCCACAAGCTTGGGCGCCACAGCCCCTTTCCGGCCTCAATTCGCCTCGACCTAGGCAGTCCAGAAGAACAACCGGGTCTCGCGAATGAACCAGCGCCTCCTGCTCCTCGCCGCTGCCCTGGCGGCCGTGCCGGTTCCGGTGCTCGCGCAGGCGGCCCGCGACAACATCGACGCGCTGATCGAGGAGCAGGCCCGGGCGAACGGCGTCCCGGCGGCCTTCGTGCACCAGGTCGTCAAGCGCGAGAGCAACTACAATCCGAACGCGAAGGGCGGCAGCGCCCTCGGGCTGATGCAGATCAAGCACGCCACCGCGCGCGGGCTCGGCTACAAGGGCGAGGCGAGCGGCCTCTACGATCCGAAGACCAATCTGCGCTACGGAATCGCCTATCTGGCGGGCGCCTACCGCACCGCCAAGGGCGACCTCGCCCGGGCCTATCACTATTACAACCGCGGCTATTATTACGCCGCCAAGCGCCAGGGCATCACCACCGACGTGGCCGAGGCCGCAGCGCCCGCCGCCTCCTCGGCGAGCAGCTTCGCCAGCGTCTTCGCCCTGCGCCCGAGCCAGGATCCGAACCTCGCCGCGGCCAGCACCGCGCTCGCCTACGCCCCCACCGCCGCCCCGACCGAGGTGGTCGAGGTGCCGCTGCCGCCGCGCCGCCCCGCCGCCTTCGCGGGCCAGACCCAGGTCGCGGCCCTCGCGCCCGCCCTCGCCGGCGTCTCCCTCACCTCCGAGACGGCCCCGCAGGCCGCGGCCGCGATCGCCGCGAGCGAGACCGTGGAGGTGCCCCTGCCGCCGCGCCGTCCCGCCGCCTTCGCGGCCCTCCAGGCGGCGACGCCGGCCCTCGTGCCGGCCCCCGCCCAGGCCGCGCCGGCCGCGACCGTCGACCTCGCCTCCGTGTCCTTGACGCCCGTGAGCCAGAATCCTGCGGCCCAGGGTGCTTCGGCTCAGGGTGCTTCGGCGCAAGGATCCGCGAGCCAGATCGTGGCCAGCGCCGACGCGGTGGCGGTGCCGCTGCCGCCGCGCCGCCCCTCGGCCGAGCGTCTCGCCGCGATCATCCGCCCCGCGGCCCCGAAGCCGGCCGCCGCGCCGGTGCTCGAAGCCTCGGCGCTGCCGCCCACGCGCTGAGCAGCGGCGCCCGGGAATCCCGGGCGCGTCCGGACCCGGCGCGGACATCCGATCCGCGTCCCGTGCAGGTCTGGGCATCGTACCCGTCTTGAAGGGCACGGCTTGCGCTAACACATGCAACGACGGCATACGCCTTGCGTTCAATCACGCAGAGCCTTGCGCGTGAACATTCGCATGTCATCGGATCGTCCGGATCCGGGAAATACAATTCCACACCGCAAGGCCCCGCAGGTTCTCATCCACAGGCGTTGGCATCATCCTGCCGCTTGATCGTCGCGTGGAGACGAACCCGCAAGCCTCTTGTATGAACACTCGCGCGGGGCCTCTGCCGCGAGCGAGAGATTGGGATGACGGGCGACGCCATGGCCGGCGCGGTGGAACAAGAAGCGACCTTCCTCACGGATCTCGGACGCCGGGTGCGCCATGCGCGCACGGTGCGGGGGCTCTCGCGCAAGCTCCTGTCCCAAACCTCCGGCTTGTCCGAGCGCTACATCGCGCAGCTCGAGGGCGGGCAGGGCAATGTCTCGATCATCCTGCTGCGCCGGGTCGCCAACGCCATGGGCGTGCGCCTCGACGACCTGATCGCCGGCAACGACGTCACGCCCGACTGGCAGGTGATGCGCGACCTCGTGGCCCAGGCGGCGCCCGAGCAGATCGCGGCCGCCAAGGCGCTCCTCGCCGGTGGCGCGCTGGGGGCCGGCAACGCGCCCAAGCCCCGCGTCGCGGTGGTGGGCCTGCGGGGCGCCGGCAAGTCGACCCTCGGGCGGATGGTGGCGGAGCGCCTCGGCTGGACCTTCGTGGAGCTCAACGCCGAGATCGAGCGCGAGAACGCGCTCTCGGTCAAGGAGATCTTCGCGATCTACGGCCAGGAGGGCTACCGGCGGCTGGAACAAGCGGCCCTGCGCCGCCTCACCGAGCATCCGGGCCCGCTGATCCTCGCCACCAGCGGCGGCATCGTGGCCGAGCCCCTGACCTACGACCTGCTGCTGCAGGCCTTCTTCACGGTCTGGCTCAAGGCGCGGCCGGAGGAGCACATGCAGCGGGTGCGCAACCAGGACAACCTCGTGCGCACCGGCGACCACGCCACCGCCATGCAGGAATTGCGGGCCGTGCTGGCGAGCCGCGAGCCCCTCTACGCCCGCGCCTCGGCGGTGGTGGACACCTCCGACGTGCCCGTCGAGACCATGGTGGACCGCCTCGCCGCCGTGATCGAATCGCGGTTCGGCGCGCTCGCCGAGCGCCGCAGCGCCTGACGGACCGCCCGCGCATCACGATCCGGCCGGGCTGTCACGGCGCGGCCGGCGGCCAGCAGGCGGGGGGCCTTGATCGGGCCCGGGCCGAACCCCACGGTTATTCGGATGGCGGCATGCCCGGCGGCAACCTCGCGCCCGGGCCCCCGGGCGGAGCAGATTTTGTCGTCGGCCGCTGCTTTTTCGCGCTAGAACACGTCCGACCCGGACCCCGAGGAGGAGCCTATGTCCGCCAGTCCGTTTCTCAGCCCCGTCCAGGGCCAGGACGCGAATGCGGATTCCCGCGTCGGCATCTTCGATCCGGTCTGGTCGCGCCTGCGCCAGGAGGGCGAGACGGTCCTGCGCGAGGAGCCGCAGCTCGCCTCCTTCATCGTCGCCACGATCCTGAACCACCCGACCCTCGAGCGCGCGGTGGCGCACCGGGTCGCGGCCCGGCTCGGGCATCCCTCCCTGCCGGCCGAGCTCGTGGCGCACGGCTTCCACGAGGCGCTGGAGGACGATCCCCGGATCGGCGACGCCTTCCGGGCCGACATCGTGGCGGTGATGGACCGCGACCCCGCGACCTCCCGGGCGATCGAGCCGGTGCTCTACTTCAAGGGCTTCCACGCCATCCAGGCGCATCGCCTCGCCCATTGGTTCTGGGCCCAGGGGCGGCGCGACCTCGCCCTCTACCTGCAGAGCCGCTCCTCCGAAGTCTTCCAGTGCGACATCCACCCCGCCGCCCGGATCGGACGCGGGATCTTCCTCGACCACGCCACCGGCCTCGTGGTCGGCTCCACCGCGGTGATCGAGGACGACGTCTCGATCCTGCACGCCGTCACCCTCGGGGGCACCGGCAAGCAGGGCAGCGACCGACACCCGAAGATCCGCCGCGGCGTGATGATCGGGGCCGGCGCCAAGATCCTCGGCAACATCGAGGTCGGGGCCTGCGCCCGGGTCGCGGCGGGCTCGGTGGTGCTGCGCCCGGTGCCGCCGAACACCACGGTCGTGGGCGTGCCGGCCCGCGTCGTCGGCACCGCCGGCTGCGCCGAGCCCGCCCGCGCCATGGACCAGCTCGTCAGCCTCGACCCGTTCATCCACATCGCCGAGGGGATCTGAGGCGCCACGGCCGCGCTTGCTCCCCTGCGAGCGACGTGGCAAGCCCTGCCGCGACAGGCGGGCGAGGGTCGTCCGGCCGGCACGCCGAGGCCGTGTCCGGCCCCGGCCCTTGTCCGTTTCAACAGCGCGAGAGGCGAGACAGCGTGAACAAGACCGATATCACGAAGGTGCAGGACTACCTTCGCCGCACCTTCGCGAATGCCAGCATCCGCATCGTCCCCCGCCCCAAGAAGGACGATTCGGCTGAGGTCTATATCGGCGAGGAGTTCCTCGGCGTCGTCTCGGTCGACGACGAGGACGGGGACCGCTCGTTCCAGTTCAACATGGCGATCCTCGACACCGACCTCGAGGATTGAGGCGGGCCCCGGGCCCGGATGCGCTGTGCACGGGGTTAACCCTAACCCCGGCCGGCGCTTAACGTTTCGTCAACCCTGGGGCAGAGTGCCTTCATCGTTCGTTAACGGTGGAGTGCGCGCGTCATGGCCCTCAGCCCCCAGGCCCTCGATTCGATCCAGACCCTGCTGGTCGGCCTCGCCCTCGCGGGGCTCCTGGCCAGCGCCTTCGAGCTCTTCACCGAGCGGCGGGCGAGCTTCAGCCTGCTGGAGGGCGGCGGCGTCGTGGCGGTGGCGGCCCTGCCGGTGCTGGCCTTCTCGGCCCCCTTCATCATCCTGCGCAACACCGTGCGGGGCCGGCGCATCGAGGGCCGCCCGATCCCCTTCGTGATGCTGGCCACCATCATCGCCTGCGGCTGGGGCCTGCTCTCGGGCCGCGTCGCCCTCGACCTCGCGGCGCTCCTCGTCGGCGCCTGACGGCGGCCGCCTCCCCGGAGGGACAGGGCAGGGCGCGCCTACCGGTTCGCCGTCGTCACCGGCGAGGTGCCGCCGTCGAGGGAGACCCAGCTCTTGCCGTCCTGGCCCTCGCGCTTGACGTAGGCGTAGCCGGTGTTGCGCCAGGACATGATCGTGTTGGTCTTGTTGTCGAGGATGAAGTCGCCCTTGTCGGTGCGCACCATCAGGACGGCGTGGCCCTCCCCGATATCGTCGATCACCACGGTCATCCGCAGGGCCCGCCGGGGCAGGCCGCGCTCCACCAGCATCCGCCGCTTGAGCAGCTGGTAATCCTCGCAATCGCCGAAGCCGTCATCGGGATAATCCCAGCGGTCGACCACGCCCCAATGGGCCTGGTCGGTGATCGGCTTGATCCGGGCGTTCACGCGCCGATTCACGCTCGTCAGCGTCCGCCACAGGGCGGCATTCAGGGGAATGAAGGCGGGCTCGGCGAGGTCGACCGTGCACTCGGCCGGCATCCGGGCGCAGAAATCGTTCCAGGCGGCGACGGGCCTGGCGGAGGGGCCGGTCTCGACGGAAGTGCCGTCCTCCGGCAGGGTCGGGCCCGTGCGCGCCTGGGTGGCCGCTCCCCCGAGCATCAGGATGGTGCCGACGAGCCCGAAGGCCGCCGCGCGGCCGACCCGCCTGGCGAAGGTCCGGGCGAGGGTGCCCGCGTCGTCCCCGCGCGCCACCTGGAGAACCGCGTGCCGCATGCCCGACGCTCCGCCGATCGATGATCAGGCGGCAAAGCTCGCACGACCCGGGGCGGCGCTCAATCGAAAATTAAACAGGAGTTAACGCGGGCAGGCAGGCTTGGTTCCAAATCAGGACGGTGATGCAAGCCCGCATCGCATCCGGGGCGCCGCCAGGGACATGGCTGCCCGGCAGAGCCGGTTTCTTGATTCTGCCCAGATTGCGCCGTTGAGTGAACCTGCTACCGAACGATACACGATTGGTGCCAGAGCCGGGACCGGTTCGGCGTTCGTGCGGTCAGGAGCAGTGAGCGAGGCCCATGATGTGGGACGCCAGGCGGGACGCGGATCGGCAATCGAGCGAGGACGGGGTCCCGGACGGCTCCCTGTCGGACGGCGTCCTGTCCGAAGCGCCCGCATCCGCCTCCGCCCGGCCGGCGGCCGCGGCGCCGGGCCTCCTGCGCCTGATCCGCGCCCTCGCGGAGGATGACAGGGTCGGCGCGATCGGGCTCGCCGAACACGCGGTGGAGCGCCACGTCACGGCATTCTCCAAGGCGGATCAGGCCATCGCCCTCGACGTCCTGCTCCGGGACCTCGCCTGCCTGCAGGGCTTCGCCCCCCATCTCAAGGGCTTCATCAGCCGGGTCGAGGGCCATATCGACCGCCTGCACCGGGGCCTGGCCCGCGGGCGCCGGGAGCATCGCGAGAGCCGGGCCGCGACGCCTTAGGCCTCCGATCAGCGGTTGGCGGTGGTGACCGGGGAGGTGACGCCCCCGAGGGAGACCCAGGCCCCATTGTCCTGGCTCTCGCGCTTGATGAAGGTGTAGCCGGTCTGGTGCCAGGGCAGGACCGCGCTGGTCTTGTTGTCGAGGACGAAATCGCCCCGGTCGGTGATCAGGGTGAGGACGGCATGGCCCTCGCCCTTCTCGTCGATCACCACGGTCATCCGCATGGCGCGGCGCGGCAGGCCGGCCTCGGCCAGGATGTGCCGCTTCAGGAGCTGGAAATCCTCGCAATCGCCGATGCCGTCCTCGGCGAGGTCCCAGCGGTCGGCGACGTGGTGATGCTCCATGTCGGTCATGGCGCGCACCGAGCGGTTCACCCGCCGGTTGATGGTCACGATGGTGTTCCAGTTGGCCGCCGTCAGGGCGATCCGGGCGGGCTCGTTGCGGTCGAGGGCGCATTCGGCGGCGTAGGCCTGGCAGAACGCCACCCAGGCGATGATCGGCCGGGCCTCGCCCACCGGCATTGCGGCGGCGGTCGGGGCGGGCAGGGCCGCCAGGGTCTGGGCCCGCGCCGCGCCGGCTCCGAGAAGGAGCGCCAGGGCGAGCAGGCCGAGAGCGATTGAGTTCCGTTGGCGCATCGAGACCATCCCCGTCCACGAGGGTCACGATGCCGGCGGCCGCCCTGTGCGGCGCTGAAGCGGATGCGCGCAATTTTATCGATTCCCGACCCCGATCGGGCGCGCCTCGCAACAGGCCGAACCGGGGCCTGCGCCGATGCTAAGGGTTTTTGCGGGTGGATTCAGGAAGCGGAAAGCATGGGGCCGGGCGCTCCGGGGCGTGCTGCGGCCCCGCGAAGGGCGCCGGGCGCGCGGTCGCATCCCGGGATGCGGTGACGGATGCGAGCAGGCGATGCGCCGAGAGGCGCGGATCCGGCGGACGGTTGAGTCCGCTCAGAGCGTCATGCCGTCGTGGAACCGGTCCGCCGAGATCGGCAGCAGGAACTGCACGCCGAAGCCGCCCTCGAAGTAGCGCACGATCCGGCTCGGCGTCCGGCCGACGGCCACGACGGCGCCCAGCGGCGGCTGGCTGGTGCAGGCGATGGCGGCGCCCGACATCGAGACGTCGATGATCCGCCCGGGCAGCTCGCGCCCGCTCTCCAGGCGCAGCACGACGCCGGGCTGGATCGGGGTGAGGCGCTCGTGCGAGCGGCCCTCGGGCAGGCCGAGGGTCTCGCGGTTGGCGAGCCAGGTGAGCTGGGAGGCGATCTTGTCGCGCTTGCGCGAGGTCGCGGTGAGCTGGACCGCGAACCCGCCGGCGGTGTGGCGGGCGATCACCCCCTCGATCCGGCCGATATGCTCGAGATAGAGCACGACCCGCTCGCCGATCTCGCCCAGAGCCGCGCAGGTGAGGCGCACGCCGCCCGGCGACATGTCGAGGGTCTGGCAGGGGAATTCGCGCCGGTCCGCGAGCATGTAACGCCCCAGGATCGCCACCGGCACGCGCTGATGGCGGCGCTGGTCGGTGATCCGCGGGATGCGGAGCGTGCTGGTTGCGGCGCGAGCGGCGGCCTCGATCATCCCCGACCGTTTCCCTGTGTCTGTCGGGGCTTTTGTAGTTGAGGCGTGGTTACGAAAGCCTTTGCCTCAACGTCGCCGGGCACCGATACCATGTGGAAGCCGCATCCCGGCCCCCCGTCACAGGCGCCCGCCGCGATGCACCAACAGATGGCCGCGCCGCAGCGGCAGGCTGTCATTGGCCGGCGCCGGCAGGTCGCGCAGGATCGCCTCGGCCCCGTCCGGGGCCCGGGCGAAGGCCGGCGAGACTGCGGCCTCCTGCCCGGCCAGGACCCGGAGCGAGGTGGTCGCCAATCCCTCGATGGGGCGCAGGCCGAGCCAGTGCGGCACGACGGTGGGGCTCAGCGCCCCGAGGATCCGGGCCTGGGTCAGGCCGCGATGGCGCAGGGGCAGCAGGATGAGCTCGAGGTCGACGCGCTCGTCCTGCGCCGTCCGGCCCTGCAGGCCCGCCACCACCCCGACCGTGTCGCTCGCCACGATCTCGATCAGCCGCCACGGGTCGGCGGCGGCCGCGCCCCAGAGGCCGGCCATCGACTCGCCCTTGAGCTCGCGCCCGAACAGGGCGCAGACCCGGGTCCCCGCGAGGCGCAGATGCGCGGCGCGCCCGGGCATGTCGAGTTCGAGGATCAGGCTGTCGGCGAGCAGGTTGCGGATCGCGCCCGGCTCGATCTCCGCCCGCTCAGGCGCGGCGCGCTCGCCCCGCAACTGGTCCCAGTAGGCGTGGAGCAGGCGACTCGTCGGATGCTTCATGATGTCCTGGACCGATTCAGGTCAAAGAGCGGGAAGGAATGCGTTACGAACAAGCTTCCCCCAGCGGGCGCGGCGATGCGGGCGCGGCGATTCGTGCGCTCTGCAGGCAACTTTAGGGTCCGGAGGGCGCCGAGGCTCGCGCAAGCTTTCATTAAGGTTAAGAACCTGTTGATATTGCCCCCGGCCTGAGCGTAAGCGAGGGTGATCACGTCTTAGCGACTCGTCCCGGTCCATCGGGCGCTCGCAACGCGGACGTCGGGACGGGCTCAAGGCCCGCGCCGCCCACTGGTCCGGGCGGCGTTCCGGCCGGTCGATCCGGCGGGAAGTCCCGCGCTTGGGGGAGGGCCGCCGGATCGGCCGGCCCTCCCTCCTTTTCGCCGCCGCCTCGCGGGGTTTCGCCGCGCGGACGCGACGCCGTTTCACAGGGTCGCGGCGTCTTTCCCGGCGCGAGGGGCTTGCCGCCCGCGGCCGCCCCCCGACATGGTGGCGCGATGGATGCCTCGCCCGACTTTCCCCGCCAGAGCCGCGTGCCCGTGTTCAACATGCCGGGGGTGGTCACGGCCTCGATCGGCCTGCTCCTGGCGATCCACGCCCTGCGCGAATTCGTGCTGCCCGACGTCTGGGACACCCGCCTCATCATCGATCTCGCCCTGCTGCCGGCACGCTGGACGGTGGCGATCGACCCGGCGCAGGCCGACGCGCTCCTGAAGGCCGCGAGCGCCGGCGATCCCGACACCGCCACGGCGCGCGAGATCTTCGCCCGCTACGTGGTCTCCGAGCCCGGCGCCATGCCCTGGACCTTCGCCACCTACGCGCTGCTCCACGGCTCCTGGCTGCACGTGATCTTCAACAGCGTCTGGCTCGCCGCCTTCGGCTCGCCGGTGGCCCGCCGGTGCGGGGCCTGGCGCTACGGCCTGCTGGCACTCGTCGGCACGGTGGCGGGGGCGGCGCTCCACGTCGTCCTCGATCCCTTGAGCCTCGCGCCCCTCGTGGGAGCCTCGGCGGGGGTCTCGGCCCTGATGGCGGCGGCCGCCCGCTTCGTGTTCCAGCCCCCGCCGCCGGGCCTGAGCATCCAGAGCTGGCAGGTGCCGCCGCGCCAGCCCCTGGAGAGCATCCCGGAATTGCTGCGCAACCGCACCGCCGTGATGTTCCTCGGGATCTGGCTCGTCACCAACCTGCTGTTCGGCGTCGTCACCCTGCCGCTCGGGGCCGAGAGCGCCGCGGTCGCCTGGGACGCGCATCTCGGCGGCTTCGTGGCGGGCTTCCTGCTGTTCCCCCTCGTGGACGGGCGCGGTCAAGGTGGACGTGGCAAAGACGGGCGCGGCATGAACGGGCGCGGCAGGCCGGTGCGCTGAGGCGCGGGACGGCCCTGGCGGCCTTTCCGGGGGGATTTCGCGGCCGAGCCCGGTTCCGGGCCAAGCCGCGCTTGCTATCCGGCCGCCGCGATCACAAACTTGCGACCTTCTGGGGACGAGCCGGGATCAACCGGGCCGTCATCCCATCGCGCGCCGCGGGCTGACGGCGCATCGCCACGTCCAGGGAGGGACATTCATGACCGTCGCACGCATTCTCGCCGAGAAGGGACGCACCGTCGTCACCGTGCAGCCCGACCGCAGCCTCGCCGACGCGATCCACCTGCTGGCCGAGAAGGGCATCGGTGCCCTCGTGGTCACCGACGCGGCCCAGTCCGTGCTCGGGATCCTGTCGGAGCGCGACATCATGCGCGCGCTGGCGAGCCTGGGGGCCGGCGCCATGGACGCCCCGATCGCGAGCCACATGACCGCCAACGTCACGACCTGCCGGCGCGACACCACCATCGAGGAGGTGATGCACCTGATGACCGAGGGGCGCTTCCGCCACGTGCCGGT
This sequence comes from Methylobacterium soli, assembly GCF_008806385.1. GTDB lineage: Bacteria > Pseudomonadota > Alphaproteobacteria > Rhizobiales > Beijerinckiaceae > Methylobacterium > Methylobacterium soli. Next base: position 11,839 of record NZ_VZZK01000024.1, read on the forward strand.
CTGCGAGGAGGGCAAGCTCGCGGGCCTCGTGTCGATCGGCGACGCGGTCAAGCGGCGCATCGCCACCGTCGAGGCCGAGCATCAGGCCATGCGCGACTACATCACGATGGCCTGAGCGCAGGGTTCCGGCCGGACGTTTCACGTCCGCGCCGGACGTTTCACGTCCGCGCGGAGGCACCCTCCAGCGCCGCGCGGATGCGGGGCAGGGCGGCGCGCGCGGCCTGGTGGCCCAGCGCGATCGCCTCGGCGGCCCGGTGGAACTCGAACTGGCCCATCGCGGCGAGCTTCGGATTGACGCTGACATCGGGCGGGTCGCGCTCCAGGCGCGCCCGCGAGATCCGGTCCTGCGTGATGTTGAAGGCGTCGAACATCACCCGGGCGATACCGGGCGCGCCGGGGGCCGCGGCGGCCTCCGGGCGCGGATGCCCGGCGAGCCGCCGGCCCGCGCCGCGCATCTGCCCGAGCAGGTCCCAGCGGCGGCGCGCCTCGACCGCCACCGCGCCGCCCACCGCGTCGGCCGGCGCGATCACGGTGTCGCCCCGCACGCGCGGATCGCAATTGAGGTTCACGCAGATGACGAGGTCAGCCCCGAGCGCCCGGGCGAGGCTGACCGGCACCGGGTTGACCAGGGTGCCGTCCATCAGGAGCCGGCCGTCGAGGTTGAGGGGCGGGAAGATGCCGGGCAGGGCGTAGGAGGCCCGCAGGGCCTCGACGAGGCTGCCCTTGGTGAGCCAGACCTCGTGGCCGGTGCCGAGCTCCGTCGCGACGCTCGCGAAGCGCACCGGCAGGCCCTCGATGCGCCGCCCCGCCAGGTCGGTCTCCAGGCGCCGGCGCAGATGGCCGCCGCCGATCAGCCCCGAGCCGGAGAGGCGCAGGTCGAGGAGGCCCATGACCCGGCGCTTCGTCAGCGACAGGGCGAATTCCGTCAGCACGTCGAGCTTGCCGGCGGCGTAGCAGCCGCCCACCACCGCGCCGATCGAGCAGCCGGCCACCACCTCGGGATGGATCCCGGCCTCCTCCAGGGCCTGGATCACCCCGATATGCGACCAGCCCCGGGCCGAGCCGCCGCCGAGCGCCAGCCCGATCCGCGGGCCCCGCGGCGGGGGCGCCCGCACGGGCTCGACGGCCCCCGGCTGCCCGAAGGCCTCGACGGGGGCGGAAGGGTGATGGGGGGCGGAAGGGCGATGGGGGGCTGAAGGGCGATCGAGGGCGGCCGTGGGAACGGGCGCGCCGCCGCGGTTCATGCCCCGGCGGCCCGCGGGTCGGGCTGGCGCTCGGCGGCCACCCGCAGCACGGCCCGGCCGCTCGCGGGGTCGAGGCTGACGCTGCGGTAGAAGCAATCGCGCCGCCCCGTATGGCAGCAGCCGCCGTCGCCCCCGACCGAGACCCGGATCAGCACCGCGTCCTGGTCGCAATCGACCCGCATCTCGATCACGCGCTGGATCTGCCCCGAGGTGGCGCCCTTGTGCCAGAGCTCGCCCCGCGAGCGCGACCAGTACCAGGCCTCCCCGGTCTCCAGGGTGCGGGCCAGGGATTCGGCGTTCATGTGGGCGAGCATCAGCACGCGCCCGTCCCCGGCGTCGACGGCGATGCAGGCGACGAGCCCGTCGCGGTCGAAGCGGGGCATGAAGGCCGCGCCTTCCTCGACCTCCGCGCGGGCGCCGGGCGCCGCGAAGGGCAGGGTGCTCATGGGCGATTCCTCTGCGCGGGCGCGGCTCAGCCCTTGTTGCGCACGAGGGTGAGGAAGCGGACCTGCTCGCTCGGATCGTCCCGGAACACGCCCTTGAACTGGGTGGTGATCGTCGAGACGCCAGCCTTCTGCACGCCGCGCATCGCCATGCAGAGATGCTCGGCCTCCACCATCACGGCGACGCCGCGGGGCTTGAGGATGCTCTCGATCACGTCGGCGATCTGGGCCGTCATGGTCTCCTGCGTCTGCAGCCGGCGCGCGAAGGTGTCGACCACCCGGGCGAGCTTGGAGAGGCCGACCACGCCCTTGGTCGGGTAATAGGCGATGTGGGCGAGGCCCATGAACGGCACCATGTGGTGCTCGCAATGGGAATAGAACGGGATGTCGCGCACCAGCACGACGTCGGAATAGCCCTCGACCTCCTCGAACACCCGCTCCAGCAGCGCGTCGGCATCCTGGCTGTAGCCGCCGAAGAGCTGGCCGTAGGCCTTCACCACCCGGGCCGGGGTGTCGATCAGGCCCTCGCGGTTCGGGTCGTCGCCGGCCCAGCGCAGGAGCGTGCGCACGGCGGCCTCGGCCTCCTCGCGGCTCGGGCGCCCCATCGCGATCGCGTCGGGCACGCGCTGGGCGGAGGCCGGCTGGGGCGCCACCTCGACCGGGCGCGCTTGCGGCGCCGAGACGGGCAAGGGGGACGAGACAGGCAAGGGGGCCGCGACCGGCGTCGGGGCCGGCGCATTGTCGTTGCGCATGCCGGTCAGGCCGCGCGCCGCGTCGGCGGTCGGGTAGGAGAGGGATTTGAGCGCGGCATCCATGGCATCTCCCGCCCGTGCCACACGGGCCGTCATCGTGGTGCTGTCAGGCTTTGCGTACATCGCGTCGGACCGTCTCGGCCTGGGACCATCATCGCAGGCCGGCGCCCTGGCAGAGAACGGGATCCGTGGCCGTGGGCGCGACCCTGGTCGACTTGCCGCCTCCTCGCGAAACGGCACGATGCCGCTTATATCGTCGTTCTCGCCCGATGACGCAATGCACCGGCTGCGCATCTGACCACCGAGGGGGCCGGCGGCCCACCGAGGGGTCGGGCGCAGGCCCGGGGCGCCCCTTCCGCGCGAGGCAGGATCCGAAGGCCCATGCTCGACGACATCTACAACCGCCGCATCCTCGAACTCGCCGCCGACATCCCGCGCCTCGGCCGCCTGGCGCGGCCGGATGCCAGCGCGACCGCCCATTCGAAGCTCTGCGGCTCGACCGTCACGGTGGATCTCGTCCTCGCCCCCGACGACACGGTGGCGGATTTCGCCCACGAGGTCCGGGCCTGCGCACTCGGCCAGGCTTCCTCCTCCCTGATGGCCCGCCACGTGGTCGGGGCCTCGGCGCAGGAGCTGCGGGCGCTGCGCGCCACCATGCGGGCGATGCTGAAGGAGGCGGGGCCGGCGCCGGCGGGCGCCTGGGCGGAGCTCGCGGTGCTGGAGCCCGTGCGCGGCTTCAAGGCGCGCCACGCCTCGACGCTCCTCACCTTCGACGCGGTGGTGGAGGCCCTCGACCGGATCGCGGCCGGCCGCCCTGCCGAGACGCCCGAGGCGGCCGAGTAGGGCGATGGTCCGGCGCGCCGCCCACGGCCTCATCCGCGCCTACCAGCTCACCCTGTCGAGCCTCGTCGGGCGCCAGTGCCGGCACTGGCCCTCCTGCTCGACCTACACGGACGAGGCGATCCAGCGCCACGGCCTCTGGGCGGGGGGCTGGATGGGCCTCGGCCGGATCTGCCGCTGCGGTCCCTTCGGCACCCACGGCATCGACCTCGTGCCCGAGGCCGCCCCGCCCGGCGCCGCCTGGCACCGCCCCTGGGCCTATGCCCGCTGGCGCGGCGTCAACGCGCCCCCATCCCCCTTCGCCTGCGAGGCGATGGACGAGGGCTGAGGCCGAGCGTCCTTCTGGACCTGCGCCGCAAGCTTTTCTGGGCCTGCGCCGCCGTCCTTTCGGGACCTGCGCCGCCATTCGTTCGAGACGTGCGCCAGCACGCCCGGCGCCCCTCGCCGCGGGCGGCGCGGGCGTCCAAGTAACGACACGCTCAAGTTATGGCTTGCCCGATTGTTGCAACCTTTGGACGATGCCGGCCGCGTTGGGGCGAAGAGTCCGTCCCGGAGGATGCGTGATCATGTCCACCTCTCTCGCGCCCGAGGCGGCCCCCGCCGCCGCGCGGAAGGGCCGCTTCAAGGCCCGCTTCGCCTACCTGCCCGTCGGCCTGTTCGGGGCCGTGATGGGCCTTGCCGGCCTCAGCGCCGCCTGGCGCCTCGCCGCCGCGCGCTACGGCGTCCCGGGCCTCGTCGCCGACCTGATCGGCTGGGGGGCGCTCGTGGCCTTCGCGGCGATGGCCGCCGCCTACGCCGTCAAGGCCGTGAGCGCGCCGGGCGCCGTGCGGGCCGAGTTCAGTCATCCGATCGCCGGCAACCTGTTCGGCACCCTGCTGATCAGCCTGCTGCTCCTGCCGCTCGTGCTCGTGCGCCTCAGCCCGGTCCTGGCCGAGGCGTTCTGGATCCTCGGCGCGGCCGGGATGGTGGTGTTCGCCTTCGTCATCGTCAGCCGCTGGATGGGCAGCCGCCAGCAGGTCGCCCACGCCACCCCGGCCTGGATCGTGCCGGTGGTCGGCCTCCTCGACGTGCCCCTGGCGGTGCCGGCCCTCGGCCTGCCCCACACCCACGGCATCACGGTGTTCGCGCTGGCGACCGGCCTGTTCTTCGCGCTGCCGCTCTTCACCCTGATCTTCGCGCGCCTGCTGTTCGAGGAGCCCCTGCCGGCACCCCTGCGGCCGACCCTCATGATCCTGGTGGCGCCGTTCGCGGTGGGCTTCTCGAGCTACGTCGCCGTCACGGGCCATGTCGACGCCTTCGCGGAGGGGCTGTTCCTCGTCTCGCTCTTCGTCCTCGCGGTGCTGGTCGGGCAATTGCGCGGCCTCGTGGCCGCCTGCCCGTTCCGGGTCTCGTGGTGGGCCGTCAGCTTCCCCCTCGCGGCGAGCGCCGGGGCGGCCCTGCGCTACGCGCCCTACGCGCAATCGGGCCTCGCCGACGCCCTGGCGATCGGCCTCCTGGCCTTCGCGACCCTGGTGATCGCCGGCCTCTCCGCCCGCACGCTCCTGGGCATCGCCCGCGGCGAGCTGCAGGCCTTGAGCAGCTGAGGCGGCCTCTCCGAAGAGGTCGCATCCCTCACCCCAACCCTCTCCCGGACGGGAGAGGGGGCCCGTCGCGCCAACAGCGTTCCATCCTGAAACGCAGTCCCCGCGTCGCTGCCGATCGCGCACCCCACCTCTCCCGTCCGGGAGAGGTCGAGTCGGCGAAAGCCGACCGGGTGAGGGGTGCGACCTGTCCGGATAACGCTCGCCCCGGCCCGAGAGAGAACGCCCGTCGCGAAACGGATTCCCACTTCCCGATCTCACTTTGTTCTTGACAAAATTCCTAGATCCTGCTTTGAATGCACCCACTCGCCGCCCGGTGGTGAGGTGCCCCGATGGACCGGATGGGGCGCTGCGGGCGGGGAGACGGTGCCCGCGTCGGTGGTCCGGTTTCGCCATCGCCCCGGGCGGCGCGTGAGGACGCAGGGTGTCGTGGGCGGGTAGGCGCGGCGCGCCGGACTCGGGACCTGGGGCACTCACAGACCATCGACCGGTCCGCCCACTAGGAGGCGGATGTGGGGCTACGGGCCCGGATAAGTCGGCCGCCCGCGCGTCGAGCGCGGGAGGAGGGCTGCCTTGAGTCGAAGTCCGCGACGCCGAGGAAGACACCGTGACGCGAGGAGCGGGCGGCCCGGGAGGGCGGCCCGCGGGACGCCGGGGAACCGGCAACACCAAAACAATCAGTGGTTCCGCGGCGTCCCGCGTCCACCCGCATCGCCCCTTGAGCCCCGCGCCGATCCGGCGGCGGGCGGCCTTGGCGCGTCCCCGTGCTCCTTCCCGTGTTCCTTCCCGTGTTCCTTCCCGAACGGAATCGGTCTAAACGGCCCGGCGCCGCCGGGCGCTCCGCGCGCCCCGGTTCCAGCCCCATCCCCGCTTACCTGCCTCGTTCGCAGGAGTGAGCCTCACGGAGAGCCTGCCGATGCCCATCCTGACCTTCCCCGACGGCAACACCCGCGCCTATGACGACGCGGTGACCGGCCGCAGCGTCGTCGAGGGCATCGCCAAGTCGCTGGCCAAGCGCACCGTCGCGATGGCGCTCAACGGCAGCGTCCACGACCTCGACGACACGATCGCGCGGGATGCCCGCATCGAGTTCCTGGGCCGCGACGATCCCCGCGCGCTGGAGCTGATCCGCCACGATTGCGCGCATGTGCTGGCCGAGGCCGTGCAGGCGCTCTGGCCGCAGACGCAGGTCACGATCGGCCCGGTGGTCGAGAACGGCTTCTACTACGACTTCGCCCGCGACGAGCCCTTCACCCCGGAGGACTTCCCGAAGATCGAGGCGAAGATGCGCGAGATCATCGCGCGCGACGCGCCCTTCACCCGCGAGGTCTGGACCCGCGCCGACGTGCGCCAGCTCTTCTCCGACAAGGGCGAGGCCTACAAGGTCGAGCTCGTCGACGCGATTCCCCCGGGCGAGGACCTGAAGATCTACCGCCAGGGCGACTGGTTCGACCTCTGCCGCGGCCCCCACATGACCTCGACCGGCAAGGTCGGCACCGCCTTCAAGCTGATGAAGGTGGCGGGCGCCTATTGGCGGGGTGATTCCAACAACCCGATGCTGACCCGCATCTACGGCACCGCCTGGGCGACGAAAGAGGATCTCGACGCCTACCTGCACCGGCTGGAGGAGGCGGAGCGCCGCGACCACCGGCGCCTCGGCCGCGAGATGGACCTGTTCCACTTCCAGGAGGAGGGGCCGGGCGTCGTGTTCTGGCACGCCAAGGGCTGGACCGTGTTCCAGGAGCTGATCGCCTATATGCGCCGGCGCCTGAAGGGCGATTATGCCGAGGTGAACGCCCCCCAGATCCTCGACAAGTCCCTGTGGGAGACCTCCGGCCACTGGGGCTGGTACCGCGAGAACATGTTCGCGGCCCAATCCGCCGGCGAGGAGGCCGAGGACAAGCGCTGGTTCGCCCTGAAGCCGATGAACTGCCCCGGCCACGTCCAGATCTTCAAGCACGGGCTGAAATCCTACCGCGACCTGCCGCTGCGCATGGCGGAATTCGGGGTGGTGCACCGCTACGAGCCGTCGGGCGCCATGCACGGGCTGATGCGGGTGCGCGGCTTCACCCAGGACGACGCGCATATCTTCTGCACCGAGGACCAGCTCGCCGCCGAGTGCCTGAAGATCAACGACCTGATCCTCTCGACCTACGCCGATTTCGGCTTCGAGGAGATCCTGGTGAAGCTCTCGACGCGCCCCGAGAAGCGCGTCGGCTCGGACGCGCTCTGGGACCATGCCGAGGACGTGATGACCCGGGTGCTGGCCCAGATCGAGGAGCAATCGGGCGGGCGCATCAAGACCGCCGTGAACCCGGGCGAGGGCGCCTTCTACGGGCCGAAATTCGAGTACGTGCTGCGCGACGCCATCGGCCGCGACTGGCAATGCGGCACCACGCAGGTGGATTTCAACCTGCCCGAGCGATTCGGGGCCTTCTACGTCGATGCCGACAGCCAGAAGAAGCCGCCCGTGATGGTCCACCGCGCCATCTGCGGCTCGATGGAGCGCTTCACCGGCATCCTGATCGAGCATTTCGCCGGGCATTTCCCGCTCTGGCTCGCCCCCGTGCAGGTGGTGGTCGCCACCATCACGAGCGACGCGGATGATTACGCCCGCGATGTCATCGCGGCGGCGAACCGGGCCGGCCTGCGGGTCGAGGCGGACCTGCGCAACGAGAAGATCAACTACAAGGTCCGCGAGCACTCCCTCGCCAAGGTGCCGGTGATGCTCGTGGTCGGCCGCAAGGAGGGCGAGGAGCGCACCGTCTCGATCCGCCGCCTCGGCAGCCAGCAGACCCGCACGCTGCCCCTGACCGAGGCGCTCGCCGCCCTGAGCCAGGAGGCGACCTCGCCGGACATCGCCCGCGCGCAGGCCGTGGCCGAGACCGTGCCGACGAGCGAGGCGGTGCTCGACGGCCATCACGAGGTTCACCCGGCGCCGTAGGGCGTCGGGTCAGGCCACGATGCATCCTCGCTCCGACCGCACACGCGATCGTGTGCGGTCGGAGCGCGCGGGGGCTCGGGGCCTCGGGCCAAGGTCAGGGGCCGGGCCCGCTCCTGCGACGGGCCGGGCGCCCGACGCCGGGCCAGCACCCGGATCCCGAACAATCCCGAAGACTTCAGCTCTGATCGCTTCCCTGATCTTTCTGCCTCCCTGAAAGCTCGTGTTGAATTTTTCGGATGCTCCTCTGACTATAAAGACAGCAAAAAACGGCTCAAAATTTCAGATATTGACTTCGTAAGTGCCATGAATCTCGATAAAATTCGTGATGGCGGGGCATTTCATCGCTCAAGTTATCAGAACACGGCGTTCGGCGTCTCTTTCATGATTTGAGGCTGCGTCTATCATCTGGTCCGGAGCCGCTGCGGCGCCCGGAGGGACAGACGGGATGCGCACGAGCAGCTACGTGATCTACGTCGATCTTCCGACGAACCGGGAGGAGATGCTGCTCATCCACGGCTATACCGGAGCCTTCGACCGGGTCAGCCGCCGCGTCTCGGGCTTCCTGCGCCGGAACGAGGCCGGCCACGTGCCCAAGCCGCTTCACGGCGACTGGTCCGATCACGATGCCGGCTTCCCCGAGACCGAGCCCCCGGACGCCGAGACGGTCGCGCGGCTGCGGGAGCGGGGCTACCTCACCGACCTGAGCGTCGAGGCCGAGGAGCGCTTCCTCGTCGAGAACCTCGACCGCTGGCACCTGGCCCGCGCGATGAGCGCGCCGCAATTCATCTTCATGCCGACCTACGACTGCAACCTGAGATGCGGCTACTGCTTCCAGGACGGGATGCGCACCGACGGCTCGCGCCGGCACCTCCTGGCGACCATGGGGCGCGACGTGGTCGACCGAATCTTCGCCGCGATGCCGCGGATCGAGGCGCTGCACGGGGTGAACCCGGACCGGCGCCCCGTCCGCAGCATCGGCTTCTTCGGCGGCGAACCGCTGCTGGCACGCTGCCGCGACACCATCGCGCACATCATCAAGCGGGCCAAGGCCGAGGGCGACAACAGCTTCTGGGCGGTCACCAACGCGACCGAGCTCGACGCCTACGCCGATCTCCTCGGCCCCGAGGGGATCAGCGTTCTGCAGATCACCCTCGACGGCCCCGAAGCGGAGCACGACCGGCGCCGGATCTACCCCGACGGAACCGGCTCCTTCGCCCGGATCGCCCGGAACCTGCATCTCGCCCTGGAGCGGGGCGCGCAGGTCCAGGTTCGGGTCAATGTCGACCGCGGCAACCTCGCGGACCTGCCGGCGGTCGCCCGGACCATCCTGCGGGAGGGCTGGGACGAATCCCCCGCCTTCTCGGCCTACGCGGCCGTGATCCACCCGTCCTCGACCGCCATCGAGCCGACCACCACGCTGAGCACCTGGGACCTGCGCAAGGAGCTGGAGCGGATGCGCGCGGAGGATGCCGACATGCGGGTCTTCACGCTGCCCGACGCGCGGATGCAGCAGAACCTGCACAACATCCTGCTCAACCGCCTCAACCCGGCGCCGTTCATGAAGAGCGCGTTCTGCTCGGCGCACGACAAGATGTACATCTTCGACGCCTTCGCGGACATCTATGCCTGCTGGGAGCGCACGGGCGATGCCAAGATCCGCATCGGCTCGATCTCACCCGAGGGCGCGATCACCTCGAACGGGCCGATGCTCAAGCAGTGGCGGACGCGCTCGGCCGCCTCGAACCCGGTCTGCGCGCGCTGCCGCTACGTGCTGCATTGCGGCGGCGGCTGCGCGGTCCTGGCCGAGGCGAAGCACGGGCGCTTCTTCGGCAATCACTGCGACGCGTTCGGACAACGGTTCCGGGCCAGCGCGGCGGGCGCCTACACGGCGCTGCTGTCCGGCCAGGACCTGACGCAGGCCCGGGCGGCCGTCTGCGATCAGTAGGGCGTCGCCGCCCGCCCGGCCTCCCGCCTCACCACCGAAGGACCCCACCATGGGCTGCATCGTCAACTGGGATTCCAAGAACCCGCCGCCGCTCCAGACCGTCCCGCTCGCGGCGAATGGCTGCATCATCAACTGGCTCAAGGCGGATGCCGACATGGCGAGCGCCAATGCCACGGGGTGCATCATCGATTGGGATGCGCAGACGGACATCGCGGCCGAGCTCACCCAGGCGAAGGGGGGCTGCATCATCGACTGGGACGCGAAGACGGATCTCACCGCGCTGAGCGCCACCGCGCCGAGCGCCAATGGCTGCATCGTCAACTGGATGGGCGTGAGCGAAGGCGATCTCCGCAACGCCGTTCAGGGCGGCTGCATCATCAACTGGTGATCGCGGGGGCCGCCGCGCGGCGGCCACGGCGATGGCCGGCTCAGCCGGCCATCGCCCGTTCCAGCACCTCGAACACCCGGGCGTCGCCGCATTGGGCGACGTTGAAGCGGAGGCGGTCGGTGGCGGCCTGGCCGGGGCTGAAGACGGGGCCGGGCGCCAGCACCACGCCCTCGGCCAGCGCCCGCCGGGCGATCTCGGCGGCGTCGAGGCCCTGAGGCAGGCGCGCCCACAGGAACATGCCGGCGGCGGGCACGAGGGGCACGTCGAGGCCGGCGCCCGCGAGGCGGCGCACCACCCGGCCCCGCGCCTCGGCGAGGCGGCCCCGCATTCCGTCGAGGTAGCGCCGGTACGACCCGTCGCTGAGCGTCCGGTGGACCAGGGCGGCGGCGAGATGGCCGCTGCCGAGGCTGACCGCGAGCTTGAGGTCGACGAGGCGCTCGACCCAGTCCGGCCGCAGCGCGATCACCCCGATGCGGGCCGCCGCCGACAGGGTCTTGGAGAAGCCCCCGATATGGATGACCCGCTCGAGCCCGTCGAAGCCGGCGAGCCGCGGCCCCGGTTCCGGCTCGAAATCGGCGTAGATGTCGTCCTCGACGATGAGGGTGTCGTGGGCTTCCGCGAGCCGCAGCACCCGGTGGACGGTGGCCGGGCTCACGCTCGCGCCGGTCGGGTTGTGGAGGCCGGAATTGGTCAGGTAGAAGCGCGGCCGGTGCTCCGTGAGCGCGGCGGCCAGGGCCGTCAGGTCCGGCCCACTCGCCCCGAAGGGCACGCCCACGACCCGCACCCGATGGGCCCGCAACAGGGCGTGAAAGTTGAAGTAGCAGGGGTCGTCGACCAGCACCGCGTCGCCCGGCTCCACCAGGAAGCGGCAGATCAGGTCGAGGGCCTGCGTCGCCGAATCGGTCAGCACGATCGCGTCGGGATGGGCCGGGATGCCCCGCTCCGCCAGGCGCCGGGCGAGGAGCTGGCGCAGGGGCGGGTGGCCGAGCGGCACGTCGTAGCAGCCGACGGTCTGGTCCGTATCGCGGGCGAGCTGGCGCAGCGCCCGGCGCAGGCCCTCGTCCGGCATCCAGTGCGGCGGCATCCAGCCGCAACCGGGCTTGAGCATCGCGGGGCCGGCCTCCAGCGATTGCCGGGCGATCCAGAGGGGGTCCACCGCCCGGTCGAGGCGCGGCCCGATCGCCGCGAGGCTGAGCGGCTCGGCCCGCCCGGCGACGTAGAAGCCCGAGCCCGGGCGGGACACGATCGCGCCCTCGGCGCCGAGCCGCTCATAGGCCTCGACCACGGTGGATTTCGAGACCCCCATCGTGTCCGCGAAGGCCCGGATCGAGGGCAGGCGCGCACCGGGGCCGAGCGTTCGCCCGGCGATCCGCGCCTCGATCGCCGCCATCACGCTGCCGACCCGGCTGAGGCCGGGATCGAGGGCCGTATCCGCCATCCGTACTGCTCGTCATTCAGGACAGTTCCGGGAAATCGTACCGGATCCGTCCCTGTCGCGCTAGCCGCCGCCCCGGCATGGTCGCGGCTCGGACACGGAGGCAGCGATGTCGGGGTTCTGCGAACACATGGACGAGGCCCGGGAGCGGGGCGCGAGAGCCCCGGATCGGGCGCCGGGGGCGGGCTGGATCGCCCGGCGCCTCGGGGATGCGGCCATCGTGGCGGGCGCGCTGGCGCTGGCCTTCATCCTCATCGCCGTCGGCGCGTGAACCCGGTGTCCGAGCCGATTCTTCCCGGCGCCCGCTCGCCCCGGGCCCTCGTCGACGGAATGCTCGGCGTCGTGATCTTCAGCGCCTCGCTCCCGGCGACGCGCCTCGCGCTCACCGATCTCGAGCCGCTGTTCCTCACGACGGCCCGCGCGGCCATCGCCGGGATCGTGGCCGGCCTGGCCCTGCTGCTCCTGGAGCGGAGCAGGCCCACCCGCGCCGACCTCGCCTCGCTCGCCGTCGTGGCCCTCGGTGTCGTGATCGGGTTCCCGCTCCTGACGGCGCTGGCGCTCCGGCACATCGACGCCGCGCACGCGGCCGTCTTCGTCGGCCTGCTGCCGCTCGCCACCGCCCTGTTCGGGGCGATCCGGGCCGGCGAGCGCCCGCCGCCGGCCTTCTGGCTGCTCTCGGGCCTGGGCAGCGCCGTGACGGTGGGCTTCGCGGCCGGCAGCGGCGGCTCGGCCTCCGGTATCGGCGACGGGCTGATGCTCGCCGCGATCCTGGCCTGCGGCCTCGGCTACGCGGAGGGGGCGGGTCTCGCCCGGCGCCTCGGCGGCTGGCAGGTGATCGCCTGGGCGGCCATCCTGTCGCTGCCCGTAACGGCGCCGCTGGCCCTCGTCTGGCTGCCCGCCGACCTTGCCGCGATCCGCGCCCCGGCCTGGGCCGGCCTCGCCTACGTCTCGCTGTTCAGCATGCTGATCGGCTTCGTGTTCTGGTATCGCGGTCTGGCGCGGGGCGGCATCGCGGCGATCGGCCAGCTGCAATTGCTGCAGCCCTTCCTGGGCTTCCTGATCGCCGGCCTCGTCCTCGGCGAGGCCATCGAGCCGGCCATGCTGGTCGCGGCGGCCGCGGTCGTGGCCTGCGTGGCGGGCGCCCGGCGCATGGCCTCCGGGACGGCGACACGATCGCCCCTCAAGAGGCCTTGGCCAGCACCTCGACGTCCCGGTCCATCCCGCTCTCGACCTTGAACTCGCGGGTATAGACCTGGCCGTCGTGGCGGGCGATCAGCACGTAGTCGCCCTCCGCCAAGGTCACCTGCGGGAAGGCGCCGATCGCCTCCCGGATGGTGTCGCCGCCGGGGGTCAGCACGCTGAAGGCGGTGCCCGCGAAGGCCTCGGCGCCGGGCGTCGCCACGAGCTTGAGGGTCATGGTGGCGGCGCGGTGGTTCATGGTCGCGTCCGTGACCTTGCCGTTCTCGACCTTGAGGTCGGCGCGCTGGATCGCGTTCGATTCCCCGTAGGTCGAGACCACGTGATAGGTGCCCTCGGGCAGGCGCAGCAGCTCGCCGGCCTTGACGCCGCTGCGCACGAGCCGCCCCTCGGAATTGGTGCCGATCGGCACGAAGACCGAGAAGGAGAGCTGCGGGGCCGGGATCTTGGTGTCGCCGATGGCGCCGGACAGCTTGAGGGCGCCGGCGCTGACCCGGAGCTGCTCGCTCAGCGGCTGGCCGGCCATGACGAGCTTCTTCGAGGCGCTGGCATAGCCGTAGGTGACGGTGGCCACGTAGGCGCCGGGGGCGAGGGTGAAGCGCGGCTCGGGCTCCGCCGAGCGGGCGACGATGGCGGGCCGCACGCCGTCGCTGCGGTCCTCGTAGATGCGCCAGGCGAGGCCCGAGCGCAGCGACCGATCCCCGACGCCAGACAGCACCGCCTTGAGGGAGAGCGAGGCCTCGCCCTCCGCGGGTCCCGGCATCGCCGGGGAGGGCAGGCTGTTGGCGAACGGGTTCGGCGCCTGCGCCGAGACGGCGAGCGGCAGCAGCAGCCCCCAACCCACCACGCCCCCGAGCCAGAACCGTCCGCGCCCCATCCCGCTCCTCCGACCTCGCCCGCGGCCCGATTTCGCCCGCGGCCCGATTTCGCCCGCGGATTGCCAAACGGCCGCGCAGACGCCACCTAAGCACGCCCTCTGGACCCGGACCGTGGCGGCGGCATGGCCGTGCCCGCCGTCGCGTGCAGGGATGTCCCATGCGTCCCGCCTCCCGGCAACCGGAGCGCGCCGCTGTCCTCGGAAGCCCCGCCCGCATGATCCCGACCCCCGACACGCCCACCCTCGACCTGCTCCGCACCCGCCGCTCCGTCGCCCCGCCGCTCCTGACGGAGCCGGGGCCGGATCCGGCTGCGCTCGACGCCATCCTGCGGATCGCCTCGCGGGTGCCCGATCACGGCAAGCTCGCGCCCTGGCGCTTCCTCGTGATCGAGGGGGAGGCCGGCGCGCGGCTCGGGGCGGTGATCGCCGGCGCCTACGCGGCGGATCATCCGGAGGCCGACGCGGCCCGGCTCAATCTCGAGGGCCGGCGCCTCGTCCAGGCGCCCCTCGTCGTCGCGGTGGTGTCGCGGGCAAGACCGCACATCAAGATCCCCGAATGGGAGCAGGTGCTCTCGGCGGGCGCCGCCGCCATGAACCTCGTCCTGGCGGCCAATGCCTCCGGCTTCGCCACCGCCTGGCTCACGGAGTGGTTCGCCTATGACCGGCGGGTGCTCGACGCGCTCGGCCTGGAGCCGTGGGAGAAGCTCGCGGGCTTCATCCATATCGGCCGGGCGGGCGCGGTGCCGAGCGACCGGCCGCGGCCGGACCTCGCCGACATCGTCACCCGGCTCTGAGCCGACCCGGCGACGCAGCCCGACCCGCTCGCCGACCCACCCGCCGACCCACCCGCCGACCCACCCGCCGACCCACCCGCGCGCGAGAAACCCTGAGGCATTCGGCCATGCATTACGAACCCGACAACCGGACCCTGCCGCACAATCCGCTGAAGGCCCTCGTCGCCCCGCGCCCGATCGGCTGGATCAGCGCGATGAGCCGGGCCGGGCAGCTCAACCTCGCGCCCTACTCGTTCTTCAACGCGGTGGCGGACGACATGGTGGCCTTCTCCTCCTCCGGCCGGAAGGACGCGATGACCTTCGCGGAGGAGGGGCAGGAATTCGTCTGCAATCTCGCCACCTACGACCTGCGCGAGGCGATGAATGCCAGCTCGGCCCCTCTCCCCCGCGGCGAGAGCGAGTTCGATTTCGCCGGTCTGACGACCGCGCCCTCCCGCAAGGTGCGGCCGCCCCGCGTCGCGGAAGCCGCCGCCGCGATCGAGTGCCGCTGGCTGCAGACCGTGCCGCTGGTGCCGCTCGGCGGCGGCGAGCCGGCGAATTTCCTGGTGATCGGGCAGGTGGTCTCGATCTACATCGACGACCGATTCGTCGCGGACGGGCTCGTCGATACCGGGGCGATGCGCCCGATCATGCGGGGCGGCTATTTCGACTACTTCACGGCGACGCCCGAGACGCGCTTCGAGATGCGCCGGCCCAAGGGCGGCGGCTGAGAGCGGCGGCTGAGAGCGGCGGCTGAGAACGGGGGCTGAGAACGGGGGCGCCCGGCCCCGGCGGACCTCAGCCGAAAACACCCGATACGGGAAGGTCCGCGAGCGTACGCATTCAATCTTCCTTTACCATAACGGCAACAGGATCAGGCTTCTAAGGGAGCATGTTCAGGCTCCTTCGCGCCGCGCCCGGCTCGGGCCGGCGTGTCCCGAGTCGGACCCCGCATGTTCCTGTTCACCACGCCTTCGGCCAGCACGCGCGAGACCGGCCAGAGCGCCGCCGCTCCGGCGCGGAGCACGGGCTCGGCGGAGGTGGTCGAGGCGATCCGGGGCGGGGCGCAGAGCACGGGCGTCGGCTTCGATTACCTGCTCGCCACGGCGCAGCGGGAATCCGCCCTCGATCCATCCGCCAAGGCCGGCACCTCGTCGGCCACCGGGCTGTTCCAGTTCATCGATCAGACCTGGCTCGGAGTGATGAAGACGGCGGGGCCGAAGCTCGGCCTCTCGGACTATGCTGACGCCATCACGGCGCGCCCGGACGGCACCTACACGGTCTCGGACACCGCGACCCGGCAGACGATCCTCGACCTGCGCCGGGACCCGAGGATCGCCTCGACGCTCGCGGGAGCGCTCACCCAGAAGAACCGCGAGGCCCTGACCGGCGCCCGCGGGCGCGAGCCCACGAGCGGCGACCTCTACGCCGCGCATGTCCTGGGCGCGCGGGGCGCCACGACGCTGATCGCCTCGGCCCAGGCGAGCCCGGCCCGCGCCGCCGCCCTCGACCTGCCCGAGGCCGCCGCCGCCAATCGGGGCCTGTTCTACGACAAGACCGGGCGGCCCCGGACCTCGGCCGAGCTCTACGCCACCCTCTCGACGGTGGCGGCCGGCAGCCGCGGCACCGCCGCCGCGACCGACGTGACGGCCCTGCCGCAGGGCACGAGCGCCTATGCCGCCCTCGACGGCGGAGGGCTGCGCGCGCTGTTCCAGAACGACCGGCGCCAGGGCGCGATCTCGGACGGCGTCGCCAAGCTCTGGCAGGGCCGGGCCGCGCCCGAGAGCGGCCGCAGCCCCCCGACCTACTTCCCGCGCTCGGACGGGAGCGCGGACACGGTGGCGGAGACGGGCGCCGTCGCGGAAGCCGCGCCGGCCACCGCCAGTGCCCTCGTCGGCGCGCCCATCCTCAACGCGCCCCTGCCACCGCGGCGCCCCGCCGAATTCACAGGCGGCCGCCAAGCGGCCGCCCCGCGCGCGAGCACCCCGCTCGACCTGTCCCTGTTCACGATCCGGAGCAATCCATGATCATCCGCCAGTTCCTGGCCTGGACGCAGCACAGCTCGGCCGGGCGCCGGGCCGAGGCGGCGTCCGCCCTCGCGCGGGCCTATCTCTACACCAATCTCGGGCCCGAGGCGGCCTGGGAGGCGAAGACCGCGATCCTCGCCCTCCTCGACGATCCCGCCCCGGTGGTGCGCCGGGCGCTCGCAGAAGCCTGCGCGGCCTCGGCACGGGCGCCACGCCCGCTCGTGGTCTCCCTCGCGGCCGACCAGCCGGAGATCGCGAGCCTGGTCCTCGCCCGCTCCCCGATCCTGACCGACGCCGACCTCGTGGACGCCGCCGCGATGGGGGCCGAGGACATCCGCACCGTGATCGCGGCGCGCCACCACCTCACCTACGCGGTGGCGGGGGCATTGGCCGAGATCGGCGGTCCCGAGACGCTCGCCCGCCTTGCCGCCAACCCGACCGCGCAGATCACCACCGGCCGCCTCCTGCGGATGGTCGAACGCCATGGCGACGATGCCACCCTGCGCGAGGCGCTGCTCGCCCGGGCCGACCTGCCGCTGGAGGTGCGCCACGCGGTGGCGGGGCGGCTGGCCCGGACCCTGTCGGGCTTCGTCACCGCCTGCGGCTGGCTCTCCCCGGAGCGCGGCGAGCGGGTCGGCCGCGAGGCGAGCGAGCGGTCCGTCCTCGAACTCTGCGCGGATGCGGGCGCCGGGGCGCTCGGCCGCGTCGTCCAGCACCTGCGCGGCACGGGCCAGCTCAATGCCGGGCTGATCCTGCGCGCGATCCTCTCCGGGCAGATGATGTTCGCGGAGGCCGCCTATGCCGACCTCACGGGCATCGACCGCGCCCGCGTGGCCGGCCTGATGCGCCAGCCGCGCGGCACCGCCAGCCTGCACCGCCGCGCGGGCCTGCCCGAGCCGCTGCTCCCGGCCTTCGAGGCCGCCCTCACGGCCTGGCGCGAGGCGACGAGCGGCGCCAGCACGCTGAGCGGCGCTGGTCTGTCCCGGCGCATGATCGAGCGGGCCCTCACCGCCTGCGAGGACATGCCCTTCGCCGAGATGCAGGCCGTGACGGCCCTCCTCGCCCGCTACGAGGCGGAGGCCGCGCGCGACGAGGCGCGTGCCGTCGCCCGGGCGCTCGCCGAGTCCGCCTTGACCCGCGAGGCCGAGCGCCGGGATGCCGAGCGCCTCGAGACCGATTGGCGCGCCGCGCAGGCACGGGAAGCCGAGCACGTCGCCGCCGCGCGGCCTCAGGCGGCTCCGGCCCAGAGCGCGGTTCCGCCGGCCCTCGCGGATCGCGCCGCGACCGTGGCCGAGACCGCCGGAGCGGATGCGATCGAGGCCGTGCTCGGCACGCTGCCGGAAGCGTTGCTGGCGAGCTTCCACGAGGAGCAGGAACGCCTGCGCCGGGAGGCGGGCCAGGCCAGGGAGGCGGCCGAGGCCGTTCTGGAGACGATCCCGGAGGCGCTGATCGCGAGCTATCGCGAGGACCGGGCGCGGCTGCGCCTCGCCGCCTGATCGGGGCCAGGCCCCTGTCGCCCGTGAATCGGCCCCGTCAGCCGAACTGCTCGCGCAGGATGCGCTCGTCGAGGCTGTGGCCGGGATCGTGCAGGAGCACGAGATCGGTCGCCTGATCGAGCCAGGTCTCGACGGTGCAGACCCGGCGGAACTCGGTGTGGTCTGCCACCGCCGCGACGGGGCGGTGCTCGGCATCGAGCACCTCGATGCGGATCCGGGCGTAGTTCGGCAGCAGCGCCCCGCTCCAGCGGCGGGGTCGGAAGGCCGAGATCGGGGTCAGGGCGAGGAGCTGGGCGTGGAGCGGCAGGATCGGGCCGCCCACCGAGAGGTTATAGGCCGTGGACCCGGCCGGCGTCGCGACCAGCACCCCGTCGGCGATCAGCTCGGGCAGCCGGATATGCCCGTCGACCGCGATCTTGAGCTTGGCGGTCTGGTGCGTCTGGCGCAGCATGTAGACTTCGTTGATCGCCCGGGATTCGTGCAGGCGCCCCTCGGTGTCGCGGGCCTCCATCATCAGGGGATGGATGACGCTGCGCTCGGCCCGCTCCAGCCGCTCGATCAGCCCGTCCTCGCGGAACTCGTTCATCAGGAAGCCGACCGTCCCGCGGTTCATGCCGTAGATCGGCTTCACCCGGTCCATGAAGCGGTGGAGCACCTGCAGCATCAGGCCGTCGCCGCCGAGGGCCACCACGACGTCGGCATCCTCGGGCGCCACGTAGTTGTAGCGCCGCATCAGGGCGGATGCGGCGAGCCGGGCATCCGGCGTCGGACTCGCGACGAACGCGATCTTGTGGAAGCGCCGCGACATGCTGATCAAGATCCGCCCTGTTGACGCGGCGCCCTCGGATGCGCCTCCCTGGAGGCGTCACCGGCAACGTCTTCGCGGGAGAGCCATAGCATGGAGCGTCCGTTCCTCGTCTACACCACATTCCCGGATGCCGAGACGGCGCTCGCGGTCGGCGAGGAACTGGTCCGGGCGAAGCTCGCCGCCTGCATCAACGTGATTCCGGGGATGCGGTCGGTCTATGCCTGGAAGGGAGCGGTGGAGCACGGCTCCGAGGTCGTGGCCATCGTCAAGAGCCGGGAGGGCCTGGCGCAGGCCGTCGCGGCGGAGCTGAAGGCGCGCCACCCCTACGAGACACCGTTCATCCTGCCCCTCGCGATCGCCGAGGCCGACCCGGACACGGCGGCCTGGATCCTGTCCGAGACGGGCGCTCCGGGCTGACTCATCCCGGCGCCCCCCACTGGACCGGCACGAAGGCGTAGCCGTCCCCCGCGCGGGCGATGTGGCCGGTGGCCGGGAAGGGCGCGTGGTAGAAGGCGACCTGCAGCCGCTCCTCGGCGGCCCGGTCGAGGAGGCGGCGACGCGTGGCGCGCGCCTGATCCGCATCGATATCGAACACTGCCGACCAATCGGGATGGCGCACGAACAGAGCCGGGTGGTTGGTGACATCCGACATGTGGAGGAGGCGCGCCTCCCCCGAGCGCAGCAGGAAGACCGTGTGCCCGGGCGTGTGGCCGGGGGCGGGAAGCGCCGTGAGGCCGGGGCGGATCTCCCGGTCCCAGGCGAAGGGCGTCACGCGCGGCCCCCCGGTCCCGAAGATGCGCCGGACCGCCGCGAAGTTCGGGCGCAGACGCTCCGGCGCCCGGGCGGCCTCGGCCTCGTCCATCCAGAAGGCCCATTCGAGCTCCGGCACCAGAACCTCGGCCCTCGGGTAGGCGAGGCTGCCGTCCTTGAGCCGCAGGCCGAGCACGTGGTCGAGGTGGAAATGGCTCATCACCACGGTGTCGATCGCGCTGCGCTCGATGCCGGCCGCGGCGAGGCCCCGCAGCGTCCCGCCGGTGCCGAGGGGTCCGTTATCGGCAAATCCCGTATCCACGAGGATCCGGTGCCCGTTGGCCTCGATGAGGAGCGTCGTGAAGGTGATGTCGAGGCGGTCGGGCGGCAGGAAGGCCTGCGCCATCGCGGCGCGCACGGCCTCGATCGGCGCGTTCGGGATGAAGCCCGCCTCCAGCGGCCGGCCGAGCGTCCCCTCGTGCAGGGCGGTCAGCGTCGCGTCGCCGACACGGTAGCGATAGAGGCCTGGAAGCGTCCCCTCGGGCGCCGCCGGCGCGCCCGCACCGGATTCCGTGGCGGCAAGGACCAGGGGCACGGCGCCCAGGATGGTGCGGCGGTCGATCGGCATCGCGGAGGTGACTCTCGGGGGCAGGGTCGGGGGCACATCCGGGCCCCGCGGCACCGGCCTTCAGCTACCGCGGCGGCGCCCGCCTTCAAGCCCGGGTCAGGCGTCGCCGACCGGATAGCTCCGGCCCTTCCAGGTGGCGGCACCGGCCCGCTCCTGCCGGAGCAGGACGTTCCACTGGATCGCCAGGGCGGTGAGGACGGTGAGCGGGTGCAGCGGGATCGTCGCGACGGGCTCGTTGACCACGAGGGTGATGGCCGCCCGGGTGGACAGCGCGATGATCAGGGCCGCGAGCGCCGCCGCGAGGGTGTGTCCCGGCAGGAGCCCGAACAGGCCGGCGAGGACGAGGAGGAACGGCAGCACCTGACCGAGGAGGAGGAGGAGCGTCCAGACCGGCAGGGCGCGGGGCGTCGCCATGCCCTCATGCGCGTTCTTCGAGAAGCCGGCCCAGGCCTCCGCGAAGCTCCGGTACATCCGGCAGGTCGCGAGCGCCTGACCGGCGACGAGGTCGGTCCGGTGGCCCTTCGCCCGCAGGACACGGGGCAGGTGCACGCCGTCGTGGAGCGAGGTCCGGATCGCGGCGTGCCCGCCGGTCTCGGCATAGACCGCGCGCAGGATCAGGACGAGTTGCCCGCAGGCCGCCCCGAGGGTGGGCCGGGCCGAGGCCCGCATCATCGCCACGGGCAGGAAGCCGACGAGGAGGAAGTTGATCATCGGCACGGTCAGCCGCTCGCCCAGCGTCGGCATGCGCTGGCGCGGCACGCCGCTGACGAGGGCGGCCCCGGTCCGGCGCGCATGCGCGGCGAGGCCCGCGGCGGCGTTCGGCTCCAGGCGCACGTCGGCGTCGATGAAGAGCAGATGCTCGCCCCGCGCGGCGTCGGCGAGGTGCGCGCAGGCGTGGTTCTTCCCGGTCCAGCCCTCCGGCAGGCTCGGCACGCAGACGAGGCGCAGGCGCGCATCCTCGGCGGCGAGGCCGCGCACGATCGCGGCGGTCCGGTCGGTCGAGTGATCATCGCCCACCAGAATCTCGATCGCCGTGCCGGCGCTCGCCAGCGCCGCCCGGAGGGTCGCCTCGATATTGGCTTCCTCGTTGCGGGCCGGGATCAGGATGGAGATCAGTCCGGGGGCGCGCGTCTCCGCCTCCGGCGTGCGCAGGAGCGTGAGGTTCATGGCCGCCAGGATCGCGGGCAGGAGCGCGCAGGCGAGGCAGAGGAGGGCCAGGCCGAGCAAGGCGAGGTCGAGCATCACGGGGCCTCGCTCTCGGCGTCCCGAGCGGAATGGTGGGCCGGATCGAAGCGGCGGCCGGCGCGCAGGGCCTTCAGCCGGCGCCAGCCGTCATAGATGCCGCCGATGCCCTTGGCGCCCGAGACGAGGGGCGCGAAGCGCGCGGGCTCGCGGGCGATCACGTCGGCGCTGAGGCGGTCGAGGGTCGCGGTGAGCGCCCCTTCGAGGCGCCCGAGGCGCTCGGGCCGGGGCAGGGCGAGCAGGTCGGCGGCGGGGATCGGGGTCCCGAAGGCCGCGCAGGCCTCGGCGCCGCGCTCCTCCCAGAAGGCGTATTCGAGGGCGAGCGGCAGGAACAGGGCATCCGGGGCGATCTCGGCGAGGCGCGCGACGCCGGGGCGCAGGCCGAGCGGGCGGGCGCGCACGTCGACGAAGCGCCCCTGCGCGGTGATCCACATCATCCGGTGCGGCCGGCTCAGGATGCCGCGCGAGGCCGCCAGGAACTGGGCCGCGCCCCGCGCCGTCTCGAGATCGACCGCGAACGCGCCCATGCGGCGGAAGACGGCGTAGCGCGCGAGGGCCTTGGCATCGAAGGGGGCGTAGCATTCCCGTGCCGGGAACAGGCGGCCGGCCAGCAGGATCACGGTCGCGGCATCCCACCAGGCCGGGTGGTTGCAATAGACCACGATGGGCCCGGAATGCTCCGCGCAACGCGGCACGCCCCAGCGCGCGAGGCGGACGGCGTTGAGGTGCCGGCGCAGGAAGCGGTCGAAATACGCGACCATGAAGCGCCAGATCACGGGCGAGACTGGGTCCGGCGCGCGCAGGCGCTTGCGTGCGCCGCGTCCTGGATCCGTCGCGGGGGTGGGTCTGACCTCGGGCACGCTCTCGCCTTGGATTGCACTCTGTGCCGTGCCGTCAACCGGCCGGAGGGCGTGCCGGTTCACGCGCGGCGCTGTCCGGTCGCGTCAGGCCGACCGACGCGCGACGCCCCGCACATCCGAATCGTGCGCGTCGGCGGCGATCCAGCCCGACATCATCACCATCGGCATGCCGGGCCCCGGATGGGCCGCGCCCCCCGCGAGGTAGAGGCCGCGCACCTGCCGGGAACGGTTGCCGGGCTTGAAGGCGCCCATCACCCGGCCGTGCGAGGCCAGCCCGTAGATCGCGCCGTTCAGGACCTTGTAGCGCTCGTGGATGTCCTGCGGCGTGAGGTGGCGCTCGACCACGATGCGCTCCTCGAGATCCGGCATCCCGCCCGTGCGCTTGAGCTTGTCGAGGATGACCTGCCGGTAGGCCGGGAACATCGCCGACCAGTCGTGGTGGGGCCGGAGATAGGGCGTGTGGACCAGGACGTAGAGCGCCTCGCCGCCCTCCGGCGCCACCGACGGGTCGGTGGAGGAGGGGGCCGCCAGGTAGGCGGTCGGGTCGGGGGCGGGCTCGCCCTTGTTGTAGATGAAGTCGAACTCCTCCTCCGGGTCGCGGGAGAAGACGAAATCGTGGTGGTTCAGGTGCTCGTAGCGGCGGTTCAGGCCGAGATAGAGCACGACGCCCGAGCAGGCCGGCTCGAAGCTCTTCTTCTCGTAGGCCTTGCCGACCTCGCCGCCGACGAGCTCCCGGTAGGTGCGCACCGAATCCATGTTCGAGATCACGGCGTCGTAGGGCGTCGTGCCCGCGCGGGTACGCAGGCCCGTGACCGCGCCGTTCTCGATGGCGAGCCCGGTCACCTCGCTGGCGGGCTTCAGGGTGGCGCCGAGCTCGCCCGCGAGCTTGGCCAGGGCCTCCGCCACCGCGCGGGTGCCGCCCATTGGATACCAGACGCCCTCGGCCGTCTGCATGTGGGCGATGGCGCAGAGCACCGCCGGCGCCCCGTAGGGCGAGGATCCGACATATTGCACGAAGTGATCGAGCATCTGGGCGAGGCGCGCGTCCTTGACCTTGCCCCGGATGGTGCTCGCGACGGAGGCGTGCATGCGCAGGGACAGCACGTCCCGCAGGGTGCCGGGGTTCATGTTCGCCCGGATGTTGATGGTGTCGAACAGGTCCTCCACCGGCTTCCAGAAGAAGAACCGGTTCGAGACGTCGTGCAGGTGCTGCGAGATGCCGATGAAGCGCTTGTAGCCCTCGCCCGCCCCGGCGCCGGGCACGAAGCGGTCCATGTCGGCGGCCATCGCCTCGACGTCCTGCATCAGGTCGATCCGCGAGCCGTCGTCGAAGAAGCAGCGCCATTGCGGGTCGAGGCGGCGCAGGTCCAGATAATCGTGCAGATTGCGCCCCGCCTCGGCGAAGATGCGCTCCAGCACCCGCGGCACGGTGAGGATCGTCGGCCCCATGTCGAAGCGGAACCCGCCCTCGTGCAGGACCGCGGCCTTGCCGCCGAGCCAGTCGTTCTTGTCGTAGAGCGTGACGCGATGCCCGCGCGCGGCGCTGACGCAGGCTGCGGCCAGCCCGCCGAGCCCGCTGCCGATGACGGCGACCGAGGAATCAGCCCGCATGTTCTTCAGAGCTCCCGAGGAGGACAACGAGCGTCATCCGCCCTTGGGAAGCTAAGCTAGAACCCGGGCCCGCCCGGTCAACGCGTTAACCGGTCGCGCCGGGCGATGGGGCCTCAGGCGCGGGTCGAGCCTGGGCGCGAGACCAGCGCGAGGGCAGTGCCGAGCCCCGCCGCGGCCGCGAGGCCGAGCACCGCCCAGGCCGGGAGGGCCGCGTGCCAACCCTCGCCGAGCGCTCCCTGATAGGCCTCGATCGCCCAGGCGTTCGGGGTGAGCCAGCCGGCCTCCTGCAACCAGGGCGGCATCAGGAAGCGGGGCACCATGCTGCCGCCGATGGCCGAGAGCAGAAGCACCCCGAAGGTCGAGGCGAGGTGGGCCTGCTGGCGGGTGGAAGCCGCCGCGCAGGCCGCGAGCGCCAGGCCCGCCGCCATGGCGGAGACGAGGAGCGAGGTGGCGAGCCAGGCCGGCCAGCGCGGGCCGATCTCGACGCCGTACAGGAAGGCGGCGGCCGCGAAGATCAGCCCGGCCTGGACGAGGCCCTGCAGGGTGAGGAAGCCGAACTTGCCGAGCACCACCACCCGCAGGCCGCCGGGCCCCGCCATCAACCGGTCCGCGAGGCCGGATTGGCGCTCCTCGACGAGGGACATGCCCCCCTGCATGGCGGCAAACAGCAGGAACACGGCCGTGATCGCCCCCGCGTAGTAGCCGACGCGCTCGTTGGCCTGGGCCGCGGCGGTGCTCTGCCGCTCGACCAGGGTGGCGAAGGAGAAGGGCTCCCGCTTGGCCCGCTGCTCGGCGAAGGCCTGATCCAGGAAGGCGCGCTCGTCGGCCCCGATCTTGCCGGTGCGCTCCACGTCCGCGACGATGCGCGAGAGCACCACGTCGGGCAGGGCTTCGTTCAGCACCCGCTGGAGCTGGCCCAGGGCGATCGGGGTGGCCAGCGCCCGGGAGGGGCTCTCGACCAGCACGATCGGCTGGTCGGGGGGCGGGGCGGCAGCGGCGCTCGACGCCGTGGTCGCGGGCGCCGCCGCGAGGTCGCCGCGCAGCACGAGGGCGACATCAACCTCGCCGCGGCGGACGATGCCGAGGATGTCGGGCAGGCCCGCCGCATCGAGGCGCGTCACGCGCAGCGACGGGTCGGCCTCGAGCGCGCGCATCAGCCGCGCGGTCGTGGCCGTCTGGGCGAGGTCGGCGAGCCCGAGATGGATCCGGATGCGGTCGCCGATCGCGCCGGAGAAGATCGCGGCGAAGATCGCGAAGATGACGGTCGGCAGCACGAAGGCCATGACCAGGGCCGCCCGGTCGCGGACGAGGCTCAGCAGCATGACCCGGAAGGCGGCCCCGATCATCGCGCCGCCCTCAAGGGACGCGGCCGGCTCGCGGCCGCCCCGCTCGTCCCGGATTGCAGGGCATCGAGATAGAGCGCGTCGAGGCCCGGGGTCCGCACCCGCACCTCGCTGACCGGGACGCCCTGCCGGCGCAGCGCCCCCAGCAGGGCCGCCCCGTCGAGGGTGTGGCCGCCGCGGCCGGAGGCCCGCCAGGTCAGCCCGGTATCGACGGGGCCGAAGCCGGCCCGGCGCAGGGCCGCCTCGGCCGCCTGGTCCGGCGGCAGCGCGAGGGCGATCTCATGCTCGGGCGCACCGGCCCGAATCCGGGCGAGGAGCTCGGCAAGCGGACCCTCCCGGACGATCCGGCCCCCGGCCATGAACGCGACGTCGTCGGCGAGGCGCTCGGCCTCGGCGAAATCGTGGGTGGCGAGGAGGATGGCGGCGCCGTCCTGCCGCAGCCGCCCGAGGACCGCGTGGATCGCCGCGCGGGCGGCGAGGTCGACCCCTTGCGTCGGCTCGTCGAGCAGGACGAGGCGGGGCCGGCCCATCAGGCTCGCGGCGATGTTGACCCGGCGCTGGTAGCCGCCGGAGAGCAGGCCGACGGGCCGTCCTGCAACCTCGGCGACGTCCGTGAACGCCAGGGCGGCCTCCACGGCCGCCTTGCGGGCGCGGCGGCCGATCCCGGCGAGTTGCGCGAAGACACCGAGATTCTCCGCCACGGTCAGGCGCGGATAGAGGGCGATCTCCTGGGGCACCCAGCCGATGGCGCGGCGCGTCGCGGGCGCCCGGAACGGGTCGGCGCCCCCGACCCGGACCCGGCCCGCATCCGGCGGCAACCGCCCGGCGACGAGGCGCATCAGCGAGGTCTTGCCCGCGCCGTTCGGCCCGAGAAGCGCCAGCGTCCGGCCGGCCGGCGCGGTGAGGTCGATGCCCGTCAGGACCTCCCGGCCGCGATAGCTGAGCGTGGCGTCCACGATCTCGACCAGCGGCACCTGATCCTCCGGGCCGCCCATCCGGCCCCGCCTCAGCGCCGCGGCAGGGCGCGGGCGAGCCGCACCCGGATCGCGGCCCCGGATTCCCGCAGCGTGAAGGCGGCGCGGGCGAAATCGGGCCGCCCCGTGCGGCCGGTATCGCCCGAGAAGGCGTAAGGTTCGAGGGGCAGGCCCAGCGGCGTGCGGTCGAGGCGGCGGTTGCCGTTGAGGTCCTGGAAGGCCGCGACCGCGTAGCTGCCGGGATCGATGCCCTCGAAGACGAATCGATGGCGCGGACCGCGCGCGGGGGCGTCCTGGCCCTCGCGGCAGGAGGCCTCGGACAGGCCACCCTGGCAGAGCGCCACGTAGACGGAGCCCGGCCCGGGCTCGATGCCGTCGACCTCCACCTCCACCTCGGCGGCCGCGGCCAATCCGGGGAAGCACAGCAGGGCTGCGGCGCAGGCGCGCACGCCCCTCACGAGGCCTCGCCGCGCGCGGTCAGAGGGGCGGTCTCCGGCATTCCGACCGCGGCGGCCGGCACGCGGGCGCCGGCCAGTTCCTCGAGGAGCAGGCGCGCGGTGATGCGCGCGCCCTCGTAGATCACCGGCAGGCCCGAGCCCGGATGGGTGCCGCCGCCCACCAAGTAGAGCCCGGGCCCGAAACGGTTATGGGGCCGGAAGTACAGCATCTGCATCAGGTCGTGGGCGAGGTTGAAGGTGGCGCCCTCGTGCACCGTGAAATCGTCGCGCCACTGGGTCGGGTCTACGATGCGCTCGTAGCGGATGCGCGATTCCAGGTCGTCGAGGCCGAGGAGCTTCAGGCGTTCCAGCACCAGCGCACGGTAATGCGCGCGGGTCTCGCCCCAGTCGATGCCGGCCTTCAGGTTGGGCACCGGCACCAGCACGTAGAGCGCGGTGTGGCCGGGGGGCGCCATGCCGCCATCGGTGTAGCCCGCATGCTGGACGTAGAGCGAGGGGTCCATCGGCAGGATGCCGTCGGTGATCTCCCGGATGTTGCGGGCGTAGTCCTTAGCCAGCAGGATGGTGTGATGCCCGAGCCTCTCCGGCATCCGCCCTTCGAGCCCGAGATACATCATGAAGGTCGAGCAGGAGAGGCGCGCCTTCGCGATCTTGGCGTCGCGCCAGCGCGGCCGGTGGGTCTGCGGCACCAGATCCTGGATGACTTTCGCGAAATCGCCGTTGATCACCACCGCGTCCGCGTGGAGATGCTCGGAGCCGGCCACGACCCCGTTCGCGCGCTTGCCCGCGAAGGTGACCCGGTCGACGCTCTGGCCGAGGCGGATGTCGACGCCCATGCGGCGGGCGAGGCCCGCCATCGCCTCCGAGACCGCGCCGCAGCCCCCGACCGGGTGATAGACCCCGTGCTCGTATTCGAGGAAGGACAGGATCGTGAACAGGCTCGGGCAGCGGAAGGGCGACATCCCGAGATACTTGGTTTGGAACGCGAAGGCGAGGCGCACCCGCGGGTCGGCGAAGTAGCGCTTGAGGTCGCCATCGACGCTGCGGCCCGGATGCAGGTGCGGCAGCGCCGTCAGCATCGCCGGAGAGGCCATGCTGCGCAGGGTGTGGAACGCCTGCTCCAGCACGGGCTTGAAGAATTTCAGCTTGACCCGGTTGTCGGCGAAGAAGCGGCGGACATTCCGTGCATCGTCCGGGGCGATGCGGGCGACCTCGGCCTCGAGGCGCTCCATGTCGGCGGTGGCGCGGATCTCGCCGCCCTCCTCGAAGACGAGGTGGTATTGCGGATCGAGGCGCTCCAGGCGGACATGGTCCTCCAGGCGCTCGCCGCAGGAGGCGAAGATGTCGGCCAGGATCTGCGGGTAGAGGAAGAAGGTCGGGCCGATGTCGAAGCGGTAGCCGCCCGGCGCCGCGACGGTCTTGGTGCGCCCGCCGACCTGCTCATCCTTGTCGAAGACCGTGACATGAAGGCCCGCGCGGGCGAGGAGGAGCGCCGTCGCAAGGCCGCCGGGACCGGCACCGACGATGATGACCCGGCGTCCGGACAGGGTCCGCAGGCCGTCCCGTGACTGAAGCAACGCCGATGACTCCCGCTACAGACGCAAGCCGTTCCATCGTGTCCGAGTCGCCGACGGATGTCGAACGCCCCTGAGGCCCGCTACCGGCCAAGCTAGGACGCCGCGCGCGCGGGGCAATTGTCACTGATTGTCGCGCACCGCCTCACCCGCCGGGCGGCGGACCGAGATGCGGGCGCGCGCGATGCAGATGCGGGCGCGCGAGATGATGGAGCGCGATGGCGCCGGCGGTCGCGACGTTGAGGGAATCGAATCCCGCCGCCATCGGGATGCGCACGGTGCGGGCCCGCGCCATCAGGCCGCCGGGCAGGCCCGGCCCCTCGGTGCCGAGGAGGAGCAGGACGCGGGGCAGGGCGGGCAGGTCGGCGAGGGTCTCGCTCCCGCCCGGCGACAGGGCCAGCGGCACGAGGCCGAGCGCGTCGGCGAGCCCCAGCCAATCCGCGCCGCGCGGGAGGCGCGCGAAGGGCGTGATCAGGGCGGCGCCCGCCGAGACCCGGATCGCCTTGCGGTAGAGCGGGTCGCAGGTCTCGGCATCGAGCAGGACGGCGTCCGCCCCGAAGGCGGCCGCGTTGCGCAAAAGGCCGCCGACATTGTCGTGGTTGGTCAGCCCCGCGAGGCCGAGGACGAGGGCCGGCGCCGGGGCGGGGGCCACCAGGGCGACGGGGTCCGGCGCGGATCCGCGGATCCCGACCGCCAGGACGCCGCGATGGATCGGGAAGCCCGCCACCGCGCTCATCACCGCCTTGGCGGCGAGATAGACCGGCGGGGGCGCCCGCACGGCCGAGATCGCGTCCGCGAGGGAATCCAGGCGCTCGGGGGCGAGGAGGATCGATTCCGTCGCGAAGCGCGAGGCGCCCGAGAGCAGCAGGCGCAGGGTCACGGCCCCCTCGACGATGAAGCGGCCCTCCCGCCCGATCAGGTCCCGCTCGCGCATCGCCGTGTAGGGGGCGAGGCGCGGGTCGGCCGGATCGTCGATGGGGATCGGCGCGAACACGCCCCTCAGGCGCTCGGGCGGCCGCCCATGCGGATGGCCAGCGGGTCGGCCTCCTCCTTCTTGGGCACCTTCACCAGGGCCTCGCCGTCGAGCACGACCTCTCCGGCCACCGAGCAGGTGCATTTGAGGCGGGCGCGGCGGCGCTCCGGCACGAGCTCGGCCACCTCCACGGTCACCTCGACGGTGTCGCCGATGCGCACCGGGGCGCGGAAGTTCAGGGTCTGGCTGATATAGACGGCGCCGGGGCCGGGCAGCCGGGTGCCGAGCACCGCCGAGATCAGGCCCGCCGTGTAGAGGCCGTGGGCGATGCGGGTGCCGAAGGGCGTGCGCGCCGCGAAATGCTCCGAGAGGTGGATCGGGTTGCGGTCGCCGGTGATCTCGGCGAAGCCCACCACGTCGGAGGAGGCGATGACCTTGGTCAACGTCTCGGAAAGCCCGAGCTCCAGGTCTTCGAAATACAAAACACGTAATTCGGGCAACATCGGCGGCCTCTCGGTCTCGTGTGACGTCGCGCCGCTACGGCGCAGATTGTGCTTCGCCTCGCACAGGCGCGCGCTCGAATCCAGTATCGAGCGCAGGAAAATTCCGGCTTCGCATTTCCACCTCGACAGGTGGGCCGCGCATGCGCGATGAGGCGGGCGCCCGTGGCCCCGCCGAGACCGGAACCCCTCGTGTCCTTCCCTCCCTCGCCCGCCCTGCGCCCCGTCGTCGCCCGCGTGGCCGGGCTGAACCTCGCCTATTTCGGGGTGGAGATCGCGGTGGCGCTCGCCATCGGCTCGGTCGCCCTCATCGCCGACAGCCTCGACTTCCTGGAGGACGCGGCGATCAACGGGCTGATCTTCGCCGGGATCGGCTGGAGCGCGCGCAACCGGGCCCGGCTCGGCACGGTGCTGGCCGGGATCCTGCTGGTGCCGGCGCTCGCCACGGCCTACGCGGCCTACGAGAAGATCGCGGATCTAGCGGCCCCGGCGCCGATCCCGCTGACGCTCACGGGGGTGGGGGCGCTCTGCGTCAACGTCGCCTGCGCGCTGATGCTCGCCCGGCACCGGCACGGGGCCGGCAGCCTGACGCGAGCCGCCTATCTCTCCGCCCGCAACGACACCGTGGCCAACCTCGCGGTGATCACGGCCGGGCTGATCACCGCCCTCTACCCCTCGGCCTGGCCCGACCTCGCGGCGGCGGCCGGGATCGCCCTCCTCAACGCGGATTCGGCCCACGACATCCTCAAGGCCGCCCGCGCCGAGCACCGCGCCGCGCGCGAAGCGGAGGCCGGGGCGTCGATGCCGGCCCCCTCGGGACCGGGCCCCACGGGACATTGACGATGCGCCTCTTCCCCATCTCCGACCTGCATCTCGAGCGGCGCCGGCCCGACCTGATCCCGCGCCCGAGCGCGCCCTTCGACGTGCTCGCCTGCGCCGGCGACCTGCATGAGGGCCATCCGGAGCGGGGCCTGGCGACCCTGCGCGACCTCGCGGGCGGGCGGCCGATCGTCCTCGTGCCGGGCAACCACGAGCATTACGCGCCGACGGGCGACCCGCGCACCGCGCCGGAGCTGATCGCGGCCCTCATGCGCGAGGTCGCGCGGCTGAACGCGGACGGGCAGGGCGGACCGATCCACCTGCTCCAAGGAGGCGCCGCCACGGTGATCGGGGGCGTGCGCTTCGTTGGCACGACCCTTTGGAGCGACTGGTCGCTCGCCGGGCGCTGGCTCACCCCCGGGACGCCGGACCGGCCCGAGGATCCCGTCGCCTACGCGGCCGCCCGGATGACCGACCCGGTCACGGGCTCGCGGGAGTACCGGGGCTCGATCCGCAAGGAGGACGGGACGCCCTGGCAGCCCGCCGACGCGATGGCGGCGCACGCGGCCGAGCGGGCGGCGCTCCTCGCCTCCCTGCGCCGGCCCCATGACGGCCCGACCGTGGCGGTGACGCACCATCCGGCGAGCCCCCGCGCGGCCGACGCCTACCGGGATACCCCCGGCGTGCCCTGGTGGGTGCCGGCCTTCTACGCCACCATGCTCCTCGACGACCTGCCCGATGCGGAGCGCCCGCAGGCCTGGATTTCCGGCCATTTCCACGCCGGCCATGACCTGCGGATCGGGCGTTGCCGCTGGGTCGCGAACCCGGTCGAGGACCGAAACTTCGACCCGGGCCGGATCGTAGCGGTGGGGTAGGGCGGGCCGCCTCGCTCTGGCCCGCTCGGCAACCGGCTTGGCGGTTTGCGCAACCGCCTGACCGCGTCGAGACATTGCCCGGAGCGGGCAGCCCAGGGAGAGACGCCTTCATGAACAGCTTCATCGCCGTCGTGCTGGTCTGCGCCAACGCGATTCCTACGGATTCCTGCACCGACGACAAGGCCGTCGAGGTGCGCAAGGTCCGGGTCTCGAACGAGCTCGGCTGCTCCAGCGGCTGGCAGGAGATCATCGCCCGAACGGACCTCCGGGAGGAGGTCGGCAAGACGACCTATCTCAAGACCGAGTGCCGCCGGGTGAAGCCGCCGGGCTGAGTGGCGTCAGCGGTCGTGCTTGATATAGGCGAAGCGCGGGTCCGTCGGCGTGCCCTCGAGGGCGCCGCCCTCGGTGCCGGGCTGCCAATCGACCACCTCCTCGATCTTGCGGGCCAAGGCGAAATCCTTCTCGGTCACGCCCTTGGCGGCATGGTTCATCAGCCGCACCTCGACCCAGGCGTAGGAGGCGGTGAGATCGGGATGGTGCCACGCGGCCTCGGCGAGGTGGCCCACCGTGTTGATCACCATCAGCGTGCTCTTCCAGCCCGCCGTCTTGTAGGTCCGGCGGATCCAGCCCTCCTCGTAGCGCCAATGG
This sequence comes from Methylobacterium soli, assembly GCF_008806385.1. GTDB lineage: Bacteria > Pseudomonadota > Alphaproteobacteria > Rhizobiales > Beijerinckiaceae > Methylobacterium > Methylobacterium soli. The sequence continues at coordinate 43,843 of NZ_VZZK01000024.1, forward strand.
GGCAGCTCGGCCTTCAACCGCTCGACGATCACAGCATCGTCCAGCACACCCTCGCGCCGCTCGCTCATCGCGCCCTCCCGTCCTCGCCGATGCGACGAGCCTGCGCCTCCGGCGGGGGCGGCGCAAGGGACCGGAAAGAGGCCCCGCGCCGCGGGGGGCGCCCCAGAGGTCGCGATCGGGCGGCCTGCCGTGCCGGCGCCTCGGTCAAAAGCACACATCCCCCGCCTGTGGACGGCCGGGGCACGAGGCCGTAAGGGTTCTCACAACCAGGATCAGCCGGCTCGCGCCGCGGCCGGACCCCGCGCCACCGGCCGGTGTTCGGGGAGCGGCGGCGGGCGGTCGCAGCACAATCGGGGAGAAGGCGCCATGCTGTCACGGCGCGGATTGCTCGCGACGGCGGCGCTCTGGCCCCTGCCCGCGATCCTCAACCGCCCGGCCCGGGCGGCCGGCGAGACCATCCGGATCGGCGTGCTGCCCTTCGGCACCGCCTCCTGGGAGGCGGCGATCATCAAGGCGCGCGGGCTCGACGCGGCGAACGGCTTCACCCTGGAGACGGTCAAGCTCGCGGGCACCGATGCCGCCCGCATCGCCTTCCAGGGGCAGCAACTCGACACCATCGTGGGCGACCTGATCTGGGCGGCACGCCTGCGCAACGAGGGCCGGGGCGTGAAGTTCGTGCCCTACTCGACCACGGAGGGCGCCCTGATGGTGCCCCCCGACAGCCCGATCAAGGCCCTGCCGGACCTCGCCGGCAAGCGCCTCGGCGTGGCGGGCGGGGCGCTCGACAAGAACTGGATCCTCCTGCGGGCCCAGGCCCGCGAGAGCCACAGCCTCGATCTCGAGGCCGCCGCGCAGGTCGCCTACGGGGCGCCGCCCCTGCTGATGCAGAAGCTGGAGAGCCGCGAGCTCGACGCCGCGCTCCTATACTGGACCTACTGCGCCCGCCTGGAGGCCAAGGGCTACCGCCGCCTGATCAGCGCCGACGACATCATGCGGGCCTTCGGCGCCAAGGGCTCGGTGGCGCTGATCGGCTACCTGTTCGACGCCGCCTCCCTCCAGACCAAGGGACCGGCCGTCGAGGGCTTCGCCCGCGCCTCCACCGCCGCCAAGGAGATTCTCGCCGCCGATCCGGAGGCCTGGACCCTGGTGCGCCCGCTCATGGCCGCCGAGGACGAGCCGACCTTCGAGGCCCTGAAGCGAAACTTCCTGGCCGGCATCCCGCGCCGGCCGATCGCGGTCGAGCGCGGCGACGCCGAGGCCATCTACGCGACCCTCGCGCGGCTGGGCGGCGAGCGCCTCGTCGGCGACGCCAAGGTCCTGCCGCAGGGCCTCTATCTCGACGGCTCGGGCAATGGCTGAGGGCCGCGCCGCGCGCCGCCGGTCGCCCGCCCGCGCCGGGCTCCGCTAGGCGCCCATGGCCGTCGCCGCGCGCCTCGCCTCCCTCTTGGTCCTGCTCGCCCTCTGGCAGGTGGCGGCGGCCTTCGCCGATGCCCGCACCCTGCCGGCCCCCAGCGCGGTCGCGGCCTTCGTGGTGCGCGAGATCGAGACGGGGGGCATGCTCTTCAACATCGGGGTGACGCTGGCGCGGGTGGGAATCTCCTTCGTCATCGCCATGAGCCTCGGGATGCTGCTCGGGGTGCTGCTGGGGCGCTCGCGGCTCGCCGACCGCACCCTCGACACGCCGCTCCTCGTGGTGCTGAACACCCCGGCCCTCGTGATCACGGTGCTGGCCTATGTCTGGCTCGGCCTCACCGAGACCGCCGCAATCGTGGCGGTGGCCCTCAACAAGCTGCCGAACGTCGCGGTGATCATGCGCGAGGGCGCGCGCGGCCTCGATCCGGGGCTGGAGGAGATGGCCCGCACCTACCGGTTCGACCGGCGCACCTGGGTCGCCCACGTGCTGGTGCCGCAGCTCCAGCCCTTCGCGGTGGCGGCGGCGCGCTCCGGCATCTCCCTCGCCTGGAAGATCGTCCTGGTGGTCGAGCTGATCGGCCGCCCGAACGGGGTCGGCTTCGCGATCAACTACTATTTCCAGCTCTTCGACGTCACCGCCGTCATCGGCTACAGCCTCGTCTTCATGACGGTGATGCTCGCCCTCGACACCCTGGTTCTGCAGCCCCTCGATGCGCATGTCCGACGCTGGCGCTGACGGCTTCGCGGCGGGCCGCGGATCCGTGTCCGAGCCGGCGGTGCTGCGCGTGCGCGTGGACCGCAAGGTCTACCGCACCCGGCGCAGCGAGCCCGTCGAGGCGGTGCGCGACCTCGCCTTCACGGTGGCGGCCGGGGAGGTGGTCTGCCTGATCGGCCCCTCGGGGGCCGGCAAGACCACGACGCTGCGCATCCTGCTCGGCCTCGACACGGATTACGCGGGCGCCATCGAGCCCGACCCCCGGGACGGCGCGGCCGGAATCGGCATGGTGTTCCAGGACCCGCGCCTGTTGCCGTGGCGGACCGTGGAGCAGAACGTGCGCATCGCGCTCCCCCGCGCGCGCCGCGACCGGCCCCTCGACGCCCTGTTCGAGTCCTTGAGCCTGACGCCCTGGCGCGCACGCTATCCGGGCGCCCTCTCCCTCGGCATGCAGCGGCGCGTCGCCCTGGCGCGCGCACTCGCGGACGAGCCGCGCCTCCTCGTCCTCGACGAGCCCTTCGTCTCCCTCGACGACGCGGCGGCGGCCTCCTTGCGCGCCCTGGTGATCGCGGCGGTGGACCGCCTCGGCATGAGCGTGCTGATGGTGACCCACAACGTGGCCGAGGCCATCGAGATCGCCGACCGGCTGCTCCTGCTCTCGCCCCGGCCCGCGAGCCTCGTCGGCACCGTGCCCCTCGGCCTCCCGCGCGCCGGGCGCAGCCGAAGCTGGGCGGAGGCGACGCGCCGCGACCTCGCGGCACGTTATCCCGGGGTGATCGCGGATTAGGGCCCGACGGGCTCCGCCCGCCGAGCAATCCTGCGTGAGAACGCCACGTCTTCTCCGCCTGCAAGACTGCTCCGCCTGCAAGACTGCTCCGGACAAACTGCTCGATGGCAGCCTGTTCGATGACGCCGTCTCGGTCGCCCGGACCCGACCCGTCGTGGTCACGTGCCGCCTGTCCGGCGAGACCTGACGGCGATGGGGAGCAGCTCGCAGGTCCCCGATCCTAAAGCCAATCGGCCCTCTTCCACCCGCGAAGGCCCTGTCCGCCGTCGCGCTGATCGATCGCGGACCCTCATTCTCAGAATCGCAGGATGCCCGCGAGCCCGATCCCCAGCAGGGTGAGGGCGCTCAGCAGGAGGATGCCGGCCACGCGCTCGCAGCCGACGCGGTGCTGCGGCCAGCGACGGGCCGCGAGCGCCGTGCCGAACCCGGCCGCGAGGCTCAGGCCAATCAGGATCAGCACGGGTTTTCCCCGCACAAGGTCCGGCCTCCCGCATCGGGACAGACGGACAAAACCGGCTTCACCGCGCTCCCCATAAAGGCGATGATCCGACATCCGACCTGAACCCGGAATCAACGGCCGGGTGGATTCGCAAGCGCGGTGCCGGCCTCAATTCGCCTTGGCGTCGACGTCGAGCTTGTCGAGGAGCGCGGCGGGGGAGGCGGCCGTGCTGAAATCGGCGACGCCGAGGCCGGCGCCGTCCTTGGCCTTCGCGCTCACCGAGAGTCGTCCGGGCTTCGTCACGAACTGGCCCATAGCCGCCCCGATCGCCTTCGCGGCCGGGGAATTGCCGAGGATCACCGGCACGCCGAACACGCTCGCGGTCACGTATTCCTGGCGCAGCTCGTCGGGCTTGAGGCTCAGCACCTTGGATTGGGCCGAGATGAAGCGCTCGAACAGGCCCGTGTTCTCGATGGTCAGGTCGACGGCCTTGGCGGTGGCCGACAGGAGGGCGAGGCCGGAGACGGCGGCGTCGCGGTCGAACATGGCGGGGCTGATGCCGCCCAGCGTCCCGGCGAGCCGCAGGGTGCCCATATCCTTGCCGGAGACCGAGATCTCCCGCAGGGCAAGCTCGCGCTTGGCCTCGTCCCAGGCGGTGTCGGCGACGAGATTGAGGTCGAGATCCTGGTAGCCATAGGCCGCGAGCGAGCCGAGGCCCGGCACGCCCGCCACCGTCGAGGCCGGCAGGATCAGGCCCGTGAGGCTGATCCGGCTCGCGGTGGGCACCCCGTCCTGCGGCGGCCCGAACGTGATGGCGGCGTTGCGCAGGGTCACGTGGAGGGGCGAGGCCGCCTTGGCGGACGCCTTCGGGGCCGGCGCCGCGCCGCGACGCGCCGCCTCGGCGAGGGGATCGGCAGCCGATTCCCGGCGCGTCTCCTTCGGGGTGTCGCGTGCGGCATCCTTGGTAGCCGAGTTCCTGGCGGCCGCCACCTCGTCGGCCGGCAGATCGAGGCTGATATCCTGCATCGCCAGGGTGCCGAGGACCGGGGTCAGGCGGCGCAGCTCCTCGTCCGAGGGCTTGGCGTCGGGATTCGCGAGGCGGCGCAACGTCACGACGGTCGGCGCCAGCGAGAACCCCGTGAGGGAGAGGCGTCCGATCCGCGAGCGCAAGCCCCCCTGCGCGAAGGCGACATCCTCGAAGCTCATCGCGGCGCTGGTGGCGGCGTTGGCGGCGGGGGTTGTCGGCGCGTCGCGGCCGGGCTCCGTCACCGGGTTGGCATAGGCCATCCGGCCGACCTCGACGAGGAGGGGCTCCCGGCCCTTGGTCTCGCTCAGGCTGAGGCCCGTCGCCTCGAGGGCGCCGACATGGGCCGCCTCGACGAGGTCGGCCGCCGCCCCGGTGATCCGCGCCCGCTGGGCCGGGTCAGCCTTGTCGAGGTCGACGCCCGAGAAGGCCGCGAGGGCGCCGGTCCAGCCGCCCGGGATCTGCCGTCCGCCGAGGTCGCGCCCGTCGATGCGGGCGAGCTTCACGGTGGTGCCGCGGTCATCGGTATAGACCACGTCGGCGATCGAGACGGTGGCGTAGACCCGCTGCACCGGCCCCTTGCCGTCGCCCGGCACGGCGTAGAGGCGGGCCAGCGCCGCGAGGTCGAGATCGGTCGCGCCGATGCGTCCGTAGGTGCCCGAGCCCGTCTCGGAGCCGCCCGCCATCGTGATGGCGGCCCCTGACGCGCTCAGCTCGGCGGCGCGTCCCCCCCGCACGTCGCGCGCCGCGACGTCGCGGTAGACGATCGTCTGGCGCGCGGCGCCCGGGCCGGCATGTTCGGAGCGAAGCTCCGGGATGGTCAGGCTGGCGGCGTCGAGGCGGGCGAGGCGGGCCGCCCAGGGCTCGGGGGAATCCGGCTTGAGGATCGCCAGGAGATCGTCCTTCGACAGGCGCGTCCCGCTCACCGTGATGCGGGGTGCCCGCAGCACGGTCGAGCCGAAGGGCAGGGCCACGTCCTGCAGCGTGACGTCCTGGACGGCGGAGGCCGCCTCCTGCGCGAGCGCCCGGCTCGGGCCCGCGACCGGGCCGGCCCCGGACAGGAGGGCGAGCGCGCAGACGGAGGCCAGTGCCGCCCGCGCGAGTCGGGCGCGGTCCTTCGGGTAGGTCATGAGCTTGTCCGGATCACTGGCGGGATGCGCTGGTCTCACATCGGCACGGAGGGCGAACGCAATCGTACGCATCCGTGCCGCAGATTCGGGGGCGAGGCAATCGGGCGGCCGGCGCATGCCTGCATGCGGGGCCCGGCCTGTCGTCCGCAGGCAACGCCCGCTCAGAGGGAGAACGAGGTGCCGCAACCGCAGGAGGCCGTGGCCTGCGGATTCTCGATCTTGAAGGATTGCCCGATCAGGTCGTTCACGAAATCGATGGTCGCGCCCGCCATGTATTCGAGGGAGACCGCGTCGACCAGCACGGTGGCGCCGTCGCGCTCGACCGCGACGTCGTCCGCCGCGCGCGCATGCGTCACGTCGAAGGCGTAGGAGAAGCCCGAGCAGCCGCCGCCATTGACGCTGATGCGCAGCGAGGCGCCGGGGGGCTCGGCGCCCATGATCTCGTTGATGCGCTTGGCGGCGCGGGGCGTCAGGGTGATCTCGGCCATGTCTGTCGGACTCTGCCTCTCCGTCGCCTGCTCACAGGGACCCGCTCGCGGAAACCCGCCTCCGGGCGCGTTTCGCCTGGGGCCAACCGGGACGCCAGGCATTTTCACGATTGCCAGGAGCGGCCCGGACCACAAGATATGGGTCCGGCGCGCCCGCCGCAACGCGGCAGGCGGAACCGAGGCAGGATGAGGGAGCGGCCTTGCGGCAGAACGGTGAGCGCTGGCGTGCGCCCTACGCCACGGATCCGGCGGCCACCCGCGGGCGCCTGATCCCGGAGGCCGGCTCGCCGACCCGCAGCGACTTCCAGCGCGACCGCGACCGGATCATCCACTCCACCGCCTTCCGGCGGCTCAAGCACAAAACCCAGGTCTTCGTGCACCACGAGGGCGACCATTACCGCACCCGCCTGACCCACACCCTGGAGGTGAGCCAGATCGCCCGGGCGCTCGCCCGGGCACTGGGCCTCGACGAGGATCTGGCGGAGGCGTTGGCCCTCTCGCACGATCTCGGCCATACCTGCTTCGGCCATACCGGCGAGGATGCGCTGGATGCCTGCATGGCGCGCCACGGCGGCTTCGACCACAACGCCCAGGCGCTCCGGATCGTCACCCGGCTGGAGCGGCGCTATGCCGGGTTCGACGGGCTGAACCTCGCCTGGGAGACCCTGGAGGGCCTCGTCAAGCACAACGGTCCGCTGCTGCGCCCCGACGGGCACCCGACGCCGCGCTACGCCGCGTCCGGCATCCCGGCGGCGATCCTCGAATACAATGCCCTGAACGATCTCGACCTCGCCCGCTTCGCCGGGCCGGAGGCCCAGGCCGCCGCGCTCGCGGACGACATCGCCTATGATTCCCACGACCTCGATGACGGCCTGCGCGCCGGCCTGTTCGGCCTCGACGACCTCGCGGAGGTGCCCTTCCTGCGCGGCCTCCTCGACGAGATCGAGGCCCTGCATCCGGGTCTCGAGACGTCGCGGCGCGTGCACGAACTGGCGCGCCGCGTCATCACCCGCTTCGTCGAGGACGTCATTGCCGAGAGCGAGCGGCGCCTGCGCGCCCTCGCGCCGGAGAGCGTCGCGGAGATCCGCCGGGCGGGCGCCCCCGTCATCGCCTTCTCGGAGGCGGTCGCGGAGGCGGATGCGGCGATCAAGACCTTCCTGTATGCCCGCATGTACCGGCATCCCGGCGTGATGGCGGTGCGGGCGCACGCCGCCGCGATCGTCGCCGACCTGTTCGCGGCCTTCACGGCCGACCCCGCCCGCATGCCCGAGGAATGGAGCGCCAACCTCGCCGGCGCGAGCGAGGGGCGGATCGCCCGGCGCATCGCGGATTACATCGCGGGCATGACCGACACCTACGCGGTGCTGGCCCACAAGCGCCTGTTCCCGCGGACGCCGGACCTGCACTGGAGCCCGGAGAGCCGCGGCCTGCCGCTGGCGGAGCCCTGAGGCATGGGCGAGCCGGCCTCCGCCCGCAGCGTCCCCGAGACCCGCGCGGCCTATCCGCGCCACGTCGCCCTCGGCACGCGCTGGGGCGACAACGACGTCTACGGCCACGTCAACAACGTAGTCTATTACGCGTTCTTCGACACCGCCGTGAACGGCTGCCTGATCGCGGCGGGCGTCCTCGACATCGCGGCGAGCCCCGTCATCGGCCTCGTGGTCGAGACCGGCTGCCGCTACTTCGCGTCGATCGCCTTCCCGGACCGGGTCACCGCGGGGATCCGGGTCGCCCATCTCGGCCGCTCCAGCGTGCGCTACGAGATCGGCCTGTTTCGCGGCGACGACGACGCGGCCGCCGCGCAGGGCCATTTCGTGCACGTCTATGTCGACCGCGCGAGCCGCCGCCCCGTCGCCCTGCCGGAGCCGCTGCGGCAGGTGCTCGCCGGCATGGTGCAGGCCCGCGCTCCGGAGCGCCCGCCGCCGGACCCACGGTGACAGCCCCACGGTGACAGCCCCGCGGTGACCGGCCTGCGGTGACCGGCCTGCGGTGACACTTGGAGCCGCACTTGCTATGCCGCCGCCCTTGAACAGCCCGGCCGCCGATGGCCGGCTTCCGCGCGGCGCCTGCGCGGGAGGTCCGCCCGGTCGCTGAGCCCCTGACAGCCGGTCCGCCCCATGAACATCTTCGCCATCTTCGAGGCCCGCGTCCGCGAAGCCCTGGAGAGCCTCGTCCGCTCAGGGACCCTGCCGGCCGGGCTCGACCTGTCCCGCGTGGTGGTGGAGCCGCCGCGCGATCCCGCCCACGGGGACCTCGCCACCAACGCCGCCCTGGTCCTGGCCAAGGAGGCGAAGGCGAACCCGAAGGCGCTCGGCGAGGCACTGGCGGCGGAGCTGCGCACCGATTCCCGCATCACCGAGGCGAGCGTGGCCGGGCCGGGCTTCATCAACCTGCGCCTCGATCCGGCGATCTTCCACGAGGTCGTGCGGGCGGTCCTGGCCGATCCCGCCGCCTACGGGCGGGCCCGGATGCCGGGGGGCAAGGTCAATATCGAGTACGTCTCGGCCAACCCCACGGGGCCGATGCATGTGGGCCACGGCCGGGGCGCGGTGTTCGGCGACGCGCTGGCGAACCTCCTCGCGGCAGCCGGCCGCGACGTCACGCGCGAGTACTATATCAACGACGCGGGCGCGCAGGTCGACGTGCTCGCCCGCTCGGCGCATCTGCGCTACCGCGAGGCGCTCGGCGAGCCGGTCGGGCCGGTGCCGGAGGGGCTCTATCCGGGCGATTACCTGAAGCCCGTGGGCGAGGCTTTGGCGCGCGCGCATGGGCGCGCCCTCATCGACCAGCCGGAGGCGGCGTGGCTGCCGCAGGTGCGCGCGACCGCCATCGCCATGATGATGGACCTGATTCGGGAGGATCTGGCGGCGCTCGGCATCCACCACGACGTCTTCTTCTCCGAGGCCACCCTGCACGGGACCGGCCCGGGCTCGGTGGCAGCGCTTCTCGCCGACCTGCGCGCGCGCGACCTCGTCTACGAGGGCCGCCTGCCGCCCCCCAAGGGTCAGGTGCCGGAGGATTGGGAGGACCGGGAGCAGACCCTGTTCCGCACCAAGGATTTCGGCGACGACACCGACCGGCCGCTCCTGAAGTCGGACGGCTCCTACACCTATTTCGCCTCCGACATCGCCTATCACCGGGACAAGTTCCTGCGCGGCGCCACCGACCTGATCGACGTGCTCGGCGCCGACCATGGCGGCTACGTCAAGCGCATGCAGGCGGCCGTGAAGGCGGTGACGGCCGGGGAGGCCACCCTGGACGTCAAGCTCTGCCAGCTGGTGCGGCTGCTGCGCGCGGGCGAGCCCGTGAAGATGTCGAAGCGCGCGGGCGAGTTCATCACCCTGCGGGAGGTCATCGACGAGGTCGGGCGCGACGCGATCCGCTTCATGATGCTGTTTCGCAAGAACGACGCGACCCTCGATTTCGATCTCGCCAAGGTCGTGGAGCAATCCAAGGACAACCCCGTTTTCTACGTGCAATACGCACATGCCCGCTGCCACTCGGTGTTCCGGCAGGCGCGGGAGGCGATGCCGGACGAGGATCTCTCGGCGGAAAGCCTCGCCCGAGACGCCGACCTCGCGCTGCTCGCCGATTCGGGGGAGGTGGAGATGATGCGGCTGATCGCCCAGGTGCCGCGGGTGCTGGAAGCCGCCGCCGGCGCGCACGAGCCGCACCGCCTCGCCTTCCACCTCTACGAAGTCGCAAGTGCTCTTCATAGTTTCTGGAATAAGGGCAAAGACTTGCCGCAATTACGGTTTGTTAATCCAACCGACCGAAAGTCCACACGGGCGCGGCTGGCCCTCGTCGAGGCTCTCAAGGGCACTCTCGCCTCCGGCCTCGCGATCCTGGGTGTCACCGCGCCGGCCGAAATGCGGTGAGGTGAATCGGCGTGATATGAGGATGCTGACATGACGAACGCGTCGCGCGCGACAGTCGACTTCGAAGCCTTCGCACGCGAGCTTCAGCAGCCTCACCCGCAGCCGGGCGCGGGGCCGCGGTCGCAGGGCGCGTCCCCGAAGGCCGACGGCCAGAAGCCCGACCCCCTCGCCGAGCTCGCCCGCATCGTCGGCCAGGACGATCCCTTCCGGGCCCTGCTGGAGGCCCGCGACGGCCGCCGCGGCGGCGAGCAGCGCCGGATCGAGCCGAGCTTCTCGGCCGAATCATCGGACCACGACGCGAACCAGCCCCAGGCCGTCTATGGCGGTCATCAGGGCCAAGCCGCCCATGGCGGCCATCAGGGTCAAGCCGGCTACGGGGCGAACCCCGCCGATGCCTTCGACCAGTATCTCGCCTCCGTCGAGCGCGGATTCCCGAACGAGGCCGCTGAGGACGAAGCCGCGCCGGCGCCCGAGGCGTTCCAGGGCCGCGGCCTGAAGCGTGCGGGCCAGCGCCGGCGCCTCGTCTCGGTCGGTGCCGGGCTCGCGGTCGTGACCGTCGCGGTCACGGGGGCGCTCACCTGGCGCAGCCTGCATGCGGGCCATGCGGGCGGCGGCGTGCCGGTCATCCAGGCCGACACCTCGCCCCTCAAGATCGCGCCGAAGACGGCCGACGGCGTCGAGATCCCCGATCAGAACAAGCAGATCTACGAGCCCAAGGCCAAGGACGGCCAGATCCGCATCGTCAACCGCGAGGAGCAGCCCCTCGACGTGGCCCAGGCCGCCCGCTCGGCGCAAGGGGCCGATGCCGGCACGGGCGCGTCCCCGGGCAGCGTCACGCCGGGCGGCAGCACCCCGCAGGGCGGATTGTCCGATGCCTTCGGCGAGCCGCGCCGGGTGCGCACCGTCTCGGTAAAGCCCGACACGCCGCCCCCCGCGCCGCAGCGCGAGGCCCAGGCCGAGACGGCCACGCCGTCGCCGATCCCGACCATGACCATGCCGGGCGACGAGCCCGCCCCGCGCGCCCGCCCCGGCCGGCAGGCGGCGGCGGCGCTGCCGACGCCCGTGCCGACCCCGACCGCGCCCCCGCCCGCCGCGGAGGCGACCCCCGTGGCGGCGGCGCCGGCCCCGGTCCGCCCGAAGGCGCCCCAGCGGGTCGCTTCGGTGGCGCCGGACGCCGTCCTGCCGGTCGAGCCGCCGGCGACCACGTCGGCGACGACCTCGACCGCAGCGACCAGCCAGGCCGCAATCGGCGGATTCTCGGTCCAGCTCGGCGTGCGCACCAGCGAGCGCGACGCGCAGGTCGCGTTCAAGCAGATGCAGGCCAAGTACACCCAGCTCGCCGGCCAGCCGGAGCTGATCCGTCAGGCCGAGGTCAACGGGAAGACCATCTTCCGCGTCCGCGTCGGGCCCCTCGGCAAGAACGAGGCGACGAGCCTGTGCACCCAGCTCCAGGGTGCCGGCGGCCAGTGCTTCGTGGCCAAGAACTGAGGGCGCGCCGGGATCTAGGATCGCGGGGTTTCGGGCCAAGGTTTCGGTCTAGGCCCCGGAGATCCCGCCGCATCCCGGATGCGACAGAAGCGGGCAGCCGGAGCGCCGCCCGGCGGTTCCTCCGGGTCCGGCCTTGCCGGCGCCGCGCGGCGGCCTGATCCTGCCCGCCTCCAGTGGTCTCTTCCCGCGCCGATGCGTTACGTCTCCGCCAAATATCCCTCCGCCAAACATCCCTCGGCCAAACCTCCTTTGCCCAAGCGTCTCACCACCATGCCCGCGCGAGCCCCCCGATGACCTCCCGTGCCCTGATCCTCGGTTGCGCCGGCCGGACCCTGTCCGCGGAGGAGGCCGCCTTCTTCCGCGACGCGCGGCCCTGGGGCTTCATCCTGTTCAAGCGCAACATCGGCACGCCCGAGGAGGTGCTGGCCCTGACGCAGGCCCTGCGCGCCACGATCGGGCGCGCCGACGCGCCGATCCTGATCGACCAGGAGGGCGGCCGGGTGCAGCGCATGGGCCCGCCCCATTGGCCGGCCTATCCGGCGGGCGGGCGCCTCGGACGCCTCAACGGCTCCGGGTCCGCGATGGCGTGGCTCGGCGCCCGGCTGATGGCGCATGACCTCGCGCATGTGGGCATCAACGTCGATTGCGCCCCCGTCCTCGACGTGCCGGTGGCGGGCGCACACAACATCATCGGCGACCGCGCCTATGGCGACCGGCCCGAGACGGTGGCGGAACTCGGCCGCGCCGTGGCCGAAGGCCTGATGGCGGGCGGCGTCCTGCCGGTGATGAAGCACATTCCCGGCCACGGCCGCGCCGCGGTCGACAGCCACCACGGCCTGCCGGTGGTCGAGGCCTCGCGCGAGGCGCTGGCGGCCCAGGATTTCCGGCCCTTCCGGGCGCTGGCCGACCTGCCGATGGCGATGAGCGCCCACGTGGTCTTCACCGGCCTCGATCCCGAGCGCCCGGTGACGCAGTCGCCTGTCGTGATCCGGGACATCATCCGCGGCGCCATCGGCTTCGACGGCCTGCTGATGACGGACGACCTCTCGATGCACGCGCTCACCGGGCCGTTCCGGGCCCGGGCCGAGGCGGCCTTCACGGCCGGCATCGACGTGGCGCTCCATTGCAACGGCGAGGCGCAGGAGATGCGCGCCGTGGCCGAGGGCACCCCGGAGCTGGCGGGCGCGGCTTTGCGCCGGGCCGAGGCGGCGCTCGCCCGGATCGCGCCCGAATGCGCGGCCTTCGACGTGCGCGAGGCCCGGGCCCGGTTCGAGGCCGGCCTCTCGGCCGCCGCCTGAGACCGAGCGACGCTGGGGCCGCAAACGGTTGGTGCCCAAGCCGATTCGTGCCTTGTGTTCGCGGGGTGCGATCCTTAGGTTCGCGCCAACCCGATCACGCAGGACGGCGCCGCGCCCCCGTTAGGCCGCGGCGCAGGAGGTTGCCATGGGCAGCATGAGTATCTGGCACTGGGTCATCGTCGCGGGCATCGTGATGCTGCTGTTCGGCCGCGGCAAGATCTCCGACCTGATGGGCGACGTGGCCAAGGGCATCAAGGCCTTCAAGAAGGGCATGGCGGACGACGAGACCCCGGCCCAGGCGCCGGTGCAGGCCCCGCCCGTCTCCGCCGCCGAACCAGTGCGCACCCTCCCGCATGCGGGCGAGCCGACCCCCGGCACCGCGATCCCGGCGAGCCACATGCCGGCCGGCGACCGCAAGGCCGTCTGAAGCCCCCGCGAGGGCGCGTCGCCCGCGGCGCGCGCGTCGGGACCAGGAACCGCGGGCATCAGGGCCAGCGAGCCGCCGGGACACCCGCTCACCCGCGCGCTCGAGGCCGCAGGACCGTCGACGACATGCTGGACATGAGCTGGGGCGAGGTGATGCTGATCGGCGGCGTCGCCCTCATCGTCATCGGGCCGAAGGATCTGCCGAAGGCGCTGCGCACCGTCGGCCAGATCACCGGGAAGCTGCGCCGCATGGCGGGCGAGTTCCAGATGCAGTTCAACGAGGCGATCCGCGAGGCCGAGCTCGACGAGGTCCGCCGCGAGGTCGACGGCATCAAGCGCTCCGTGAGTTCGGGCGCGCCGAGCTTCAACCCGGTCCAGACCATCCGGGACGAGCTGAAGGGCGCCGTCGAGGCGCAGGAGGCTCAGAAGCCCAGTCCCCAGACGCTGGCCGACGCCACCGCCCAGCTCCGGGCCGAGACGGCCGGCAGCTACGACGTGCCGCGCCCGGCTGCGGCCCCCTCTGCCGCGCTCCCCTCCGCGGCCGATCCCCTCGCATCTCCCGCCACCGCGCCGGCCCAGCCGGCCCCGAACCCGTGACGCCATGATCAACGAGGCGGACGACGCCGAGATCGAGGCCTCCCGGGCCCCCCTGCTCGAGCACCTGATCGAGCTGCGCGCGCGACTGATCAAGTCGCTCGCGGCCTTCGTGGTGATGTTCTTTGGGTGCTTCTTCTTCTCGCGCCAGATCTACAACGTGCTGGTCCACCCTTACGTCTCGGTGGTGGGGGCGGAGAACGCCAAGCTGATCGCGACCCACTTCCTCGAACAGGTCTTCACCAACATCAAGCTCAGCGTGTTCGGGGCGGGCTTCCTCGCCTTCCCGGTGATCGCGACGCAGATCTACGCCTTCGTGGCGCCGGGCCTCTACCGCAACGAGCGCAAGGCCTTCCTGCCCTATCTCGTCGCCACGCCGATCTTCTTCATCCTGGGCGCCCTGGTGGTGTTCTTCCTGGCGATGCCGCTTCTGATCCAGTTCTCGGTCTCGCTGCAGCAGGTCGGGGTGGCGGGGGAGCCGACGATCGCGCTGCTGCCCAAGGTCGACGAGTACCTCTCACTGATCATGACGCTGATCTTCGCCTTCGGCATCGCCTTCCAGCTGCCCGTGATCCTGACGCTGCTCGGCCAGATCGGGGTCATCGACTCGGCCTTCCTGCGCGAGAAGCGCCGCTACGCCATCGTGCTGGTCTTCGTGGCCGCCGCGATCCTGACGCCGCCCGACGTGATCTCGCAGCTCTCGCTCGCGGTGCCGATGCTCCTCCTCTACGAGGCCTCGATCTTCTCGGTCGCCCGCGTCGAGAAGCTGCGCGCGGCCCGGCGTCTCGCCGAGGGGCTCGACCCGTAGGGGCGCGTTGCCCGTCCGGGCTCGCGGAGCGCCCAGCAGCGGACCGGCATGGACAAGGCGCCGGCCTTCTCGACGGGATCGGGTGGCCACCTGCCGAAAACGGGGTCCGGAGCGACCGCGGATCGAGGGTGTGGGATGCGCCCGCCCTTGTCCGGCCGTCCGCGATGCTGCAAAGCGTCCACGCCCCGCATCCGAGCCGCACCATGCACGACATCCGCGCCATCCGCGACAATCCGGCCGCCTTCGATCTCGACCTGCAGCGGCGCGGCCTCGCGCCGCTCTCGGGCGAGCTCCTCGCGCTGGACGACGCCCGCAAGGCCGCGGTCTCGGCCGCGCAGGCCAACCAGGAGCGGCGCAACGCGCTCGCCAAGGAGATCGGCGCCGCCAAGAAGGCGAAGGATGAGGCGCGGGCGCGGGAATTCATGGAAGAGGTCGCGCGCCTCAAGGCCGAGGCGCCCGAGCTTGAGACCCAGCAGGGCGAGGCGGCAAAAATCCTCGACGCGCGCCTCGCCGCGATCCCGAACCGCCCGAACCCGGACGTGCCCGAGGGCGCGGACGAGCACGGCAATGTCGAGTACCGCCGCTTCGAGCCGACCCATCCCTGGCTCGAGAAGGGCCGCCAGCATTTCGAGATCGGCGAGGCCTCGGGCCTCATGGATTTCGAGGCGGCGGCCCGGCTCTCGGGCTCCCGCTTCGTGGTGCTCAAGGGCCAGCTCGCCCGGCTGGAACGGGCACTCGGCCAGTTCATGCTCGACCTGCACACGAGCGAGCACGGCTATACCGAGGTGGCGCCCCCGATCCTGGTGCGCGACGAGGCGATGTTCGGCACGGCGCAATTGCCGAAATTCCGCGACGACCAGTTCGCCGCAGGCGACGGCTACTGGCTGATTCCCACGGCGGAAGTGCCGCTGACCAACCTCGTGCGCGAGGCGATCCTCGCCGAGGACGAATTGCCCCTGCGCTTCACCGCGCTCACGCCCTGCTTCCGGGCGGAAGCGGGGGCGGCGGGGCGCGACACCCGCGGCATGCTGCGCCAGCACCAGTTCAACAAGGTCGAGCTCGTCTCGATCACGGCGCCCGAGAAATCCGCCGAGGAGCACGAGCGCATGCTCGCCTGCGCGGAGGCGGTGCTGAAGGCCCTCGAACTGCCCTTCCGGGTGATGACCCTCTGCACCGGCGACATGGGATTTGCCTCGCAGAAGACCTACGACATCGAGGTCTGGATGCCCGGCCAGGAAACCTATCGCGAGATCTCGTCCTGCTCGGTCTGCGGCGATTTCCAGGCGCGGCGCATGAACGCGCGCTTCCGCCCGAAGGAGGGCAAGGGCGTGCAGTTCGTGCACACCCTCAACGGCTCGGGCGTGGCGGTGGGCCGGGCGCTCATCGCCGTCATGGAAAATTACCAGAACCCGGACGGCAGCGTCACGATCCCGTCCGCGCTGCAGCCCTACATGGGCGGCCTCACCCGGATCGAGGCGCCTGCGGCCAAGGATGCGGCCAAGGATCCGGCCAAGGACGCAGCGAAGGAAGGAACGAAGAGCTGATGCGCATTCTCGTCACCAACGACGACGGCATCCACGCCCCGGGGCTGGAGACGCTGGAGACCATTGCCCGCGCGATCTCGGACGACGTCTGGGTGGTGGCGCCGGAGACCGACCAGTCCGGCGTCTCCCACTCGCTCTCCCTCAACGACCCGCTGCGCCTGCGCCAGGTCTCCGAGAAGCGCTTCGCCGTGAAGGGCACGCCGTCCGATTGCGTGATCATGGGGGTGCGCCACATCCTCAAGGAGCACGGGCCGGACCTGGTCCTGTCGGGGGTCAATCGCGGCCAGAACGTCGCCGAGGACGTCACCTATTCGGGCACCATCGCGGGGGCGATGGAGGGCACCATCCTCAACGTGAAGTCGATCGCGCTGAGCCAGGCCTACGGGCCGGGCGGGCGCAGCGGCATCAAGTGGCACTGCGCCGCCCATCATGGGCCGAAGGTCATCGCCAGGATCCTGGAGACCGGCATCGAGCCCGGCATCCTCGTCAACGTGAACTTCCCCGATTGCGAGCCCGACGCGGTTTTGGGCACCGCGATCACCGCGCAGGGCCAGCGCAACCAGGCGCTGCTTGCCATCGATGCCCGGCAGGACGGGCGCGGCAACCCGTATTTCTGGCTCGCCTTCGCCAAGGCCCGGTTCGAGCCGGGCCACGGCACCGACCTGAAGGCGATCGCGGAGAACCGCATCTCGGTGACGCCCCTGCGCCTCGACCTCACGGACGAGCCGACGCTCACCCGCTTCGCGCAGGCCTTCGCCGAGTGAGGCGCCCGGCCCGCGCGAACGGGCGCCCGCTGACCCCTTAAGCCTTCGCGGCCCCCGCGGCCGGCCGCGCCCGCGCGCCGGCCCTGGCTTCGCCGGGCGCATCCGTGCGAGCGTGACGCCGTGCCGACGACCGATCTCAGCCTCGACCCGGACGGCCCCTGCGCGGCCGTGGAGAACGCCGCCTTCGTGCTGGCCCTGCGCGAGCGGGGCGTGCGCGAGACCAGCGTGCTGCGCGCCATGGAGCGGGTTCCGCGGGAGGGCTTCGCCCCGGCGGCCTTCCGCGACCTCGCCCGCCGGAACCTCGCCCTGCCGCTGGCCTGCGGCGCCACCATGACGGCGCCGATCGTGGTCGCCACCATGCTCACCGCCCTGAAGCTCGCGCCCGGCGCGCGGGTCCTCGAGATCGGCACAGGCTCCGGCTACGCCACCGCCCTGCTGGTCGCGCTCGGCGCCGCCTCCGTCACCAGCCTGGAGCGCTACGCCACGCTGGCGGCCTCGGCCTGCGCCCGGCTCGGTGAGGCGGGCCCGGCGCGGGTGATCCAGGCCGACGGGCTCGCCGGACTTGGGGCCGGGCGCTTCGATCGCATCCTCGTCAACGGTACGGTACCGAGCCTGCCGCTTGCCTGGGCCGACGCCCTCGCGCCGGGCGGGCGTCTGGTCGCCGGGCTCGCCGGCCCCGGCGGCAGCCGCCTCGTGAGCGTGGAGCGCGGCGAGGGCGGCCTGGCCGAGAGCCTCGGCGCGCCCTTTCGCCTCGCCGCCCTGTTGCCGGGCCTCGCGCGGGTGACGTGAGGGGATCGGGCCACCCCGATCGCGCGGCGCGGCCTGCCGCGCAGGCATCGGGCGGGCGTCGGACGGAACTTGGCAAGCACGCCCCGCCGAACAACCGGAAAGTTCCACCGAGACGGGAAACGTGGTGAACGGGAACGGTTGCTTAACCTGAATCC
Organism: Methylobacterium soli; assembly: GCF_008806385.1. GTDB lineage: Bacteria > Pseudomonadota > Alphaproteobacteria > Rhizobiales > Beijerinckiaceae > Methylobacterium > Methylobacterium soli. The sequence continues at coordinate 61,583 of NZ_VZZK01000024.1, forward strand.
GATTTGAATGACGTCATCAAGTTGCGTCAGGCAAACGGGTGCGTCGATGCGGGTTCGCGGTGCTGGTCGGGGGATGCGGACGTTGTCGCGCTTCGCCCTCATCGGAGTGATCGGTGGCGGGGCCGCCGCCTGCTCCTCGGACGCCTCGCGGCTCGGGGGGCCCTTCACCAACCCCTTCGCCTCGAACCTGTCGAGCGAGCCCGCCGCCACCGGCAGCCTGCCGGATGCGGGCGACACCGCCCCGGCCCCGGCGATCCGGACCGGGCGCATCCAGTCCGAGGCGCTCGGCGCGCCGGGCGCGGCTCCCGCCGCGGTTCCGTCCCGGACCCTCGCGAGCCGCCCGATCCAGCCCCCCGCCCAGACCACCCGCGTCGCCGCGACCGGCGCCGCCGGCTGGAGCGCGCAGGGCGGCACCGCCATCACGGTGGCGCAGGGCGACAGCCTGAACCAGATGTCCACCCGCTTCGGCGTGCCGGCCTCCGCCATCCTGTCGGCCAACGGCCTGACCAGCGCCGCCCAGGTGACGCCGGGCCGCCAGATCGTGATCCCGGTCTACAACGCCTCCGGCATGAACCCCGCCGCGACCCCGATGAGCGCCCGCACCGTGCCGCCCGCGCCGCAGGAGCGGCTGCAATTCGGCAAGGCCAAGGAGGCCCCCAGGAGCGCCGAGAAGGCGGCCGAGAGGCCGGTCGACAAGGCCGCCGAGGCCAAGCGCCAGGCCGAGGCCGCCCGCAAGGAAGCCGAGGTCCGCAAGGAAGCCGAGGTCCGCAAGCTCGCCGAGAAGAAGGCGCACGAGGAGGCCGCCCGCAAGGAGGCGGATGCCAAGCGCCATGTCCGCCCCGGCCAGACTGCCAAAGCCGAGACCAAGACCGAGACCAAGCCGGTGGCCAAGGTCGCCGACAAGTCAGACCCGAAGGCCGAGGCCCTGAAGGCCAAGGCAGAGGCGAAGGCGGAGGCCGCCCGCAAGGCGGAATCCGAGGCCAAGCTCGCCAAGGCCGAGGCCGCCAAGGATGCGGCCAAGGACGCAGCCAAGGACGCGGCCAAGGACGCGGCCAAGAAGCTCGCCGAGGCCAAGGCCGCGAAGGAGAGCGCCGAGAAGGTCGCGAAGGCCGAGAAGGTCGCTGCCGCCAAGCCGGAGAAGTCCGAGCCCGTCAGCACCAGTGCCATCGCGGCGGCCGCGCCCGCCGCCCCGTCGGAGGCCTTCCGCTGGCCCGCCAAGGGCCGGGTGATCTCGGGCTACGGCTCCAGCGGCAACGAGGGCATCAACATCGCGGTGCCGGAAGGCACGTCGGTCAAGGCCGCCGAGGACGGCACCGTGGCCTATGCGGGCTCGGACGTGAAGGGCTACGGCAAGCTCGTGCTGGTGCGCCACCAGAACGGCTACGTCTCGGCCTACGCCCATAACGGCGAGATCGACGTGAAGCCGGGCGAGAAGGTGAAGCGCGGCCAGACGATCGCGAAATCGGGCGCCTCGGGCAACGTGACCTCGCCCCAGCTCCATTTCGAGATCCGCAAGGGCGGCGCGCCGATCGACCCGATGACGCAGCTCGCCAGCAACTGAGACTCCCGCCGCGCGGGCTTGATGGGGAGGGGCGGTCCCGGCCGGGGCCGCCCCTTCGCGCGTCGGGCCGGCGCCGCGATCAGTCCAGGCGCTGCCCGAGGCGGCCGGCGAGATCCTGGATGAACTGGAAGGCGGAGCGGCCCGAGCGCGAGCCCCGGGTCGCGGCCCATTCCAGCGCCTCGGCCCGGACCCGGTCCGGCTCGGCCCGGAGCCCGTAGCGCTCCACATAGGCGCGGATCATCGCCAGGTACTCGTCCTGGCTGCATTTGTGGAAGCCGAGCCAGAGGCCGAACCGGTCGGAAAGGGAGACCTTCTCCTCCACCGCCTCGCCGGGATTGATCGCGGTCGAGCGCTCGTTCTCCACCATCTCGCGCGCCAGGAGATGGCGCCGGTTGGAGGTCGCGTAGAACAGGACGTTCTCGGGCCGGCCCTCGATGCCGCCGTCGAGCGCCGTCTTCAGGGACTTGTAGGAGGTGTCGTCGGCGTCGAACGAGAGGTCGTCGCAGAACACGATCCAGCGGTGAGGGTCGCCCCGGAGCGTCGCCATCAGGTCCGGCAGGGCCTCGATGTCCTCGCGGTGGATCTCCACGAGCTTCATCGGCCGCGCCCCCTCGGGCCGCCGGGCATTGATCTCGGCCTGCACCGCCTTGACCAGGGAGGACTTGCCCATGCCTCGCGCGCCCCAGAGGAGCGCGTTGTTGGCGGGCAGGCCCTTGGCGAAGCGCTCGGTATTCTCCGCCAGCGTGTCGCGGGCCCGGTCAATGCCGGTGAGGAGCCCCATCTCGACCCGGTTGACCCGCGGCACCGGGATCAGCCGGCGCTCCGGCCCCCACAGGAAGGCGTCGGCGGCGCCGAGATCGACCGGGGCCCGCGTCGGCGGGGCGGCCCTCTCCAGCGCGGCGGCGATGCGCTCGAGGAGCGGCAGGAGCGTATCGAGCGTGGTGGGATCGTTCATGAAATGGTCCGCTTGCACGGGACGGGACGAGCCGCGCTTTTAGGGGCAGCGCGCTCGAAAATCACGGGCGTTCGGCCACCTTTCGCGCCGGAATGCCCCTGAAGTGCCTTTCGCCTCACCCCCGCGGCGTTGCTTTCACTTAGGCCGTGGCTATAGTCCGCGCGCTTTTCGGCCGGGCCCGGATATCCCCCCGGCGGCAGGCCCCCCGCTTCGGCGACCCGTTTTATGGAGTTACGCGCTTGATCACCCCCGCCTTCGCGCAAGGGGCCGGCACCGCTGCTGCTGGCGGAGCGGACATCGCCTTGCAGGTGGTTCCGTTCGTCCTCATCTTCGTGATCATGTACTTCCTGATCCTTCGCCCGCAGCAGAAGCGGGTCAAGGATCATCAGGCATTGGTCAAGAACGTCCGCCGCGACGACACCATCGTGACGAATGGCGGTCTCATCGGCCGCGTCGTCAAGGTGTCGGACGAGGCTTCCGAGATCGAGGTCGAGATCGCCCCGAATGTCCGCGTGAAGGTCGTGCGCACCATGATCTCCGAGGTCCGCGTCAAGGGTGGCCCCGTCAAGGCGGCTTGATAGACCGCTCGAAGATGCCGGCCTAACCCGCCGGCATCACACCAAGAAAAGCAGGACCGGCGGATGTTGCGCTTCTCTCGAACCAAGATCATCGCGACGCTCGCCGTCATCATCATCGGCCTCAGCCTGGCCCTGCCCAGCTTCTTCCCGGCCGAGAGCCGCAAGGCCTTCATGGCCTCGCTCCCAGGCTGGTTCCCGAGCTGGATCATCCCGCAGCGGGCGATCGTGCTGGGCCTCGACCTGCAGGGCGGCTCGCAGCTCCTGCTCGAGGTCGACCAGAACGAACTCGTGGCCTCGCAGGCCAAGGCGTTGCGCGACGACGTCCGCCGCATCCTGCAGCAGGAGACCGTGCGGGCCGAGGGCGGCATCCAGCTCCTGCCGCGCGGCGTCCAGGTCCGGATCGCGGACGCCGCCCGCGCCAAGGTGTTGCCGAAGCTGCAGGAGCTGGCACAGCCGATCGCCAATCCCCTGGTCGGCCAGACCGGCGGGCGCACCATCGAGATCACCGACCAGCCCGATGGGCTGATCCGCCTCGCCCTGACGGATGCGGGCGTCAACGAGCGCACCCGCCGCGCCGTCACCCAGGGCATCGAGGTCATCCGCCGCCGCCTCGACTCGACGGGCACCACCGAGCCCTCGATCCAGCAGCAGGGGGCCGACCGCATCCTGATCCAGGTTCCGGGCGAGCAGAACCCGGAGCGCCTCGAGAAGCTCCTCGGCTCCACGGCGAAGCTCGAATTCCGGATGCTGGCGGATTCGCCCTCCGGCGACGTCGATCTGCTGCCCTCGAAGGACGAGAAGGGCGCCAAGGTGCCGGTGGAGCGCCGTGTCATGGCCGATGGCGGCGACCTGACCGACGCGCAGCCCGCCTTCGACCAGCAGACCCACGAGCCGATGGTGAGCTTCAAGTTCAACCTGAAGGGCGCCCAGCGCTTCGGGCAGGCGACCGCCGAGAACGTGGGTCGCCGCATGGCGATCGTGCTCGACAACGAGGTGGTCTCGGCCCCCGTCATCCGCACCGCCATCACGGGCGGCTCCGGACAGATCACCGGCAACTTCACGGTGCAGCAGGCCAACGACCTCGCGGTGCTGCTGCGCGCCGGCGCGCTGCCGGCGAAGTTCACCGTGGTGGAGCGCCGCGTGGTCGGCCCCGGTCTCGGGCGCGATTCCATCGAGGCCGGCAAGCTCGCGACCCTCGTCGCCGCCGGCCTCGTCGTCGCCTTCATGTTCATGACCTACGGGACGTTCGGCTTCATCGCCAACATCGCGCTGGTGGTTCACGTCGGCCTGATCCTCGGCCTGATGTCGGTGCTGGAGGCCACGATGACGCTGCCGGGCATCGCCGGCATCGTGCTCACCATCGGCACCGCGGTCGATTCGAACGTGCTGATCTACGAGCGCATGCGCGAGGAGCAGCGGGCCGGGCGCTCCCTGATCTCCGCCCTCCAGGCGGGCTTCGACCGGGCCTTCGCCACCATCATCGACTCGAACTCGACGATGGCGATCGCCGCGATCATCCTGTTCTTCCTCGGCTCCGGCCCCGTGAAGGGCTTCGCCGTGGTGTTCATCCTCGGCATCCTCACGACCGTCATCACGGCCGTGACGCTGACGCGGATGATGATCGCCGTATGGTACAACACCTTCCGGCCCAAAACCCTGCCGTTCTGAGGCCTTGCCGTTCTGAGGCCTTGCCGACCTGAGACCTTGCCGTTTTGAGACCTTGCCGACCTGGGACCTGGCCACCCTAGGACTTGGCCGCCTCAAGGGCACTGCCGTTCCGACGGCGTGCCGGCCGAACGATGGATGCGGGGAGGGGCCTCGGGGCCGTCTTCCCAGGGAATTCGAGACCGATCATGCGCCTGCTCCGCCTCTGGCCCGACGAGTCGCACTTCGACTTCATGCGGTATCGCCGATTCAGCTTCCCGCTCTCGGCGGCGATGTCGGTGATGACCGTCGTGCTGTTCCTCACGGTGGGCCTGAATTTCGGCATCGACTTCAAGGGCGGCACGCTCGTCGAGCTGCAGGCCAAGTCCGGCACGGCCGATGTCGCCGCGGTGCGCCACACCGCCAACGGCTTCGGCTTCGGCGAGTCCGAGGTGCAGGAGCTCGGCGGCCAGGGCAACATCCTGGTGCGCTTTCCGCTCCAGGCCGGCGAGCAGGGCCAGACCGCCGTGATGCAGAAGGCGCATGCCGCCTTCGACACCGATTACGAGTTCCGCCGCACCGAGACGGTCGGACCGCGCGTCTCCGGCGAGCTGGTCCAATCGGGCACCCTCGGCGTGGTGCTCTCCGTCGTCGCGGTGTTGCTCTACCTGTGGTTCCGGTTCGAGCGGGAACTCGCGCTCGGCGCGATTGTCGGCACCCTGCACGACATCGTCCTGACGGTCGGGATCTTCATCCTCAGCCGCATCGAGTTCAACATGACCTCGATCGCCGCGATCCTGACCATCGTCGGCTACTCGCTCAACGAGACCGTGGTGGTGTTCGACCGCACCCGCGAGCTGATGCGTCGCTACAAGACCATTCCGACGGTCGAGCTCCTCAACCTCTCGATCAATTCCACCATGTCGCGCACGGTGATGACCTCGATCTCGACCGCCCTGTCCCTGACCGCGCTGGTCCTGTTCGGCGGCGAGGCGATCCGGGGCTTCGCGGTGGTGATGCTCTGCGGCGTCGTGATCTGCACCTACTCGGCGATCTTCGTCTCGACTCCGGTGTTGATCTATCTCGGCCTGATGCTGTCGGGCGCCAAGAACGCGGCGCGCGAGCGCGGCGGCTTGGCACAGGCGGCGGAGTAGGAGACACCGACCGGATGAACGAGCCCCGCCGTCTGCATGACGGCTTCGTCCCCGGCCGCCATCTCATCGACGCCTACGGCGATGGCGGCTTCCGCTTCGCCGAGATGTCCCATCGCGGCTCGATCCTGGTCCTGCCCTCGGGCGTCCGGGCCTGGGACGTCGCCGAGGCCCGGAGCATCGACCGGACCGCGCTGCGCCCGGTTCAGGCGGAATCCGCCGCGATCGAGCTTCTCCTCGTCGGGACGGGGCTCGACATCGTCCCGCTGGCGCCTGACCTGCGCGCGTGGCTGAAGCAGAACGGCATCGGCCTCGACGTGATGCAGACAGGGGCGGCCGCCCGCACCTACAACATCCTGATGGCGGAGAACCGGAAGGTCGCCGCCGCATTGATCGCCGTCGCGTGAGCGAGATCGAGACCAGCCCCCGGACCGGCAATGGGCCCGGCAACGGGCCCGACTTCGCCTTCAGCCATTGCGAGGGCCTCATCCGCGAGGGCGACCCGGACCGCTACTTCGCGACCCTGTTCGCGCCGGCGGCTTCGCGCCCGCACCTCTTCGCCCTCTACGCCTTCAGCCTGACGGTGGCGCGGGTGCGCGAGGCCGCCGCGAACCCGATGGCCGGAGAGATCCGCCTGCAATGGTGGCGCGACGCGCTGCAGGGCGAGGCCCGCGGCGATGTCAAGGCGAACCCGGTCGCGGCGGCTCTGGAGGATGCCATCGTGACGCGCCGCCTCGGGCGCCAGCCCTTCGTGGACCTGATCGATGCCCGTGTCTTCGATCTCTACGACGATCCGATGCCGCGCGCGAACGATCTCGAGGGTTATTGCGGCGAGACCGCCTCGTCCCTGTTCCGCCTCGCCAGCCTGATCCTGTGCGACGGCGCCGAGCCGGGTGGGGCGGCGGCTGCCGGGCATGCGGGGGTCGCCTACGGCATCACCGGCCTGCTGCGCGCGCTGCCGTGGCACGCGCGCGCCGGGCAGGTCTATCTTCCGGCCGACACGCTGCGGGCCCATGGCGTCACCCGCGAGGACATCGTGACGGGCCGGGGCGGTCCAGGCCTGCGCGGGGCTGCGGCGGACCTGAGGGCCCTCGCGCGGCGCCATCTCGCGGCCTACGAGGCGGCCCACGCCACGATCTCGCCCGCCGCACAGCCCGCCTTCCTGCCGCTGGCGCTGGTGGAGCCCTATCTCGCCGCCATGGAGCGCCCGACCTACGACCCGCTCAACACGGTGGTGGAGATCCCGCGCTGGCGCCGCCTGTGGCGGTTGTGGCGGGCCGCGCGCCGCATCCGGTAGGCGCCCGCCGCCGGATCATGCGGCGAGGCAGGACTTGGCCACCTCCGGATCGATGCTCACCAGCGTGTCGATCTCGGATTTGGGCATCGGCGCGCCGAAGAGGTAACCCTGGCCGAAATCGCAGCCCTGGGTCGCGAGCCAATCGACGCTCGCATTTGTCTCGATCCCTTCGGCCGTGGTCACCAGCCCGAGGCTGGCACTGAGCTTGATGATCGCGTCCACGAGCTTGGCCCGCTCCTCGCTCATCGAGATGGTGTCGATATAGCTGCGGTCGATCTTCAGCTTGTCGAACTTCAGCTCGCGCAGATGGTAGAGGCTGGAATAGCCCGTTCCGAAATCGTCGAGTGCGATCCGCACCCCGAGGTTCTGCAGGGAGGTGAGGGTCGCTCGGGCGGCTTCCAGATCCTGCACCAGCGCCGTCTCGGTGATCTCGACCTCCAGGCGGTTCGGCGCCAGCCCGGTCTCGGTCAGGATGGCCAGGATCCGCTCGGAGAGCCAGGTATCCTGGAATTGCTGCGGCGAGATGTTGAGGGCGATCTGCAGGTGGGCCGGCCAGTCCCGGGCGTCGATGCAAGCCTGACGCAGGAGGCGGTAGCTCAGATCCGCGATGAGCCCGGTCTCCTCGGCAATCGAGATGAAGCGGGCGGGTGCGAGCAATCCGCGGGTCGGATGGCGCCAGCGCGCCAGGACCTCGACGCCGATCAGGGTCTGCTCCGGAAGCGAGACGACGGGCTGGTAGAAGGGCTCGATCTCCCCGTTCAGGATCGCGGCGCGCAACTCGCTCTCGAGCTGGGCGCGCGCCTTCAACTCGACATCCATGGCGCTCTTGAAGACCCGGTAGGTGCCGCGACCGTCCTTCTTGCCCTGGTACATGGCGAGGTCGGCGGCGTGCAGCACGACTTCGGCGTCCACGTCCTCGCCGGTGATGAGCGCGATGCCGACCGTCGCGCCGACCCGCAGCGCGTTGCCGTTCCACAGAACGGGGGCCGCGATGCTGCCGATCACCGCCTGCGCGAGCCGCGCCAGCGCCTCGCTGCCGCCCTCGAGGGGAACCAGCATCGCGAACTCGTCGCCGCCGATGCGCGCCGCGACGCCGCGGGCCGGGAGCAGGCCGTCGAGGCGCTCGGCGACCGTGCACAGAACCGCGTTGCCGGCCGCGTGGCCGTAGAGGTCGTTCACGGGCTTGAAGCGGTCGAGGTCGACCAGGAGGACGGCGGAGGACGGCTCGGCCCCGGTCGCCCGCCGACTCAGCTCGACGGCTTCGAGGAAGAGCCGACGATTGGCCAGGCCCGTCAGGGCGTCGTGGCGCGCGACGGCTTCGGCGCGCGCCGCCGTGGCGTCCCGCTCCCGCATGGCCAAGCGCAGCTTCAGGGACTTGCGCAAGCTCACGACGATCATGGCGAGCCCCATGAAGAAGCCCAGCATCAGCTGGTCCGACAGGCCATGGGCGAGGATGAAGTGGTTGAGGGTCCCGAAGGCGTGGAACTGCGCCCCGATGATCCAGCAACAGGCGCCGATCATCAGAAGGCAGAGCGCGTCGTAGAGTTCGCCTTCTCCCCAGCTGCCGCGTCGTTTCTCTGCCATGAGCCGTTGCCCCTCTCCGCGCCCGAGAGGGGAGCCGGCGCGCTTAAAGCGGCGTAAACTCGAAGGGCCATTTCGTACGCGATTGTACCGTCAGGCCGGATGGCGGTCCTTTGAGGAAAAGATGCTTAAGGAACTCAGCGGATGTCCGGGCAGCGGATCCGCTCGGCGGACCTCAGCCCCCGGCCGCGGAATCACCGGCTGGCATGCATGCAACAGCCTTTGAACACATAATAACTCCGCGTTGAGCCGGCCGAACCGCTCTGCTAGCACACCCTCAAGGGTCCGACCGAGAATCGGGCCAGCGGAGGAGCGCGACGCCCGTGGAAACCTGGAATCAAGTCTACGACCCCTTCGGGAACGCATGGCTCTCGACGCTGGCGGCTTCGCTGCCCGTCATCGCCCTGCTCGGCATGATCGCGAGCGGCAAGGTCAAGGCGCATATCGCGGCCGTCCTGTCGCTGGTCCTCGCCTTCGCGGTGGCCGTCGTCATCTTCGGGATGCCGGCCGGCCTCGCCACACGCGCCTCCCTTCTCGGCATGGTGACGGGGTTCTTCCCGATCGGCTGGATCATCCTCAACGTCATCTTCCTCTACCGCCTCACGGTGGAGAAGGGCTGGTTCGCGACCCTCCAGCAATCGGTGGCGGGGATCACGCAGGACCGGCGCATCCAGCTCCTCCTGGTCGCCTTCGCGTTCGGCGCCTTCTTCGAGGGCGCGGGCGGCTTCGGCACCCCGGTGGCGGTGACGGGCGCCATCCTGATCGGCCTCGGCTTCTCGCCGCTCGCCGCCTCCGGCCTCTCGCTCATCGCCAACACCGCCCCCGTCGCCTACGGGGCGCTCGGCGCACCGATCCAGGGCCTAGCCTCGGTCACCGGCTACGATCCCTACATCCTCGGCGCCATGATCGGCCGGCAGTTGCCCTTCTTCTCGCTCCTGGTTCCGTTCTGGCTGATCTGGGTGTTCGCGGGCTTCCGCGGCATGATCCGGGTCTGGCAGCCGATCCTGGTCTGCGGTGCCTCCTTCGCGGCCGCGCAGTTCCTGATCTCGAACTACGTCAATCCCTGGATCGTCGACATCGGCGCCTCGCTCATCTCGATGGGCGCGCTGGTTCTGTTCCTGAAGGTCTGGCAGCCCGCCGAGATCTGGACCTCGCCGGCCCTGCGCGGCAACGATCCCTCGATCGGCTATGGCAGCCCCGCCCGGCCCGCATCGGTCGGCGCCGGCGTCCCCGGCGACCTACCGGGCGCCGCGCCGATCGGCCGCCAGGCCTCGTCGCGCGAGATCCTGATGGCCTGGGTGCCGTGGATCATCCTCTCGGTGGTCGTGGCGGTCTGGGGCACGGGCTGGTTCAAGGGCATCGTGAACCCGCTCTTCACCTGGAAATACGAGGTCCCGGGCCTTCACAACATGATCATGAAGGTGCCGCCGGTCGAGGCGAAGCCGAAGGCGGAAGCCGCCGTGTTCCTCTTCACCTACATGTCCTACACGGGGACCGGCGTTCTCATCGCGGCGGTGATCTCGGGCCTGATCATGCGCTTCTCGCCGATGCGCCTGATCACCGCCTATTTCGAGACGATCTGGGTGCTGCGCTACTCGCTGATCACCATCGCGGCGATGCTGGCGCTCGGCGTGCTCACGCGCTACGCGGGCGTCGACGCGACGCTGGGCCTCGCCTTCGCGGGCACCGGCATCCTGTACCCGTTCTTCGGCACCTTGCTCGGCTGGCTCGGCGTCGCGCTGACGGGCTCGGACACGGCCTCCAACGTGCTCTTCGGCGGCCTGCAGAAGATCACCTCTGAGCAGCTCGGACTGTCGGGCATCCTGATGGCCTCGGCGAACTCGTCCGGCGGCGTCATGGGCAAGATGATCGACGCCCAGTCGATCGTGGTCGCCTCGACCGCCACCGGCTATTTCGGCCAGGAAGGCAAGATCCTGCGGTTCGTGTTCTGGCACTCGATCGCGCTGGCCTGCCTCGTCGGCGGCCTCGTGATGCTGCAGGCCTACGTCCATCCCTTCAGCGCGATGGTGATTCACCCGGCCGCTCCCTAGCGCGCTCCGCCGCGCCCGCTGCCGATCAGCCCGCCCCGGTCCGCCGGGGCGGGTTTTTTTCATGCGGGCGGGATGAACGGCGGCGCCCGGGACGTGACTTTTCCCGGAGCGCGCGGACGCCACATCTCGAAGGATGTTCGTCCGTCGTGGCCCCTCGAGAGACAGCCTCGCCGCCTTGCCCGGCCTGGACACCGCGCGCCTGCGCATCGCCGGCCTCGCTCCGGACCATGCCGAGGCCGTGCGGGCGCTCACCGACGATCCGGCCATCACGGGCGCCGTCGATTTCCTGCAGGCGCCCTTCACCCTGGAGAATGCCCAGGATCTGATCCGCAGCGGGCACCGCGGCACCGATCGCTTCCTCGGCGCCTGGTCGAGGGACGGGCGGGGCCTCGTCGGCGTGGTCGGAACCCATCTCAGGGGCGAGCGCGCCATCGAGGTCGGCTACTGGATCGGCGGCGCCGCCCGCGGCCAGGGCTACGCCGCGGAGGCCGTCGGCGCCGTTCTGGCACTCCTGTCGCGCCGCTTTCCCCACCGCCTCATCGTGGCCGAGTGCCGACCCGGAAACGTGGCCTCCTGGGGCCTGCTGCACAAGCTCGGCTTCCGCGAGACAGGCGAGGAGGGCCACCGGCCCGGGCGGCGTGTCCTCGTGCGCGAACAGGCCTGACGTCGCGCCGCCGCGATCGCGCGTGATGAGTCACGTGATCCTGCCCCAATTCGCCGGACCAGGCATGAAGATCCCACGGATCGTCCGGCAGGCAGGGCACGAAGGCGACCGACCGACCCCATGGCCCGCAGGATCGCCACCCGCGCGATCCAACCCGGCGAACTATTCGGCCGCGAGCGGCGCCGGCGTGGGCGCGGCGATCCAGCCGGCGAGGTCGGCCCGCGCCCGGTCGGTCATCGCCCGCTTCTTCAGCGCCGCCTTCTCGGGCCCGCGCAGGCGCCGTCCGGTCTCGTTGCGCGGCGCCTGGGCGAGGGGCGGGAACAGCCCGAAATTGACGTTCATCGGCTGGAAGGAGCGGGGTGCGCCCGCATCCTCGGCCTCGATATGACCGCCCGTGATGTGGGCGATCAGGGCACCGAGGGCCGTGGTCTGCGGCAGGGGCGGGAGCGCGCGGCCCTCGGCTTCCGCGACCGCGAACCGGCCGGCCATCAGGCCGATGGCGGCGCTCTCGACATAGCCCTCGCAGCCCGTGATCTGGCCGGCGAAACGCAGCCGCGGCTCGGCCTTCAGGCGCAAGGTCGCGTCGAGGAGGCGGGGCGAGTCGAGATAGGTGTTGCGGTGGAGGCCGCCGAGCCGGGCGAATTCCGCGTTCTCCAGGCCCGGAATGGTGCGGAAGACCCGCACCTGCTCGGCGTGGCGCAGCTTCGTCTGGAAGCCCACCATGTTGTAGAGGGTGCCGAGCGCGTTGTCCTGGCGCAGCTGGACGATGGCGCAGGCCTTCACGGTCGGGTTATGGGGGTTGGTGAGGCCCACGGGCTTCATCGGGCCGTGGCGCAGGGTCTCGGGGCCGCGCTCGGCCATCACCTCGATCGGCAGGCAGCCGTCGAAATAGGGGGTCGAGGCCTCCCATTCCTTGAAGCTCGTCTTCTCGCCCGCGATCAGCGCGGCGATGAAGGCGTCGTACTGCTCCCGGTCGAGGGGGCAGTTGATGTAATCCGCGCCGGTCCCGCCGGGGCCCGCCTTGTCGTAGCGGGACTGGAACCAGGCCTTGCCTATGTCGATCGAGTCGCGGTGGACGATCGGCGCGATGGCATCGAAGAAGGCGAGGGATTCCGCCCCCGTCAGTTCGCCGATCGCCGCGGCGAGGGCCGGCGAGGTGAGGGGGCCCGTGGCCACGATGACGCGCTCCCAGGCGGCCGGGGGCAATCCATCGACCTCCTCGCGGGCGAGGGTGATGTTCGGATGGGCCTCGAGCGCCCGCGTGACGCTCTGCGAGAAGCCGTCGCGATCGACCGCCAAAGCCCCGCCCGCCGGCACCTGATGCGCGTCGCCCACCCGCATGATGAGCGAGCCGAGGCTGCGCATCTCCTGATGCAGTAGGCCGACGGCGTTGCCGTTGGCATCGTCGGAGCGGAAGGAATTCGAGCAGACGAGTTCGGCGAGCCCGTCCGTCTGGTGCGCGTCGGTGCCGCGCAGGGGCCGCATCTCGTGGAGGACGACCGCGTGGCCGCGCTCGGCGATCTGCCAGGCGGCTTCGGAGCCTGCGAGGCCGCCGCCGATGACGTGGATGGGTGCTGTTCCGGACATGCCCCGGCATATCGGATCAGCCGGTTTCGAATCAACGCATGTCTGAGGCGCGGGGGTGTTGCGAAGCCCCAGAAACGACAGCGCCCGCCGGGAAGGGCGGGCGCTGTTCGGTCCGACGTCCGGAGCCCCCGGCGGGCGGGCGCTCAGAGGGCGTTGCCGCGGGCGATGCGGCGGATCTCGCTGCGGCTGATGCCGAGATCGTCGAGATCGCGGTTCGACAGGCGGGAGAGCTCCTGCACCGTCTCGCGGTAGCGCAGGTAGTTGCGGATCTTGGACACAAGGAACGACATGGCGGGTACTCTGCTCTGCAGGGGATCGTCGGCGTTCTGGGCCGGCATCCTCTTGTTATGTTGCATTGCGATGTAGGCGCGGAGCCCCGTCTCCGTCAGATCCGCCGCCGGAGCCCTGCCATGCAGATTCGGCAAAGCAAGCCCAGGATTTCGACAGAAACCCGCGCTGCACACATCGAAGGCAGCCGATTTCGCGCCGAAACTCGTGATTTTTACCGAATCTTGAGAATGCTGCAGCGCACGCAATCAGTGCAGCTGGGGACTCATCAGGAACCGCTCGCGGTCGGCCGAGGTCACCGCAAGCTTGAGAATGCGCCCCTCCCGCCGAACGGTCAGGGGCACCCGCACCCCGGCCTCGCCGAGCGCCCAGACCCGGCGGAAGAAATCCGCGAGGTCGGCGATGGGCTCGCCCGCCACGGCCTCCACGACGTCGCCGGCGCGCAGGTCCGCGCTCTCCGCCGGCCCCTCGTCGGCGAGCCCCATGACCACCACGCCCTCGTCACTCTCCGTGGCGTAGAGGCCGAGCCAGGGGCGGGCGGGGCGGTTCGGCCGGCCCCGCGCGGTGAGGTCGTCGAGGATCGGCGCGAGCAGGTCGATCGGCACCACCATGTTGATCATGCGCGCGCCCCCGGAGCCGCCCTGCTGCAATTGCAGGGATCCGATGCCCAGGAGTTCGCCGGTGGCGCCGATCAGGGCGGTGCCGCCCCAATGGGGGTGCGACGGGGCCGTGAACAGGGCCTCGTCGAGGAGATATTCCCAGTAGCCCGCAAATTCCTGCCGGGCGATCACCTGAACGGCGACGCTGCGCGTCCGGCCGCCGGCCCCGGCCACGATCGCCCTGTCCCCGATTCCGAGGCTCTCGGAATTGCCGATCGGCAGGGCCGGCAAGCCGAGGGGCTGCAGGGCCTGGACAAGACCCAGGCCCGTGGCCGCGTCGAAGCCGACCACGTGCCCGGGCACGGAGCGCCCGTCATGGGTGGTGAGCCAGACCGTGTCGGCCTCCATGATGAGGTAGCCGACGGTGAGCACGAGCCCGTCGGCCCGGATCACGACCCCGTTGCCCGCCCGTTCGGTGCCCAGCGTCTCGGCCGTGAAGGCCTCGGGCGGAACGCGCGTGGACAGGGCCACCACCGCGCTCAGGGCGCGGTCGAGGTCATAGGCGTAATCGCCCGGCTTGGGCTGCACGGAAGCGGGGATCTTCCAGTCGCCGTGCGAGGCCATGGGTCTGCGATCCTTCCGGTTGGGGGGCCGCCCGCGGCGTCCTGCGGCGTGCTCCTGCCTCAGATAGGTCGCCGCCGAGGCCCTCGACACCCGGCGCGGCGCAGAGGCCGCCGGGTCGCAAGCGCGGGATCCCGCCGGCGAGCCGGCTGAGAAGTTCTACCCAGGATCGTTCCGTGATCGGGTCCACAGGGCGCGAAAATGATCTAGGGTGAGGCTCACCACCTTGGCCCGCAGGAACCCCCAACCCCATGTCGCGCAACGAGAAGGTCCATCCCCTTGCGTGACGACGCAGTCCTGGCCGGGCTCCTGCAGGCGATCGCACGCCAGGACCAGGCGGCGCTGCGCAAACTCTACGACCTCACCGCCCCGCAACTTTACGGGGTCATCCTCCGTATACAGCGCGACCGGTCCGGTGCGGAGGATGTCCTTCAGGATGTCTACCTGCGGGTCTGGCAGGCCGCCGGATCCTACACGCCGGAAGCGGGCCGACCGCTCCCTTGGCTCTGCGCCATCGCGCGGAACCGGGCGATCGACGTCATCCGCCGCAAAGGAGAGGTTCAGGGCCCGGTGCGCGAGGACGGAGAAGACTGGCTGGAGCGGCTTGCCGATCCGAGCGACAGCGAGGCGAGCCTCCTGAGCCGCGACGCGCTGCGGGCCTGCCTCGCGCGCCTCGATCCGGCGCATCGCGACTGCGTGGTGCTGGCCTATTGCCAGGGCTATTCCCGCGAGGAGCTGGCCCAGCGCTACGAGCGCCCCGTGAACACCATCAAGACCTGGCTGCACCGCGCGCTGGCGAGCCTCAAGGGCTGCCTGGAGGTGGTCTCGTGAGCGCGGGCGCCGCAGGCCCCGACGACCGCGACCTGCGCGCGGCCGAATACGTCCTCGGGACGCTGTCCGCATCCGAGCGGGCCGCGTTCGAGCTGGAGCGCACCGTCGACCCGGTGAGCGAGGCCGCGGTCAGGGCCTGGGAGCGGCGCCTCGCCCCGCTCGTCGAGGTGATCCCCGAGGTGCAGCCGAGCCAGCGCGTCTGGGAGGCGATCGTGCGGGCCTTGCCGGGCGGGGCCGCCAACGACAACCGGGTCCGCGACCTCAGCCGCCAGGTTCGGCGCTGGCGTCTCGCGACGGCGGGAGCCGGCCTCGTGGCGGCCGGGCTCGGGCTGTTCGTCGCCCTCTCGCCGCGCCTAATCCCGCCCGCGGCTCCGCCCGCGGGCGCGCGCTACGTCGCGGTCGTGACGAGCGGCGGCGCCCTGCCGGCCCTCATCGTCAATATCGACACCGCGACCGGCACGGCCTCGGTGCGGCCGGTGAGCGCCGAGACGCCGGCCGGGCGCAGTCTCCAGCTCTGGTACGTGGGCACCGGCGAAGCACCGAAGCCCCTCGGGCTGATCGGCGCCGATGCGAGCCGGATCCCGCTGCCGGACGCGGCCCGGACGGGGCAGGGCGTGTTCGCGGTCTCGGTGGAGCCGCCGGGCGGCTCGCCGACGGGCCAGCCCACTGGTCAGGTGATCTATACCGGCCAGCTGATCCGCGACTAGAGCGTTTTCGAGCGAGGTGGATGCCGGCTCGCGTCAAGAAAATGCGACTGCACAAGGAGTTAGACCATTTTGCGTGATCCAAGGATTACGGAAAGTGGTCTAGCGGGCCCCCGAGACGAGAACGCCCCCGGCTCCGGGAGCCGGGGGCGCTCGCGTGCGCCGTGCGGCCCGCCGACCGGATTATTCCGGCCTGCGGGCGTATCGCGTCCGATCAGGGCTGCAGGACGCCGTTCACGACGTGGATGACGCCGTTCGACTGCATCACGTTGGCGATCGTGACGGTGGCGGTGTTGCCCTTGGCGTCGGTCACGTAGACCTTCTTGCCTCGAGTCTGCACGACGAGGGGCGTGCCCTGGACCGTCTTGATCTGCGCCTCGCCGCCGCCCTGCTTGACCAGAGCCGCCAGGTCGCTCGCGGTCAGCCGGCCGGGAACCACGTGGTAGGTCAGGATGCTCGTCAGGGTCGCCTTGTTCTGCGGCTGAACCAGCGTCTCGACGGTGCCCGGCGGGAGCTTGGCGAAGGCCGCGTTCGTCGGTGCGAAGACCGTGAACGGGCCGGGTCCGTTCAGCGTGTCGACGAGGCCGGCAGCCTTCACGGCGGCGACCAGCGTGGTGTGGTCCTTCGAGTTGACCGCGTTCTCCACGATGGTCTTCGAGGCGTACATCGGCGCCCCTCCGACCATCGGGTTCTTGGCCAGGGCCGCGGCCGGCAGCGCGGCGCCGACCGCGAGCGCGAGGGCAACAGCGGCGAACCGGGACGCGCGCGCGCGGCTCTGCAGGGACTTCATCATGGGCGTAACCTCATCTCGGCCCCATCTTCGGGGTCACGCCGGCCTCTACGGGGTGGCCGGCGATAAGGTTTCGCGCAATCGATCTCTTGGCCTCTCTCCACGCCGATAGATCCGGCGGAGGTATCACAAACGAGAAAGCCGCCCGGCCCAGAGGGACGGACGGCTCTTCCGAGGATCGGTCCCGGCCTGGATCGCTCCAGGCCGGTGCCCGACGGGTCTCAGTACTTGCGGATGAGCGGCGCCGGAACCGGAGCCGGAGCAGCGGCCACTGTGTAGAGCGGCGCGATGATGCGGAACCAGCCGTCCGTCGAGTAGTTGTCGCGGGTCCGACCGAACGCGGTGGTGTAGGTCGCGCCGGTGGCGACGTCGCGAGCGATGTAGAACTGCGCCGTGAAGGGTCCGAAATCGTAGCCGATGAGGCCACCGAGGGCGAAGCGACCGCGGTTGCCGGCAGCGGCGCTGAACGGGCCGATGTCGAAGTTGACCGTGCCGTAACCGACGGCGCCGATCTCGAACTTGCCGAACTTCTTCGTCGCGGTGAGGTCGAGGTTCAGGGAGTCGGAGATATTGATCGGGCCGATGGCGGCGCCGACGATACCGGGGAAGCGGCCGGGCGAGTCGTAGATGTTGGCGGTCAGGTTGGCGGTGAGGTTCCAGCCGTCACCGGTGTAGCTGCCGGCGACGCCGAAGCGGTAGGTATTCGACGAGAGCTGCGGCAGCACCGGGGTGCCGGCGAGGCCGATGCCGAGCGAGCCGCGGTCGCCGTTCAGGTCGTTCAGGTAGACACCGCCGAGAAGGCTGACGCCGAAGTTGTTGCCGAGGTCGAACGCCCAGATACCGCCGACGAAGGTGCCGACGTTGATCGAGATGTCGCGGTTGGCGACGCCGGCCCGGTTACGGGTCCAGGCGAACACGGTGGGGGGAGCGACGAGCAGCTCGATGCGGCCATCGAGGGGCTTGAGCGGGGTTGACCACACGAGCACCGGGATGTTCACGGCCGTATCCGGCGAGAACGGCGCATCGGTGCGACGGTAGGTGAACGTGTTCAGGGCATACACGCCCTCGGGGAGCGGTGCGCCGGTGGCGAGACCGACCTGCTCACCGGGAACCGTGGTCGTCTGGGCAAAGGCGGCCGTCGCCGTCATGCCGACCGAGAGCGCCACCGCGCCGGCGGCGAGCCACTTCTTCATCATTTTGTCTTTCCTTCCCAAGGATTTCAGGCGTCCGCCCCGTAGCCTTGCGCACTGCATTGTCGGCCTGCCGTTACAGTCGGCTTCCGTTCCAATGGTGCCAAGCGCCCCCTTACGGCCCCACCTCAAGTCTCAACGTCGAGAACTATTCTACAGACCGCCGCCGAAAGACAGTGGAATGCCTGCGGCCTCGGCACAGAGTACCCAACCGTTGCTCAAAAGCCGCATCTTTTGCGCAGCGCAGCACAGGAATTCCTGCCTGTTTGGGACAGTTATGAGCCATCTCGGAACACGGAAACGCTGGGAATTTCGGCAGAATAGCGCAGAATGCTCAAGCTCTTGAGGCGTCCGGTGGCTCGGGAGAAATGCGCAATCGAGCCCCGGAGAAGGCGCAACGGCGCCGCCGCGACGCAGCCGGCCGGGCGGGGCCGGTCGCGGCCGGCCGGGCCGCGACGGAGCCTGCCGGACGGCCCCTTCCGCGCGATCGGCCGGGGGCCGGGTCCTCGAATCGCGGGTCCGGCGCGGCGGCGAATCGGGCGCGCCGCCTCCGGCTACTCCGCGGCGGCGCGACGGCCCAGCGGCGGCTCCGCGGCCGGGCGGCGGGCCAGAACGTCCCGGAGGAAGCGGCCGGTATGGCTCTGCTTCGACTTGGCGATCTGCTCGGGCGTGCCCTCGGCCACCAGGAGGCCGCCGCCGTCGCCGCCCTCGGGGCCCATGTCGATCACCCAATCGGCGGTCTTGATGACCTCGAGATTGTGCTCGATCACCACGACGGTGTTGCCCTGGTCGACGAGTTCGTGGAGCACCTCCATGAGCTTGGCGACGTCGTGGAAATGCAGACCGGTGGTCGGCTCGTCGAGGATGTAGAGGGTGCGCCCCGTCGCCCGCTTGGCGAGTTCCTTGGAGAGCTTCACCCGCTGAGCCTCGCCGCCCGAGAGCGTCGTCGCCTGCTGGCCGACCCGCACGTAATGCAGGCCCACCCGCGCCAGCGTCTCCATCTTCTCACGGATCGACGGCACGGCCTTGAACAGGTCGGCCGCCTCCTCGACCGTCATGTCGAGCACGTCGGCGATGGATTTGCCGCGGTAGCGCACCTCCAGCGTCTCGCGGTCGTAGCGCCGCCCCTTGCAGACGTCGCAGGTGACGTAGACGTCGGGCAGGAAGTGCATCTCGATCTTGATGACGCCGTCGCCCGAGCAGGCTTCGCAGCGCCCACCCTTCACGTTGAAGGAGAAGCGGCCGGGCTGGTAGCCCCGCGCCTTGGCCTCGGGCAGCCCCGCGAACCAGTCGCGGATCGGCGTGAACGCCCCGATATAGGTGGCGGGGTTCGAGCGGGGGGTGCGCCCGATCGGCGACTGGTCGATGTCGATGACCTTGTCGAGGTTCTCCAGCCCCTCCAGGCGCTCGTAGGGCGCCGGGTGTTCGAGCGCCCCGTTCAGCTTCTTGGCCACCGCCTTGTAGAGCGTGTCGATCACGAGGGTCGACTTGCCACCGCCCGAGACGCCGGTGATGCAGGTGAAGGTGCCGAGCGGGATCTCGACGGACACGTCCTTGAGGTTGTTGCCCCGGGCGCCGACGAGCTTGAGCTTCCCCTTGCGCGCCTTGCGGCGGGCGGCGGGCGTGCGCACGGTCATCTCGCCGGTGAGGTACTTCGCGGTGAGCGAGGCGGGATTCCTCAGAACTTCCTCGGGGGTTCCCTGCGCGATGATCTCGCCGCCATGGATGCCGGCGCCGGGCCCGACATCCACCACGTAATCGGCCTGCAGGATCGCGTCCTCGTCGTGCTCCACCACGATCACCGAATTGCCGAGGTCGCGCAGGCGCTTGAGGGTGCCGAGCAGGCGCTCGTTGTCGCGCTGGTGCAGGCCGATCGAGGGCTCGTCCAGCACGTAGAGCACGCCGGTGAGGCCGGAGCCGATCTGCGAGGCGAGGCGGATGCGCTGGCTCTCGCCCCCGGACAGCGAGCCCGAGCCGCGGGCGAGCGTGAGGTATTCGAGGCCGACATCGACCAGGAAGGTGAGGCGGTCGCGGATCTCCTTGAGGATGCGGACCGCGATCTCGTTCTGCTTGTCGGTCAGCCGCGCGGGCAAGTCGGAGAACCAGCGATGCGCGTCGCGCACCGAGAGCGCCGTGACGGCGCCGATGTCCTGCAGGGCGACCTTCACGGCGAGCGCCTCGGGCTTGAGCCGCTTTCCGCCGCAGGCCTCGCAGGGCGTCTCGCCCATGAAGCGGGCGATCTCGTCGCGGGAGGCGTCGCTCTCGGTCTCCTTGTAGCGGCGCTCGAGATTCGGGATCACGCCCTCGAAGGGCTTGTTCACCTCGTAGGCCCGCAAGCCGTCATTGTAGGCGAAGCGGATCGATTGCGGGCCCGAGCCGTACAGGATGACGTCGCGGGCGGCCGCGGGCAGCTCGGACCAGGGCACGGTCGCCTTGAAGCCGTAATGCTTGGCGAGCGCGTCTAGGGTCTGGCCGTAATAGGGTGAGGTCGATTTCGCCCAGGGCATGACGGCGCCGCGCCGCAGGCTCAGGGCCGGGTCCGAGATCACGAGCTCGGAGTCGATCCGCATCTCGTGGCCGATGCCGCCGCAGGTCGGGCAGGCCCCGAACGGGTTGTTGAAGGAGAACAGCCGCGGCTCGATCTCGGCGATCGTGAAGCCCGAGACCGGGCAGGCGAAGCGCGACGAGAAGGTGATGGGCTCGGGCGTCTCGCCACCCTCCGGCGCGTCGGCGAACTCCACCAGAGCGATGCCGTCGGCGAGTTCCAGCGCCGTCTCGAACGATTCGGCCAGGCGGGCGCCGATATCGGGCCGCACCACGATGCGGTCTACCACGACGTCGATGTCGTGCTTCAGCTTCTTGTCGAGCTTCGGCACGTCGTCGATCGAGTATTGCTCGCCGTCGATGCGCAGGCGCTGGAAACCCTTCTTCTGGAACTCCGCGATCTCCTTGCGGTACTCGCCCTTGCGGCCGCGCACCACCGGGGCGAGCAGGTAGAGGCGGCTCTTCTCCGGCAGCGTCAGCACCCGGTCGACCATCTGGCTCACGGTCTGGCTCTCGATCGGCAGTCCGGTCGCCGGCGAGTAGGGGATGCCGACCCGCGCCCAGAGCAGGCGCATGTAATCGTAGATCTCCGTGACCGTGCCCACCGTCGAGCGCGGGTTCTTCGAGGTGGTCTTCTGCTCGATCGAGATGGCGGGCGAGAGCCCGTCGATCTGGTCGACGTCGGGCTTCGACATCATCTCGAGGAACTGGCGGGCATAGGCCGAGAGCGATTCGACGTAGCGGCGCTGCCCTTCGGCGTAGATCGTATCGAAGGCGAGCGACGACTTGCCGGAGCCGGACAGCCCGGTGAACACCACGAGCTTGTCGCGGGGGATCGTCAGGTCGACGTTCTTGAGGTTGTGCTCGCGGGCGCCCCGGACCGAGATCACCCGGGTGTCGCGCGCATGGTCGAAGAGCGCCTCAAGGCGGGCATCGGCCTTCACGGCCCGCGCCGCCTCGCTCTCGGCCCGCCGGGCGGCGACCGCTTGGTCCGCGCCCACCGGACGTCCACTCGCCTTGCCGGCCTTCGCCGCAGGCTTGGTGCCAGCCGTCGAAGGCTTGGTGCCAGCCGCCGCAGGCTTGGCTACGGTCCCGGCAGGCTGGGGGGAAGCGGTCTTGACGTCGGCTTGGACTTTGGCTTTGGCCATGGGGCGACGGGTCTCTTCAGGTCGTTCGGGCGGCCCAACGGGCCTGAAACCGGGAAGCCGAGCGTGCGGACGGCGCATCGGCGTGGGGCACCGAGCTGGGGCCGCAGCGGGCCTTAGCTAGAACAAACGCGGTACATCGGCAACAGACCCGATCGGATTCCGGAACCGGAGCCGCAGAGATAGGGTCCGTGCCCGGCGAAGACTTGGCCGTACATCGATTCCACCATGGCACGCGCGAGGCCAACGCGCGGATGCGCGCTCAGGACTCGGCGAGAGAATCACGCAGACGCCCGATACTCCGGCCCAACCCGGTTCGAGCCACAGGACAGCGAGCTCTCATGTAAGGCTTCCTGCGCCCGATCCAACCCGGGCGAGCCCGTCCGGAGCGCCGCGCGGGCCGCGTTCGACGTCGGAATCGGCGTGAGGCCGGCCAATCCTGCATATTTATTTGTCTATTTGCTTCAATATTGGTCATCGGAATAAGCGGAAACCAGTCATTTACGGCATGCCAGCAAGAGAAGCCGATCTACACAACCGAAGATCGGCATGGGCATGAAGTCGGGTGGTTTCGTCGCGTCTCTCCGGGGCCGTATCTTGGCGGTCGCGCTCGCGCCCTGTCTCGCCTTCGCGGCGGTCGCGGGCCTCGCGGTCTCCGATCGGATGGCGCAGCGCTCCGACATGGCGGAGGTCCAGGGGCTCGTCGGCCTCGCCTCGCAGGTGAGCGCCTTCGTGCACGAGGCCCAGCGGGAGCGGGGCGCCTCCAGCCTGTTCCTCGGCTCGAAGGGCACGCAGTTCCGGGCCGAGCTCGATGCCCAGCGCAGCCGGACGGATGCGGCCCGCACGAAGCTCACGGCCGCGGTCTCCGAGGATGCGGTGGCGGGCTTCGGCCCGGCCTTGGCGCGCCAGGCGAGCCTCATCCGCGACGGCCTCGCCCGGGTCGAGGCGCAGCGCAAGGCGGTCGACGCGCTCCAGTCGACGCCGCCCCAGACCATGGCCTTCTTCACGGGCCTGATCGGCCAGGGCCTTAGCATCGTGCAGGAGATGGCCAAGGTCGCCCGCCATGTCGGCATCGCCAACCGGATGGCGACCTACGGGTCCTTCCTGTCCCTGAAGGAATTCGCCGGCCAGGAGCGCGCCGCCGCCTCGGCGGCCTTCGCGATGGGCAGCCTGGACCTCGCCGGACTCGAGCGCCTGACGACCCTCTCGGCCAACCAGGCCACCTACGAGAGCCTGTTCCGCCTGCGGGCGGAATCCGCGCAGGTCGGCGCCTTCGAGGCGAGCGAGGCGGGCGAGGCGGCGCGCGAGGTCGCGCGTCTGCGCAGGCTCACCCTCGGGACGCCGCCCGGCGAGGCGCTCGCCTTCCGCGACAGCCCCCTCTGGTTCAAGCTCTCCACCCAGCGCATCGACGGCCTCAAGGGCGTCGAGGACCGGCTCACCGGCGACCTGATGCAGGCCGCCGGTGAGGTCCGCGCCGCGGCCGACCGGAGCCTCGCCCTCTGGGCCGGGGCGGGCCTTGCCACCTTCCTGCTCTCGGGCGCGCTCGCGTTCGGGCTCGGCACCGCCGTCGCCCGGCCGCTCATCCGGATGTCGCGCGCGCTCACGGCGATCGGCCGGGGGGAGGGCGCGGTCGAGATCCCGCAGGGCGGTCCCCGCGAGGTGCGGGCCATCGCGGCCGCCGCCGTCGCGTTCCGCGACAGCGTGAGCGAGCGCCGCCGGATCCACCTGGAGCAGGAGGCGATGGCCGAGCGGAGCGCCGCGACCCAGCGCGCGGCGGCCCTCGGCCTCGCCGACAGCTTCGAGGCACGGGTCGGCGGGATCGTGGAGGCGGTCTCGAGCGCGGCGGCCCAACTGGAGGCCGCAGCCGGCGGGATGGCCAGGGCGGCGGGCGACACCGCCACGCTCAGCCAGCAGGTCGCCCAGGCCTCGCACGAGGCCGCGCTGTCGGCCGACACCGTCGCGGCCGCCACGGAGGAGCTCTCCGCCTCGGTGCGGGAGATCGGCACCCAGGTCACCGCCTCCGCCGATCTCGCCGCCGCGGCCGAGCGGGATGCCGAGGGCATGGCCGGGGAGGTCAACCGCCTCGCGGCCGCCGCGGGCAGCATCGGGCAGATCGTCGGGCTGATCTCGGACATCGCCGGCCAGACGAATCTCCTGGCCCTCAACGCCACGATCGAGGCGGCGCGCGCCGGCGAGGCGGGGCGCGGCTTCGCGGTGGTGGCGAGCGAGGTCAAGAACCTCGCGGGCCAGACCGCGCGCGCCACCGACGAGATCGCCGCCAAGGTCGCGGAGATCACGGCCTCGACCCAGACCTCGGTCGCCGCCATCGGGGGCATCACGGGGGTGATCCAGCGGCTCGCCCGCATCGGCGGCGACATCGCGGCGGCGGTCGAGGAGCAGGGTGCCGCCACGGGCGAGATCGCCCGCACCACGGCGCAGACCTCGGAGGGCACGCGCGCGGTCTCGGGCCACATCGCGGGCGTCAGCGAGGCGGCCGGCACCGCGAGCGCCGGCTCGGCGCAGATCCTCTCCGCCGCGACCAACCTGTCGGCCCAGGCGCGCGACCTGCGGGGCGAGGTGAGCCGCTTCCTGGCGACCATCCGGGCGGCCTGACGGCCGCGGCGCCTGACGGCCGCGGCGCCTGACGGCCGCAAGGCATGGTGACCTGACGGGCGGCGCGGCCCGCCCGCCTCGATGCCGGGACGGGGCGCGGATCGGAGGGGCCGCCGACGGAACCGGCGCCGGTCCCGCGCCATCCGGTGTCCCGGAGCGGGCTTCCTCCTCAATCCACGGATTGGAAGCCGGCGAGGGGCGCCTCCACCCGGCAGACGACGCCGCCCGGCTCGTAGAGGAGCGACACCTCCCCGCCGATGGCGCCGGCGAGGCCCCGCTCGATCAGCCGGGAGCCGAAGCCCCGGCGCGCGGGCGCCCGGACGATGGGGCCGCCCTGCTCGGTCCAGGCCATCCGCAGGCTCGGCTCGGCGCCCCCGTCGAGGATCTGCCAATCCACCACCACGCGGCCCTCCGGCACCGAGAGGGCACCGTATTTCACCGCGTTGGTGGCGAGCTCATGCATCATCAGGCTGAGGGAGAGGGCGGCCTTCGGCCCCACCTCGATCGCGGGGCCGCGGATCGCGAAGCGTCCGGGCTGGCGATCGTCGTGGATCGAGAGGGCGCCCGTGATCACCGCATCGATGTCGGCGCTCTCGCGCGCGCCGGTGAGGAGGATGTCGTGGGCCTTGCCCAGGGCGATCAGGCGGGCGGCGAGCGATTCCTTGGCGGTCTCGAAATCGGGTGCGTTGCGCAGCGTCTGCGAGGCGATGGCCTGGACCATCGCGAGGGTGTTCTTGAGCCGGTGGCTCAGCTCGCGGTTGAGCAGCCGCTGCTGATCCTCGGCCTGGAACCGCCCGAGGGCGTCCCAGGCCCGCTCCGCCACCTCGCGGGCGAAGGCGACCTCGCCGGGCGCCCAGTCGCGCGGCTCGGACGCGTGGGCGAAGAGCACCCCGACGAGGTTGCCCCGCTGGATCAGCGGGACCTCGATCAGGGCCCGCACGCCGAGCGCGGCGTAGCCAGCCGCATCTCCGGCGAAGTGCGGATCCCCCGTGACGTCGGGCACCGCGACGGTCTCGCCCCGGCGTAGGCACTGGGCGGTCGCGGGGAAGTCGGCGAGGGGACGCGGCGCGGCATCGGCGGCGGCCGCGGAGGCCGGCCAGATCCCCCCCGGGGCGGACAGGCCCGCCCGCGGGTCGACCGACCGGTACCCGGCGCGGGCCGTGCTCAGGGTCCTCCCCAGGATCGCCGCCGCGGCGTTGAGCATCGATCCCCGCGCGCCGGAATCGCGCAGGGCGTCGCCGAGCTCGATCAGGGCGCGCTGGCGCTCCTCGGCCAAGCGCTCCTGCGTGATGTCCTCGATCATCGCGGTGGTCTGGATCGCGTCGCCGAGGACCTGCGAGACAAGGTTGACCCGGCCCCAGATCAGGCGCCCGTCCGCGCGCCGGTAGCGCTTCTCCAGGGTCTCCTGCATGATCTCGCCGTTGGCCAGGCGCCGGTGCAGCGCGTCGCGCGCCACCGCATCCTCGGCCGGCGTCCACTTCGCCACCGATTGCCCGAGAATCTCCTCCGGTTGGGCCCCCCAGATCTCGCAGAGCTTGGCGTTGACCCGGAGCGCCTTGAGGCTGCGCGGATCGAGTTGGACAATGCCCAGATTGGCGCCCTCGAACACCGCCCGGAATTGCGCGCCCACCTGGTTGCGCTCGGTGACGTCGAGGAGGGCGCCGATCATGCGCAGCGGCGTGCCGGCCGCATCCCGCACCATGTAGCCGCGGTCGAGTACCTCCGCGTAGGTGCCGTCCGCCCGCAGGAAGCGGTACTCGTGGCTCCACTCGCTCACCCGGCCCTCGACCACCGCCCGGATATCGTCGTCCACCTGCGCCCGGTCGTCGGGATGAACCCGCGCGATCCACCACGCGCCGGTCGGCTCGACCTGATCCGGCACCCAGCCATAGGCGGCCTGCAGCGCCTCGTTCCAGACCATCGTGCCGGTGCTCAGATCCCAGTCCCAGATGGCGTCGTTGGTGGCCCGGGTGACGAGACGGTAGCGGTCGCGGATCGCCTGAAGGGCGAGTTCCCCTTCCTTGCGGGCGCTGATGTCCAGCAGGGTGCAGACCAAGCGGGTCGCGCGTCCGCCCGCCACCACGCGGCGCCCCCGCGCGCTGAGCCAGCGCCGCGCCCCGTCGGGAGCGCGGATGCGGAACGCGCTGTCGAACAGCCCGGTGCGGCGCGGATCGAGGCAGGCCTGGATCTCCGCGTCGATGCGGGCCCGGTCCTCCGGATGCAGCCTCGGCAGGAAGCTGCCCGCATAGGTGACGGGCTCGTCGGGCGCCGCGCCGAACAGGGTGCGGGTGCGCCCGTCCCAGGTGAGCCGGTCGGCCACGAGGTCGTAATCGAACACGCCCAGATCCGTCGCCTCGATGGCGAGGCGCATCAGGAGCGCGGTCTCGCCGAGCCGGACCGCGCTCGCCTCGCGGATCTCCTGCGTCTCCTGCCGCTGGACGATGTCGGCATTCCGCCGCGACACCGCGCGACGCAATTCCAGCCGCGCCATGATCTGGCGGGCGAGGGCACCGAGGCCCGCCGCCTGCCCCGGATTGAGTCCCGCGGGTCGCGGGACCACGTCGAGCACGCAGAGGGTCCCGAGCCCGAGGCCGTCCGGCGTCTCGAGGCGGGCGCCGGCATAGAAGCGCAGGCCCTCGGGGCCGGTGACGCCGGGATGGTCGCGGGTGCGCGGATCGGCCGTGAGGTCCGGGATGACGAGGAGGCCGGGGCCAGCGAGAACCGCGGCGCAGAGCGCGTCGTCGAGGCCCGTCTCGCCGGCCGCGGGACCGATCCGCGCCGCGACCCTTGGCCGGCCTGTCGCCACGAAGCACAGCCGGGCGGCGGGCGCCGCGCAGAGTGCGCTCGCCACGAGCACGGCATCGTCGAACCCCGCCTCGGGCGACGTGTCCATGAGGCCGTAGGCGAGGAGGGCGGAGACCCGCTCGTCCGTGACCTCCGCCTCAGCGCTGGCCGAATCCTGCGTCATCGTCTCGGTCGGCGGGTTCTCTCAGGATGCTGGAGCGATGAACGTGCGAAGCGCCGGTTGAGATGCGCCGGGACCGGTGAGCCGCCGCGTCGGTCGGGGCCGGGCGGGAATCATCGGTTCGCGCGCTCGATCACCGCTGCCGGGTCGAGGCTGCGCGCCGCGCGGGCGGGCTCCGGCGGACGAACCCGGAGGAGCTGGCCATCCGGGCCGTAGACTGCGCCCAGCACCGTCTCGAAATGCCGCTTGACGTTGCCGTGGCACTCGCAGGCGACGCGCTCCATCTCGGCGCGGTTGCGGATGGTGATCCGCCCGCGCCCGACCTCGACCAGCCCCTGCTCCTGCAGGATGCGGAGGATGCGCGTGAGATAGGTGCGCTGCACGCCGAGCATCGCGGCGAACAACTCGTGCGTGACCGGCAGGGTGTCCGTGCCGAGCCGATCCTGCAGGGTCAGGAGCCAGCGCATGCAGCGCTCCTCGATCGGGTGCAGGGCGTTGCAGGCCACCGATTGCAGCACCTGCGCCAGGAGGCAGTCGGAGTAGCGGGTGAACAGGTTGCGCAGGGAGGCCGAGCGGCGCTTGGCCTCCTGAAGCCGCACCGCGTCCAACTGGACCACCGGGCCGCCGATCTGCACCATCGCGTGGGTGGAGGCGGGCAGGCAGCCGTTGCTGACGACGCCGCCGACGGCGCCCTCCCGCCCGATGGTGGCGGTCTCGGCGCTGCGGCCGTCCTGCATGGCGATCACCAGGGTGGCGACGGTCCGATCGCAGGGGAAGGAGATGAACGACACCTCGCTCCCGGCCGAGAACAGGGTGTCGCCCTTCTGGTATTCGCGGCGCTCCAGGTGAGGGGCCAGCAGGGCACGATCGTCGTCGTGCAGCGCCCTCAGGAGGAGATTGCCTTCAAAGTAGGATTCCGGGGCCGTGGACATGCGATCGCTGAGTACCGATGGGGTCTCAACGCTCCTAACGCAGTGCTCCGGTCGCAGTCTGTATACTTGTAGACAGATCGCGAAACAATTTTTCGCTTCCACCGACCGAACGAGGCGAATCCTGCCGCCGCGCCGCTACTTTTCCGTACAGAGCCCCTGACCGGCCAGGCGCCGATGATCGCGCGGATCGCAATCGGTGGACAGGAACGAGGCCCATTCGGAGGGGGAGCCGTAGAAGGCGTTGCGGTCCACGTCGCCGCGCACGCCCGGCACCCGCCCCGTCGAGGTGAACTGCCAGAGCATCCACCGGCGGTTGACGAAGCGCTGCTCGGGCTCGGCCGCGGTGGAGCGGACCCAGTGCGGGTAATCGGGCAGCTCGTCCTCGAGCACGTCCTTGTGGAAGGTGATGTCGGTGTAGATGATCGGGCGCTTGCCGGTGTAGCGCTCCATCTCGGTGAGCATGTACCGGATCATGCCGAGCGCCTGCGCCTTCGGCAGGCGCTTCGGGCAGGTCTGCGAGTGGCCATTCCACTCCACGTCGAGGACCGGCGGGAGGGCGCTCGGGTCGTTCGGGACGTTGCGCTTGAACCAGGCCATCTGGTCCTCGGCCGAGCGGCACCAGAACACGAAATGGTAGGCGCCGCGCGGGACGCCGGCGCGTCCGGCCCCGTCCCAGTTCTCGCGGAAGCGCTCGTCGACATGGTCGCCGCCCTCGGTCGCCTTGATGAAGGCGAACTGGGTTCCGGCGCTCCGGACCGAGGCCCAATCGATCGGCCCCTGCCATTTCGAGATGTCGATGCCCTGAATCGGGTGGTTCTTGGCCCGCGCCACACCCGGATGAGGCTTCGTGTCACCCTTGGTCGGGTAGAAATCGTTGTTCGAGGCGCAGGCCGCGAGGCTCGCCAGCAGGGCGGCAGACACCGCCCGCTTCGCCCAGCCGCGACCGCGGCGCAGGCCGGCCGGAACCGGAGCGGCCGACTTCAGGGAGAACCCGTTCCACAGCGACATCGATGCCAGGCCCGCCGTCTTGTGCGCCAAATACTTGGGTAATCGATGGCCCTGGCGCGGTTAACAGACCTTTGCGGTCAATGCGGCGGAATTCCGGAAGCCGTTGCGCCGGCGCGACATGGGGCGCGCGAACCCCCACTCCCGCTGCCGGCGCCGCGTGCTTAAGTTGCGGTCGTTCCTTGATTTTCGAAAGGCGGCGCGGTGCACAAGACTGTGTTTACCATCGGGTACGAAGGCCTCGACCAGGAGCGGCTGGTGGCGGCCCTGCGGGATGCGGGCGTGGGGCTCCTGGCCGATGTCCGCGCGGTGGCGAACTCGCGCAAGCGCGGCTTCTCGAAGGGCGCCCTGAAGGCCGGCCTCGAGGGGGCGGGCCTCGCCTACGCGCATGCCCGCAGCCTGGGCACGCCCAAGGCCGGGCGCGCGGCGGCCCGCGCCCACGATGCCGATTTGATGCGCCGGATCTATTGCGAGGAGGTGCTCGACACCGCCGATGGCGGGCTCGCCCTCGACGCCCTGGCGGAGATGGCCGCCGCCGCGCCGACCTGCCTCCTCTGCTTCGAGCGCGACCCGGAGCGCTGCCACCGGCGCGTCCTGGCCGAGCGGCTGGACGCGCGCGGCTTCACCACCGTGGACCTGTTCGGCTGAGCCGCCCCGCGTCAGCGGCCCGGGACGGCGAAGGGCGGCCGGCCGAAGGCCTCGCGCAGGCGCAGGACGCCCTCCGCCCAGCAGGCCTGCCATGGCCGACGACGCCCAGCGAGGCGAAGGCGAAGGCCGGAGAGCGGTGTCCGCAAAGCCGCGAGCCGGGTGCGGGCCGCGATGGCGGGCGTCGGACGACCCCGGGCCTCCGGGGCGCCCACGGTCCGGACCGGGACGGCGGGCGCGACCGGGACGTAGATCGCCTCGAAGAAGGACAGCGCGAAGACCGTGTCGCCGGCCTCGTCCGTCACCACGATCGCCGCATTGAGGAGCCGCGGCTCGCCGCCATGCTGGGCCACCAGGGCGCGGATGATCGTGCGCGCCACCGCGCGCGCCGCCTCCGGTCCCTCGACGCATTGCCCGGTGCGCTCGGGCAGGTAGGCGTCGTCCAGGCGGATGTTGAAGAAGAAGCGGGCCATGGCGGGCTCTCCCGGTTCATCCGAGCACGGCCCCATCAGGCCGCCTCGGCTCCATCGACCGGCTCGGCCCGGATGGCGGCCTTCGGACAGAACGCGTCCGCCAGGAGGTTCAGGCGCTGCGCCATGTCCCGCACCTCGTTGAGGGCGATGGATTTCTGGCCTTCCTTCACCGCCCGCGTGATGTCGCTGATCTGCGTCGTGGCGATGCGCTTCAGCTCCACGGCGAGCTGATCCTTGGTCATCATGAGCGGGTCCCGAGCTGGTCTTGAGCCCGGACCATGACCCGGCGCCCGTTACCAGCCGGTTTCGGCGCGGTGCGCGCCGGGGTGGCGCCGGCCATCGGCTGCCGGGCCGGCCTCCCTGCACGGGGCCCGAAAAGGCGCCGTGACCGGGCCGCGCCAGGGATCAGGCGCGCGCCGAGATGGCCTCGGGCGCGTGGCGCAGGCTGTCGCGCCGAAGCTTGTGCTCGCACAGATCCGCCAGGGGATTCTGGCGGTCGACATGGCCCGCGGAACGTCCGGTCTGGCGCTCGCTCTCGCTGAGATAGGTGTCGAGGGGCTTCAGGATGTCGGTCATCAGGATGCGGGCGCCGAGGGCGTCGGTGACTTCATCGAGCAGCATGGGATCGCTCCTCCGGGAGAGCGTCGGCCGCACCGAGCCTCTCCTGGAGGGATTACCGCGCGGAAGGGCCCGGGTTCCCCCGTGCCTGTTGGGTTCAGCCAAACAGCAGCATCGCGCCCGGCAGCCCGACAATTCCCCCGACGGCGCCCGCCGCGAGCCAGGTCTCGAGACGCCGCGAGGCCATGGCCCGCAGGCGCTTGGCCGCGAGTCCGGCTCGGACATGGCGGCCGTTGATGCAGGAGCAGAGGAGGCGGTGCGCCTGTCCCTCGCGCAGGCCGAAGAAGCTGCGGGCATCGCCGTAGGTGTCGCCGGACAAGCCGCTGGCGCGGAGCAGCGGGTCCGCGAAGGCGAACGAGACGGCCGAGCCCTCGACGCGCAGGGACCGGCGCTGCGCCCGCGGCAGGAGGTCGACCTCCGGGAGGGTCGGGAAGGTGCGGCCCGGCTCCTGCTCCAGGAGTGCGGCCCAGTGCTCCAGCCGGGCGCGCCGGGTGGTGAGGAGCGTCGGTTGCGGCGTGACATCGGCCACGCCCTGCAACTGCTCGACAGATTTGTGTTCCATGATGAACCTCTGGCTGAGCCGAACCGAGCGCATGGGATGATGCCTCGGGCACGCAGCCTCGATCCGACCGCTGGCCCCTGCCTTCACTTTGTTTAAGCCCTGCCGCAGAAGCCGGGCGCCGCCGACGAACCGGATTGCCCGATCGCAACCGTCCGGATCGCGACCGTCCGGATCGGAAGCGAAGCTCGGGCGTTGTCTCGTCTCGGGCTCCGGTCCCGCGCAGCGCCTGCGCGCGAGCCCCCGCGCCCGCGATCTGGCCAGGAGTGCCCGCGATGTTCGATCTCACCAGCCTGATGGACGAGCTGAAGCGGAACGACGCGGCCATGGCCGCCATGACGGTGCTGGAAGCGGCCCTCGGCCGGCGCACGCCCGAGGAGCAGGGCGCGTTCTGGCACGCGGTCGGC
Source organism: Methylobacterium soli (assembly GCF_008806385.1). Lineage (GTDB taxonomy): Bacteria > Pseudomonadota > Alphaproteobacteria > Rhizobiales > Beijerinckiaceae > Methylobacterium > Methylobacterium soli. The sequence continues at coordinate 93,581 of NZ_VZZK01000024.1, forward strand.
CTCTACTACGTCTCGCGCAAGCACCCGGGTGATGCTGGCAATTCCACCGCCGGGGAGAGAGCGATCACCGCCGCGGGGGTGTAGGCACCCCGGTTCCGGAGATTTTAGCGGTTTTGCAACGATCCCTTCCGCGCCCGCGCGGGGCACCATCCCCTCCCGCACCAGGCATCAACCGAGGAGACCGGCATGTCCGAGCATATCTACAAGGTGATCGAACTCGTCGGGTCGTCGCCGACCTCGATCGAGGATGCCGTCCAGGCCGCGGTCGCACGCGCCGGCCAGACGGTACGCAACCTGCGCTGGTTCGAGATTCTGGAGACGCGGGGCCAGATCGCGGAGGGCAAGGTCCAGCATTACCAGGTCACCCTGAAGGTCGGCTTCACCATGGACGAGGCCTGAGCGCGGGCACGGCCACGCCGCCGGCAGCGTCGCGGAGGAACCCTCGCGGGGAGCCGCCCCCGGGGCCGAGCCGGCGGGCGCGGCCAAGGTTGCGGCGCGCGCCATCTGCGGCGGGATGAGGCTCGGTCCCGGCACGGCGCTTCCCCGCTCCCGCGGCAATGGGTGCGGGAGCCTCGGGGCGTCATGCGGCGTTGCGTCCGTCTGAACCGATAGGATTTCGACGCCCATGGCCGCTAACACCCAAGGTCTCTCCGACAAGGCTCTCTCGATCTTCGCCTTCGCGGCCTATCACCGTCTCCTCAGCGGCGAGCGGGTCTCCTCGGTGATCCGCCGGGACGGACACGGCCATGAGGCGGACCCGGCGGGGGTGGCCGAACTCGAGACGCGCGGCCTCGCCAGCGCGAGCGAGACCGAGATCAGCCTCGGGACGGAGGCGCAGGACTTCGTCGACGCCGTGGCCGACGCGATCCGCGCCGCCTCGGCCTGAACGAACCGGTTCTTCGCGCATCGATGCCGGCGGGAGGGCGGATGCCCCCGGGACCGAGCCCGCTCGCGCCGGAAGCAACCCGGACGACCACGGGCATTCGGTTGAAATCCGACGGCAGAATAAAATTTCTGATTGAATTCGATTCGTCGATGCGAGCACAATCGCGCCGCGCGGACGCCTGAAAACAAGATTTTCTCCCGGAGGAACCCTGATGCGCCGTGCGATCCTGATTCTCGGCTTGTCCTTGACGCTGTGCCTCCCCGCATCGGCAAGGCCGAAAGTTGCTTCGGGATCTCCACCAGCCGACCAGACCGATTCCATCCTGGTTCAGCGCCGCAACATGGAACAGCGGTCGCAGGATGCCGAGAAAGCCCAGCAGGCGCGCAATCAAATCTTCGACGCGAAGGTCAAACGCGCGACGGGCTCGATCTGCTCGGGCTGCTGATCTTGGCGGATAGCTAATCTTGGCGGAATGCTGATTTTGCCCGGTCTCGCCGCCACGCAGCGCCCCTTCGATCGACGCGCCGTTCCGGGGAGCATGGCCGGGCTGCCATCGCGGCACGGCGCCGGGGAGACCACCGTCTCGCGTCCGCTGTCATGGATGTCGAAGGACCGGTCGGCCTGAGGGCAACGATCCGGTGATCAGAGGGAAACACCAACTCAGTTGAGTTGGTGCGGCCAAGAGGACTCGAACCTCCACGGAACGAGCCATCCCCTTGTTTAACAATGGCTTACGGTCCGCCAATAGCCTCATTGTGTGAGACCTCGGTGTGACCGTCAAGCCGACATCAGCGGCAGCGTGGCTGACGCCCAATGATACCGGTTCAGCGGCTGTGACGCGTGAGGCCCGCAAGGCTTGATGCAGCGATCACACAGCCGAGCCCAAGCAGGCAGAAGAATCCCAGGAACTGCGCCGGTCGCCCTCGTGCGAGAAGCGCTGCTGAAGCCGCAAGAGCCAGAAGTAGGCAGGTGAGAATGCTCATGCGGCGCCCTCCTCAGTGTGCGAGAGGGGCAATCCTAAAGCTTAGCCATAAGGGCGAAACTGCAAAGGTTAAGATCTCTTAAGGGTGTGACATAGGGAAGCTATCCCTGCCAACCTCAGTCGTTCCTTTGAGCACCATCCCGCGCACCTCAGCGCTTCCCCAGCATGCTCTTGTTCACCAACCGGCTAGTGGTGAAAATCTGACACTTGGTACCCGACGAACAGAGGCGCTTTGCGAACGCAGCGCGAGCACAGGGCAATCGGCGCTGTCACTTCGGCGCTGAATGCGCCATGTTGATCTATGTTAGTTTGCGATCCAGAGGACTACGCGTCCATCGACTTCTTCGTCGCCATCGGCGCGTCAGGCCCGCGGGGTCTCAACGACATTGAGCGTCTGCTAGCCCGCTTGCCTCCCGACTTGCGTGCTGTCGTGCTGATCGTCCTGCACCGGCCCTGGGATCGAGTCAGCTACTTGCGAGAAGTGCTGAACCGGCATTCCGCCATCCCCATCCATATCGCAGAGGATGGCGAGCGGCTGCGTAATGGATACGGCTACATCGGGGAGCCCGGCGCCCATCTTGCGTTGGCTGCCAACAGCCTCGGCGACCTGATAGCCGATCCGCGCAACCTTCACCGAAACCGCACCGTCGATGCCCTGTTCCGATCCGTGGCCGCGCACGCCCGTGGCCGCTTTATTGGCGTCGTTCTTTCCGGTGCTCTCGATGATGGTTCTCGTGGGCTGGCTGCCATTCACGAAGCGGGCGGTGTGACAATGGTTCTGACGCCACACGACCCGCCTGGACGCGGCATGCCTGAGAACGCCATTGGCTACGATGGCCCCATCGACTTCATCGGAACGCCGGAAGCGATTGCAGCCAACATCGTGGAACGCGTGCAGGCGCGGGAGCCCGCACGGCGAACGACCGAATGACCCTGCTACACGGTACCAAGCGTCTGATTCTAACCACTAGGCTGCCTTGCCTCGATCCTGATCTCCCTGATGCTGTCCGTGGTGCTGATCGGCTTGTTTCGAGGTTTCTGATCCCTGCCATCGTGGTTCATGCCTCGGATAGCGTGGCGAAGGCCTACAGGATGGTGACCCTGGCGACCATGAGGGATGCCTTGGAGCGCGTCCGCTACGTCTTCTGTGGCTAAGGCTCGTCTGTTGTGGGTGGTGATTACGAAACTCCTACGGTGGAAGAAATGGCTGAGGAGTTGAGGCGGTTCTCTCGGTTCGCACTTGAAGACTGACCGTCAAGGATGTCGGCAACAGATGCACATTCGTTCTTACAATCACGAGATTGACGAGGCTGAGGCGCTCCTGATCTTTGACCGGATTTTTCACATCTCTCACTCGTTCTTGGAAAAGACTGAGCAAACCGAGGCTCGTCAGCATCTAGAACTTCTTCTGAGGCACTCGGGTGCCTTGCTGGCAGAGATCGAGGGCAAGGTGATCGGCTTCATCACCGTGGATGACGAGGGCTACATTGCGGCGTTGTACGTGGATGGGCCACACGCCGGCCGAGGGGTAGGATCTGCCCTCCTACAGGCTGTACAGGACCGACACGACAGGCTGGGTCTTCACGTCTTCGCGGAGAACATTTCAGCCGTGCAATTCTATCAGGCTCAGGGCTTCACAGTGGTCGGTGAGGATAGACAAATTGACAGCTTGGGACGTCGGCACGACCGCTTGGAAATGGAGCGGCATTCCTATCAAAGTATGATCGCGAGCTAAGCCGTGTCCCTGCCACGCCGACCACCGGAACGGTTTGAGCCAACTCCTCGTTCGCTTGTAGGTGCCACGCAAAGGCGCTGATAACGATGAGGCAAACGTCATGGCTGTAGATAAGGACCGCGTTGAAGGCTCGGCCACGAACTTGGGCGGCAAGGTCAAGGAAGGTGCTGGCAAGCTGACAGGTGACGAGAAGCTCAAGAATGAGGGCGTTGCCGACCAGGTGAAGGGCAAAGTTCAGAACGTCGTGGGAAGCGTGAAGGACGCTCTCAAAGGCAAGTGAGGTCTGAGCCAGGGCGGACGTTTGTACATGGGCATCCGCTCCGGCAGACGGGAGTTGCGGCCGTGAAGTGTGTGACTGACGCGCAGATTCGGGCAGCCAGAGGTTTGCTCGCTTGGACCATTAGCGACTTGGCGGAGCGCTCCGGCGTTCAGCAAGGAACCATTACAGCTCTGGAGACCGGACAAACGCTTGGTGATCCAAAGGTGTGTGATGTCATCGCCCGGACCTTCGAGGGGGCTGGGGTAATCCTCCTCGATAACTGCTGTACGGCCGAAGGTGGTCCGGGTGTTCGGCTTCGTCGGCATGGGCCCTGCGATGAGGGACTTCATCCAAACCAGCTATCCACCGAGAACGATCAGTAACGCCTTAGCTCCGAGGCCGCCTAACTAGTTCTCCGAGACGGGCTGGGCATCCGAGAGCGCGGGCACGTAGGCGCACCAGTTGCAGTAGCCCTTGTCGGCTGTCCGTTGTTCGTTGCGCTGAGAGCAAAGAGGACAGACCTTCAGCGAGAACCGCCGGCCATTCATCACCGCGAGCCCCCGTCCACGAAACGTAATATCACCTTGAAGCAAACTGTCGGCTGTCGTGGTGCTTGGCATTGAGTCCCCTTGATGAGACTCCCTTAGCGCAAGTTAGGGTTTTAACGGCTTGTTCGTTTCGCGTGACAGGTCTGCTTTCTGCCGCCAGTGCGTTGCGCGACGTATCTTTGCGGTGGCACTGATCGTCCCAAAAGCCTTTGACTAACCCGAGGGGCCACGCATCTAAGATGCCTCCCGTAGAGCGCAGTGGCAGGTTTCTCTATGCCCGCCCTGGGGTTACCCCTTCGGCCGAACCTGAGGGCGGCTCTTGCTGCCCCTCAAGTCCGACCTTTTTTGCGCTCTCTGTTACCGCCTCAGTGCGCCCCAGAGCTACTGCCCTTGCCCTTTGCTCCCGGCGAGGAGCCTGAACCGGCATCATTCGGGCCGGTGCTGTTTGACGTACCCGAACGGCTCATCCCGCCCGTTGAGGGACCGCTTCCGGCCGCCCCCGGTGACGAGCCTGCTCCAGCGTCATTCGGACCGGTGCTGTTCATGGTGCCAGAGCGACTTGTGCCAGAAGTCCCAGAGCCCCCTTCCGCAGCCATGGCGGCCGTTCCAAGAAGCAGCGTGCTGGCGATTGCGACTGTGACGGCCTTCATGAGGCTCTCCTAAAGTTTCCACCCTACGGGTAGGATCAACCCAAGCAGTCAACAGCCGTTCCGCTGAGCCTGAGGCTGACGACGATAGCCTCGGGGGCTGCGACGCTTAGCCCGGTTTGCGGACGGTCCAGGAGAAGTGGAAGTCCGACGGATTGTTTGCCTTCGCTTTGGGAACATTCCTGCTCACCTCGACGCTTCCCACCATGCTCTTCTTCTCGAACCGGTTCGGTTGTCTCGGCTTGCTCCTGATCTCCCTATTGCTAACGGTCGTGCTAATCGCTGTCTCCCGATGGTTCTGATCACACGCAAACCTTCCTGGCTAAGCGTAGCCGAGACGGCACATTGGGGCGCTCTCGCGTGTCGATCGTCACACCGCGTGAGACTATGGCGACATGGAAGGCAACTTCAGGATCTTTGCCTAATAGCCTGAGAAGGCAAGCATTTTCAGGGAGGAACGAAGTATTCTAAGGGGCAGCTTCGATACTTGCTGCTTCTACGCCGTACCCTAGCGTACCAACAGGAACATTGATTTAAGGTAAGCCATTCCGCATAACATGGATTGAGTATACGATTCGCTGAGCGCCGCAGCTCAACATCATTGCAGCACGAGCCGAGACTGAAAGGTCATCCGCATGGCCCGCTACTTCTTTGACATTCATGACGCCCAATTCTCTGTGCGTGACGACCATGGTGTAGACTGTGCGGATCGCGATGCCGTTTCGTCTGAGGCGCTACGGGCTCTGTGTGAGATCGCAGCCGATCACCATAACCGTTATGTAAGCGGAAAGCTCCGTACCACCGTGCGTGATGCCAAGGATCGAACTGTCCTTTCCGCGTCCATAAGCTTGACTGCGGCCTGGCACGTCGAGGGAGAGCGATCAGAGGCAGCATAGGTGAGGAGTGATTCAGCGGGGCAGTGACACGCTTGTCGGTTGAGGCCCACGGGACCTCTCTGAACCCGGCAATGGTCCAGAGCTTAGCCTTGTTCTCTGCCGTCCTGGTACGGATACAAGGCCTTGGGAACGGTCTTTATACTGAATGCATTACAATGCTGAGCCACAAGATCGAGGCTTGGCGGTATGCCGCGCTACCAGTTCAGCATTAAATTCGGCCATCAGAGTCCAAGCCACTTAAAGACAGTTGAGCTTCGGGACGAAAGCAGAGCATTGGCTGCGGGCAAGCGGGTGGCCGATGTCGTTGCCGTTCGTCTCCAAGGTAATAAGCAGCTCGCCAACGCCACCTTGATAGTTTCGGATGCGGGCGGGTTGGTTGTCTGCGAATTTCCCTTCTCAGGGGACCTTGCGTCAGCCTTGAAATCGCTCGGTATGCTCGACTAACTTGGGCGCTTAGAACACAAGCACCGTCTTCAAGCAGCTTCTCTGGCCATTGTTCAGTGTTCCAAGGATCTGCAGCGGCACGGTATCACGGTATTGACTTCCTTCACCGGGTAGCGGCCTTGCTCCTCGGACCGTCAGAGCCATGGGGATCGATGGCAAACGAACGTTCCTGCACGACGCTGGCGTATCTCGGAGTGGCGGTGCAGATGCCTTCGCGCTCTCAGCGACGCTTTACGGTGCTGAGGCCGAGCCTGAGGGGAGTGGAAAGATCGGCGCAGCAGAAGAAAGCTGCTCTCCTGCCCACCGCACGCTGGCCCCCGTGCGGGGCTTCTTGGTCGCGGTAAGTACGACATGACCAGCATTGTCACGAGCAGTCACGGTTGACGCGGATTGCTGCCCAGGTTCGGCGCCAGCTGCTGCCCTGAGTAGCTCAAGGGCGTGATGCAAAACACCTTCACTCCCGTCGCACTCCGTCCCCTCATCATCCCATTCAGTGAGGCAGTCTCTGTGTAAGTCGAAAAAGTATCGTGACATGAGCTCGACCATACTGGTGAGGCAAGCGGGGGTGGCCAACGCTGGCTTCTGAACGAGCGCCTACGCCGTGAGATACCAAAAGGTTAACCTGGATTAAGGTTCCGCCTTGCGGCGTGCTAGTTCGCTCCGGCGCCTGGGTCGAGATGCTCAATGAAGCGCATACCGTCCCAGAGTTCGATGGGGCGGCCGTCCAGCAGCTTGCGAGCGAGGTCCAGGGCCGCGTCGTCGTCATGTGCCGGGAGATGCTCAATTCGTAGCACCGTCTCGTCAGCATCGAGAATGAAAGCACGGTAGCGACTCGGCCTGATGCCCTCGCGCAGGATCGTGCCGTGGTCGATGGGCTCTGACATCTTCTCCGCCCTCTGTAGCTCCGCCCTCAGTGATGCAGAGCGGTACCTGAACGGAAGCTGAGATCGGCTTGGCCAAACCGCCTCACCCTTAGTATGTTCCTACTCCGTTCTGGGATGAACGGGAAGCTCTATGACGTGCTATGCATCGTCGATTGGAAGGGTGACGCTCAATCCACTCCGATCACTGGCAAGCCACGAAGCCGCTCAAACCTTAGGCAGCATCAGCGATGTCCGCAGGATCAACCTGAGTGTGTCCCAGACGGTTTGCGGGAGCGGATTAGAGCGACTCAAGCACCATGACAGCGGCCCCCCCTGCCACCGAGCATGGCGGCACTTGACGCGGGCTTAGAGCTGCCTCCGCGCTGACCTCGCCCAGCTTCAAGCAAGCTCCAACAGGGAGTTGCAAGCAGGCAATTTGCAACAGTGGGATGAATTCCACGGGTGTATAGGTCATCTCGGATCGCCCCAAACTAATGGCACGGCTGGCCTCTGAGTACTAGCTGAAATTGCATCGAACTATCCGAGCACTCCGCTCCAAGATCACTTCTCTTCTCGAGAGAGGCGACTTAACGCTCCCCTACGGCTCAACCGAGCGGCACTTGTCGGCTAAGAGAGTGATCACGGTTTAGGGCCTAGGGGCCCCTCAAGAAGCTTTTCGGAGGTTCAATGGCGGGCGAAGGGTTCAGGTTTTTTGGCTGGATGAGTTCACTGCAGCGCACCTTGAGGCGCTCGTTTACGGGGAGATGGAGCGCCTAAAGATCCAGCTTCATGAGCACCGGGACAATGCTCACCGGATCGCATGGGCTCGCGTCAAGCTGCACATATCGGGGCTTCACAGTATATGGCGTGAAATATCTGTCCAGCGAATGCTACTCGGCGCGATTCCTGCTGACGTGATGGCGGAACTCAACTCCAACATCACGCGGGTCGCGCGGGAGATGCCTCGCTCGAAGGCGAACGCTGAAGCCCTGCGAGCCGAGAGAGCGGCGCGACAGGCGAATCGAGCGGCAGCTCTGAGGGCGCTGAACGCTGCTAAGGCAAGGCTGAGACGCCTCTGACCACGGCTTTAGCGGCTGAGGTGACGTAACGCTCACCAGAGGTCGGCATGGACCGTTCGCTGCCTGAACTACCCGACAGGGCTGGCATTCGTTCTTGGCCTCGTGCCGCAATACAAGGATGAGCATCCGCGATGGGTGACCACCTCACTCCAATTACATCGCACACTTGCCTGACAAGGGCGCAACCAAGGGCCAGACGGCTCGCATCGAAAGGCACAGCTATGAGCAACGAACGGAAGCCGGAACTGGGATTTGGTATGGGTAAGGTGATGGCCCTCGCAGTTCCAGTCGAAGCTACGGCAGACCACACGCCGCATCAGCTTGACGCCTTTACCATCGAACTGGACGACGACGCAGATATGGCGACCATCTACCTCTCAGAAGTGGACATGGCGTCAGGGCGTCTCCTAGTCATTCGAGAATCGATGAAATTCTCGTTGACGATGCTAGCTGGAGTTGCCCCCATCAAACCGGACACGGGGCTGGTTGGATCTGAGCACGAATGAACTCGCGAGGC
>NZ_VZZK01000025.1 GCF_008806385.1 Methylobacterium soli
CCGAGACACCGGAAGACCAAACTCCCGCAAAACCGCCTTCGCCTGATATTCGTGTATGTTCATGGCGACATCCTCATCAGTTTGGCGGGGTGCCAGGACGGGAGCGGCCGCGAAGTCGGCGCCGCTCCCGCAGGTCCGACGCGCGTCAGTTCGCGAGGGCGCCGTTGACGCCCTTGCAGGCCTCGATCAGGCCCTTCACCGAGTTCACGGACTTGTCGAACATCGCCTTCTCGTCGGCGTTGAACTCGACCTCGAGCACGCGCTCGACGCCGCCGGCGCCGATCACGATCGGCACGCCGATGAAGAGGCCGTCGATGCCGTACTGGCCCGAGAGATGGGCGGCGCAGGGAAGGACCCGCTTCTTGTCGCGCAGGTAGCTCTCCGCCATGGCGATGGCGGAGGCGGCCGGGGCGTAGAAGGCCGAGCCGGTCTTGAGCAGATTGACGATCTCGCCGCCGCCCTTGCGGGTGCGCTCGACCATGGCGTCGAGCTTCTCCTGGGTGGTCCAGCCAAGCTTGACCAGATCGGGCAGCGGCACGCCGGCCACCGTCGAGTAGCGCACCAGCGGCACCATGTCGTCGCCGTGGCCGCCGAGCACGAAGGCGGTGACATCCTCGACCGAGACCTGGAATTCCTCGGCCAGGAAGTGGCGGAAGCGGGCGGAATCGAGCACGCCCGCCATGCCGACGATCTTGTGCGCCGGCAGGCCGGAGAACTTCTGCAGGGCCCAGACCATCGCGTCGAGCGGGTTGGTGATGCAGATCACGAAGGCGTCCGGGGCATGCGTCTTGATGCCGGTGCCCACAGCCTCCATGACCTTGAGATTGATGCCGATGAGGTCGTCGCGGCTCATGCCGGGCTTGCGGGGCACGCCCGCCGTGACGATCACGACGTCGGCGCCCGCGATCGCCGCGTAGTCGCTCGCACCCGAGTACTTGGCGTCGAAGCCGTCGACGGGAGCGGACTCGGCGATGTCGAGGCCTTTGCCCTGCGGCACGCCGTCCGCAATGTCGAACAGGACGACGTCGCCGAGTTCCTTCAGGCCTGCCAGATGCGCGAGGGTTCCGCCGATCTGTCCGGCGCCGATGAGCGCGATCTTGCTGCGTGCCATGGGGAAAGAACCTCTGCTGCCAGAATGAAAACTGGTCACCACCTCGACCGAGCGGGGGTGAGAACTGCGTCGAAGCGTGTGCCCGTCACGGTCATCTTTCGTGCGGGGCTCTAGTGGCCGAAAAGGCCCCTTGCTTCAACCCGACAGGACGAGGCGAAAGCACGCTTCGGGCCAGACGGCCGTAGAGATTTGGAGAGAGGCACTTCGCGAAAACGCAGCGGAGCGAAGGATTTAGATGCGGCGCACAACATCCGGCTTTGCAGCGGAGCCGTTGTGACAGAAATTAAATCCTGTCACTTTGCCCACAGGATGCCCGGCCCACAGGATGCCCGGCCTACAGGATGCCCGCGCGCAGGACCCGCTGGATGGCGTGGATCACGGCGCCGAGTCGGGCATCCACGAGGTCGCGCGGCACGTCCGCATCCTGCTGGATCGCCAGCGGATGGGTGAAGCGGTAGCTCGCGTCGAAGATGTAGGCGATGGCCCGCTCGCGGTCCCGGGCCGAGAAGGCGCCGGCCGCCATGCCTTCCTCAACCACGCGCTCGACGAGGCTGCGGAGCCGCACGCGATGGCGCCGCGCGATCGGCCGCGATTCCACGGTCGCGTCGAGATGGACGGCGAAGAGGTTCGGCTCGTTGGTGAGCGCGTCGCGCTGGAGGGCGGCGAGCGCGGTGAGCAGACGCTCGATCTTGTCGTCGGCAGGATCGGGCGCGTCCGCGATGTTGCCGAGATGGGTCTCGACATCGCGCAGCCAGCGTCCGGCGACGGCGTCGAGGAGCGCGTCCTTCGAGGGGAAGTAGCGATAGACGTTGGCGTGGGTCATCCCGGCCTCGGCCGCGACCGCCACCACCGTCACCCGTTTCGGTCCGAGACGGGCCAGGTGCTCCGTCGCGATGGCAAGGAGGCGCACATCCGCCGAGACCGGCGTGGAGCGTGCCCGCGCGGCGGGACCGCTGAGGCGTGCCCCTGAGCGGCCGGCGGGACGGACCGGCGGCACGGTCTCATCCGGAGCCTCCGCCTCGCGGCGATGGTCGGCCCGGCCGTTGTCGTTCCGTTCAGATGTGTCTGAGCGCTCGGATTGCACGAAGGGAAGCGGAAGACGCGAGGGGGAAAGGTGGTAAGGCGAGACGGACCCCCATCTGACCGACCGAAGCGTGCGGATGCGCGCTTCCGTGAAAACCGAGTCTCCCTCCGGGAGCCTTCTCCGACGAGACCGCGCACGGACCTCTCAACAGGTCGTATGTTCATTTTTGTTTGAGATGGCAACAAATTTTTCTTGAAGATCCCGGGCTAGAAACGGTTCTTCCAGGCCCGCAGGGCCACGAACACGGCCGTGGGATCGCCGCCCGGCGTGAGATCGACCGACCGCGCCAGGGCCGGTTCGGTGCTCCGCAGGAAGGGATTCGTCGCCTTCTCGGTCCCGAGCGCAGAGGGAATCAAGAAGCGTCCTTCGCGCTGGGCTCGCTCGGCGTCCACCATCCGGGCCTTCACATTCGCGTTGGCGGGGTCTGCCGCCAGGGCGAAGCGCGCATTCGCCAGTACGTAATCGTGCCCACTGAACACCTGCGTCTCGTCGGGGAGCGCTAGGAAGCGAGTCAGGGAATGCCACAGGGTCTCGGGCGGGCTCTCCATCACGCGGCCGCACCCGAGGGTGAACAGGGTGTCGCCGGCAAAGACGATGCCCGCCTCGCGGAACCAGTAGGTCACGTGGTCGGCGCAATGGCCCGGCGTTTCCCAAACCTGCGCGACGAGGTCGCCGACCCGCACGGTATCGCCCTCCGAGACGGTGACGTCGACATCCGGCACCGCGCCGGCCGCCTTGGCGGGCGCCGTGACGCGGGCGCCGGTCGCGCGCTTCACCTCCGGGATCCCCTCGATATGATCGGCATGGCGGTGCGTGACGAGGATGTCGGTGAGGCGCCAGCCTGTCTCCGCGAGGGTCCGGAGGACGGGCGCGGCTTCCGGAACGTCGATCGCCGCGCAGGCGCCCGTGGCGGGATCGCGGATCAGAACGCCGATATTGTCGCTGCGGCAGAGAAAGGTGCGGATCTCAGGCTGCGTGCCGGCCATGGTCTCGATATCCTCTCGTCCTGAGCGATCCCGCGGAGAACCGAAGCCATTGCTCGCGAGTTCCGGCTGGTACAGCTTGCCGCGGACCGCCACGATCCCCATTGAACATACGGAGCCACCCGGCGGGGCGCCAGCCGCGCCGGGGCCTCTGCCGCGTCGCCCACCCGTACCCATCCATGCGCCTCGACATCACCGACCTCCGCGCCTTCTACGCGACGCCCCTCGGGGGTGTGACGCACCGGATCGTCGGCCGCACGATCCACAGCCTTCTCGGCTCGGTCTCGGGTCTGCGCGTGCTCGGGCTCGGCTACGCCACGCCCTATCTCGGCCCGGTCCACTGCATCGCCGAGCGGACCCTCGCCTTCATGCCGGCCACGCAGGGCGTCGTGAACTGGCCGGGCTCCGGCCGGTCCTGCTCGGCGCTCGCCGACCCGACCATGATGCCGCTGCCCGAGGCGGCGATCGACCGGGTCATCCTGGTCCACGCGCTCGAAGCCGTCGAGAGCCCGACCGAGCTGCTCCAGGAGGTCTGGCGCACCCTCACGCCGGGGGGGCGCATGATCCTCGTGGTGCCCAACCGCCGCGGGGTCTGGGCGCGGCGCGACGCGACGCCCTTCGGCCACGGCCAGCCCTACAGCCGCTCGCAGCTCGGCCGGCTGATGCGCGACACCCTGTTCTCGCCGGAGGGCTGGGCCGAGACCCTCTACATGCCCCCGGTGCGCAGCCGCCTGATGCTGCGGACCTCCGGCGCCTGGGAGCGCGTCGGCACCGGCCTCTCGCTGCCCTTCGCGGGTCTGCACGTGGTCGACGCGACGAAGCAGCTCTTCCGCCCGATCGCCGTGCGCCAGGTGCGCCGCGCCCGCCGCCTCGCCCCGGCCCGGGTCCTCGTGCCGGCCCCCTCGCCCGGCTGAGTTTTCGCCTCCGCAAGGCCATCCGCGCCGCGGGCGGGATGCTATAGGCGGGCCGCCAAGCGCCTCAGTCCGGGTGGAAGCATGAGCATCGAAGCGGCCCTCCAGCATTTCCTGCTCGCGCTCTCGAGCCTGTTCTCGATCGTCAACCCGATCGGCGCGGCCCTGATCTTCGCGCAGGTGACGAGCGCCTACAGCCACGCCGAGCGCGTCGAACTGTCGAGCCGCATCGGCGTCTACGCCGCCATGGTGATGCTGGCGGCGCTCTGGGCGGGCGCGCCGGTCCTCAACTTCTTCGGCGTCTCCCTGGCGGCCCTGCGCATCGCGGGCGGGCTCGTGGTGGCGGCCTCGGCCTGGGTGCTCCTCAACGCCCCCGAGGCCCGGGAGGCCCGCAAGCAGGCCGAAGCCTCGCAGGATCGATCCCCCAACCTCGCCGAGGTCGCCTTCTTTCCCCTCACCCTCCCGTTCACGACGGGCCCCGGCACCATCGCGGTGGCGATCGCGCTCGGCTCCAACCGTCCCGCCGCGATGCCGGAGCGTCTCGGGTTCTATGTCGGCGTGTCGGTCGCCGCCCTGGCGGTGGCCGCGATGGTGCGGATCGCCTACGGCTCGGCCGACCGGGTCGTGACCTTGATCGGCCCCGTCCGCGCCCGGGTGCTCGGGCGCCTGTCAGCCTTTCTGCTCCTCTGCGTCGGCACCCAGATCACCCTGAACGGGATCAGCGACGTGCTCGGGCCCCTGCTCGCCGGCCCGAAACGGTAGGACGCGCCGGTCGCGCCGGGGGCCGGGCGTCGCCTCGGCCCGGAGCGCGATGGCTAGCGGCCGGCCTCGTCCCGGACCTTCTCGCCGATCCGCGCGAGCCAGCGGGCGAGGCGCGCGCGGTTGCTGCCGAAATCCGCCAGGGCGACCTGGCTGCGGGAATACAGGGCGAGGGTGGAGCGTCCTTCGCCGGCACCCAGAATCGCGATGTTGATCGTGTCGGGCCGACGCAGGAGCGCGGAGCGGGCGAGATAGCGGTCCTCCTCCGACCAGCGCGCGCTGAAAACCAGCGCGGTCCGGGGCGACTCGGCCGCAACCTCGGCCACGATCGCTCGCAGGCGCGCGCCCGGGACTGGCAGCACCGGAACCGCGAGATCCGCGGCTGCGCGGCCGCAATGGCCGGGCGGGCAGGCCAGCGCATCGACCGGAAGGCGCGTGCGCGCGAGGGTCTGGAAGTCGACCGGGCCGAGGTCGGGCGCGCCGAAGAGGTGCATCCAGACCTCCTCGATGCCGCCGGGCTCGTCGCCCCGGACGACGAGGACGGTAAGGCCGGCGCATCCGGCGAGCCCGAGGCCGAGTGCAAGACCGAGTGCGAGGCCACGCTTGCCTTTGCCCTTGCCTTTGCCCAACCCCGTCTCCTCGCAAGGCTGGGCGAACGCGTCGAGGCGGGCATCTCGGCCCGCCTCCCGCACGCGCGGCAAACCCGTTCTCGGATCACCGGCTCAGATCACCGGGATACCCGGGAGCCCGCCATAGAGGGCTGCGTGCCCGACATAGTAGAGAACGAGGAAGCTCGCGAGGGCCGCCGCGTAATAGGCCGGGGCCAGCATCGCGGTCCGAGCCCGCACCGGCACCCGCGCATCGTCGGCCGCGATGGCGAGCAACACCACGATGATGCCGGAATGACCGATCGCATCGACCTTGCCGAACTCGAACACCGCCGAGACGAAGATCGCCGCCAGGATGATCGCGCTCATCCGGCGCACCAGCGGGGTCCAGATCAGCGCGAAGGCGAGGGTGAACTCGATGACGCCGGCGGCCTTCATGAACAGCTCCGGGCTCGCCCCGAAGGTCATCTCGGGCTTGGCGGCGAGGAGCGGCGCGGTCCAGTCCGGATAGGCCCATTTCTCGACCGAGGCCCACATCAACGTGATGGCGGCGCTGACCCGCACCACGTCCATGGGCCGGATGCCGAACAGGCTGCGGTCGAGGCCGGTCAGGGCCAGATAGGCGGCGATGCCGAGGAACACCGGATAATCGGCGAGGTGGAAGGCGCCGTAGGTCCAGGTGGCGAAGCCGAACAGGAACACGATGCCGAGGGCGGCCACGGGCAGCGTCCGCTTCCAGATCAGCATCGTGGCGATGCCGAGCTGCAGCCACGGGATCCACTCGGCGCTCGTCTTCAACTCGGGCGTCAGGATGATTCCGCCGAGGTTCCAGAGCGACACGAAGAAGAAGCCGAGCGTTGCCCGGACGAGAAGGCTGGTGTCGGTGCGCAGCCGGGAGGTGACCCGGTCGAGGGCATTGAGGAGAGCTGTGCCGAGCGGCGTGCCCTCCGCGAGACAGCCAGCCATCAGGCAGACGAGGGACACCGCGACGAGCCACTCGAAATCGGCGCAGAGCACCTGCTCGAGGCCGCGCGGCTGACCCGCGACATCGAAGGCGCAGAACCATTTGACGTGGGCCTGCGCCTCGGCGGTCGCGGCGAGCCCCGCCGGCAGCGCGATGGCCGTGGCGAGACAGGTAGGACGCAAGTTCTTTTTGAACTGACCCATCGGGGCCTCGGGCATGCGAAGTAAGCAAATGCTTACCGAGGCATTTAGGTACAGATGCGGACAGGAAACCAACGCTTTGTTAACGGATCTTACCGGAGGGTTAACGCTGTGGGTTGTGGGCAAAATGCTCATGCGCGCGGGCCGTGCTCGATCCGCGCCGGAGAGCGGCGCCCCCCCCCCGGAACCGCGGCGGGGCGCGAGGCTTGTCCTGCCAATGAGCGGGTCGGGACGCACCGTCGCTTAAGGATCGCCCGCTAGCCTCACGTGGGAGGCGCGGGCCGCGGTTCAGCGGTCTCGGGCCGACACAGACCGCAAGGCTCGCCAAGGAACGCTGCGCATGACCGTCTTCATCAGCTTGGCCTGCCTTGCCCTCGGCGCGCTGCTCGCCGGGCTCGCGCCCCGCAGCCCCGATCGCGTGGCGGCCTTCGAGACCGGCGGCGGCCTGCTGCTGGTGGCGGGCCTCGCGGTGCTGGGATCTGGCCTGCCCCTCTTCCACTGAGCGGCCGGCAGCCGACCCGGAGGAGCCGGCACGGCCCGTCAGCGCGGCGCCGCTCCCTTCAGCGGGCGCTGGGAGGCAGCGGTGCGACGGGCGAGAAATCGGCCATGGCCGGCACCGCGCCGGGCGCGGCCGAGAGGGTGCGCAGGAAGGCGATCAGGTCGGCCTTCTCCGATCCGGTCAGGCCGAGGGGGCGGATGTCCGGGGAGCGGCTCGGGCGCTCGATCCCGCCGCGGTCGTAGAGGTCGATCACCGCCTCAAGCGTCGGGAGCGAGCCGTCATGCATGTAGGGCGCGCGCTCCGCGACCGAGCGCAGGCCCGGTGTCTTGAAGGCGTAGCGCAGGGCGGGCGACTTGGGGAAGAAGCGGCCGCGACCGATATCCGTGCCCGTCGCGGTGCCGATATCGTGGAAGGAGCCGTCCGTGAAGGACCAGCCGCTATGGCAGGATGCGCAGCGCGCCTTGCCGTTGAAGAGATCGAAGCCGCGCTGGGCCGCCGCATCGAGGGCGGATTCGTCCCCCGCGATCCAGCGGTCGAAGGGGGCGGGCCCGGAGACGATGAGCCGCTCGAAGGTCGCGAGCGCGTCCTCGACCCGATCCTGGGTGATCTCCGGATCGGCGAAAGCCTTGGCGAAGGCCTCCGCGTAGGTCGCGTCCGCCGAGAGGCGCCGCAGGGCCTCGGCGGTGGAGAGATTCATGTTGCCGGTCGCGGTAATCGGCAGAAAGGCCACCGTCTCGAGGTCGCGGAACTTGCCGTCCCAACCCAGGCGCTCCTGCCAGGCGAGGTTGAGGAGGGTCGGCGTGCGCAGGTCCATCACGCCGTCGTGCCGGGAGAGGGCCCGCGAACGCCCGTCGGACCAGCCGAGATCGGGGACGTGGCAGCTGACGCAGGCCCGGCTGTAATCACCCGACAGGATCGGGTCGAAGAAGAGCTTGCGGCCGAGTTCGGCCTTGGCCTGCGTGTAGGGATTGTCGTCGGGAAACGGGATCTCGACCGGCGCACGATACGCGCGGCGCCACGTGGGACGATCGGGATCCGGCCCGAGCGCGGCCGTGCCCGTCATCCCGAACACCACCAGGAGCAGCGCCATCGCGCCGCCGACCTTCCACGCCATCACCGACCTCTCGCATTCCGTCTACGACGGCAGACCTTGCGGATCGGTGAATTCTCCGTTGCGGAATCGTCGGAACCGCCGGGGCTCGAGGCCGGCTCAAGCCTGGTACAGGGCCGCGCGCGTCAGCGCATCGGCGCCGATGTCGTCGCAGCCGTTCATGTCCAGCGCCGCGATCAGGCGCATGCGGGCCCGGCTGACGCGGCTCTTGATGGTGCCGACCGCCACCCCGCAGATCTCCGCCGCCTCCTCGTAGGTGAAGTTCTGAGCCCCGACGAGCACCAGCGCCTCGCGCTGGCTGAAGGGCAGCTGGTTGAGCGCGTGCTGGAATTCCTGCATCTCGACGCGGATTTCCTGCTCGGGCAGCGAGGTGAGCCGGCCCGCCAGCGCCCCGTCGGCATCCTCGACCTCGCGCTTGCGCTTGCGCTGCTCGGAGTAGAACAGGTTGCGCAGGATCGTGAACAGCCAAGCATAGAGGTTGGTGCCGCGGCGGAAGCTCTCGGCCTTGGTCCAGGCCCGCACGAGGGTGTCCTGCACGAGGTCGTCGCTGCGGTCGAGATCGTAGGTCAGCGAGAACGCGAAGGCCCGAAGGGCCGGAATGGCGCCGAGGAGCAGGTCGCGCATCTCGGCATCGGCGCCGTTGGGCGTGCCCAGGGGTGCGGGTGTCTGCATCATCGCGAGGATTCCTCGGTCTTCTGCTGGGCAGCGAGGTCGGCGAGCAGGGCCTCGAAGCGGGCCGGGAGGGGCTGCGCCAGCACGTCCGCATAGAGAACGCGCAGATTCTGCCCGATGCGCCGTCGCGCCGCGGGTTCGAGCCGGGTCCGTGTCCTCGGAACCGCTGCACCGTGCTCGTCCGGAAGGATGGCGTGCCTGTCGTCGGATGCGCGTGTCATCACCGCTCGGCAAAAGAGAGCTCGGCGAATCCACCGCGGCCCTGCCTTCCTCAGGCACGGCCCCGATCTCCGCCTGACACGGTGCTAATGAGGACGAATTTAACGAGTTCTGAAATGCGCATTCATCAGATTTTAATCTGATCGATGCAGCCCGATCGCCGCACTCGGCGCGTTGAATAAAGCTTCAGACGCGACGAGTAGCTTGGCGGTTCGTCTCGTTAGGCCGGAAGACTTGAACGCGACCTGAATGGCGCAGCGCGCGAGCCCTACACCCTGACGGCTTGCGCCTCCGGCTGACCGGCGAAGTCCGGCGGCTTCTCGCGAAGGGAGGCCACGGGACCGGAGACCCGGATCCTGTCGCTGGTCCGGCATCCCCTCCGCCCTGGCGGTACCGGGATCTTGAAGGCGAAGGCTCGGCTCAGCGCCTTCCGGCGCCGTCCACCTCCGGGGCGCGGCGGGACCCCATCTGGCGAGGTCCGGCCGCTCAGGCGGTGCGGCGGGCGGGCGCGAGGTCGGCGACCCGCAGAAGGGCGGTCGGGGCAGGGGGGGCCGTGAGGGCGTTCAGCAGGTAGGGCCGGCGCAGGCCGAGGGCGTGGTGCAGCGCGAGGTCGATGTCGCGGGCATAGAACGGCATCTTCAGCACGAAGGAGACGCCGAAATAGCGCGCCGCGTGGGCGATCGGCTCCGGGTCGCCGGTGGTCAACAGGGTGAGGTGCGTGTCGAGCTTCAGGGGCTCGACCTGGCAGGCGAGTTCGAGCCCGTCGAGGCCCGCGAGGTTGGCGTCGATGAAGGCGAGGCTGTAGGCGCCCATGCGCAGCAGCTTGAGGGCGTGGCGCCCGCTATCGGTCTCGTCCACCACGAGGTTGAAGCCGCTGCGGGCGAGCACCCGGCCGATCATGCTGCGCCCGGCCTCCGAGGACGACGCGAGCAGCACCGAGGTCGGCTGCTGGCGGCGCGCATTCGCCTGGAGCAGGCTCTCGATATGCTCGGGATCGAGGGGGGTCTTCAGCACCTCGTAGGCCTGCAGGCTCTGGGCGAGTTCCTGCCATTGCGGAAAGACCCGCGCCGCCACGAACACGAGGCAGGCGAGGCTGCCCCCGCGCTTGCGGGCGAGCGCCACCGCCTCCGGACCGCTCAGGCCGTCGAGTTGCAGGCCGACGAAGCCGAGGGACGGGCGCTTCGTCAGGATGACCTCGATGAGTTCCTCGCCCGAGGCCGCCTCCGTGATCTGCGCCGCGGGATCGAAGCGGCGGACGATGCCCGCGAGGGCCGTGCGCCGACGGGCATCGGCGTCGGCGATGAGCACGGTCGCTGAAGCGGTGCCCCGTGTCGCTGCGCGGATGTCGGTGATGGGGTCCGGCATGGCCTTCCAGTGGGATCGAGATCACGTTGCCCCACTCTAGCGCGGTAAATGTAAGCGCTACCTTAACTTGAAAAACTTCGAATCAATGCAATCTCAATAGATTGGATTGATCAGATAAATGTCTGATATGATGCAATTCTCGCGGTGTTGCGGGATAGATGGCCGAAATCCATTCAAGTCGATGCGCGTCGCGCGGCCCGTGGATGTGCAGCATCGAAGGCGCTCATCAATCGTGCCGCGTCGATCTGTGTGTAGAGCTGCGTGGTCGACAGGGAGGCGTGGCCGAGAAGTTCCTGGATTGCGCGCAATTCTCCCTGGCGGGCAAGAAGATGCGTCGCGAAGGAGTGTCTCAGGGCGTGCGGCGTCGCGCTCGCGGGCAGGCCGAGGGCGCCGCGCAGCGAGGCCACCGCGTATTGGATGATGCGGGGCGAGAGCGGACCGCCCCGGGTCCCGACGAAGAGCGGCCCCTCGGGGGAGAGGTCGTGCGGGCAGGCCGCGAGGTAATCGGCCACCGCCTGGGCCACCACCGGCAGGATCGGGACCATGCGCTCCTTGTCGCCCTTGCCCCGCACCGTCACGGCGTCGATGCCGGGCACCGGCGCGTCCCGGCGGGTGAGGCCGAGGGCTTCCGAGATGCGCAGGCCCGCGCCGTAGAGGAGGGCCAACACCGCCGCGTCGCGGGCGAGGATCCAGGGCGCCCGGTCCTCGCCGGCCCGCAGGTCGACCGTCGTGATGGCCCTGGCCGCCGGCACGGGCAGCGGGCGGGGCAGGCGCCGCTCGACCTTGGGCGAGCGCACCGCGCCGAGGGCCGCCACGCTGGCATGCCCCTCGCGCTCCAGGTGCCGGGCGAAGGAGCGCACGCCCGCGAGGGCCCGCATCAGGGACCGGCCCCCGACGCCGTCGGCCCGCCGGGCCGCCATGAAGCCGCGCACGTCGCGCGGCTTCAGGGCGACGAGCGCCGGGATGGTCGGCATTCCGTGCCGCGCATCGAGATGGACGAGGAATTGACGCAGGTCGCGCCCATAGGCCTCGACGGTGTTGGCCGCCATGCGGCGCTCGCGGGCAAGCCCGTCCTGCCAGGCGTGGACGGCGGCGCGCAGGGCGGCATCGCCCGGCAGGGTCAGGTCAGGGGCAGGCTCAAGCGGCATGGCGCGTCTCGCGGCGGATCGGCCCATCAGAGCCCGGCACGGTTGACGCCCGGTTGAGATCGCGAAATGTCCCGGTCTCCGGCGCCCGATTCCGGCGGTGCCGCCTGCAGACGAGAGCGCGAGAGCCCGCCCATGCCATGATCCGCGTCCTCGACGAGGCGCGCTCCCGCGACTACTACGCGCGCGCCTTCGGCCTCGCCGTGGCCGAGCGCTTCGACTTTCCCGATTTCACCTTGATCTACCTGCGGGACCCGGCCTCGCCCTTCGAGCTCGAACTGACCGTCAACAAGGACCGCACCACGCCCTACGATCTCGGCGACGGCTACGGCCACATCGCCGTGACGGTGGACGACGTCGAGGCCGAGCAGGCCCGCTTCACCCGCGAGGGCCTGCCGGCGACCCCGGTCAAGACCCTGAAGCATGGGGACCGTGCCCTCGCGACCTTCTTCTTCGCCACCGATCCGGACGGCTACAAGATCGAGGTGATCCAGCGCGGCGGGCGCTTCGCCTGAGGCGCCGGCTCAAGACCGCCCGACCAGCCGCGTGATCGGGACGTAGTCCGAGAGGGCCGCGAGGGCGGCGGCGTCCACCAGCGTCACCTTCATGCCGCTCATCCGGATCAGGCCGTCGCGGCGGAGCTGCTGCAGCGTCCGGTTGGTGTGGACCACGCTGAGGCCGAGGGCATCGGCCAGCATTTCCTGGATGATCGGCAGCGTGAAGCTGTCGCCCGGCTCGATGCCGGCGAGGCTCAGGCGCTCGCGCAATTCGAGGAGGAGGTGGCTCATGCGCTCGTAGGCGGTCTGCCGCCCGAGCCGCGTGACCTGGTGGGCGAGCAGGGCGTCCTCGGCGGCCGCGACGGTGCGCATCGTGCTGGCGAGCGGCGTCGCGTAATCCTGCGCGATGCAGGCCTCGAGGAGCATGTCGGCCTCCGCCACGACCGCCGGGGTCAGGGCCACGGTGCTGGCGTAGCGCAGGGGCTCGCGATGCAGGCTGAAGGAGACGAAATCGCCCGGCAGGACGAAGCTGATGATCTGCCGCCGCCCGTCCGCGAGCACCCGCTGCCGGGCGGCCCAGCCGGAGACGAGGAGGAGGGCCTGCCGGCCCTTGCCGGCCGCGGTCGAGACCTCGAACCGCGAGGCGACGGAGACGGGACGCTGGATCGCGTCGCGCAGGAGGTCGATCTCGGCCGGCCCGAGGCTGCCGAAGGCGCTGAGCCGGCGGACCAGCGGGTCGGCCGGCACGATGGTCCGTTCCCAGGCTGCGATCATGGAGCGGTGGACCTCGCGCCTGAGAGGAGATCGGACAGGGTCCGGATCAGGTCCGCGAGCTGGATCGGCTTCTCCAGCCGCGGAACCTGCACGAAGGCTGTGGGCAGCACCGTGCTGTCGACGCCGGTGGTGAACACGATGGGCACCGCCCGGCGCATCAGCTCCTCGGCCAGGCGATAGACGTCCTCACCCCGCAGGTTGATGTCGAGGACGGCGGCGTCGAGATCCCGGCCCCGGCTGAGGGCGAGGCCGCGATCGAGATCGGGAACCGGCCCGATCACCTCCGCGCCCACGGCCGACAGCGCCCGGGCGATGTCGCCCGCCAGGAAGTACTGGTCCTCGACCACGAGGACGGACCGACCGTCGAGGACATGGCGGTTGGGATTGGAGTCCATCATCCACCTTGGCCGTCGTCGCCGCGACCGGGCTCGATCTCGATCAGGGGCGGCGCGGCGTTGCGCGCCCCGAGTGGGATCTCGATGACGCAGCGAACCCCGCCGGGGAGGAATTCCAGGGCGGTCGTCGCGCCGAGCTCGTAGGTCAGGCCCTGCTCGATCAGCTCGCGGCCGAAGCCGCGGCGGGCCGGATCGGTGTTCATCAAGCGCACCCCGCTCTCGCGCCATTCGAGGATCAGGCGCTCGCCGCCGCCATCGGGCCCGAAGGACCGCCACGTGATCGCCACGTGCCCCTCCGGCCCCGTCAACGCCCCATATTTGATCGCGTTCGTCGCCAATTCGTGCAGGGCGAGCCCCAGGGTCTCGGCGGCCTTCTGGCGCAGGCGGACGCCGGGGCCGGTCAGGGTCACCTGCTCCCCGTCGCGGCCCGAATAGCTGATCACCTCGTCGCCGATCAGCTCGGCGAGGTCGATGCTGGAATCCGCCGTGCGCGTCAGGATGTTCTGGGTGCGGGCGAGCGCCCCGAGGCGCCCGTCGAAATGGGCCAGGAACTCCGCCAGGGAGGTGGCGCTGTCGGAGGTGCGGTTGGCCACCGAGCGCACCACCGCGAGGATGTTCTTCACCCGGTGCTGCAACTCGGCGAGGAGCAGGCGCTGCCGGTCCTCGGCCCGGCGCCGCTCATGGGTGTCCGTGCAGGAGCCGAACCATTTCACGATCGACCCGTCCGTCCCCCGCATCGCCTCGGCGCGGGTCGTGAACCAGCGGTAGCGCCCCTTCCGGTCGCGGATGCGGCCCTCGTACACGAGGGGCTGCCCGCCATCGCGGGCGCTCTCCCAGGCGGCCTGGAGCGCCTCGCTCTCGTCGGGATGGATCGTCGCGGTCCAGCCCTTGCCGAGGGCGCCCCCCGCCTCCAGGCCCGTATACTCGTAGAAGCGCGGGTTGAGGTAGTCGCAGTCGAAGTTCGGCAGGAGCGTGAACAGGAAGGCGGGCACCGCCCGCTCCATGTGGTGGAAGCGCTCCTCGGTCTCGCGCAGGGCCCGCTCCGCCCGGGCCGTGGCGGTGATGTCCAGGAAGGTCAGCACCACGCCGGCGATGAAGTTGTCGATGTTGCGATAGGGCAGGACGCGCACGAGGTAGCGCCCGCCCGTGCTCGTGTTCTCGACCTCCCGCTCGATCGTCCCGAGGGTGCGCAGGACCCGCCCGAGATCCTCCTGCAATTCCTTGTAGACGATCAGCGGCGCGATGTGGGTGATCGGCCGGCCGAGGTCGCTCTCGATCAGGTGGAAGATCTCGACGACGGAGGGCGTGAAGCTCTTCACGCAGAAATTGTTGTCGAGGAACACCGTGGCGATCTGGGTGCTCTCGAGCAGGTTCTTCAGGTCGCTGTTGGCCCGGTCGAGCTCGTTGACGCGGTAGCCGAGCTCGCTGTTGACCGTCTGCAATTCCTCGTTCGTCGATTGCAGCTCCTCCTTCGAGGTCTCCAGCTCCTCGTTGGCCGATTGCAACTCCTCGTTGACCGACTGGTACTCCTCGTTGGAGGATTTGAGCTCCTCGTTGGTGCTCTCCAATTCCTCGATCGTCGCCTGCAGGCGCTCGCGGGTGAGGCGTAGCTCCGCCTCGAGGCGCTGCACGTGCTCGTCGCGGGCGAAGCTCGGCGAGATGTCGGACGCCTCCTCGCCCTCCAGGATCTCGCCGTCCTGGAAGATCACGACGTAGTTCGCCGCGTGCTCCTGGCTGGCGCGCGCGGGCTCGACGATCAGCGTCACGATCCGGCGATGCCCGTTGAGGCCCATCTGGATCCGGTCGGCCTTGACCGGCTTGCCCTCGGTCTCCGCCTTGTGCAGCGCCGCGCGCAGGTCGAGGCGCAGGTCGCGGTGGGCGAGGTTGAGGAGGTTCAGGCTCGCCGCGCCCGGCGAGGGCGAGAGGTAATGGCCCGTGCGGCCGGAGAAATGCAGCACCTCGTAGGCCGCATCGATGATGACGTAGGCCGGGGCGTAGCGCTCGGCGATCCGCTCGGCCCGGCGGGTCAGGCTGCCGGCGACCTCGCGCGCACGCGCGGTCTTGTCGGTGTCGCCGCTGCGGTCGACGCTGGAGGTCGCGAGGGGGAAGTCGGGCAGCACCCGGGTGAGGGTGTCGAGCCGGCGGAAGATGCGGTAGCGCCGGTCCGCCGGGGCGAAGATCTTGGCGTGGCGGGTCACGTTCTCGGAATTGCCGAGGAACAGGTAGCCGTTGGGGCGCAGCGCGAAGTGGAACAGCGGGATGACGCGGTTCTGCAACTCGTTGTTCAGGTAGATCAGGAGGTTGCGGCACGAGACGAGATCGAGCCGCGAGAAGGGCGCGTCCTTGATGACGCTGTGCTGGGAGAAGATGCACATCTCCCGCAATTCCTTGACGATGCAGTAGGTGTTGCCCTCCTTCACGAACCATTGCGTGAGGCGCTCGGGGCTCATCGTGCCGGCGATCGCCTCGCTGTAGCGGCCGACGCGCGCCGCCGCGAGGGCCCGCCCGTCGATGTCGGTGGCGAAGATCTGCACCTGGGGGACGACGTCGAGGCGGATCATGTGCTCGCGCAGGAGGATGGCGAGGGAGTAGGCCTCCTCGCCGGTGGCGCATCCGAGCACCCAGACGCGGACCTGATCGCCCGCCCTCTTGCCGGCGAACAGCTTCGGGATGACCTCCTTCTCGACGAACTCGAACTCGCCCGCGTCCCGGAAGAACTGGGTCACGCCGATGAGCAGGTCGTTGAACAGGTGCTGCACCTCCGCCGGATCGCTTCGGAGGAAGTCGACATAGGCCTCGATCGCCTCGGTCTGCACCACCTGCATCCGCCGCTGGACGCGCCGCAGGAAGGTGTTCTGCTTGTAGCCGTGGAAATCGTGGCCGGTCTTGTTGCGCAGCACCGCCGCGATCCGGGTGAGGTGCTTGGAGACCGAGTCCCGGATCTCGTTGAAGGTCCGGGACTTGTGGAGGCGGGCGAGGTGGCGGGCATAGGTCGCCACGTGCTCCGGCATCCGGGCGGGCGGCATCACGAAATCGACGATCGCCGCCGCCGTGTTGCTCGTGGAGGCTCCCGCCTCGTGGGCGTCGTCGCGCTGCTCGGCCAGGGTCAGGCCGCCGCGCTCCTTCACGGCGGTCGCCCCGAGGGTGCCGTCGCTGCCGGTCCCGCCGAGCACGACCGCGACCGCGTGCTCGCCCTGGTCCTCGGCCAGCGAGACCAGGAAGCTGTCGATCGTCCCCCGCTCGGTCCCGTTCGGCTCCGTCATCCGGACGCTGAAACGGCCCTCGCGCATGATCAGGATGGAGCTGACGCCCGCGATGTAGACATGGCCGGCCTCGACCTTGGCGCCGTCCACGATGGGGGCGGCCTTGAGGCCCTGGGTCTGGCGCAGGTGACGCAGGATGCGCGGCTCGTCGAGGGCCTCGCGATATTGCACCACCACGATGTAGGCGATGCCCGCGACGTCGCCGATATGCGAGAGGAAGCTGTCGATCGACCCGATGGCGGTCGCCGAGGCGCCCACGCCGACGATGACCGGCGAGAGGGCGGGGGAGGCTCCCTCGTTCTCCTCCACGATCGGCTCGGATGGGCTCTCTGGCTCGCTCACGCTCGTTCTCGACCACACCTGCTTGATCGGACCCGCGCCGGTCTGGGCTCGGGCATCCCCCGATGTCGATCACGCGCCGGCACCGCCTTCTCGGGCCGGCTTGTCGCGATCGTCCCGTCCGGGTTGTCGGCAGAGATTATCGTACCTTGGGGTTGGTTGCGCCTGTATTTTTGGTCCGGGCGCCGTGCCGCTGGGCGCCGAGCCCCGGACAGGACGCGAGGCGGGGCGGCGTCGGGCGCGCGGCCGCCGCCCCGGCGGGCGGGGCGTCAGAGGTCGGCCGGTTCCGCATCCGGCATCACTGCCGCCACGATCGCGCGGCGGATCGTCTGGGCATGGGCCCGGTACTCGTCGGCCCGGGAGGCGTAGCGGGCGGCGAGCCCGGTCTCCGCCGTCTTCTCGCAGAGGCGCCTGAGGAGCTCGACCCGCTCCTCGACGATGCGCAGGGCCACCCGCAGGGCCTCGTCCACGGCGCTTTCCTGCCGGGTGTCGAGCGCCTGCCCGGTGAAGGCGTGGCCGATCTGGCAGCGGAAGCGCAGGGGGCCCGATCCCTTGGTCTGGGACAGCACCCCGCCGCAATCCGGGCAGGTCAGGGGCACCGGCTCGGCGAAATCTCGCAGCCGCTCGCTGTCGAGCTCGCCATCCGCCGCGATGTTGACCTCGAGATGCAGGTCCTGCGGCACCGGCCGCGCAGGGCCCGGCGCCGAAGCCGCCATCGCGCCGAGCAGGGCCGCGAGTTCCGCCGCCGGGGCGTAGCGATCGACCTCGACCGCCTGCAGGGCGCTGCGCGGCATCTCGGGCGCCCGGGCTTCCGCCGGGTCCTGCACCAGGGCGGAGCCGCCGCAGGCCTTGACGGACACGAGGCCCGCCGCGCCGTCGTTCAGCTGGCCCGAGAGCACCAGCCCGATCACCCGCGCCCCGTGGCTGAGCGCGGCCGAGCGGAACAGCGGGTCGACGGCGGGGCGGAAGAGGTTCTCCCGCGGCCCGCGCCGCAGGGCGATGGCGCCGCCGAGCACCAGCATGTGCTGGTCCGCGGGGGCCACGTAGATCCGGCCGCGCTCGATCGGCTCGCCGTCGCGGGCGGTCGCGGCGGGCAGGGGGCCGGCGGCGTCGAGGATGCTGGCAAGCCGGTTCCCGCTCTCGGGCGCGAGGTGCACCACCACGAGGATCGCCGCCGGCAGGTCCGGGCTCAGGCCGCCGCAGATCGTCCGCAGGACCTCGATCGAGCCCGTCGAGCCGCCGATGACGATGATGTCACGGTTTGCCAAGTTTCGGGTGCCTCTCTGATCCGTCGTCAGGATGACCGCGGACCTGCGCGATCGAAGCGCGGGAGACACGCCCATGGCTGTCGGCCCGCATCGTACGAACTGCTTCGGCACCGCGCATAGACATGGATCAAATTTCGGTCGCGCCGGGCGCCGGATGTTGCCGCGCGAGGCCGGCGGAGCCCCCGCCGGCTCCGATCCGGCGTGGCCCGGATGGCCAAGCCCTCGCCTCGCGCCCGCAGGCGACCGATGCCGAGGACAGGCCCGCATCGAGCTTGAGTATTCGTTTCCGGGTCAAAAACTAAAATAGGTTAAAATCGCTTCTTCGAAAGTGTCAATTTCGCAGATGGGAACCGATGCGAAGCAAAAACATTGCTCGATAGCTTCCATTGCGCAGGCTTATCCGTGCCGAAGAACGGGCCACTCGGCCTCCGCGCGGGTGATGAGCTCGGGCATCGACCCGAAATCGGAGCGTTCTTTGCGCGCCAGCGCGCCCCTTGGCTCAGGAGTTTCGAGAACATGGCCGAAGACACCCGATCGATCTACGTGACCGCTCTCAAGAACGCCCATGCGGTGGAGATGCAGGCTCTCCAGATCATGGAGCGCCAGGTCGAGCGCCTGGAGCGCTACCCCGAGATGGAGGCCGCCCTGCGCAGCCACATCACCGAGACCCATCACCAGCGCGACCGGCTGGAAGAGGCGCTGGGCACGTTCTCGGAGACTCCCTCGGCCCTGAAGGAAGGCGTGCTCGGCCTCATGGGCAACATGGCGGCGCTCGCCCACGCGCCCGCCCAGGACGAGATCCTGAAGAACAGCTTCGCCAACCATGCCTTCGAGAATTTCGAGATCGCCGTCTACGAGTCGCTGATCGCGATCGCGGACGCTGCCGGGCAGAGCAATCATATCAGCGCCTTCCAGACCTCCCTGAAGGAGGAGGAGACGATGGCGCAGACCATCCGCGGCCTCATCCGTCCGACCAGCCTGCGCTACCTCGAATTGACCACCAGCGGGGCCAAGGCGGATCGCTGAGCCCCTCCGCCGCGCCGCGCCCGTCCCGTCCTCGTGCCCCAGGAATCCGCCCCGTGCACGCCTCCCGCAAATCCCTGCATGAGCAGGTCATGGTCATCACCGGTGCCTCCAGCGGCATCGGCCTCGCCACCACGCAGGCTGCCGCGAGCCACGGCGCCAAGGTCGTGCTCGCCGCGCGCAACGCGGAGGCGCTAGCCGGGATCGTCGAGCAGATCCGGCGGGACGGCGGCGAGGCGATCCACGTCGCCGCCGATGTGGGGACGCGGGAGGCGGTCCAGGGCATCGCCGACGCGGCGATCACCCGCTACGGCCGCATCGACACCTGGGTGAACGATGCCGGCCTTTCGATCTTCGGGCGGCTCGAGGAGGTCAGCGACGAGGACCATGCGCGCCTGTTCCAGACCAATTTCTGGGGCGTCGTCTACGGCTCCCTCGTGGCGGTCCCGCATCTCAAGCAGAGCGGCGGCGTGCTGATCAATCTCGGCAGCGTCGCCTCCGACATCGCCTTCCCGCTCCAGGGCATGTACTGCGCCAGCAAACACGCCATCAAGGGCTTCACGGACGCCCTGCGGATCGAACTGGAGGAGGCGGGCGCCGACGTCGCCGTGACGCTGATCAAGCCCGCCGCCATCGACACGCCCTTTCCCCAGCACGCCCGCAACTACACCGGGCGGGAGCCGAAGCTGCCCCCGCCGGTCTACGATCCGCGCGAGGTCGCCCTCGCCATCCTGAGCGCGGCCGAGCGCCCGCAGCGCGACATCTACGTGGGCGGGGCGGGCCGCCTGATGACCGCCTTCCAGGCGGTCGCCCCCCGCACCTTCGACCGGATCGGCCGCAGCATGATCGCCCAGCAGATGCGGGACGAGCCGTCGCGCAACCCGCCCGGCGCGCTCCACGCGGCGGGGGAGGACGGGCAGGTCCGCGGAGACCATCCGGGCTACGTGCAGCGGCACAGCTTCTACACCCGCTCGGCCATCCATCCGGCCGCGACCGGCCTCCTGCTGACGGCGGGGGTCGCGGCGGCCGCCGCCCTGATGCGCGGCACGGGCCGCCGGCACTGACCGGCGCACCCGATGGACGATCTGAGCGCACGGGCCGAGGCGCTTCCACTGGAGCAGCGCCCCCTCAAGCTGCTCCTCGTGGCGGGTTCGGCGCGGCGGATCGACGGCTGCCCGGGTCTCGACAGCAAGGCCCGCTTCCTGATGCATCGCATGCTCGGGCGCCTGCCGCCCGCGTGGCAGGCCGACCATGTCGATATCGGCAACGAGCACGGCAAGCCCAAGATCCAGGGCTGCAACGGCTGCGTCGGAACCTCGATGGCGCTCTGCGTCTGGCCCTGCAACTGCTACGGGCCGGACAGCGATCACCAGCCGGACCTGATGTGGAACGAGCGGCTCTACCAGCGGCTCGCGCGGGCCGATGCCTGGGCGATCATCGGGCCGGTCTGGTGGTATGGGCCGAGCACGAACCTGAAGGCGATGTTCGACCGGCTCGTCTGCATGAGCGGCGGCAACCCGCGCCCCGACCTCATCGAGAAGAAGAGCACCCTCAAGGCGCAGGCGCTGGAGCGCTCGCCGCTCTGGTCCGCGCTGACCCGCAACCACCTCGAAGGGCGCACCGCCGCCTTCTTCTGCTACGGCAATTTGGGCGGCAACGAGCTCGATCCGGACCGGAGTCCCCGCATCCTCGCCCACAAGGCCTGGTTCGATCCCGGCGAGGAGCCCTATCAGGGCGAGGAGCGTCGCGCCTATCAGGGCCTCGTCTGGCAATGCCGCTACAGCGGCATCGAGGTGCCCGACACCCTCTGGCAGCACGCCACGACCGGGCCCGGGCGCCCCTATGCCGACGACCAGTCGGACGACATGGCGGCGGAGGCGCAGGTGATGGCCTGCTTCGACGCCTGGGTCGATGCCTTCGTGCACCATGTCCGCCGAAAGGGCCCGGTGCCGGGGACAGAAGAGGCCGAGCGCGGGGCGCAATCGACGACGGATTGAGGGATCAGGCCGCCACGCCCGTCGCTCCGCGCGCGCCGAGCGTCGCGTAGACGGCCGCGATCCCGTCCAGCGCGGCCTCCGGGCCGTAATCCTCGGACCGGGCGCGCGCCGCCTCGCCGGATTGGCGGCGAAGGTCGCGGTCGGCCAGGAGCCCGATGATCGCCCGCCCGGCCGCCCCCGGATCGTCGGGCGGGACCAGGATGGCGGCGTCCACCCAGAGTTCGCGGAAGGTCGGGATGTCGGAGAGGACCAGGGCGCAGCCCGCCTGCGCGGCCTCCAGCACGGCGGGCCCGAAGGGCTCGTAGTGGGCGAGCGAGGCGAAGATCGGCCGCCCCGCGAGCCGGTCGGCGAAATCGGCCGCAGACAGGGGGCCGAGATGCTGGATGCTGGGGAGGCTGATCCGCTCGCCGTCCGGCCCTTCCAGGCTGCCCGAGGCCTGAACCGGGACGGGCAGGATCTCCGCGACGCGGTCGAGGGCCGCGAGGTTCCGGCCCCGGTCCCAGAGGGCTCCGGCGGTGACGACGCGGGGCAGGCCCCGGCAGGGCGCCACCGACCCGGATGCGCGGCGCCCGTGGCGGACCACCAGGGGGGGCGCGTCGAGGCCGTAGACGGCCGCCGTCAGGTCCGCGAAGGCGCGGGTCGGCGCGGTGAGGAGATCGGCGGCGCGCAGGCCCTCCGCCGCGAGGTCGCGCCGCCGCGCGAGGTCGGAGGCGAGGGGGCTATCACGAAGCGTCGACCACCAGGTCGGCCGGCATTCGTGGCAGGTGACGATCGTCGGCACCGGGATGCCGCCGCCGGCGATGAGGGCCGGGTCGTGCAGGTGCGCGATGTCGGCCCGCAGGCGCCAGGCCAGCGCGGCGATCGCGTCGGCCGCATCGCGCAGGGCCGTCGGGTCCGGCGCCGTCCGGTCGAGAACCATGCCCGTGACGACGAGGCGGCACCCCGCGATCGCCTCGGCGCAGGCCACCTGGTCCGGGTCGGGGCCGGGCCCGAGCACCGCGAGGGTGGTCGAGACGCCGCGCCCGCCGAGGCCCGCCGCGAGGTCGAGGGCGTAGCGCCAGAGGCCGCCGGCCGCCTCCGTGGTGAGAAGCACGTGCAACCCGCTCAGCGAGGCGCGCATGCGATCCCCCGTCCAGCCTCGTCCCCGAGCGTATCCCGCATGGTCTGCCGCACCCTCCCCAGCGCCTCCGGGCGGAGCGCGCGGGCAGCATCGGTGACAAAGGCAGGGCCGTCCTTAACACATGTGTGTATTCGCGCGGGACTGAAGCCGCGCTCGGCGAAACGCCTGATGCTTTGGTTGGAACAACGTCTGTTTTGCCGTCGTTCTTGCCGTCCGGACGAAAGAGAAGGGACGCCGGGATGGTACCGCAAGACGATGATTTCAGCGCGAACGACGCATTGCGCCATGGCCATTTGGGCGCAACATGCCTGCATCTCTGCGTCGACATGCAGAGGATGTTTTCCGAGAAGACCGACTGGCACACCCCCTGGATGGAGCGCGTCGTGCCGAACGTGGTCCGCCTCGTCGCGGCGCGGCCCGAGCGCACGCTCTTCACCCGATTCATCCCGGCGCGCCATCCGGGCGAGGGCCGGGGAACCTGGGCCCATTACTACGAGCGCTGGTCCTCGATGACGCTGGACCGGCTCGAGCCCGGCCTCGTCGATCTCGTGCCGGACCTCGCGCGGTTCGCACCGCCGGGCCTCGTCTTCGACAAGCGGACCTACTCGCCCTGGATCGGCACCGATCTCGATGCGCGCCTGCAGGCCCGCGGCATCGACACCCTTGTGGTCACGGGCGGCGAGACCGATGTCTGTGTCCTCTCCACCGTGCTCGGGGCGGTCGATTGCGGCTATCGGGTCGTGGTCGTCACGGACGCGCTCTGCAGCTCGTCCGACCTCGCGCACGACGCCCTTCTCACCCTGTACCGCTCGCGCTACGGCCAGCAGGTCGAGACCGTCTCCACCCGGACGGTCCTGGAAAACTGGACGCCATGACCACGCCCACCTGCATCGTCTGCATCCGCCACGGCGAATCGACCTTCAACGCCGCCCACCGCGCCACCGGGCGCGATCCCGGCCATATCGACGCGCGCCTGACGCCGCGCGGCCACGCGCAGGTGGCGGGCGCCCGCGAGGCCCTGCGCGACATTCCCTTCGAGCTGGTGGTGACCTCGCCGCTGACCCGGGCCATCGAGACCACGATGGGTCTGTTCGGCGCGCATCCGGCCGAGCCCCCGATCCTCGTCGAGGTGCTGCACCGCGAGTGCCAGGAGAGCAGCTGCGACGTCGGGCGCGCCGCCTCGCAGATCGCGGCCGAGTTCCCGCATCTCAGCGTCGATCACCTGCCGGAGATCTGGTGGCATGCCGAGGGCGACCCGAACGAGGGCGGCTACCACATCGAGCCGCGCGCGCTGTTCGACCAGCGCGTCGCGGGCTTCCGCGACTGGCTGAAGGGCCGGCCGGAGCGCACCATCGCGGTGGTGGGCCACGGCACCTTCTTCTACCATCTCACGGGCGCGTGGCTCGACAACTGCCAGAGCATCGAACTCGACCTCGCGGCGGCCCCCATCCTCGCCTGAGGGCGCCCGCTCGCGGCCGGCGCGCCGATATCAGCTCATTTCGGCTTGGCCTCGGCCTTGGCCGGGTCGCTGACCTTCTCGCCCGCCACGCACTCGGTCACGAAGGTGTCCTTCATGGTGCCCGTCATGCCGGTCTGGTCGGCCCGGGCGCTGCATTCCTGGTGCGGGGCCTGGGTCGCGCCCGTCGCGGCGGGCGGCGTCTCCTCGGCCGACGCGGCGACGGGGGCCGCCAGGAGCGCGCCGAGGACGAGGCTCGCGCGGAGAAGCGGCATCGGGGTCGGAAGCATCGAGATCAGCGACATGGGAACCTGCGGACGAACGGGTGGCCGGGACGCGGTGATCCGGCTCGGGCCCATCCCGGCCCGGTCCCGCCCCGGCTGAGGGAACACGCGGCGGCGCGGCAGGTTCAGGCCGGGCTCGCGGTTCGTCAGGCCCGCGCCCGCGCGGCGTCGAGCCGGTCGCGCGCCCGCACCGGATCGATCTCCGGCGCCTGCCGCCCGATGCGGAGGGCGTCGTCCAGGATGGCGCTGGCCAGCGACCAGGCCTCCGACAGGAAGGCGCTGGCGCCCTCCGGCACCTCGGCGGCGCAGCGCGCATCCTCCGCCGCCCGCACCGCCGCCGCGGCGGTCCGGGCGATGCAGGCGGCGCGCGCCCCCTGGAACCAGGCGCGCCGCAGGGAGGCGGCCTGCGCGGCGGCCCCGCCCCGCCACGCGGCGGCGTTCGCGGCGGCCACCGCCTGCCCGAGATCGGCGGCGGCCTCGCAGCGCGCGGCGAGATCCGCCATCCCGGCGCCGTCGAGGAGGGGCGGCAGGATGCGTCGCACGCTCTCCAGGGCCAGGAAGGCCGTCCGGGCGGCCTCGGTCTCGGCCGTGTCGGCGGAGCCCGAGAGGCGCAGGACGAAGGCCATCAGGCGCGGGCGCTCGGCATCCGGCATCGCGTCGTTGAGGCCGAGCGCGTAGGCGGCGAGCGGGGGCGAGAAGCAGGGCGGGCAATCCGACGAGGCGCGGATCGCCCGGTAGGGCAGCCCCGCCGCCACGATCGCGGCCTCGTTGATGCAGGTGCCGCCATCGGGACCCGGGAACGGGTGCGAGCCCGTCAGGAGCCGCCATTTCAGGATGTGCTCGAAGCCCGCCGTCATCGCCGCTCCCTTCCAGGGCCCGGAGACTGGCACGGGCTTGTCGTCCTGGCGAGGGGCGTATCGTCCCGGCAGAGGCTTGGCCAGCAGGCTTGGCCAGCAGGCTGGGCGAGGCCGGGAGCGCGGGCCGGGCCGATCAGGCGCCGGTGCCGGCGGCGAGGCCCGCCAGCATCGCGAGGCCGAGCACCAGCACGAAGGCGGCGGCGAGGAGCTCGAGGACGACGACCGCGAGGATGCCGGATCGGCCGCGCCCGCCCGCGAGGCGCAGCGCCAGGGCCTTGGCGAAGACCGCGAGGCTCGCGAGCGCCCCGGTCGTCAGGGCGGTGCCGAGCGCCATCGCGAGGGTCGCCAGGATGCCGGCGGCGAGCAGGCCCTGGGAGGCGGAGAAGACGAGGATCAGCACCGCGCCCGCGCAGGGACGCGTGCCGGCCGCCAGCACCACCCCGGCCCGCTCCCGCCAGGTGCCGAGCCGGCCGATCGCCTCCGCGTCGGTGAGGTGGACATGCCCGCAATCGGGGCCGCAGGCCGCCGGCGTGCCGAGGGCGGCGAGCCGCCCGGCCTTGCGCCACGTCACCGCGAGCCCGATCAGCGCCACCAGGGCGAAGCTCACGGTCTCGATCAGGCTGCCGGCCCGGGTCATGCCGGCCGCGGTGGTGTCGAGGACGAGGACGCCGACCGCCACGATCGCGATCGCCACCAGCGCCTGCAGGAGGGCCGCGGCGAAGCTCAGGGAGAAGCCCCGCAGCAGGGCCCGCTCGCCGGCCAGGATGTAGCCGGCGATCACCGCCTTGCCGTGGCCGGGGCCGGCGGCGTGGAACACCCCGTAGGCGAAGCCGAGGCCCATGAGGGGTCCCCAATCGCCCCCCGCCTTGAGGCCCGCGACCGCGCCCTGGAGGCTGCGCGAGAAGCTCGCCTGCAGGGCCAGGAGCCAGCCGCCCAGGCCGGACGCGGCGGGGGCCGCCTCGCGGAAGCCGATGCCGAAGGGGGAGCGGGGCGGGGGCGCCGCGAGGTTGGGGGCGATCAGCCACATCAGGCCCGCGAGGGCGAGGCTCGCGAGGGCGATGGCCGCCGCCACGAGGCCGAGCCGCAGGGCGAGCCGGCCGCGCGCCGGGAGGGCGCCCGGGAGCGCCGCGCCTACGGACATGCCACGAGGATCCGGTTGGCGAACTGCACGCCGAAATTCGAGGCGGCCGTGAGGGCCTCGAAGAAGGCCTCGGTCATGCCGGGCTTGCCCGCCTCCGCAGTCTTGGCCTCCTGCGTCTTCGGGCGCGTCACCGTGGCGGCGCAGCCCGGAGGCGCCCCCGCGAGGCGGGCGGCGTCGGCGCCCTCCGCGAGGCTGAAGGCGACGAAGTAGGTGGGATCGTAGACCTCGAGCGCCACCACGCCGCGGCCCTGCGGGGCGGGGGTCTTGAGCGGCAGCAGGAAGGTCAGGGTCAGGCCCTCGCCCTGCATCGCCATGCGGGGCTCGGCCGGCTCGCCGAAGGCCTGCTCCTTGCCGCCGACCTTCAGCTTCGTGAAGTAGCCGAACTCGGTCAGGTTGCGGGTGTTCTCGGTGGCGAGGTCCGACAGCTCGTCGGGCGACAGCGCGCCGTCGTGGTTCTTGTCGAGGCCCTGCGTGACGAAGGCCGAGTAGGCGGCGTCGAAGGTCCAGGCATGGCGGATGCCCGTGACCTTGCCGCCTTCCGCGTAGTCGATCTCCGCCTTGGCGGTGACCCAGACATGCGGGTGGGCGAGGGCCGGACCCGGGAGGGCCAGGGCCAGGCCTGCGGAAAGGCAGGCCGCCAGGAGGGGCGCGCGGTGCGGGGGCGAGGCGATCGGCATGGTCGCGGGACGCTCGCGTCTCGTGGTTAACGATCCGTCAACGGGCCGTCGTGAGCCCCCGTCCTCGCGTTCCAGTGGGGCGAAAGCGAGGCGCCGGCCAAGGGGACCGGCGCCCGTGCGGGCGCGTCGGGCCCGCTTCGTCGAAGCCCGGACCGGCCTCAGTCGAGGGCGATCTCGGCGGAGGCGACCTCGACCACGTTACCGCGGCGCGAGAAGGCGATCGTCGCGTCGCGCCCGTCGGCGCCCATGCTGCCGGGAACCGAGAGGGTCACGGTCTGGTCGGCGTTGAGGGTCGTGACGAGGCGGACGATCTGGGGCTGGTCGCCGTGCGTGTTGGTGGCCGCGAGGGTCGCGACGACCCGGTAACCGTCCGTCGCGGTGGTGTAGTAGATCGAGCCCCGGAAGGTGCCGAGATCGACGGAGTTCGCCTTGAGGGGCTTCAGCTCGAGGGCGGAAGCCCCCGAGATCAGGGCGAGCGAGAGGGTGGTCGCGGAGAGGGCGAGGGCGAGCTTGCGCATGGGAATGTGGCCTGTGCGGTTACTGTCCGCCGGGAGTGCCCGTACGGAAAGCCGGTTGCACCGGGAGACCGCTTTATGCCGCCGTTATGGTGCGTTGCGAAGAGTACCTTTCGCATCGCACAAATGCTGGCCACGCATGGAAGTTGCAGAATTGCGCTGTTGACTGCACAAATATGCATGGGCTCATGGCCGGAACCGGAACTATCCGCCGGCCGAATACAAATCGAATTTGAGCGGGGTTTGAAGAAAATTCAATCGCGCCGGAGCAGGGCCGCCATCTCGGCCTGCTCGGCCGCCGTCAAGGTCTCGGGGCGCCGGGGCGTCCGGCGGCGCGCCAGCCGCCAGATCCCGAAGGCGCCGGCCAGCAGCACCAGCGCCGGCGTCAGCCAGAGCAGGAGGGTGTGCAGGGCGAAGACGGGGCGCAGCAGCACGAACTCGCCGTAGCGGTTCACCACGTAATCCTCGACGGCCTGGTTGTCGTCGCCGGCGCGGATGCGCTCGCGCACGATCAGGCGGAGATCCCGGGCCAGCGGCGCGTCGGAATCGTCGATGGATTGGTTCTGGCAGACCAGGCAGCGCAGGCCCGCCGAGATCGTGCGGGCGCGCGCCTCCTGGGCCGGATCCTTCATCACCTCCTCGGGCTGCACCGCGCCGGCCGCGCTCACCCGCGCGATCAGGAGGAGCGCCAGGGCGGCGCGGGTCAAGTTGCGGGTCACGCGCGGGCTCATTCGGCCGGCACCGCGCTCGGCGGCAGCGCCTTGGCCCGGGCGCGCGCGGGAGCGCCGACGCGCATGCGCCGGTCGGTGAGGGAGACGGCCCCGCCCAGCGCCATCACCACGGCACCGAGCCAGATCAGGAGCACGAGGGGCTT
Source organism: Methylobacterium soli (assembly GCF_008806385.1). Lineage (GTDB taxonomy): Bacteria > Pseudomonadota > Alphaproteobacteria > Rhizobiales > Beijerinckiaceae > Methylobacterium > Methylobacterium soli. Next base: position 28,112 of record NZ_VZZK01000025.1, read on the forward strand.
GTAGTAGAGCCGCAACCCGATGCCGCCGCCGGGATGGACCTCGCCGAGGCTGGCATAGACCTGGCTGGCCCCGACCGTGAGCAGGCCGGATTCGGTCACCGTCATGCGCCGGCTCGGGTAGAAGCGCTTGCCGGTATCGAGATGGCCGATCTCGTCGCCCGCGCGGTTGCGCACGGTGAGGAAGGCGGCCGTCTCCTCGTAGTTCGGGCCGGGCCGCGGCGCGACCCGCTCGAGGGTGACGACGTAGGGGCCGGTGGCCAGCGTCTCGCCGGGCTTGAGCGTGGCGAGCCCCTCCGTCGCCCAGCCCTGCGCGGCGATGCCGAGGACCACGATGCCGACGCCCGCATGCGCCAGGGCCGTGCCCCAGGCCGAGCGCGGCAGGCCGAGCGCCCGGCGCCAGATCATCCCGGGCGACCGGGTGCGGCTGGCGCCGTAGCCCCGCGCCCGCGAGATGATCTCAAGGGCCGAGCCGATCACCAGATAGGCGCCGAGGCCGATGCCGACGGGGGCGAGGACCGGGCCGCCCCAGGTCAGCGCCAGGGCGGCGAGCCCGATCGCGAGCGCGAAGGCCATGGCGGCGAAGAGGCGCTGCGCGGCCGCGAGCGCGTCGCCCCGCTTCCAGGCGAGCGTCTGCCCGAAGGGCACGATCAGCAGGAGCGGCACCGCGAGGGGCACGAAGGTGCTGTTGAAGAAGGGCGGTCCGACCGAGATCTTCTCCCCCGTCGCCATCTCGAGGACGAGGGGATAGAGCGTGCCGACGAAGACGGTGGCGCAGGCGGCGACCAGGAACAGGTTGTTGAGGACGAGCGCCCCCTCGCGGGAGATCGGCGCGAACAGGCCGCCCTGGCGCAGCAGCGGCGCCCGCCAGGCGAACAGGCTCAGGGAGCCGCCGATGAACAGCACCAGGATGGCGAGGATGAAGACGCCCCGCGTCGGGTCGGTGGCGAAGGTGTGGACCGAGGTGAGCAGCCCCGAGCGCACGATGAAGGTGCCCATGAGGGAGAGCGAGAAGGTCAGGATCGAGAGGAGCACCGTCCAGACCTTGAGGGCGTCGCGCTTCTCCATCACCACGGTGGAGTGCAGGAGCGCGGTCCCGGCGATCCAGGGCATCAGCGAGGCGTTCTCGACCGGGTCCCAGAACCACCAGCCGCCCCAGCCGAGCTCGTAATAGGCCCAGTACGAGCCCATCGCGATGCCGAGCGTCAGGAAGCTCCAGGCGACGAGCGTCCAGGGCCGCACGGCCCGGGCCCAGACGGCGTCGATGCGCCCCTCGATCAGGGCGGCGGCCGCGAACGCGAAGGTGATCGAGAAGCCGACATAGCCGAGATAGAGCAGCGGCGGATGGATCGCGAGGCCCGGATCCTGCAGCAGCGGGTTGAGGTCGTTGCCCTCGATCGGCGCCGGCATGACCCGGGTGAAGGGGTTCGAGGTCGTGATGATGAACAGCACGAACACGAAGGTGACGATCCCCTGCACCGAGAGGGTGTTGGCGCGCAGCACCGGCGGCACCGATTCGCTCGCGCCCGCCACCAGCGCCCCGAACAGGGTGAGGATCAGGACCCAGAGCAGCATCGAGCCCTCGTGGTTCCCCCACACGCCCGAGATCTTGTAGAGGAAGGGCTTCGTGGTGTGGGAGTTCTCCACCACGTTCTGAACCGAGAAGTCCGAGGTGGCGTGGGCGTAGGTCAGCGCCGCGAAGGCGAAGAGCACGCAGGCGAAGGCGCCGAGCGCGGCCGGCTTGGCCACCTGGCGCAGAGCCGGGTCGCCGGAGCGCGCAGCCCAGATCGGCATCACCGCCTGGACCAGGGAGAGCGCGAGCGCGAGCGCGAGCGCGAAATGGCCGACCTCGACGAGCACTGACTATCCTTCCTTTCGGCCCTGGGGCCCGTGACCGGCGCGGCTCATCGCTCGCTGCGCGGTCCGAGGGTCTTCTCGCCGGCGGACGCGGCCTGCGGCGCCGCCTGGCCGCTCGTCATGCCGTTCGCCGTGCCGCTCGTCTTGCCGTTCGCCAAGCCGCCCGCCTTGCCGCCGTCCTTGGCCTCGCGGCCCTTGCCCTCCTGCCAGCGCCCCTGCGCCTTCAGGGCGTCGGCGACCTCGCGGGGCATGTAGGATTCGTCGTGCTTGGCCAGCACGGTGTCGGCCCGGAACAGCCCGCCGGGCTCCAGCGTGCCCTCGGTGACCACGCCCTGGCCCTCGCGGAACAGGTCGGGCAGGAGGCCGCGATACGTCACCTGCACGGTGGCGTTGGTGTCGGTGACCGCGAAGGCCACCGTCTGATCCGGCCCGCGCTCCAACGAGCCGTCCTTGACGAGGCCGCCGAGGCGGAAGCGCGTCCCGGGCGCGACGCCCTGGTTGGCCACTTCGGTGGGGGAGCGGAAGAACACGATCGAGCCGCTCATCGCGAACAGGATCAGCCCCACCGCGAGCGTCAGCACGCCGCCGCAGGAGGCGATCAGGATGAGGCGGCGGCTCTTGCGCGTCACGTCTGGTTCCGTCCCGGTCCCGTCATTGGGCCGATCAGGCCGATCCCGGCCCGAAGCGTCCCTGAACATTTCTAAACTTATGGATAGGGTGTCGACCGCCCGACGAGCCCGGTCAAGGGCCACAGGCGGGACCGATTGTCAGGGGGGACCCGGCGCGGTCAGGGCTTCCCGCCCGTGCCGTGCAGGTCAAGCTCGCGGGCCAGCGCGTCGAGGCGCTCCACCGCGCCCGTATCGGCCGCCAGCGCCATGCGGGCCCGGTCGAGGGTGCGGCTCGCCTGCTTGCGCTCGCCGAGCACGCTGTAGGAGCGCACGAGGCGCAGCCACTCGTCGGCGGTGCCGCCCTTGGCGCTCAAGCGCCGGTCGAGCCCGGCCACCATGCCGCGGACGGCGGCGTCCCGCTCGGCCGCCGGCATCGCCTTGACGGCCGCGACCGCGGCGTCGGTATCGGCCCGCGCCGTCCCGTCGTCGCTCCTGGCGGCCTGGGCGGCCTGGCCAGCGGTTTGGGTGGCGGAGGGCGGCGTGCGCTCCGTGGCCCTGAGGGAGGCGGCGCCGGGCGCGAGGCCGAGCTCCTTCGCCAGCGCGTCGAGGCGTTCCAGCGCCTGCCCGTCGGATCCGAGGGCGGCACGGGACCGCTCCAGGGCCGAGAGCGCCTTGTCGCGCTCGCCGAGCACGCTGCGCGAGCGCACGAGGCGCAGCCACTCGTCGATGCTGCCGCCCTGCTTCTGCAGGCGCTGGTCGAGCCCGTCGACCATGGTGCGGATCGCCGCGCTCGGGTCGGAGGGCGGGGCGGGGCCGGGGCTCGGCGCGGCGGCCGCCTCGGAGGCGGGGGCGGCCTCGCCCTTCAGGCGGGCGAGGGTCTCGCGCACCAGCGGAAGCCAGGGCGCGTCGGCGGGCCCCGCCTCTTCGAGGGCGCCGAGTTCCCGGATCGCGCCCGCATTGTCCCCGCCCTGCTCGGCCGCGCGGGCGAGATAGAATCGGGGCTTGGCCGCCTTCGCGTCGAGGGCGACGGCGCGATCGAAGATCGCCTTCGCGTCGGGGGAGACGACGCCGTTGGCGGCCGCGACGAGCGCCTCGCCCCAGTCGGAGAGCGCCTGCGGGGTCTCGCCCTTGAGCCGGCTCACCGCCTCGTAGGCATGGGCCGCGTCGTCGAAGCGGCCGAGGCGCATGTAGACGGGGGCGAGCACCGACCAGCCGCGGACATCCGCCGGATCGCTCGCGAGCTTGGCCTCGATCTGGCCGATCGCCTTCATCAAGTCCTGGTTGCCGGATTGCGCCGCCTGGCGGTCCGCCGCCGTCTGCGCCGGCAGGTCGGGCGATCCGTAGAGGCCGTAGGCCAGCAGCGCCACGAGCGGAATGGTGGAGAGGGCGAAGGCCGAGGCGGCGCGGCGCTGGCGCAGATGCGGCTCGGCGAAATCGGCCGCGTCGGCGGTGCCGGTCAGGCGGCTCGCGCGCAGGAGCCGGCGGGCGGCCTCCGTGCGGGCCGCCTCCGCTTCCGCCGGCGCGATCAGGCCGCGGGCGAGGTCGCGCTCGATCTCGGCGAGCTGGTCCTCGTAGAAGCCCGTCTCGGTGGCGGCCTGGGCCGCCTCCGGCACGGGGGCCGCGACGCGGCGCGACATCGGCCAGAGCAGGGCGAGCACCGCCGCACCAGTCATGAACGCCAGAATGAACCAGATCGCCGTCATCGGACCCCAATATGCCGGACCCTCGCAGCCCGTCACCATGTAAAGGCGGGTTGCGGCCCGCACGACGTCACCATCCGGTGACACGGTGTCACGTGATGCGGGTCGGGCGGCGCGAACTTAGCCTTACGGGAGGGCGGCGCAACGGCCGGGGCGCCGGGCGCTCAATGGTGCGCGACGCCTGCCGGCGCGTCGCCCGGCACCTCGAGGACGGCGCGCAAGCCGCCCAGCGCCGCCTGCTCCAGGCGGAAGCGGCCGCGATAGAGGGTGGCGAGATCGGCCACGATCGAGAGGCCGAGGCCCGAGCCCGGCTTGGTCTCGTCGAGGCGCCGGCCGCGCCCGAGCACGGCCTCGCGCGCCTCCGGCGGCAGGCCCGGCCCGTCATCCTCGATGGCGACCAGGAGGTGGGGGTAATTGTCCTGCGCCACCGCCTCGGCCCGGATCGCCACCCGCGCATTCGCCCATTTCGAGGCGTTGTCGACGAGGTTGCCGACCATCTCCTCGAAATCCTGGCGCTCGCCCCGGAAGCGCAGGCCCGCCGGGACGCTGACCTCGTAGGCGATGTCCTTGTCGCGGTAGATCTTGCCGAAGGTCCGCACCAGCCCGGCGAGCGCCGGCTCGACCTCGGTCGAGGTGCCCAGCGTGCCGGCGAGCGCCGCCGCGCGGGCCCGGTCGAGATGGTAGTTCACCTGATCGCGCATCACCGCGGCCTGCTCGCGGATCTTGAAGGCCAGATCCTCCGGCGCGTCGGCGCTGCCGACCTCGTTGACGATGATCGAGAGCGGCGTCTTCAGGGCGTGGGCGAGGTTGCCGACCTGGGTGCGGGCGCGCTCCAGGATCTCGCGGTTCGTCTCGATCAGGAGGTTCACCTCGCCGGCCAGGGGGGCGATGTCGCGCGGGTACTCGCCGGTGATGCGATCGGCCTCGCCGCGCCGGATGGCGCCGAGCGCCGCCCGCATCTGCGCCAGCGGCGCGAGGCCGAAGCGAATCTGCAGCAGGGTCGTCAGCGCCAGGAACAGGCCGAGGAGCCCGAAGGTGACGAAGAGGGAGAAGCGGAAGCGGTCGACGTCGTTGACGATCTCGTCCGCCGGCCCCGCGACCCGGACCGTGTAGCGGCCCTCCTCGCCGAGATCGACGTCGCGCTCGATGATGCGCAAGAGCCGCTCGTCCTGGCCCCGGCCGTAGCCCTGGCGGATCTGGCCGATCCCGGCCTTGCCGTCCGGGCTGGTGGCGGGCTTGAGCGGCACGCCGACGAGGGAGCGCGAGGTGCGCAGGTCGCGCGGCTTGGCGTCCGGCCGGCCGACCTGCCAGTACCAGCCCGACAGCGGCAGGTCGAAGCGCGGATCGCCGAGGGTGAAGGAGCGCTGCTCGGGATCGCTCGGCGAGACGAGGTCGGTGGCGAGATTGTTGGCGTAGACGAGGAGCCGGCTGTCGAAGGCCCGCTCGGTATTCTCCCGGTAGAGCGTCGTCAGGATCCAGGCCGCGATCAGCAGGATCGCCGAGCTCGCCAGCAGCGCCGACACGGCGAGCCGCACCGCGATGGAGCGGCGGCGCAGGGAGAGGATGTCCAGAACGGCGTTCATGCGGGCGGTGTCATCGACGCGGTCTCACGGGCGCTGTGTCATGAGCGCAGTCCCTTGGGCGCGGGGGCGGACCGTGTCGCGCGCCGGTCCCGGCGGGGTGTTCGCCCGCGCCTCACACCCGCGCGGCGGGCTGGTTCGGGTCGACGAGGTAGCCCAGGCCCCGCACGGTCTGGATCAGGTCGACCGCGAGCTTCTTGCGCAGGCGCCCGACGAAGACCTCGATGGTGTTCGAGTCGCGGTCGAAATCCTGGTCGTAGAGATGCTCGGTGAGCTCGGCGCGGGAGACCACGCGGCCGGTATGGTGCATCAGGTAGGAGAGCAGCCGGTACTCGTGGCTCGTCAGCTTGACCGGGTTGCCGTCGACGAAGACCCGGCCCGAGCGGGTGTCGAGGGTGACGGGCCCGCAGGTGATCTGGCTCGACGCGTGGCCGGCGGCGCGGCGCAGCAGGGCGCGCACCCGGGCCATCAGCTCCTCCATGTGGAAGGGCTTGGTCACGTAATCGTCCGCGCCCGCATCGAAGCCGTCGACCTTGTCGGACCAGCGGTCGCGGGCGGTCAGGATGATGACCGGGGTCTTGATGCCGGCGCGGCGCCAGCGCTGCAGCACGGTGACGCCGTCGGCCTTGGGCAGGCCCATGTCGAGGATGATGGCGTCGTAGGGCTCGTTCTCGCCGAGATAGGCGCCCTCCTCGCCGTCGAAGGCCTTGTCGGCGACGTAACCGGCCTCCTCCAGCGCATTGACGACCTGGCGGTTGATGTCCCGGTCATCCTCGACAACGAGCAGGCGCACCTGGCAATACTCCGTTCTGGCGACCGGCCGAGACGGCCGATCAATACTGGCCGGCGACTTCGCCGGTCTTGGCATCCACCATGACGTGCACGAAATGCCCGTCCCGGCGCAAGGCCGTCAGCATGTAGACGAGGCCTTCCTCGTGCCGGCACAGGCTGGCGCGCTGGATCTCGGCCCGCGGGATCACCGTGCGGGCGGCGCGGATCGCCGCCACCGGCTCGATCACCCGCCGCTCCGCCACCGCCTCGCGCAGGTCTGCGGCGGTGAGGCAGTTCTCGGCGCGCGGCGGCGGCGCGCTCTGCACCCGCGTGAGCTGGGTGCCGGGCGCCGCCGTCTCCTCGGCCAGCGTGCCGATCGCGCCGGTGGCGAGAGCCACGACGGTCAGGCAGCCGGCGAGAAGGGTGAAGACGTGGCGCATGGGAAGGGACTGTCGCGCCCGGGCACTGAATGCCCCCTGAATACTGCGCTCCGGCCGCGCGGCCGAGCCCTGCGCCCCGTCTCGAAGCCTGGCCCGGAGCCCGGCGCGCGCCCGCGCATCGGGAGCCGGGCTTCGTCGGGGGCTTGAGGGCAGGGAGAACAAGCGGGTCTCTCACGGGCTGATGCGGAATGCTGCCGAGCGTTACGGTTGAAGTCCCGCGCGGTTCCCACCCCGCGGGCGCGCGGCCCATCACGGTTTCGCGCCGGCCCGCTCGGCGAGGCGCGCCAGGCTCGCCCGCAGGGTATCGCTCAGGAGGGCCTGGCTCTCGGCATGGTCGAGGGCGGCCCGGCGCAGGGCCAGCATCGCGCCCTCGAAGCCGCACCGGGCCGCGCGCAGGCGCCCGTCCGCGGCCCGGCGGCGGATGCGCGCGGCGCCGGGCCGCAGGGCCAAGCCGGTGGGGGAGATGGGCATCATCGGGTGTCCTTTCGGTCGGGATCGGGGAGCGCCTGGCGGCGCAGATCCGCGACGAGGCGCAGCACCTCGTCGAAGCGCTCGCGGGCCCGCTCGTCGCTGCGGTCGATGCTGCGGGCGATCTCGGCGCTGAGGCGGGCGAGATCCTCCAGCACGCGGGTGCGGCTCTCGAGGGCCGCCGCGACGGCGGCGCCGCTCTGGGAGGCGCGCTCCAGGGCGGTGGCGGTGGCGCCGGTCTCGCTGATGCGGGTCTCCACCGCCCGCAGGTTCTGCCGGTGGAGATGCAGGCAGGCCAGCCCGAGCAGCACCGCCACGACCCAGCCGGCGCCCCCTTCGGCGAAGAGCAGCCGGGCGGCCTCGAGTGCGATCTTCTCCATCGGCCGCCCCTCGCTGCGTCGTGCGGTTGCTCTCAGGCGGCGGGCGCGGGCCCGGTCCGGGCGCGGCCCGCCGCGAGTCCGGGCCGCAGGGTGTTGCCCGCGTCGGCCGCCGCCTCCAGCGGCAGGCTGCGGAAGACCTTCTCGGCGAGGCCATCGAGCCCTCCGGCCTCCCGCAGGAGCCAGGCGGGCGCCTGGTCGGCGGCGCGCTGCACCGCCGCCGCGATCACGGCCGAGCCCAGCGGCACGTTCAGGGTCCGGCCCTTCACGGCGCCCGAGACGGCGTTGAGGGCGTAGTCCCCGGCATTGCGCACGAGGCGCTCCACCAGGGTGCTGGTGACGAGGAAGCGCAAGGGGCCGGCCACCCGCGCCAGGGCGGCGGTGGCGGCCCCGGCCGCCAGCGGCACGAGGGCCGCCCCCAGGCCCTGCGCGGCCGCCGCCAGGGCATCGCCCCAGGGCAGCGCCACGGTGCCGACATCACCCGGCGCGGCGAGCGCCGTCGCGGGCGCCAGCGCGGCGGCGAGGATCAGGGCGGCGAGGCCGGAGGGGATCGGGAATCGGGGATGGTTGCGCGACATGTCTCGGTCCTTCTGGGGTTGGGAGGGGGGTCAGGCTCGGCCGGTGAGGCGCGCCCGCAGGCGTCGCCAGAGGCCGGCGAGGAAGCCGTCGTCGAGGCCGTCGTCGAGGCCGTCTTGGAAGCCGTCGTGGAGGCTTGGCGCGGCCGGATCGCGCGGGCGCGGGAGCACAGGCGGTGCGGCCGGCGCCGGCCCGGCCATGCGCGGGATCGGGCGGCGCGGCGGCGCGAGCGGGGGCCTGAGCCCGTCCGGCCGGGGGATCGGGCTCGGATCGCCCCGGCGCGCCCGGGGCAAGGCGAGGCCGTAGGGAGTGCGGAACTGGTCGGCCTCCGCCGCGCGGCGAGGCATGACGGCGGCCGGCCGGTCCCAGAGCAGGATCGCGTCGGCCGCGCCCGCCCGGTCTCCCAGGCGCAGGCGCCGCAGCACGGTCGAGCGCCGGAAGGCCGCCGGTCCGATGTTGAAGCAGAGCGAGACCAGCGCGTCGAAGGCGTGCTCGGGCAGGCCGGGCGGCACCGCCTCCCGCACGATGGCCGCGTAGCGCGCCACGTCGCGGTCAAACAGCGCCTCGGCCGCCTCGCGAGTGAGGCGCAGGCCCTCCCGCACCGCGGGCGGGCCCGCCGCCGAGGTGTGGCCGACCCCGATGGTCCAGATTCCGGCCGCGTCGCGGTAGGCGTCGAGGCGCAATGCCTCGCGGGCGACGAGCACGGCCCGCCCGATGGCGCTGAGCTCCATCCTGCTCTTCGGCTCCATCAACGATCTCCGGATGCTGGGGTGAGGGCGCGCGAGAACGCGGGGTTCACGCGAGGGCAGGCGTCACGGGAGGGCAGGCCTTACGGGAGCGCATGGCCCCAGAAGGTCGTGTCGGCCGCCGCGACGTAGCCGTCGGCGCCCGTGAGACGGGCGAAGACCTCCACGGCGTCGCCGGCCTGGAGGGCCAGGGTCGCGTTCGCGGCCGCGACCGAGACCCCGTTGACGAGGCCTGTCGCGGCGCCGCGTCCCCGGCCGGCGGGGGCCCCGTTGCGGTGGAACCGCAGCTGCAGGGCGGTGGGCGCCGCGGCGCCGTTGCGCCGAAAGGCGAGGCTCGCGCCGAACCGGTAGACGCCGTCCTCGGGCGCGACGAAGCGGTTGCTGGCGGCCGCGAAGGCGCCCTGCTCGTTCACCTCGCCGATGTTGAACTGGATCCGGGTCCAGGCCTCGGCCGGCAGGTAATTGTCGAAATTGGTGGCGGCGGCGAAGCGCACGAGGTTCGTCAGCCGCAGCCAGCGCGTCCCGTCATGGCCCCGGAAGGCCGTGGCGGTGCTGTCGAACACGATCTGGCCGGCCCCGACCCCGCGGGCCGGCACGCCGGCGCGGGGCTGCAATTCGAGGGCCCCGTTGCCGCGCACCTTCAGGACGGAGCGCCGCGCCGTGCCACCGAGATCGGTGGTCTGGATATCGAGGGCGGTGCCCTGCGCGGCGCCCGAGAAATCCTCCTCGGCGAGCCCCTGCAGGCAGATCGCGTCCCCCGAATAGACCCCGCCCGCGTGGAAGCCCCGGCCGAGGAGGGCGAAGAAGCGGTCGCCGGCCCGGATCGGGCCCGGGGCGCCGGGGCTGCCGCGCCCGACGCGGGCGAGGATCGCCGCGCCCGGGATGGTCTGGCCCCCCGGCGCGCCCGCATTCTGCAGGGCCTCGAGGGCGATCAGCGGGCCCCCGCCCCGCGTCCCCGCGGCGACGGGGGCGGCGGGCGCGGCGCCCCGGGCCGCCAGGGTTCCGAATCCGACGAACCCCGTCGCCGGGTCGGCGCGCCAGGCCTCCGTCCAGGCGAGCCCGTCGCCCGAGACCCGCGCCACGAGGCTGTCGTCGCCCGCGAGCCCGATCTCGGCCCGGCCCGAGAAACCCGTCTGCATCAGGAGCGACAGGACATTGCCGGCGGCCTGCTTGTTCAGGGTGACGCGCAGGTCCCCGCTGCCGCCCTCGGGCTGGGTCCGGGCCGTCCAGAGGGCGGCGTTGAGCTTGGCCGCGAAGGGGTTCTGCGCGTCCGCCCCCGTGCCGATCCCGAGGCTGACGAGGTTCTGGAACGCCGTCAGGCTCGCCCGGAAGCTGGTCCAGGCGCGGCCGTCGAAGAGGTAGAGGTCGGCCTCGTCGATCACGTAGGCGAGCCAGCCCGGCCGCGGCACCGTGCCGGCCCAGACCCCGTCCTCGAAGCGCACGACCTGCCCGGACAGCCCGGCCCAGGCACCCCCGGGATTGGCCGCGGTCACGAGGTAGCGGTCGCCCTCGGCGGGGCTCGCGGGCGGCGCGGCGCGGTCCTTGTCGAGGCAGGCGAGCTGCACCAGGGCATCGAGGAGCCCCAGGGCCTCGTTGTGGGTGACGTGCTTCTGCGCCTGCCCCGCCGCGATCAGCGGCAGGGCGAGGTTGCGGGTGGTGTCGGGCATGGGGACTCCGGGGCGAGGGGGCGACGCGGCCTTTCTCCCGTCCGACCTCATCCGGAGAGGGACGGCATGGCCGCGCCGGCCCGGGATCTCCGCCCTCGCGGCCCGCTGCGGGAGCCTCGAAGGCGGGGGAAGGCGGTGCGATTGAAAAACGGGCCGGGGCCGGGACGCGCTTGCGGAAGCGCGGGCCTCATCCCGCCCGCACGGGCAGGCGGGCCCGGCGGGCGGGGCCGGGGCCCGCGACGGTGCCGCATTGCGCCACCGAGACCTCGATCGCGGTCTGCGGCCCGCCGAAATCCGCGATCTCGTCGGCCGCCGGGTAGAGCAGGCTCGGGCTGGCGGCCGTCAGGCTGCGCAGGAGCCGGCCGTCGGGCTGAAACAGCGCGACCGCGTAGGCTTCCGCGGGCTCGTCGAGGCGCACCTCCACGGGCTCCCAGGCGTCCCCCGCCCGCCGACTCCGGCGGATCCAGCTCAGCCGGATGCCGGTCGCCTCCCGGCGCGCCCGCAGGTGCACAGGGCTGAGCGGCGTGAGCGCGCCGAAGCCCGCGCTCGCCGTGATCTCGGTGAAGAGCGGGTCGGCCGGGTCGCGCCCGGCCGGGCCGATCCGGTAGCGGAAGCTGCGGCCGGCCTCGTCGAGGCGGTCGATGAGGGGTACCACGGCCCCGTCGTCGAGGCGCACGATCAGGCTTCCGGCCGGCGCTCCCCTTCCGGCCGCGTCCTCGCTGCCGCCGAGGCCGCGCAGGAGGCGGGTCAGGCGCCAGGTGCCGGGGCCGGTGAGCGCGGCGCCGGCCGCCGACAGGATCTCCACGCTGCCGTCGGGCGCCCGCACCGCGAACAGGTTGCCGCCGGCGAGCGCCCCCGCCGCGTCGATCGAGGCGAGCCCTCCGGCATGGCGCAGCGCCACCGCGAGCTCGGCCGTGCGGTCGAAGCGCCAGAGCGGCCCGGGGGGCAGGGGCTCGCTGAGCGTGCCGAGGCAGGCCGGGTAGTCGACGAGCCGGTGCAGGGCCAGGGGGGCGCCGTCCCCGGCCGCCCGCCAGACCGCGACATCCCCCGGCCAGGGCTCGGCCGCCACCGCGAGATATTGCAGCGCGACGGGGTCGCCCCGGTCCACCGGCAGGTCGAGGGCCACCGCGAAGGGCGGTCCCGGAAAGGCCGAGGCCGGCGGCCGGGCGGGCACCGGGGCGCTTCGCCGTGGCGGGGGCGGCGACCCGTGCAGGGGCAGCGCCTGCGTCTCGATCCGCCGCCCGGCCGGGCTGTCGGCGATCCTGAGGATCCGGTGCAGGCCGGCGCCCGGCAGCGCGAGGCAATCCCCGGGTTCGAGCTCGACCCGCCTCGGGCTGAGGGTGAGGCTCGCGGTGTCGCGGCCCGCGATGGCGGCGTCGAGCCGGGCCTCGGCCAGGGCCTCGGCGCTCTCGCGGCGGGTGACGATTGCGGCCTCGAGGCGGGTCTCGCGCCGCCGCGCGCCCGCGGGCCGGATCGCCGCCGCGGCGGCCCGGCGGTAGCCGGCGCTCTCGGAATCGCTGAAGCCGATCTCGAGCGAGCGGGGCAGGGCGCTCTCCTCGGCGCGCACGAGGCGCAAGGGCGCCTCGTCGGGGTCGAGCCGGACGAGGTCGTCGGCCGCGAGGGCGACCGGGCGTTCGGGCCCGCGGATGCGCAGGCTGCCGGCCACCGCCGAGACGTCGAGGCCGTAGAGCTGCGCCAGGGGCTCCAGGGCGGCGCGGGCCGAGAGGGCGCGGTCGATGACGTAGCCGTCGAGATAGGCCGCGGCCTCGATCCGGCTCGGCGCCGCGATGCCGAGATCGGCCAGGATCGCGGTGATCAGCCGGTCGAGGTCGAGCCCCTCGATCCGCCCGGTGATCCAGTGGCCGAGGCGCCAGTTGCCGGCATCGGCCCAGACCGTGTCGCAATCCGGGAAGGCCGGGAAGGGCCGCGCGTCCCAGGCCCAGACGAAGATCGCGTCGGGCGCGACCATCGGGCCGCCATAGAGGGGCGAGACCGGGTTGTGGGCGGGGTCGTGGCCCGGCGCCTCGGGGTCGAAGCGGGTCAGGATCGCCTCCAGGCCGCGAAGCTGGATCAGCTCGTCGCGGGTGCCGCGGGAGGCCGGCGGGGCGGCGTTCTCGGAGGATTTCGGGTCGGGGAAGACGTTCGGGCCGTTGGTGCCCTTGTCCACGGCCGGCACCCCGATCTCGGTCAGCCAGATCGGCTTCGAGGCCGGCACCCAGGCGGTCCGGCGGGTCTCGACGCCGCCCGCCCGCTCCACGTGCGGGTTCGACCACCAGGCCACGAGGTCCTTGGCCCGGTAGATCCAGGGCTTGGCCGCCGCCCCGTCGGTGATCGGGCTGCGGATCTGGGCCCGCCGGTCGGCATCGCCCGCATAGTACCAGTCGAAGGCCTCGCCCGCCGCGAGGCGGCGTCTCAGGTAGTCGCGATCGTAGATCGTGGCGCTCTCGGCGAGGTCGGCATGGTCCGGCCCGTCGCGCCAATCCGTGATCGGCGGGTAATAATCGATGCCGACGGCGTCGATCGCCGGATCCGCGAACAGGTCGTCGAGGGGGAAGCGGATCTCGGCGCCGCCCGCCCGCACGTCGGCGCCGTACTCCGTCCAGTCGGCGGCGTAGACGAGCTTGACGCCCGGCCCGAGCCGATCCCGCACCGCGCCGGCGAGGCGCCGCAGGGCCTCGACCGCGGGGTAGCGCCCGCCCGCCGCCCGCACCCGGGTGAGGCCGATCAGCTCGCTGCCGATGATGAAGCCGGCCAGCGGCACGCCGTCCGCGGCCCAGCCGCCCGCGAGGTCGGCGTAGTGCAGCACCATCCGGGCGAGCCCGCTCCCGCCCTCGAAGAAGGCCGCGACCTGCGCGCCCGCCGCCTCGCTGCCGTCCGGGCTGCCGGGCAGGCCCGGGGCGGGGTCGCAGGTGATGCGGCCGCGCCAGGGATAGGCGGGCTGGCCCGGGGCTCCCGGGTCGCGCGGGTCCGGCAGGGCGTTGGCCTGCGCCACGTCCATCATCAGGAAGGGATAGAGCACCACCTTGAGGCCGCGCCGGTGCAGGTCGGCGACGAGGCGGCCGAGGCCGGCATCCGAGGGGGTGCCGCCATAGGCCGGGCCGCCCTCCGGCGCCCGCGAGACCACGCCGACCTGCGCCCGGCCGAGCCCGGCCACCGACCAGACGTCGCCCCGGGTCGCCTTGCCGGCATTGTCGACCTTGGGCGCCACCGTGCAATGCCCGGCCCGCAGATCGTCGCCGAACCACGCCACCACGACCGAGACCTGAGCCAGCCGCGGGCAGAGGGCCTGCAGGGCGTCCAGGGAGGCGGTGACGTCGGTGGCGCGCTGGAGCTGGAAGCGGTTGGCGGCCCGGGTCGCGCCGAAGCCCGCATCCTCGGTGACAAGATCGGGATCGAGGCCGAACTCGTTGGCGCCCGGGATCAGGTCGACGGCCCGGATCATCCCGGCCAGGCCCGCCACGGGGCGCACCACCTCGAAGGCGAATTGCGGGATGCGGTTGCCGAAATCGGCGAGCGCCAGGCGCTCGAACACCACGTAGGCGAGGCCCCGATAGGCGGGCGCTCGCGTCGCGCCCTCCTTGGCGACGATGAGCGGGTCGGGCTCCTGATCGCGGCTGCCCGCGTGGACGCGCAGCGTCAGGGTGGTGAGGTCGAGTTCCTGTCCGTCCGCCCAGACCCGCCGCACGAAGGCGATCTCGCCCTCGCACAGGCCGATCGCCAGGTTGGCGTAGTAGGCATAGGCCGTGCGCACGGTCTTCTGGCCGCCGCCGCCCTTGGCCCCGGTCGCGGCCCGCTCCACCGTGGTGTTGGCGACTTCGAGGGGCCGCGTCGCCCAGATCAGGGTGCCGCCGAGCTTCGCCCGCCCGTAGGCCCGCGGGATCGGGTCGCCCTCGGTGGAGGAGAGGCCGGCCACGTCCGAGAGGCGCGGCCCCTCGACGAAGCGCGGGCTGGCGCGGGTGCCGAACAGCGCCCCGTCGATGCCCGCCCCCGCGATGGCGCCGGCCGCCCGCCCGATCAGGGCGCCGACCGGCCCCCCGAGTCCCGTCCCGGCCGCCGCCCCGGCCGTCGAGAGGATCAGCGTGGCCATGGGCGGCTCCGGAGATGGGGTGGGTTGCCGGTTTGTATCTTGTCGGATACGAATTCGGGGTGCCGACGATCCTCGTGTCAGACGTGTTCAAGCGCTGGCTGGGCAGCCTGCGGGATCAGCGGGCCAAGGCGCGCATCGCTGCGCGTATCCGGGCCGCAACCTTCGGCAATTTCGGTGATGTCGAGCCGGTCGGGGATGGCATCTTCGAGATGCGCATCCATGACGGACCGGGCTATCGCCTGTATTATGTACGAAGAGGCGAAACGATTTACCTGTTGCTCGTCGGCGGCGACAAATCGAGCCAGAGCCGCGACATCCGGAAGGCGAAGGCTATGGCCGCCGACCTCGATCGGGACCTCTCATGACCCGCTTCACACCCTTCGACGCCTCGGAATTCCTCGACAGCGAGGAAGCTATCGCCGAGTACCTCGCGGCGGCGCTGCAGGATCCCGACCCGGACCTGTTCGTCGCGGCTCTGGGCGACGTCGCCAAGGCGCGCGGCATGACCCAGATCGCCCGCGAGGCCGGTCTCGGCCGCGAGAGCCTCTACAAGGCGCTCACCCCCGGATCGAAGGTCCGCTACGAGACCGTCCGAAAGGTGATGGACGTGCTGGGCGTCAAGCTGACGGTCTCGCCGGGGGCCTGAGCGCCGCCGCGGCCCCCGGAAACCGGAACACGTGAGTGAGGTGCCGGCGCCACCACGGCGTGATCGCGACCTCCGCCACCACCGCCCCGTCATGGGCGTGGATCATCGTGCCCGCCCCCGTCGCGATGGCGCAGTGGCGCGCGGGCAGGTGGCGGCGGAAGGCGAAGAGCAGGACGTCCCCGGCTTCCGGCGCGGAGGCGGCGGGCGGGCCCGCGGCGGGCAAGCCCGCGGTGGGCGGGCCAGCGACGCGGATGAGGTGGCGTTCGGCGGCCTCCGCCAGCGGGTCGGTGCCGGCCGGCGCCGATTCCGCCCAGGAGGCCGCGTAGGGCGGGGCCGGTTCGGGCTCGGGCCCGAGCACCCCGCGCCAGACGCCCCGCACGAGGCCGAGGCAGTCGCAGCCGACCCCCTTGAGGGAGGCCTGGTGCCGATAGGGCGTGCCGAGCCAGGTCCGGGCCTCGGCAACGAAGGCGGCCGGGTCGGTCGCGCGTTCCCGCATGACGCTCTCCTCAGGTATCCGACGCGGCGCGGAACAGGCTGCCGCCGTCGAGGCCGGGGCCGGAGCCCGGGACCTGGCGCAGCACGACGTCGTTGCCCGGCAGGTGCGGGAAGCCCTGGAAGTTCACCGCATTGGCAAAGGTCCCGGCGCAGGTGGCGAGGCGCTTGTCGCAGCCCGGATCCAGCAGCAGGGCATCGCCCGGGGCGACCGCCCGCGGCGGCGCCTCCCAGAGCTCGATGGCGCCGTCCGCATGCGCCCGCACGTCGCCCGCGAGCCCCGCATTGGCGCCCCCGGTCCAGGTGAAGTGCCCGCCCGTCAGGGCCCCGTCGGGCACCGGCCGCGCGAGGTCGAGGGCGAGGAGGCCGGGGCGGGGCACCGCCCGCACCGTGGCGGCGACGCGCAGGGGCGCGAGATCGACGCGGCAGCGCCCGTCCCCGAGATCGGCCCCGCAGGTGGCGCGGTAGGTGCGGCCGCGCTCCGCGTCGAGGCTGTCCATCAGCCCGCGCAGTTCCGCCACGAAGGCGTTGCCGGCCCGGCGGATCTCCCCCAGCGTGCCGAGGTCGAGGAGGAGGCGGATCTCGGGGTTCGTCCAGTCCACGAGCCAGGTCTCGACGCTGGCCCCGTCATAGAGGCCGCCCGCGATGTCGGCCTCGGTCAGCCCGAGGGCGCTGAGCGCCCCCGCCACGTCCCCGCCCGAGACTGCGAAGCCGAGCTCCCGGCTCGCCTCGGCGGCTTCGAGGCCGGTGCGGGCGGCGTGGACGAGGTCCCCCAGGGTGAGGTCGCGGTCGTGATCGGTGAAGCCGAGGGCGAGGCCGTCCCGGCGCCGCAGCGCCCAGCAATGGCAGAGGGTCGTCGCACCCTCCGCGAGGCGGGCCGCGAGGTCCGGGGGCAGGTCGCGCATGGAGGGCTCCGGATCAGGGCAGGATGCCGGTCAGGGCAGGATTCCCGGCACGGCAGGATTCCCGTCACGGCAGGATTCCCGTCACGGCAGGATCTCGATCAGCGGCACCTTCGGGATCTCCCCCGCCGCGAAGGCTTCGAGGTTCACCGTGAGCTCGTCCGTGTCGAAGCGGACCGGCACGTCGAAGGCGAAGCCCGCCGTGATCAGGGCGCCCGGCGGCGGTGCGGCCACGAAGGTGACCAGCCCGGTGGCGGCCTCGCAGGTGAAGCGGGCGCGCGCCACCTCGACGCCCCCGACCGCGATCCGCACGCTCTCGGCCACCGGCTTGGCGATGGCGCGCCGGGCCGCTGCCATAGGTCTTGGCCAGCGCGAACACGCGCGTCGCGCCGTCGCCCGTCCCGAGGTCCTGGTCGGTCGGGCTCGGCGCGAGCCCCGGCGGGCCGGAGCGGAAATCGACCCGGTCGCGGTAGCGGAAGCCGTAGAGGCGCCCGCGCCGCTCCTCGAAGAAGCTCACGACGGCGTGGAGCGCGTCGAGGCTGCGGATGCCGAAGCCCGCATCGTAGCGGCGGCGCGAATCCGCCCAGCGGCTGTTGCGGTGCTCGCGGCCCGAGGCCAGCGTGACGATCTCGGTGAGCCGGCTCGGGCCGCCGCTGCCGCGCAGGCTGACGTCGAGCGGGAAGCGCACCTCGTGGAAATCGGCGGACATTCAGGGCTCCTGCGGATCGAGGCCTCAGAGGGCGCGCTGCCCGCGCGCCACCGCGCGGGCGAGGCTCGCGGCGACCTGCGCCTCGGAGCGGCGGAAGCCCGTGAGGTCGGGCGTCGCGATGTTGACGGTGACGGAGACCGGGCGCCCGCCGCTGCCCGCCGCCACGCCGAGGCGGCCGTCGCTGCCGCGGCGCAGGGGCAGGATCGCCTCGGGCCCGGCCTCGCCCATCAGGCCGGTGCCGCCCTGCATCGGGAAATAGGTGGGCGCGGCCACGATCCCGCCCTCCGCGAACGGCCGCACCCGGCCGTTCCCGATCACGCCGCCGCGCGCGAAGGCCGTCTCGTCGCCGAGGGCGGTGGTGCTCAGGAGGCCGTTGACGAGGCTCGTGATGCCCTGCTTCACCGGTCTCAGGGCGGCCTTGACGGCGAGCCCGGCGAGCTTGGTGCCGAGGGAGCCGAGCACGCTTTCCAGCTGGCGCCCGGCCCCGAGATTGCGCGTCAGCGCCCCCGACAGGCTCTGCCCGAACTTCTGGGCCAGGCGGTCGAGGGTATCGAGCTGCTTGATGCGCGTCGCGTTGGCGCGGTCGAGTTCGGTCTCGGGCATGGGGGGCTCCGGGTCGGGAGGGTGGTGGGAGGCGGCTGCGTCCCGACCGTCGCCGGGGGCGGCTGCTCAGCCGTCCGGGAACGCCGCGAGGAGGCGCGCGAGATCGGCCCGGCGGAGCGGGTCGCGGGGCCGGCCGGCGCCGGCGGCGCGGGCGAGTTCGCGGGGCGTCGCGGCCCAGAAGACCGGGGGCGGCCAGCGCAGGATGTGCAGGCCGAGGCTCAGCGCGTCGTCCCACGGGAAGGCGGGGATCGCTCCCGGCTCGGGGCCTCCCGTGGCCCGCGAGGGTCCGGGTCGGGATCCCCGAAGGCCGCCACCAGCACGGCGCCGAGCGCCTCCGTCACCGCCTCGAGGCCGCCCGCGAGGGGCAGCCGCGCGACGGCCGCGTCGGCGAGATCGTGCCCGCCGCCGCGCAGCGCCGCGCCGAGCAGCGCGATCAGGTCGCGGCTCGCGAGCCGGCCGCCCGCGAAGCGCTCGGCGAGGCCGACGAGGTCGCCGGCGCCGAGCGCGTCCTCCAGTTCGGCGAGCGCCCCGAGGGTGAGGCAGAGGGTGTAGCGGGTCTCCCCGAGGGCGAGGGGCACCTCGCCGCGCCTGTGGTTGGCCATGCTCAGAGCGCCGTGAAGGCGAGGGCGCCAGCGGATTCGAGGGACATGTCGAAGGTCACCTCGCCCGCATGCTCGCCGCGATATTCGAGGCTGACGATCTGGAACGGCCCCTCGATGCTGCCGAAGGCCAGCACCACCACCTGGAAGGTCTCGATCACGCCCTCGAAGAAGAGTTGGCGCAGGCGCAGATCCGAGGCCTCGTCCCGGAACACGCCCGAGCCCGAGAGGGCGGCGCGGCGGACGCCAGCGCCTGCCAGCAATTCCCGCCAGCGCCCGGCGGAATCCGCGTTGGTGACGTCGACGGCCTCGGCGTTGAGGGCGATTTGGCGCGCGCGCAGGCCAGCGACGGCGGTGAAGCCGCCGCGTCCGTCGCCGGCCTTGATGAGCAGGTCCTTGCCTTTCTGGGCGGTCATGTCGGGCTCCGGTGGCGATCAGGCGGTCTCGGTGACGGCCTGGAGGGTCAGGGTGGCGCGCGCCTCGCCGCTCAGCGGGTCGCGGGTCGCGGCGAGCGCCAGGACGCGGCAGGTCACGAGGGCGTGGCCCGTCAGCACGAGGTCGGTGCCGGTGAGAAGCGCGGCCATGCGGGCCGCCGTGTCGAGGGCGGTCCGGCTCGATCCGGGCTTCGCGAAGACCACGAGGGCGAGGGTGTGGGCCTGGCGCTCCGCCCCGTCCACGGAGGCGTCGCGGATCTCGGCATCGCCGAACATCGCGTAGACCGGGAGGGAGCCCCGCGGCGGCTCGTCGTGGAGGCGCAGGCTCCCCAGAGCCGCCACCTCGAGCCCGTCGCCGCGCAGCTGCACGCGGCCCGGCGCGAGGTCGGTGACGCCGCCATCCCGCCCCGCGAGGCCGGCGCGCAGGAGGCCCGTCACGGGGCTCAGCGGCAGCGGGAGGTCGCCCGGCGGCCAATCCGCCAGGCTGAGGCGGAAGCGGCCCGGCACCAGGATGCGGCGCGTCTCCTGCTCCAGCGCGACCCGGGCCGCCGCGATCAGGGCCGCGATCAGGCCGTCCTCGGCGCCGCCATCGTCGGGGTCGAGGCGCAGATAGGCCCGCATCTCGGCCAGCGTGACCGGCTCGACGCTCGGCGCCTCGACGCGTATCGGGGTCATGACTATCGGGGACATGCCTATTGGGGTCATGCCTATCGGGGTCATGGCGGGTCTCCGGTCTCGCCGCGGGGCAAGGAGGGGGTGTGATGGTGGCTGATCGTGGCGGCGGCCTTCGCGGGATCGCGGCGGGCCTCGTTCTCGCCCTCGGTCTCGCCGGGCCGGCGCGCGCCGTGATCGGCGGGCGCGCGGCGCCGGAGGCTTCGGGCACTAGCGTGATGGTCCTGTCCTCGGATGGCGGCGTCTGCAGCGCCGTGGTGCTCGCCCCCGACACGGTGCTGACGGCGGGCCATTGCGCCGCCGGCCGGGCCGAGCACCGGGTGCATTTTCGCGACGAGGCCGGGCAGCCGGTGCTGGTTGATCTCGCCGCCCGAACGGTGCATCCGGGCTACGACGCGGGCGCCATCGCGGGGCGGCGCCGCTCGATCGACCTCGCGCTCCTGCGCACCGCCACGCCCCTGCCGCCGCGCTTCCGCGCCGCCGCGCTCAGTCCCGCCCTGCCGCGGGCCGGCGAGAGCCTGACCCTCGCGGGCTACGGCGTGGCGCGGCCCGGCGAGGCGCGCAGCACCGGCACCTTCCGCTCCGTCGAACTGCCCGTCGTGGAGCCCTACGGCCCGAGCCGCATCCTGGTCTGGCTGAAGCCCGGGAAGGGCCCGGCCGGGGCCTGCCAGGGCGATTCCGGCGGCCCCATCGCGGGCCCGGGCGGAGCCGTCCTCGCGGTCTCGGCCTGGGTCGGGGGCGCCTGCGGGGCGATCTCGCAGGGCGTCCTGCTCGGCCCGCAGCGCGACTGGATCGACCGGACCCTCGCGGGCTGGGGCCGCGCGGCATCCTGGGAGTGAGCCCGCGCGTTTGCAGGAAGCGGCTTGGCCCGTGATGGCGCGGACGGGCCGGGCGGGCTCCGGCGTCGGCGGCCTGTTCCCGGACTCCAAGTTCCCGGACTCCAAGTTGTGGAACCAGAGCTTGGCCGGCCCATTGCCTTACGCTACGCTCGATTGGCCTTCGTCCCCGGTGTGCACCCGGTTGCGGGAGAGACTGATGTTCGCGATCCCCCTCCGCACGGCGTGCCTCGCCGTCCTCCTGGGCCTTGGCCTCGCGCCGCTGCCGGCCGCGGCGGTGATCCAGGGGCAGGTCTCGCGCGACCCGAACGGCCTGCGCGCCTCGGTGGTGCGCATCGAGAGCACGCAGGGCGAGATCTGCTCGGGCACCCTGATCGCCCCCGACCTCGTGCTGACGGCGGCCCATTGCGTGATGCACCGGGCGGGCTACAGCGTGATCGCGGTCGACCGCAGCTTCCGCCAGCACCGCATCGGCACGGTGGCGGCCTCGATGCACCCCGATTTCGTGCCCGGCACCACGCCGGAGGACCAGCCCGGCGTCGATCTCGCGCTGATCAAGCTCGCCCAGCCGATGGGGGCCGATTTCCAGCCCCTCGATCCCCGCGGCGGCGGCGGCATCGCGACGGGCGAGAGCGTCGAGATCGCGGGGTTCGGGGTCGTGGCCGAGAACCGGCGCAACACCGCCCGCACCCTGCGGGAGGCCCATCTCGTCTCGATCGGCTCGCTGCAGGTCGCCAACCGGGTCACCGTGGTGACGGACCGGCGCCGCCTCGCCGAGACCGCGGGCGCGGGCGCTTGCCTGGGGGATTCCGGCGGCCCGATCCTGCGCGGCGGCCCCGGCGGCTACCAGATCGTCGGCGTGGTGAGCTGGTCGAGCGGCGCCATGCAGCAGAGCGCCCGCCATCGCACCGCCTGCGGCGGCTTCACCGCCGTGACGCCGATCGGCGAGCATGCGAGCTGGATCAGCTCCCGCGCGGCCGAGCTCGCCCAGATGCAGGTCGGCGAAGCGCTGCCCGCCAACCGCCGCAACCGCTCGGACTGGATGGCGCGGCCGGGCCGGCGGAACTAGCGCGCCGCAGCGGGGGGCGCCGTCCGTCCCGGGGGCGAGGGATGCCGGTGGCGCTCCGCGCTCAGTAGGCCTTGGCGGGCCCGGTCACCTGAACCTCGACGTCGAAATCGCGAAAATGATCCGGTAACTCGCGGGCGGCGGACGACGATTGCACGAAGACCTTCACGGCCCAATCGTCGCCGCTCTGGTTAAGGCCGAGCCCGACGGAGCGGTCGGCGCGGCCGCTGGCATACAGGGAGGTGAAGGCGTCCTTGGCCTCCATGGCGGCTGGGCGCGACGCCAGAAGCTTGTCTCGCTGGTCACCCATGTTCGGCTCCTTCAGCCCCCGGCGTAGATGTCGATCTCGAGTGAATCTAGGACAGTGTGGATCGGATTCGCATAGGTGATGCCACGCCCGTGACGTCCCCCGGTCTTGGTGCCCGCGAACAGCAGGGCGACCGGCCTTCCGTCCCGGGTGCAGATGAGCGAGCCGCTGTCTCCCCCTTTCGAGAAGGTCTCGTGGATGCCGGCGACCGCGACCTGCTGATTGAACAGGGCATATCTGGGTCTCGGCCCGCCTATCATCTGCACCTTGACGTTGTTCACGCCAATCGCCTCGACCGTACCTTCGGTGAATCCCGTGGTCCGTCCGACCTTCTGCACCGGAACGTCGTCGAAGATGAGTTCCTCGGGCTCGCCGATCGCCCAGGCTTTCGGGCTCGTCGAGAGGACATCCATCGTGCATCCGTCGCAGGCGATGCCCTCCGACAGGAGCGCGAAGGCGCAATCGACGAGATTGGAGGCGCCGGGCGCGAAGTCGATGGGCACGTATTCGTGAAGGGTCGCGACCTGGTTCAGCGTTCCGCGCCTCGGGCCGCAATCGACGCGTCCCGGCTGCAGCACGAGATCGCCCCGCAGGCCCTTGTTGGTATGGGCCAGCACGTGATTGTTCGACAGGATGCCGACGCCGCTGCCGTCACGGCTCACGCCGAAACATCCGATCGTGCCGACCGTGACCCGGTGATGACCCACTGACGCGCCCATGCGCAGCGGCCGGCAATGACCCGTGTTCGCGGGGGCCTGCCGGCGAACCGGCCCCGTGACGATGACGCGCGCCTCGTCGCCGGCGATGCGCTTGGCGGCCTCCACCACCGGATGGTGGATCAGCCGCCGGCGCTGGATAAAGATCCCGAGTTTGAGCCCATCGGTCGGTCGATCTTGGTCCTTCGGCTTCACGATGCCGACGGCGATCAGTTCCTTTGGGTCGAATTTCCTCTTTCGCCGCGCCTGGACGATGTCATCGTGGGCTTCGGTTCCCGGCGATGCTACGAAGACCGGCTGATCTTCTTCGTCGGACAGGGACGATGCGATCTCAGAATATTTGAAGGCCTTGAGAAAAACCTCCGCCTTGGCATTCTCGGCCCCGTCTAAATTCATGATAATAAGTCCAGAAGCAAGTCAGGGCTTCGTCGTCGCGCCCATCAATTGGTTTATAATGGTGTTTGTTCCTGGAATAGAGTCTTATAGTCTGGAGGATCGGGATTTGTCCCCAAATTCCCGGCGGTGTGACGGGCGAGCCTCATCGTCGGGCGGGGCCCCCGGGGTGATCGCCCGGAGGCCCCGTCGCCTCAGGCGAGTTTCAGGAGCTTGATCGCCTCGTGGTCCTGCACGCCGCCGCCGACCCGCTTGGTGGTGTAGAACAGCACGTAGGGCTTGGCGGAATAGGGGTCGCGCAGCACCCGGAGGCCGGTCCGGTCCACCACGAGGTAGCCGCGGCGGAAGTCGCCGAAAGCCAGAGAGAGGCTGCCGGCGGCGGCGTCCGGCATCGCCTCGGCCTCGGTGACGGGGAAGCCGAGCAGCATCGCGGCCCGGTCCGCGGCGAGCGGCGGCTGCCAGAGGTAGTTGCCGTCCTGGTCCTTGAACTTGCGGATCGTGCTCTGCAGCCGCCGGTTCATCACGAAGCCGGCATTCTGGCGATAGCCGGCGCGCAGGGCGTAGACGAGGTCGTAGAGCACGTCGGCCGGGTTCTGGGCCGGAAAGGCGCCGGCCGCCCCGGTGGCGACGAACCCGATCTTGCCCGGCACCCAGGCGGCGTTCGCGACGGTGTCGTAGGTGAGGAAGCCCTTCGGGCGGCTCACCCCGTCGCCGCTGACGAAGGCGACGCCCTCCTGCTCGGAGAAGGCCGTCTCGACCTCGTCGGCGAGCCAGGCGTCGATATCCACCACGGCGTCGTCGAGGAGCGTCTGGGTCGCGGCCGGCATGGCGTAGAGCTCCATGGCCGGGAATTTCAGCTCCGAGAGGACCGGCCCGTCGGTCTGGGGGCGGGGCGCGGTCTCGGCGACCCAGCCGGCCTGCGGCGCCCCGGTCGAGACCGCCCGCTTGTACTGGCCCCCCGAGATGGTGCGCTGGCCCGCGATGGCGCGGATCGGCGAGAGCAGGCTCAGGCGGCGCAGCACCTCGCGCTCGATCGTCGGCGGCACGAGGTAGCCGCCATCGGGGCCGGAACCCGCCGAGAGGGCCTTCGCCTCCAGCCGCTTCAGACCGGCGCTCTCGCCGGCCCGGACATAGAGGTCGAAGGCGGCCTTGTGCTCGGCGCCGATCCCGTCGCGGCGGGGCTCGGGGCCGCCGAGCGGCGGGCGGGCCCGGTCGAGGCTGAGGCGGTCGAGGCGGGTGCGCGCGGTGTCGAGCGCGGCGTCGATGCGGGCGAGCTTCTCCTCGGTGAGGACATCGCCCGAGAGGCGCCCCTCGAGCGCGGCCATGCGGGTGTCGTTCGTCTCCTTGAAGGCCTCGAAGGCGGTGGCGAGCTCGGCGAGCGCCGCCTTGGCCTCCCCCGGGGCCTCGCGCCCGGTGCCGGCCTTGTTCTCCAGGGCGGCGAGGGCGGATTTCGTCTCGATGGGGCTGTGCAGGGTCATGAAAACCTCGGGGCTGGGGCGGAATCAGGCCCGCGCGGCCGGCCGCAGCCGGATCGCGGGGCGGTGGGCGGGCAAGGGCGCAGGGAAGGGCGCCGGGAGAGGGGCGAAGGGCGCTGCCCGGCGCGGCGCGAGGCGCCGGGCGACGGAGCGGATCTCGGCGGCGAGCGGGCCGGCGCCG
This sequence comes from Methylobacterium soli, assembly GCF_008806385.1. Classification (GTDB taxonomy): domain Bacteria; phylum Pseudomonadota; class Alphaproteobacteria; order Rhizobiales; family Beijerinckiaceae; genus Methylobacterium; species Methylobacterium soli. Next base: position 53,017 of record NZ_VZZK01000025.1, read on the forward strand.
GCGGGCGGGTCGGCCCGGGCGCCGGGCTGGAGCGGGAAGGTGACGAGGGAAATCTCCCAGAGGTCGATTGCCAGGAGCTGCCGGTAGCCCGCCCGGTCCGGCGCGGCGCTCTGGGTCCGGAAGCCGATCGAGAGCCCGTCGAGGCCGCCCTCGCGCATCAGCGCGTCGACCTCGCGGGCCCGCTGCACCGCGAGGTTCAGGCATCCCTCGACGAAGAGCCCGCGCGCATCCTCGCGCAGCGCGAGCCAGCGCCCGATCGGCTCGGCCGGGTCGTGCTGCCAGAGGAGGCGCACGCCCCCGGGCCCGCGCCGCGCCAGGCTCTCGGCGAAGGCGCCCCGCGCCACCACGTCGCGCCCGAGATCGGGCACGCCGAACAGGCTGGCATAGCCGGTGAAATGGCCATCCATCGAACAATCCACTCCAGGGGGTTTTTCAGGAGGGCCGGTACCCGGCCCGATGGCCGCGGGCGGCGCCCGCAATCAGGCCTCCGCGCCCGGCCCGTAGCCCACCGCCGCGCGCTTCTCGGCCCGGCTCAGGAAATCCGCCCCCTCCACCCGGCGCCAGAGGGATTCGCGCTCGGGCGCCAGCGCCTCGATGGCGTCGAGGTCGGGTTCGAGGCTCGCCGGCCCGAAGGCGGGTTCGAGCCAGTGGGCGATGGAATCGGCGGTGCGGCGCACCAGGGGGATCACGGTCTGCCGGTAGAAGGCGCGGTTCGCCTCGGCGTAATTGGCGTGGGTGTTGTCGCCGGCGAGGCCGAGCAGCAGGGGCGGCACCCCGAAGGCGAGGGCGATCTCGCGGGCGGAAGCGGCCTTGGCCTCGACGAAATCCATGTCCTTCGGCGAGAGCGCGAGGGGCTTCCAGTCGAGCCCGCCTTCGAGGAGGAGGGGGCGCCCGGCATTGCCGGCCCCCTGGTAATTCGCCTCGAGCTCGCCCTTCAGCCGGCTGAACTGCGCCTCGCTCAGGGAGGCGCCCGCGGCGTTGGCGAAGACGAGGGCGCCCGAGGGGCGGGCGGCGTTGTCGAGGAGCGCCTTGTTCCAGGCGCCGGCCGCGTTGTGGATGTCGAGGGCCACCGCCGCCGCCTCCAGGGGCGGGAGCCCGGAATGGTCGTCGGTGGGGTGGAACAGGCTCAGATGCAGGATCGGCGGCACGCCCTCGCGGGTCTGGTCGAAGCGCAGGCTGCGATCGCCGACATTGTATTCGTAGGCGGCGGGCCAGCCGTCGGGGCCCGGCACCACCCGCATCCGGTCGGGGCGCAGGCCGTAGAGTTCGCGCGGCTGCCCGTCGAGGCTCACCGCCTCCAGATAGGCGTTGCCGGAGACCATCAGGTGCCCGTAGAGCGCCTCCATCAGCCGCATTCCGCCCTCGCGGGGGTTCGGGCGGGCCAGCAGTGCCGCGAGCGGCCGGGCGGCCTCGGCGGTGGGGCCGGTCAGGAACAGCGGCAGGGAGGCGGCGGCCTCGGCGACGAGGCGCACGCAGCGATGCACCACGGCGTTGCGCTGGAACCCCTCGCGGGCGAGCGCCGTCCCGTCCCGCGCCGTCCACACCGCCCGGCCATCGCCGGTGAACACGAAGGCCGGCCCCGCAAGCGGCGCCGCCTTGACGCGCGGCGCGTAGCCCGCCGCCCGCGCCAGCCGGGTGATGAGGTTCGGCATGGGGTGACCTTTCGCGAGTGAAGACGATGGCGCCTCTCCCGGCCGCGGGCGGCCCCGCGCCGGATCCCTAGAGCCGGCGGATCCGCGGCTCGGCGCCAGGGCGCAGCAGCAGGTGCGTCACAGCCCAGACCAGGGCGTCGAGGCGGTCCGGCGAGGCGCCGGAGGAGAGGCCCTCGGGCCCGAAATCGCACATCTCGTCCTCCAGCTCCGGCAGGGGCCCGACATGGTGGACGCGGCCCTGCGCGTAGAGCACCGAGACCGGCTCGGCGCGCAGGTACTTGCCCCGGGTCGCCCGCACCGGCGTGACCGGCACGCCGGCATCGATCTCGGCCAGCACCGCGCTCGCCATCTCGCCGCCCTGGTTCACCTCGACCACGAGGCTGTCGGCCTGGAGCCGGTGGTAGAGGGCGAGCGCCGCCGAGGCCCAGGCCTGCGGGACGGCGCGCCTCAGGGTCGCGTCGGCCAGGACGTAGGCGTGGCTCCCGTCGCTGCCCACCGCCACGATCCCGCAGGCATCCGCCCGCGGCCCCGAACTCGCCGGGGGATCGATCGCCACGACGATCCTGCCGAGATCCGGCGCCCGGTCGCGGCGCCCGGCCTCGAGGCCCGCGCGGGTCCAGAGGGCGTCGGCCCGGTCCTCGATCAGCTCGCCGTCGAGCTCCTGGCGCCCGAGCCGGGTGCCGGCGTAGCGGCCTACCACCGCCTCCAGGAAGGCGGGGGCGAGGTTTCCCGCGTTGTCGGCGGTGCGGGCCCGGCTCACCACCACCGCGGGGTCGGCGAGGAGGCGCCGGATCAGCGGAATCGGCCGCGGCGTCGTGGTCACGAGGTTGCGCGGATGGCGCCCGAGGCGCAGCCCGAATTGCAGCATGTCGTAGGTGGCCTCCGGGGTGCGCCACTTGGCGACCTCGTCCGACCAGGCCGCCCCGAACTGGGGGCCGCGCAGGGAATCGGGCTCCTCCGCCGAGAAGGCCAGCGCGAGGGCGCCGTTCGCCCACTCGACCCGGCGCCGGGAGGGGGACCAGCGCGGGGCTGAGCCCCGCCGCGGCAGTCCGAGGAGGCCGGACGGCCCCTCGATCATCACGTCGCGCACATCCGCGTAGGTCTCGCCCACGAGGGCGATCCGCCCCACCGGCTCGGCCGTGAAGGCGGGATCGCCCTGCGCCAGGGCGCTGACCCACTCGGCCCCGGTCCGGGTCTTGCCGCAGCCGCGCCCCCCGATCACCGCCCAGGTGGTCCAGTCCGCTTGCGGGCAGGGCGGCAGCTGGTCGGCCCGGGCGAGGTGGAGCCAATCATGGGCGAGCGAGGCCAGGAGCGGGGCCGGCAGGCTCGCCAGGAAGGCCGGCATCCGGCCGCTCGCCTGCGAACGCCGCATAGCGCCGCGCGATCTCCGCGCGCAGGGCGGGCAGATCGCCGGCAGCGGGGCCGCCTGGCGCGGATTCGTGCGCATCGCCATGGCCGCCTCCCGCAACATCGCCCGGCAGGAGGCCGCGCCCCTCGGCCAATTCCAGCTCGTCGAGCAGGCGCTTCAGCCCGCCGAGGTCGCGCAGGACCTTGGCCGAATCCGCCAATCCGGGGCTCTGGCCCTGGAGCGCCGCGTCGAGGCCGGCATCGAAGAGCGCGATCTGCCGGGCGACGTGGCCGCGCAGGGCCGCCCGCAGGCTCGGCCCATCCCGGGTGCGGCCGGGATCGGCGGGCGCGGGCGGCAACCCGGCCTTGCGGCGGCGCGGGGGAAGCCCGCAGGCCTTGAACAGGGAGCGCCCGCCGGACCGCGTCCCCCCGAGCGCCGCGGCCAGGTCGGCGAGGTCGATCGCGGGGTTGTGGTAGAGCCGGGCGAGAGCCGCCCGCCGCGTCTCCGGCCAGAGGGCCGGGTCGGCGGAGCGGGGCTTCGCGTAGATGGGCGGGCGCCAGCCGGCGCGGCGGTTCCAGCTGCTCACGGTGTTGGCCGGCACGCCGGTCTCGGCCGCGATCGACGCCATGGTGCGGTCGGTCCCGCACATCAGCCGCGCCACGGCCTCTTGGCGTTCCGGAGGATGGCCCGCCAGCGCCATGACCGCCTCCGCCGCCCGTCTCGTCACACTTCTGGAGCGTGGGTCATTGATAGCGAAGGAGCGTCGCGCTGTCAACCATAAAAACCTATGATCAGCTTTTATTCTGATGTTTCGCCGACCGTTCGTGCCCGGCGCCAGGGGGCCGAAGCGGTGGCCCGGGCAGGGGCCGCGCCGGCCCGCTCCCCTTCGCGAGCCGGCCGGGTGCGCCGCGCCGTGCCCTCAGGCGGAGGGCTCGGCGAGGCGGTTTCGGTGGCGGGCCACGAGTTCGCGGACCGTCGGCGTCAGGGACGAGCGGACGGGCCAGGAATCGAGGGCGCCGGCGAGGTCCGCCGCCGCCTGGGACTGGGCGCTGAGCCCGTCGAAGCCGGCCAGGTAATCCCAGATGGCCCGGTCCGCCGCCTCGAGCCCGACCGGGTCGTCGGCCGCGATCAGGGCGTCGAGAGTCTGCAAGATGGTGTCGAGGGATGTCATGCGGCCGATATGGGGCGGGACGTCCGGGCCTTCCATGGGCGCGCCGCGTCGCGGACCGGACCCGCACGCATCGTCCGCAGGTCGTAACGATGGCGAAAGATACAACCTTGGATTTTTCCCGGGATCCCGGTTTTCGCTGCGCCGCGGCACTCTCATGAGCGGGTGCGGACGGCCCGCCGGAACGGCGTCCCACGCGGCACGTTGACCGGCGCCTGCATTGCGCACATCAGCCAGGGTCAAAGGGCGAATCGGGAGCACCATGGCAGCGGACACACCATCGACCGGGACGACGCCGGGCCGCTTCGAGGTCGGAGATGCCTTCCGGCGCTTCGCCGATTTCGTCCCGCTGATGATGTGGCGTGCCGATCAGAGCGGTCAGGTGGTCCATCACAACGAGTGCTGGCTCGCCTTCACCGGCCGCACCGCCGATGAGGAGATCGGCGAGGGCTGGCGACGGGGCCTGCACCCGGATGATTTCGAGCGCCACGCCGCCCTGGTCGCCGACGCCTACGCGAGCCGCGCGCCCTTCGTGGTCGAGTTCCGCCTGCGTCGCCACGACGGCTCCTATCGCTGGCTCCTCGAGACCGGGCGCCCCCTCGAGGACGAGGGCGCGTTCCAGGGCTATCTCGGATCCTGCTTCGACATCACCGACCGCAAGCACGCCGAGGAGAATATCGAGAAGGCCCTGGTCGAGAAGGAGACCCTGCTCGCCGAGGTCTATCACCGGGTCCGCAACAACCTCCAGGTGATGGTGAGCCTGATCGGCCTCTACGGCCGGGCCGCCCCCGAGCTCTGCCGGGGCAGCTTCGAGGCTTTGGGCCAGCGGGTGCGGGCGATCGCCCTGGTGCAGCAGCACCTGCACGAGGCGCCCCACATCGCCTCGATCGACCTGCGCGACTACCTCCACCGCCTCGCCTCGGGCCTCGGCCAGCTGCGCCGGGCCGGCCGCATCGGCGTCACGGTGGGCGGGCGCGGCACCAGCTTCGTCGAGCCGCGCACCGCCAACGCCCTCGGCATGATCGTGGCCGAGATCGTGGCCGAATGCCTCGACGCCACCGCCGAGAGCGTGGCCTGCACCATCGCGATCGACATCGACGCGACGGCGGGCGGGCCGGTGCGCCTCAGCATCGTGTCGGGCGCGGGCGACGCGCCCGAATCGGGGCGCCCCAACGTGCCCAAGCTCGGGCCGCGTCTCATCGCCGCCTATGCGGCCCAGGCCGAGATCGCGGTGCGGGGCACGGCCACCCATGCCGACCCGCTCGAACTGCAATTGCCCGAGACCCGGGGCGCCGCCGAAGGCTGAGCCGAGCCCGGGCACGCGCGCCGATTCGCATCGCGGCCCGCGCGCCCCTATATCCTGTCCCGACACTCCTTCGATCCTCACCGGCTGCCGATGCTCCCTCCGATCGCGACCATCATCGAGAACTTCGAACTGATCGAGGACTGGGAAGAGCGCTACAGCTACGTGATGGAGCTCGGCCGCGCGATGGCGCCCCTGCCCGCCGACCGGCACAGCGAGGAGAACCGGGTGCATGGCTGCGAGAGCCAGGTCTGGCTCGATTCGCGCTTCGAGACCGGCGGCGAGCGGCCGCGGGTCCGCTTCCTCGGCGACAGCGATTCCAGCATCACCCGCGGCCTCGTGGCGATCATGATCGCGATCTATGACGGGAAGGCCCCGGACGAGATCGTGGCGACCAACGGCCTCGACGTCTTCAAGCAGCTCGATTTCGGCAACCACATCAGCTCCAAGCGGGCGGGCGGCCTGCGCGCCATGAACGAGCGCATCCAGCGCGAGGCGCTGAGGCTCGCCGCCCCGGCGCAGTAGGGGCGGGCGCACCCGCCGCCGGCTTCCGCGCGGCCTCAGGCCCGCACCCGCCACAGCCGCGTGCGGGCGCGCTCCGGCCCCACCGCCTCGCGTTCCAGGCCGTAATGCTCGGCGAGGCGCCCCAGGGCGATGCGGGCCACGACCTTGGCGGAGCGGGCCGGCCAGCGCCGCTCCAGCTCGATCCGCTCCAGCCCCTTGAGGTGGCCGCAGAGGTCGAGGAGCAGGCTCGACAGGTCGCTGCCGACGGCATCGAGGGCGGCGCGCACCCGCTGGCGGGCGGACAGGATCGCGTCCGAGGCCGAGGCCGGATCGCGCGGGCCCGACCCGTCGACCCGCGGCGCCCCCCAATCCGTGCCCATCCGGGGCAGCATCATGGCGCTCGTCATGTCCCGCCGCAGCCGCTCGCCGGCCTCGTAGGCGGCGGCGTCGAGGAGCGGCGCGCCGTCGCGGCCCCGCCGCCGCGCCATCCAGGCGAGCGGGCTCTCGGCGGCGTCGCGCAGGCGCCCCGGGGCGCCGGGCTCCTCCGCATCCGGCACGAGGTCGAGATGCTGGGCCAGGAACGCCGCCTCCGGGCCGAACGCGCGCGCGCCGCAGCCGGGCCTGCCCGGCGGCGCTGAGGGTGAGCCGGCCCCGCGGGCCCGGCTCGCGCAGGGCGAGGTCGGCCGCCACCAGGCTGTCGCCGCAGGAGGCCGGGAAGCGGCCGCCGCCGACCGAGACCCCGCCGCCGCCGCTGCGCAGCAGCAGGGTGTCGCCCTCGATCGGGTCCGGAAAGGCGTAGGCGCCCGAGGCGGCGAGGGCCGCGAGCAGGCGCAGGGCCTCGCGGGGCAAGGTCTCGCGGGGCAAAGTGGTCTCGGCAACCGAGGCGGGGAGGCGGGAACCGGATCTGGACTGTTTGTTCATGATTTGTTCCGCAACGCAGACGCAACGGAGGTTGCGCCACGGAACCTGAGGTACCGGAAATCTATCCTAGATCAAGACTTGACGCCGTTTCCCCAGTGGAGCGTCACGCTGCTGCGGGTTGCGTCGGCGGGTGCTTCAGCACCTCGGAGATCTCCTCCTCCGACTTGCCCCGGACCGCGTAGCCCATGCGCTCCAGCCGGGCGATCAGCGGCGCGCTCTCCACGGCCGACCGCGCCGCCCACTCGGCCAGGATCGCGTTGGTCTCGGCGAGGCCCTGCGTCGGCTCCTGAGGTTGGTTCTCCTGGGACTCGTTCTCCTGGCGTTGCTTCATGGCGGCCTCCGGATCAGCCGGGTTGCCCGCTCCGAGCCGCGGCCCAAAGCGGAGCGGTCACCTCCAGAGCATAATGAGGCAGGGCGCGGCCCGTTCCCCGGCGCAATGCGGCCCGGAGCCCGCCTTGCGGAGGCGCCCCGGGGCGATGCCGTTAGTCGGGATCAGGCGGCTTCGTCGTAATCGCCGCTGCGGGTCTGGCCGAGACCGATCGCCTTGGCGAGGTCCGAGCGCGCCTTGGCGTAGTTCGGGGCGACCATCGGGTAATCCGGCGGCAGGCCCCACTTGGCCCGGTACTGCTCGGGGCTGAGATCGTACTTGGCGCGCAGGTGGCGCTTCAGCGACTTGAAGGTGCGCCCATCCTCGAGGCAGATGATGTGGTCGGCCGTCACCGACTTCTTCACCGGCACCGCGGGCTGCTGCGGGGCGGCCGCGGCCTTGGCCTCCGATTGCCCGCTGGCGATCTGCACGAGGGCCGCGTGGATGCGGCCGATCAGCTGCGCGAGCTCAGACGGGGGGACGGGATTGTTGCTGACATAGGCCGAGACAATGTCAGCCGCGAGTTCGATGTAATCGACCGCTTGGTCCGTATCGTTCATGATTGGAAAGATTCCCTTGGCGCGGCGCAGGCATCGCGTTCCGAGCGTCAGGTACGGATCGTACCGCGGTCACTCTTTGTCCAGCGGACAGCCCCTGTAGCTTCCGCCTGCCTACCCGCAAGTGATATTCGAAGGGTGATGGCCCCTCCCACCACGACATCTCTCTAGGATATTCAGAATGCGCTCGCAAGACAGACCGGCTATGCATGGATACGTGAATTCAACTTTTCTGCACAATATTTCAATTTGACAAAAATGGACGGGCCACGCTTGCGGCCTGATTTGTCCAGTAGAGGCACTCTTAGGTTGTGCCGCCGGGTCGCGCCCTGTCCGCGCCAGGAGGGCCGGCGCGCGGATCTCTCCCGGGCGGGGATCGTCCGCGAAACCTCGGCGATCCGGCCGGGTGCCTTGCTCATTGGCCGCCCGCACGGCACATGCAGCCGACGGCGGCCCCGCGCCGCCCCCCGCTTCTCGAATGGAATCCGGCGATGGCGTCTGACCGCTCCACCTTGACCGCTCGAACCGACGCGCCGGTCGCCGAGGCCCGTCCCCACAGCTACACGGTGCACGGCCGCACGCTCACCGACGATTACGCCTGGCTCAAGGCGGAGAATTGGCGCGACGTCCTGAAGGATCCCGCCGCGCTCCCGGCCGACATCCTGGCCCATCTCGAGGCCGAGAACGCCTACGCGGAGGCGGCCCTCGCGGAGGTCTCGGCGCTGCGCACGCGCCTCGTCGCCGAGATGCGCGGACGCATCCGCGAGGACGAGAGCGGCGTGCCCGAGCCCGACGGGCCCTTCGCGTATTACACGCGCCACCGCGAGGGCGGGCAGCATCCCCTGATCTGCCGGCGCCCCCGCAACCTGATGGTGCTCACGGGCCGCGACACCGAGACCATCGCGGAGGAGGGGGCGGAGGCCGGGGAGACGATCCTCCTCGACGGCGACCAGGAAGGCGAGGGCCGGCCCTTCTTCGAGCTCGCCGCGGCGGTCCATTCCGACGACCATGCCCGGCTCGCCTGGAGCGCGGACACCAAGGGCTCGGAGCTCTACGCGATCTGGGTCCGCGACCTCGCGACGGGCCAGGATCTCGACGATCTCGTCGAGGCGACGTCGGGCGAGGCGGTCTGGAGCGCCGACGCCTCGGCCTTCTACTACGTGGCGGTCGATGCCAATCACCGGCCGGCCCGCGTCATGCGCCACCTGCTCGGCACGCCCCAGGACGCGGACACGACGATCTACGAGGAGGGCGATTCCGGCTTCTTCGTGCATCTCGGCACCACCCAGTCGAAGACCTTCCTGACCATCACGGCGAGCGACCACGAGACCTCGGAGGTCTTCCTCCTCGACCGCACGGCGCCGCGCGCGGAGCTCCAGGTGGTCGAGCCGCGCACGCCGCTGCTGATCTACTCGGTCGAGCATTGGGGCGAGCACCTGTTCATCCTGACGAACGCGGACGGGGCCGAGGATTTCAAGATCGTCACCACGCGGCGCGACGCGCCGGGCCGCGCGCATTGGCGCGACCTGATCCCGCATCGCGCCGGCGTGATGATCCGCCACCAGCACGTCATTGGCGGGCACCTGGTTCGGCTCGAGATCGAGAATGCCCGGCCGCGCATCATCGTCCGCGACATGCAGGGCGAGGAGCACGCGGTGGCCTTCGCGGAGGAGGCCTATTCCCTCGGTCTCCAGCCCGGCCACGAGTTCGAGACGGCGCTGATCCGCTTCACCTACTCGTCGATGACGACGCCGGCCGAGACCTACGATTACGATTGCGTCACCCGCGCCCGGCAGCTGCGCAAGCGCCAGAGCGTGCCGAGCGGGCACGATCCGGCGGCCTACGTCACCCGGCGCCTGTTCGCGACCGCCCCCGACGGCGAGAGCGTGCCGATCTCGCTCCTGCACCGGCGCGACCTGCCGCTGGACGGCTCGGCCCCGCTCCTCCTCTACGGCTACGGGTCCTACGGCACCCTGATGCCGGCCGCCTTCCGGACGAACCTGCTCTCCCTCGTCGATCGCGGCTTCGTCTACGCCATCGCGCATGTCCGCGGCGGCACCGAGAAGGGCTGGCGCTGGTATCTCGACGGCAAGCGCGAGAAGAAGCCCAACACCTTCACGGATTTCGTCGCCTGCGCGCGCGCCCTGATCGACGCGGGCTACACCGGCGAGGGGCGCATCGTGGCCCATGGCGGCAGCGCCGGCGGCATGCTGATGGGGGCGGTCGCCAACCTCGCGCCGGAGCTCTTCGCCGGCATCATCGCGGACGTGCCCTTCGTCGACGTGCTCAACACCATGCTGGACGGCGAGCTGCCCCTGACCCCGCCCGAATGGCCCGAATGGGGCAATCCCGGCGAGAGCCCGCAGGCCTTCGAGACCATCCTGTCCTACTCGCCCTACGACAACGTGGCGGCCAAGGCCTACCCGCCGATCCTGGCGCTCGGCGGCCTCACCGACCCACGGGTGACCTATTGGGAGCCGGCCAAGTGGGTGGCGAAGCTGCGCGCCACCATGACGGGGGGCGGCCCGATCCTGATGCGGATCAACATGGAGGCGGGCCATGGCGGCGCCGCCGGGCGCTTCGACCGCCTGGAGGAAGTCGGGCTGATCTACGCCTTCGCGCTGCTGGCGGTCGGCCGAACGTCGAACAGCTGAGCGTCGCGCCACCCGGCGTCCAGGGGCGTTGCCTCCGGAAGCCGGGCCTGAATCAGGGCTGTGCCGCGGGGGGGCGGATCTCGATCGGCTGGCCCTCCGGCGGGGGCGGGCTCTCGGCATCGCTGCGGGCGCGGCGGGCCGCGTCCTCGGCCTCGCGGGCGCGGCTCTGTTCGGCCTCGCGGGCGCGGCTCTGGCGGGCGTTCTCCTCGGCGGCGGCCTGCTGGGCCCTCTGGCGCGCCTGACGCGCCGCCTCCTCGGCGGCCTTCTCCGCCGCGGCCTTCTCGGCGGCCGCCTTCTCGGCCGCGGCCTTGATCGCGGCGGCGCGGGCCTTGTCCATCTCGACCCGGGCGCGGCGGCGCTGGCGCTCCACCTGATCGGCCTCCAGGATCTCGATCTTCTCCAGCTCCCGCTGGAGCACCAGGGCGGCGAGGCCGTTCGTCAGCGCTCCCGCATCCAGGCTGCGCGCCGGGTGGGCGAGGGGCCCCGCGATGCCGAGCTGCACCGAGGGGGTGCCGCCGCTCCAATCCTTCGGGCCGGCGCCGCCGCTTAAGGTTCCGCGCGCGTCGAGCCGCCCGGTCCGGAAATCGTAGCCGAGGGTGCCGCTCCAGCGCGCAGCCCCGAGATCGAGGTCGAGGGGAGCGGCGCGCAGGGTTCCGCCGACGATCGTGGCGGGGGCCGCGGCCGGCGCCGTGGCCTTGGCGGGGGCCGCCGCGAGTTCCTCTCCGACGATGGCCTGCAGGCGGCCCTCGCGCAGGGGATCGTCCTCCCCGAGAGAGCGGGTCAGGGCCCGGCCGAGGCCCGAGGGATCGGCGCCCGGAACGATCAGGTCCGCGAGCGTGACCTCGCCGCTGCCGGCGAGGTTGCCGATCAGGGCCGCCGGGCTCTCGCCGGTGCTGCCGAAGCGCAGGACAGCGCTCAGGCGCCCCTGGATCGGGCCGCCATCGGCCAGAAGCGGGATCGAGGCGTTCGTGAGCGTGCCCTCGCCCGAGAGGCCCGCGGCGGCGCCCTGGCGCGAGAGGGTGGCGGAGCCCGAGAGCCGCCCCTCCGCGAGATTGCCCACGAGCCCGCGCAGGGCGAGCCCGTCCTCGTCCAGCCCGAGCTTGAACGCCGTCGCGGTCGCGGTGAGCCCGCGCCCGAGCTCGAAGGTGGCGACCCGCAGGTCGAGGTCGAGCCGCGCCCGGCCCGGCGGCGGGGGAGCGAAGCGCGTGCCCGACCAGTTCGCGGCCGCCTCCGGTGCGCGCCCGGCTGCCGGCACCACGAGGGCGGCGGCGAGCTGCGGCAGGGAGAGCCGGTCGAGGCTGCCGGTGCCGGTCACCGCGCCGTCCGGCGCCCGGACGAGCGCGGCCGACAGGCGGCCGCCCGCGACCGTCCCGGAGAGGTCGGCCCGGGCATCCGCCCCGGCGCGCGACAGGTCGAGCGTGAGATCCGCCGGCCAGGGTCCGGGCAGCGGGCCCGCGCCGAGGAGGGGCAGGAAGGGGCCGAGATCCGCGCCCTCCGCCCGCAGCGTGCCGGACAGGGGCGGGCCGGCCTCCGGCGCGAGGGCGAAGGGCCTCGCGGTCGCGAGCGTCACCCCGGCGACGAGGCCCCCGACGGTGAGGTCGAGGCCCGCGCCCGAGGCCGCGCGCTTGCCCGAGAGGACCAGCCGGGCGGGCTGGCGCAGGCCCGCGAGGTCGTCGCGCCCGAACCAGGTCCCGGCCCGCGGCGTCGCGATCGTCAGGTCGAGGCTGTCCACGTGGCCGGCGCGGCTCAGGAGCGAGACGTCGAGGCTGCCCCCCGCCGCCGTGCCGGTGGCGGTGCTGCGCAGGGCCTCCGCCTCGCCCGCGCCCCGCTCCACGCTGATCCCAAGATCGAGGGCGCCCGCCCGCAGGAAGCCCGGGATCAGGCGCGCCTCCGCCACCCAGACCTTGTCGAGGAGGGCCAGAAGCGGCGCCGCGACGGGGGCGGAAACGCGGCCGGTGATCCGCCCGGCGCCGTCCGGGTCGATCCGGCCCGACAACTTGGCGTTGGCGCCCGCGAGATCCGTCACGTCGAGGCTGTCGACGACGAGGCTGCTGCCGTCCGACTGGATGCTCGCCGCGATGGTGCCGTTGCCGGAATTCGCGCCCGAGGGCCCGTAGCGCACGTCCCGCGCCTTGATGGTCAGGCCGATGTCGCGGCCGTGCAGGCTCGCGAGCGCGTTGCTGAAGGAGGGCAGCGCCGCGATGTCGATCCCGCGCGCCGCGATCTGGGCGTCGAAGCGCCCGCGTGCGGCCGCCGTCCCGGTGGCGTAGCGGGCATTGCCCGTGACGCTCGCCTCGCCGAGCCGGAGGCGCAGGTTGCGCAGGGAGAAGTCGGGGGCCGCCGCCGAGAGATCGCTGCTGGCCTCCACGGGGCGCCCGTCGAGCAGGCTCACGAGGGGCCCCTCGAAGCCGAGCTTGCGCAGGTAGCGGCCGATTCCGTCCGAGGCGGGGGGCTTGAGGGAGACCTGGCCGGTGAAGCGCGGGCCGGGCTCCGTGTCGATCTCGCCGCTGCCCGCGAGCGCCGCCGCCCCCGGCGCCAGCGCCTGGAAGCGGCGAAGCAGGAAGCCGCCAGTGCGGTCGAGGGTGCCGGCGAGCTTGAGGGTCTGCCAATCCTCGAGGCCGAGCGCCAGGCTCTCCACCGTGAGGTCGAGGTCGAGCATCATCGGGATCCCGGTGACGCCGCGCGGCATCCCGCGGGCGATCAGGGCCTGGCCGGCGGTCGAGATCAGGAAGGCGTCGAGATCGACCCGGCGCGCCTCCAGGCTCAGCCCGGCGCGCCAGTTGCGCAGGTCGATCTGGCCGGAGCCCGCGAGGCGCATCGCCTGGCCGCCGGGATCGATCTCGGCATTGACGCCCTCGAAGCGGGCGAGCGGCCCCCGCGCCTTGAACTTGCCGCCGAGGGAGAAGGGCAGGTAGGCGCCGGCGGCCTGGGTCGGCGGCCCGACCACGAGGCGGGCCGAGCCCTCGGATTCCGGAACCACGGCGCGGGGCTGGCCCGGACGGGGCTCGGCGGCGGGGTCGAGGGGCACGAGGGTGATGCGGGCATCGGCCTCGAAGCGCGGCTGCGTGTCGCCGCCGCCCGAGACCTTCACGGTGACGCTGCCATCCGGGGCCGGCTCGCCGCTGGCGAGGCGGAACGGTACCCCGCCGCTCGCGCCCTCGACCCGCCAGGGCCCGGCCAGGGACGGGGTCTGCACCCGAAGGTTCTCGGCGCCGACCTGATCGGTGCGCCCGGTGGCGGGCACCAGGGTCGTCAGGAGGAATTGCTGGATGCGCAGGTCCTCGATGGCGAGATCGCGCCCGCGCAGGGCGGCGTCGAGGTCCGGCGGCAGCAGGATCGCGTCGCCCTCGGTCACCGGCAGCTTCACCTCGGCCCGGCCGATCCGGGTCTCGGTGAAGCGGATCTCGCCCTTGAGCAGCGGCGTCAGGGCGATCTCGGCCTTGACGAAGCGGGCGTCCAGCGCGGGCTTGCCCGGCTCGGCCCCGAGATGCAGCCGGTCGAGGCGCAGGCGCGGCGAGGGCAGGAGCCGCACCTCGATGCGGCCCTCGCTGCGGGCCTGCAGGTTGAGGGAGCGGCCGATCGCGCGGTCGACGCTCGCCCGCAATCCCTGCCAGTCGATGACGGGCGGGACGGCGAGCGCCGCGACGAGGATCAGGATGACGGCGCCCGCGAGCGCGGTCAGGATGTCACGCACCGTGTTCGTTCCGCCTCGTGTCCCGCGCCCCAGGGCGGGTTCCATGGGACCACGATGCCGCCTCCGGCGCCCGACAGGGCTGGCCGGCCCCGTGCCCCCGGAGCCGACATAGCATACCGAAGCCGGTCCTCGCGCCCAATCCGCCGCCAGGGTGAACCCGGGGGCGGGATCAGCGCCGCGGCACGATGACCGGGGCGGGGCCTGGGAGCGGCCGGAGCATCTCGTTGCGCTGGATCTGCATTCGCAGCTGGTTCGTCTGCGTGGTCTGCTGCTGGCGCAGCGCCCGCGCCTCGCTCTGCTGGGCGAGCGCGTCGTTGATGCGGTTGAGGTTCCGGCTCGGCAGCCCCTGGGCGAGGGCCGGGGTGCCCGCGAGCCCGGCGAGGGCCGAGAGACCTGAGAGGGCGGCGAGATGCGGCGCGCGCATGGCGTGTCCCGTGATGCGAGGGGTGATCGGACGCGATGTGACGCCGCCGCCCCGCCCGATCAAGGTCCGGCCGCCGGTGTTCCGGGCCCGCCGGACCCTCGACGCCGTTCGCGTTTTGGTCCAGTGAAGGCCGATGCAGAAGCCCCCTGATGCGGCGATGACGCCTCGACCCGACGACGGCGCGCCCCGCGCCCCGACCTCGATCGCCGCCCGCGCCATGGCGGGCCTGAAGCCCGCCGCCGCCGCCTATCTGGAGGGGCTGAACGCCGAGCAGCGCCGGGCCGTGGAGACCACGGACGGGCCCGTCCTCGTCCTCGCGGGCGCGGGCACCGGCAAGACGCGGGTCTTGACGACCCGGATCGCCCATCTCATCGCCACGGCCAGGGCCCGGCCCTTCGATATCCTGGCCGTGACCTTCACCAACAAGGCCGCCCGCGAGATGAAGGCGCGCATCGGCGCGCTGGTGGGTCCGGCCGGCGAGGGCATGCCCTGGCTCGGCACCTTCCACGCCATCGGCACCAAGATCCTGCGCCGCCACGCCGAGCTCGTCGGGCTCAAATCTGATTTCACCATCCTGGGCACCGACGACCAGATCCGGCTGATGAAGCAGGTCCTCGCCGACCAGAACATCGACGAGAAGCGCTGGCCCGCCCGCGCCCTCGGCCACGCCATCGACGGCTGGAAGAACCGGGGCCTCGGCCCCGAGCAGGTGCCGCCCGGCGAGTCCGGGGCCTTCGCGTTCGGCAAGGGCGGCGCCCTTTACACCGCCTACCAGGCCCGGCTCGCGACCCTCAACGCCGTCGATTTCGGCGACCTGCTGCTCCTCTGCCTGAAGCTCTGGCGCGAGAACCCGGACGTCTTGGAGAACTACCAGCAACGCTTCCGCTACATCCTGGTCGACGAGTACCAGGACACCAACGTGGCGCAGTACCTCTGGCTGCGCCTGCTGGCGCAGGGGCACCGCAACGTCGCCTGCGTCGGCGACGACGACCAGTCGATCTATGGCTGGCGCGGGGCCGAGGTCGACAACATCCTGCGCTTCGAGCACGATTTCCCCGGGGCCGCCGTGGTGCGGCTGGAGCGCAATTACCGCTCGACCGGCCATATCCTGGCCGCCGCCTCCGGGCTGATCGCCAAGAACGAGGGCCGCCTCGGCAAGACCCTGCGCACCGAGGACGAGCCGGGCGAGCGCGTGACGATCAGCGGCGCTTGGGATTCGGAGGAGGAGGCGCGGCTGCTCGCCGAATCGATCGAATCCCTCCAGGCCAAGAAGCACCCGCTCTCCGAGATCGCCGTGCTGGTGCGCATCTCCGCCCAGATGCGCGAGATCGAGGATCGCTTCGTCCAGCTGGGATTGCCCTACCGCGTCATCGGCGGCCCGCGCTTCTACGAGCGAGCCGAGATCCGCGACGCGCTGGCCTATCTGCGCATCACCGCCAACCCCGCCGACGACCTCGCCTTCGAGCGCATCATCAACACGCCCAAGCGCGGCCTCGGCGACGCGACGCTGCAGCAGCTCCACGGCTACGCGCGGGCCGAGCGGATCCCGCTGCTGCTGGCCGCCTGCCGGCTCGTCGAGACGGACGAGCTGAAGCCCCGCGTGCGCTCGACCTTGCGCGCCCTCGTGGAGAGCTTCTCCCGCTGGGCCCGGGCCGTCGAGAAGATGCCCCATTCCGAGGTCGCCCAGACGATCCTGGAGGAATCCGGCTACACCGAGATGTGGCAGAAGGACCGGTCGGCGGATGCGGCCGGGCGCCTCGAGAACCTCAAGGAATTCGTGCGCTCGATGGAGGAGTTCCCGGATCTCGCGGGCTTCCTCGAACACGTCGCCCTGGTGATGGATGCGAGCGAGGCGGAGGGGGCCGAGCGCGTCAGCCTGATGACGCTGCACGCCGCCAAGGGCCTGGAATTCGACACCGTGTTCCTGCCCGGCTGGGAGGACGGCCTGTTCCCGAACCAGCGGGCGCTGGACGAGAGCGGGCGCGCCGGGCTCGAGGAGGAGCGCCGCCTCGCCCATGTGGGCCTGACCCGGGCGCGCAAGCGCGCCAAGCTGTCCTTCGCGGTCAACCGGCGCATCCACGGCCTGTGGTCCTCGACGATCCCCTCCCGCTTCATCGACGAATTGCCGGAGGCGAGCGTCGACGTGATCGAGGCGCCCGCTCATTTCTCGGCCGGCGCCTCGCGCTTCGACCGCAACCCGCAGCCCTTCGGCTCGTCCTACGGGACGCCGGGCTGGCAGCGGGCCCAGGCCAACACGAATGCCAGCAACGCGGCCGGGGGCGGCCGGGGCTTCGGCTCCGCGCCCGGCGGGCGGGCGGGCGCCCGCTCCGGCGGCCCGCGCCAGATCGAGGGCGAGCTGATCGCCAAATCGACGGGCAGCGCCTCGGCCTTCTTGGGAGGAATGCGGGTCTTCCACACCAAGTTCGGCCCCGGAACCGTGGCGGGGGTCGACGGCAACAAGCTCACCGTTGACTTCGATAAGGCGGGTCGCAAGATGGTTCTCGACAGCTTCCTCCAGCCGGGGTGAGGCGTCCCGCCGGCCAAGCCCGGACTTCGGGGGCGGCAGGGTCGGCCGGTATCGCCTGAACCAGGCGAGCAAGGGCTGAGGTCGTGTCGGGTGCACCGTCATCCCGCCTGTCCCGCGCGCTCCCTGGGCGCCCGACCCGTCGCTCTCCTGTTTCTCCCTTTGTTGCCGATTTGACGCAGCTTTGCCCGCGCGGAGTCACGCGCCCGTCGTGGCCGGCCGCGCATGGTGCGGGCATTGCATGCGTCGAATCAGCCCGCGCGTCCGGACGGTCGCGCGCTCTCCACAGGCTTTGCGCGGCGCGGTGGAACCTGCGTGCCCGCTTGCGATTGGCTCAGAGTTAGAGGAGCGACGCAGTTAGACAGGTTTCGTGATACGGCGCATTGGCAAGTCCAGGTTGGCAAGTCCAGTTGGAGTGTTGATCGATGAAAAGACGGCGCGCACGACTTGAGCTGGTGGAAGATCGCCCGGTCCGCATGCATCGGACCCGCTTCGACGACGAGCGAAACTTAAACCCCATCCAACCCCTGACGGAACGTCAAGCCGAGTACCTCGACGCCCTCGCCCTCAACGCCCAAGTCATCGTGCTCGGCCCGGCCGGCACTGGAAAGACCTTCATCGCCGGCACCCGCGCGGCGGACCTGCTCCGGCAGCGCCGGATCGCCAAGGTCGTGATCACCCGGCCCAACGTCCCCTCGGGCCGCTCCCTCGGCTTCTTCCCCGGAACCCTCGAGGAGAAGATCGCCCCCTGGGTCGCCCCCCTGACCGAGGCCATGAAGGAGCGGATGGGCCAGGCCGCCTTCGAGATCGCCCTCAAGACCGGCGACATCGAGATCGTGCCCTTCGAGGTGATGCGCGGGCGCACCTTCAAGAACTGCCTCGTCATCCTCGACGAGGCGCAGAATACCACCACGGCCGAGATCAAGATGTTCCTGACCCGCATCGGCGACGATTGCCAGGTCATCATCAACGGCGATGTGTCGCAGACGGACCTGCGCGAGACCTCGGGCCTGCGCACGGTCATCCACCTCATCAAGAGCCGCATGATGCCCGTCCCCGTGGTGGAGTTCACCCGCGACGACATCGTCCGATCCGGCATCTGCGCCGAATGGGTGAAGGCTTTTGAGGAAACGAATCTCTAATCCGAAAGTTGTAGCGGGCGGGCCCCTGCGGAGGCCCGCCGCGCCGCAAAGCGCGAAACCCTTCTCCGGGACCTCGTTCCCGGAGGCACAACCGGGTGCCGCGCTCGGATTTCAGAGACCAGGAGTCTTCCCCGTGAGGAAACTGTCCTTCGCCTTCGCCGTTCTCGCAACCCTTGGTGGCGCAAGCCTCGCGACCTCCGCTTCGGCCGCTCCGGGCGCGCCCATGGGCGTCGCCGCCCCCGACGCGATCACCCATGTCTACATGACCCCGATGGAGCGCCGGATGATGCACCGTCGCATGGAGCGTCGCATGATGCACCGTCACATGGAGCGCCGCATGATGCGCCACGAGATGCGTCGGGACATGCGCCGCGGCATGTAATCGCCCGGTACGCCGGCAACGGAAAAAGGGGTCCCTCACGGGACCCCTTCTTTTTTGGTCTCATCCCCGGGGCCGGCGCTCAGTTCTTCGCTGGCGCCGCCGCGCCCTTCTCCGCTGCCTTGGCGTCGGGCTTGGTCTCGACCTTGGCCTCGACCTTGGCCGACTTCACGACCGAAGCCGGGGCCTTGCGCGCCGGATGGGCTGCCGCGTGAGCGCTCTTCACGGCCTGGACCGGGGCAGGCTCGGCCGGAAGCGCGGCATCGACCGCCGGGGTCGCGGGGGCGGGCGCGGGCGCCTTGCCGAACAGGTTGCCGAAGACCTTGCCGTAGGCGGAGGGATCACTGTCCGCATCCGCCACCGTCACGCGGGCCGGGGCGGCGGGCTTGGCGGGCTCGGCCTGCTTCGCCATCAGGGTCGGGCTTGCGCCCGCCTTGCCGTCCTTGGCCCCGTCCTTCCGGGCGAGCGCGGCAGCCGCGGCCTTGGTGGGGATCGGCGCCTCGGCGGCCGCCAGCGTCACGGGCCGGCCCTTGGCATCGACCTCGACCTCGCGCGGACCCGCGGCCAGGCTCTCGGGCCGGCTGACGTCGCCGAGGGCGTGACGTGCGTAATCCTTGGGCGCGTAGGCCGGGTCCTGCTCGGATTGTGAGCCGAGGCTCGCGAGGGCGCTCGTCGGCTGCTTGCGGAAGACCGGGTTCTGGTCGCCGTCGTCATAGACCACGCGCGTCGCCGCCGTACCCTTGGCGATGAGCGCGGCGATCTCCTGGTTGTCCCGGTCGCGCTTCTCGGCGACCAGCGTCTCGACCTTCGGGTTGCACGAGCCCGCCGCCGCGTCGGCCCCGCCGAAGACGTAGCGGTTGCCGCACAGGCCGACCTTCGGCTCCTCGTGCAGGGCCTCGAAATAATCCGAGCCTTCCTTGAGGTTCTTCCAGAACGGGGCGTTCGGGTCGTTGCGGAATTTCGTGACGTTCTGCGCCGTCATCCGGAACGGGTAGGACTGGAACTGGAAGGCGCGCTGACCGCCCGCGAAGGCCTCCCGGGCGATCGCGTAGATCTCGGCGATCGACTCGTCCGTCATGGCAAAGCACCCGGCCGACGAGCAGGTGCCGTGGACCATGATGTAGTTGCCGGTGCGGCCGTTCGCCCGGTCGAAGGCATTCGGGTAGCCGGTGTCGAAGGACAGGTAATAGGCCGAGTTCGGGTTCATCTGGCCCGGCGCGATCGAGTAGAAGCCCTCCGGCGCCTGGCGGTCGCCCTGCTTGGTCTTGGGGCCGAGCTGGCCCGACCAGCGGCAGATCGGGAAGGTCTTCAGGAGCGCGTACTGGCCGGACGAGCCGCGCTTCCACACCTCCATCTCCGCTTCCTTCTTGTAGGCGCGGATCAGGATGGGATCGCCCTGCGCCATCCCCTTCGTCTGCATCAGCGAGAGGGTCTTGGGCGGAATCGGCGTGAGATGGCGGGTGGACCCGCCGCCGCCGAACGTGCCGTCCTGGCAGGCGCCGAGCGTGAGCGCGAACGCGATGAGACTCGCAGCCGCGAGCGGACGCAAAGCCATGGGGAACCCCGTCCTCGAAACCAACCGTCCGCGGGGGATTCACCCGTCGAACGTCACTCCCCAACCCATTAGCCCCGTTAAACTTACCCAGGCCTTACCGCAATGATCCGGAAGACACGCCGGCGCCTTCCTGTGAAGACCGGTCATGACGCGTCGGCACGTGCGGTTTCACGCTCGACGAGGGCCGCGAGGGCATGGTCGTCGGCCGGATCGGCGAAGCGCAGCCCGATGGAGGGCGAGACGGTCTCCAAGGTCAGCCAGCGCAGGTTCGGGCCCGCCTCGCGCAGGGTCGCGCCCGGCTGCGGCGCCCCGGCCGCGACCTGAATCAGGGTTAAGCGGTTCTTCCCGCCGGCCCGCGCCAAAACGTCGCAGATACCCGCCGGGACGCCGTCCTCGATGGGGAGCGCCGTCATCAACCAGAAATGGTTGCGGGCCGCGGGGTTGCCCAAGGCCGCCCGGAACCGGCGCACGCCCTCCGTCAGGAATGCGTAATCGGCCTCGCTGGAGGCCGGATCGTGATGGTTGAAGACGCAAGGGTGGTGGTAGCGCGCCCGGTAGAGATTGTGCCGGCAACGGCCGATATCGGGCTCCGGCCGCTCGGCCAGCGGGATCGTCTCGAGCTCGGACCGGTCGGTGAGCGCCGCGAAATCGTCCGCCAGACAGTCGCGGACCATGCCGGGCGTCGAGAAAATCCAGTCGAAGGGCCCCGACCAGGTGCGCAGGCCGAGATCCTTGAGCACCTGCGCCATGTGGCAATGGGTGCCGAGCGAGATGTGGTTGGCGAGCCCCGGCTCGCGCTGCGTCCGGCCGCCGAGGCGGCGCAACGAGCGCAGGAGGCCGGCGGCCAAGGGGACGGAAGCGAAGGGAACGGACGCGAAGGGAGCAAGGGAGATGGGGCGGGTCCCGGACGGACCGTCCCCGCTCCGGTTCACAGCTTGCGCCCGATCTCGAGGAACTTGGCGGCCCGCCGGTCGCGGATCTCGGCGGCCCCCATCCCGTCGAACTCCGCGAGCGCCGCCGCGAGTGCACCGCCCGCCGCCGCGATCGCGCCATCCCGGTCGCGATGCGCGCCGCCGGTGGCCTCCGGCACGATTGTGTCGATGATGCCCAGGCGCAGTAGGTCCTGCGCGGTGATCTTCATGGCGGTGGCCGCGTCGTGGGCCCGGCCCTGGTCGCGCCACAGGATCGAGGCGGCGCCCTCGGGGGAGATCACCCCGTAGATCGCGTGTTCCAGCATCAGGACGCGGTTGGCGGTCGCGAGCGCGATGGCGCCGCCCGACCCGCCCTCGCCGATCACGAGGGCGACGTTCGGCACGCCGAGCGCCAGGCAGGCCTCGGTGGAGCGGGCGATGGCCTCGGCCTGGCCGCGCTCCTCGGCCTCGATGCCCGGGAAGGCGCCGGCCGTGTCGACGAAGGCCAGCACCGGCAGGCCGAAACGGTCGGCGAGCTCCATCAGGCGCGCGGCCTTGCGGTAGCCCTCCGGCTTGGCCATGCCGAAATTATGCCGGAGCCGCGTCTCGGTGGTGGAGCCCTTCTCCTGGCCCAGCACGCAGACCGGCCGGCCCTGGAAGCGCCCGAAGCCGCCCACGATCGCCTCGTCCTCGCCGAAGCTGCGGTCGCCGGCGAGCGGGGTGAACTCGGCGATCAGCCCGGCGCAGTAATCGACGAAATGCGGCCGCTGCGGGTGGCGGGCGACCTGCGTCTTCTGCCAGGGGGTGAGGTTGGCGTAGATCTCCGCGAGCGCCTGGGCCGCCTTGACCTCGAGGCGCCCGACCTCCTCGCTGATCGAGACGGCGCCGTCGCGCGCGCCCATGGCGCGCAGCTCCTCGAGCTTCGCCTCCAGCTCCGCGACGGGCTTTTCGAAGTCCAGATAGGAGCGCATCACACCGTCGTCGGAGATCGAATCGGGAAAGAGGGTCCGGCCCACCGCGCGTGTCCGAGCCGAGAAGAGGCCGTCCGGGGGCCGTCTCGCAGGCGCATATGGCAACGATACGGCGCCGCCGCGAGAAGCCCAGCCTTCGAGCGCCGCGGAAACTGGCGAAGCGGGGCCGGCCTGTCAACGGCGCCGGGGCGTCCCGACCGGGGCGGCGACAGCTTCGCGCGAGCGTCACGCCCCGGGCGGGTGACCGGGCCGCCCGCCTGCCGCTACAACACGGGACCGCCGCCGCGGCCGCCTCGCGGCAGGGCCGCCAAGCTTGAGGACACCATGAGTCTCACATCCAAGGCCGCCGTGGTCACCGGCTCCACGAGCGGCATCGGGCTCGCCATCGCCAAGGCGCTCGCGCGCGAGGGCGCCGACGTCATGCTCAACGGCTTCGGCGAGGCCGACGCGATCGAGGCGACCCGCGCCGGCATCGAGGCCGAGTTCGGGGTGCGGGCCCTCTATTCCGGCGCCGACATGACGAAGCCCGCGGAGATCGCCGGGATGATCGCTGAGGCCGAGGGTGCGTTCGGGCGCGTCGACATCCTCGTCAACAATGCCGGCATCCAGTTCGTCTCCCCGGTCGAGGAATTCCCGCCGGAGCGGTGGGATGCCATCATCGCCATCAACCTGTCCTCGGCCTTCCACACCGTGCGGGCGGCGGTGCCGGGCATGAAGGCGCGGGGCTTCGGGCGGATCATCAACGTGGCCTCGGCCCATTCCCTCGTGGCCTCGCCCTTCAAGTCGGCCTATGTCGCGGCCAAGCACGGCATCGCGGGCTTCACGAAGTCGGTGGCCCTCGAGCTCGCCACCCACGGCATCACGGCGAACTGCATCTCGCCGGGCTATGTCTGGACGCCGCTCGTCGAGAGCCAGATCCCCGACACCATGAAGGCGCGCGGGCTGACCAAGGAGCAGGTGATCGAGGACGTGCTCCTCAAGGCGCAGCCGACGAAAGAATTCGTCACGGTCGACCAGGTGGCGGCGATCGCGGTCTTCCTGTGCTCGTCCGCCGCGACCCAGATGACGGGCGCCAACCTCTCGGTCGATGGCGGCTGGACCGCGCAGTAGCGGGGCCCGCCCTCCGGCCGTCGCGGCCGGAGGGCGGGCCGGAGCCTCAGCGGCGCCCGTGCAGCAGCAGGGCGAGGCCGTAGCCGACCGCGCCGGCGATCAGCAGCGCGATGAGGGGATTCTCCTCGACGCGGGAGCCGACGACGCGGCTGCCGTCGCGCAGGTAGGCGCTGCCCCGGTCATAGGCGTCGCCGGCATAGTCGGCGGCGTCGTCGGCGACGTCGCGCAGGGTGTCCTTGGCCTGGCCGTAGGCGTCCTGGGCCTTGCCCTGCGCCTCGCGGAAGCGCCCCTCGACGGAATCGCGCGACGATCCGACGAAGTCGCCCGCGGTGCCCTGAACCTTGCCGCCGAGTTCCTTGGCGGTGCCGGCGATGCGATCCGTATCAACCATGGTTGGTCTCCTCTCTCGGTCTCCGTGCGGCTGCGCGGGGGGCGCGGCCGCCGGTATCCGTCGGTCACCAAACGCCCGAGGAGGCATTTGTGCACCGCCACGCCGCGGTTTTTCCCGAGAAGCCCCGCGTGAGTACGGGCACGTCCCCTCCCACGCCAAGGCAGGGTAAACCCCCGCATGGATCGCCGCGACTCTCCGGCCGGATTCGCTCAGCGGCCGGTGCGGCCCCGCCGCGCCAGCATCGCGGCGATCTCGGCGAGCGCCCACAGGACCCGCTGCGGATCGATCCGGAGGCGCTGATGCTGCGGCCGCCGCGTCCGCCCTCGGGGCGGGATGTGCAGGAACAGCACCGGGCAATCCTCCGCGAGCGCCCGGTAATAGCTCGCGTTGCAGAGATATCGCCCGGCATCCCGCGAGGCGGTGGCCGGCACGCCGTGCCGGCGCAGGATGACGCCCGCCGCCGCCGCCGCCGGGCTGCGCCGTTCCGCCGGGCCGTCGGCCGCGAGGGTCAGGCGCGCGGGCCGGGTGCCGGAGGCGTCCGGGAACAGGCGGCTCGCCCGGTTGCGGCCCCGCATCTCCACCCGCAGCCGCTTGGCGCCGCCGGCGACGCCGAACATCAGCACGGCCGACGGGCCCTCCGCGAGGGCGGGCGCGAAGGTCTCCGGAATGGCGTCGTAGCGGGTGCGCAGCACCAGCACGCGCGGCCGCTGCCCGAGCGCGAGGCGCAGCCGCGGCAGGCTGCCGAGGCGGCGGGCGAGCGCCGCGCTCGGGTTCTCGGGCATCCGCGGGAAAGGGCCGAACCCGGTGATCAGGAGGGGGCCGGCTCTCCTCACAGGCCGATCAGGGTCGCGATGGCCTCCGCGCCCGCGGCCGGGGAATGCGCGCCGCCCGCCACCGCCGCCTCCGCCTCGGCGGTCGCCCGGCGCACCTCGGCGGAGCCGACGAGGCGCTGGTGCAGGCGCTCGTGCACGAGGGCCCACATCCACTTCACATCCTGCTCGCGGCGGCGCTTGGCGATCTCGCCCGTGGCCGTCAGCTTCTCGCGGTGATCGACGACCTTCTGCCACATCGCGTCGAGGCGCGTGTTGTTGAGGCCAGAGATCGTCACCACGGGCGGCGTCCAGGTGGCCGAGGGCGGCGTCAGGATGTGCAGGGCCGCGCGGTATTCCGAGGCCGCCGCGTTGGCGCGGCGCTCGCCCTCGCCCGCGTCGGCCTTGTTGACCGCGATCATGTCGGCGAGTTCGAGGATGCCCTTCTTGATGCCCTGCAGCTCGTCGCCGGCGCCCGGCAGCATCAGGACGAGGAAGAAGTCCGTGAGGTCGGCCACCGCCGTCTCGGACTGGCCGACGCCGACCGTCTCGACGAGGATCACGTCGAACCCCGCCGCCTCGCAGAGCAGCATGGTCTCGCGGGTCTTGGCCGCGACGCCCCCGAGGGTGCCGGAGGAGGGGGAGGGGCGGATGAAGGCGTTCGGGTCCACGGCGAGGCGCGCCATGCGGGTCTTGTCGCCGAGGATCGAGCCGCCGGTCCGCGACGAGGAGGGATCGACGGCGAGCACCGCGACCTTGTGGCCGGCCGCTGTGAGGTTCGCCCCGAGCGCGTCGATCGTGGTGGATTTCCCCACCCCGGGGACGCCCGTGATGCCGACCCGGATCGCCCGGCCGGTCTGGGGAAGCACCGCGTCGATCAGGTCGCGGGCCGCCGCCCGGTGATCCGCGCGCTTCGATTCGGCCAGCGTGATCGCGCGCGCGAGGGCGGCGCGGTTGCCGGCCAGCAGGCGTTCGCGGAGCGTGTCGAGGTCGAGGGCGGGAGGAGGGGCCATGCGCCCTTCATGGCGGGAGCGCGGCCGTTCGTCGAGGGGCGGCGCGAAATTGAAACAGGCCGGGTTTCGGGCTATGTTTCAGCCATCGCCTGAGCCGATGGCGGACGCCGCAAGAGTTGCAGTCTCGCGGCGTCCTGTTCAGGCGACGGATGACGTGATCCCTAGATCAGCGCCAGCGTGATGGTCAGCGACCACGCGCTGGCGTTTCTCGTCACCGTGATGGTGATGATCGGGAATCCGATCACATCGTTCACCCCCTCTCCGATCTGCCCACTCGAACGGCGGCGCCGGGCTAGCTCGCCGCAAGCCCGTCTGCCCACGGGCCGTCGCGATCGGAAAGGAGCCGCCTGAATCCCGGGACTATCCGATCCGCCCGGGCCCGCGGCAAGCAACCCAGGGGTGAGCCGCCAACCCTGTGCCGCCCGCGCAACAGCCCGGGGCCTGCCCGCAATTCACATGCGGCCCCGTCAGGCCCGTGCCCTGTCATGGCCAAGATTGTGAGCCAGGGGCTAGGGAAGACCGGACCGGGCGCATCGGCGTCCGGCCATCCGCGCGGGGCCATCAGCATCATGAAGCGCCAGACAGATCGGCTGACTCGACGGGCCTTCGTCCGCTTCGGCGCCCTGGTGGGGGCGGCGGGCCTCGCGCCGAGCCTCGGGGCCTGCGTGGCGGACGGCCTCGTCACCGGCGCGGTGGTGACGCCCGAGCGCCAATCGGCCCTCGACGTGATGCCGGTCCTGCTCGTCGCCACGACCCGCAAGCCCGTCGGCAGCCCGCCGAGATCGCCCTATTTCAACTCCGAGCGCGGCCGCGGCCTGAGCTTCGCCGAGGTGCGCCTGTCGCCCCCCGACCGCTCGCTCCTCGGCAAGGTCTCGGCCGTCGTCACGGGCGACTGGACCATCGGGGCGGTGCCCAAGGTCGAGTCCGGCGCCTCGGCGGCGGATGCCTTCGCGCAGGCGGCCCTCGGGCGCGACGTGCTGATCTACGTCCATGGCTACCGCGAGAGCTTCGAATCGGCGGCTGTCAGCGCGGCGCGCCTCTCGGACGGCATTCGCTTCCGCGGGGTCTCGGGCCTGTTCACCTGGCCCTCCGCGGCGGCGACCTTCGATTACGGCTATGACCGCGAGAGCGCGCTCTGGTCCCGCGACGCCTTCGAGGATCTGCTCAAGGCCCTGGCCAATTCGCCGAGCGGCGGGCGCATCAACATCGTAGCCCATTCCATGGGCACGCTGCTGACGCTGGAGACCCTGCGCATGCTGCGTGCGGAGGCCGGCGAGGCCGCGATGGCGCGCATCGGCGCGGTCGTGCTCGCGGCTCCCGACATCGACATCGACCTGTTCACCAAGGGGGTCGAGCGCCTCGGGCCCGACGTCCACAAGATCACGGTGATCTCCTCGACGAACGACCGGGCCCTCGAATTGTCGAGCACCATCGCGGGCGGGATCGTCCGGGCCGGCGCCGCCGACCGGGAGCGCCTGGAGGCCCTCGGCGTGCGCGTGGCCGATGCCTCCGATTACGGCGGCGGCCTGATCAACCACGACCTGTTCCTCTCGAATCCCGAGGTCCAGGGCGTGGTCAAGCGCGCGATCGCGCGGGGCGGCGGCGGCGCCTGAGGCGCCGCCCGGACCGGGGCGCGGCTCAGGCCGTGCGGGTCGTCATGGTCTGCGGCGGCTCGACCGCGCCCGGCAGCGCATCGGGAAGCGCCGCGAGCGCCGCGACTTCGTCGGCCCAGACCCGGAAGCCGACCAGGGCGTTCGGCCCGAAGGTGTGGGTGAGCGGCACGTCGGCGGCGTCGCGCCCGAAGGCCACCATCACGCGCCCGATCCGCGGCTGGTTGTTGCGCGGGTCGAAGACGTGCCAGCGCCCCCCGAGGAACACCTCCATCCAGGCCGCGAAATCGCCCGTCGCGTGCGGCTCCGGCTCGCCGATGAAGCTGACATAGCCGGTGCAGTAGCGCGTCGGCACGTTGAGGGCGCGGCAGAACGCGACGGCGAGGTGGGCGAAGTCCCGGCACACCCCGCGCCCGCCCGCATAGGCGTCCATCGCGGTCCGGTCCCGGTGCGAGAACGCGTACCCGAAGGTCACGTGCGCGTGTACGAAGTCGCAGACCGCTTGCACCCGCGACCAGCCGGGCGTGAGATGCCCGAAGAGCCGCCACGCCTCGTTCGAGAGGAGGTCCGATTCGCAGTAGCGGCTCGGCAGCAGGTAGAGCAGCGTCTCGGCCGGCAGGGCCTCGATGGCGTGCTGCTCGGCCTCGGGCTCGCCCGGGTCCGGCAGCCCGCCGTCCCGAATCACCACGTCGGTCCCGATCGTGAAGTTGCCCGCCGGCGCGACGAGGCGGCCGCACAGATTGCCGAAGCTGTCGCGGTAGGTCTCCACCAGGACCGGCGGCTCGGTCCTGAGCGCGTCGTCGCCCTCCAGGGCGGGCACCCGCGACGGATGCACGTTGAGCATGACGATCATCGGCGTCGGGTCGGGGAAGGCATAGCTCAGTTCGCACCCGAGCCTGATCCGCATGGGCTGTGGTCCTTCGTTGGTGAGGGGTGATCGCGCCCGCGGGCTCCTGCAAGGATTCCGCCGTTTCAGACGATGCGGGGATGACGAGCGCGTGACGATATCGGGCGCGGCCCGAGGGTTGGCGGGCCGTGCGTTCACCCCTACAGGGTCAGCGCGACAAACGCAGAGGGATTTCGACCGATGTTCACCCTTGAGATCGACGGCACGGCGGTGGCGGTCATCAACGGGACCGAGGAGGTCGCGCGCGACCTCTTCACCTGCGACGGCTTCAAGGAGGACATCCAGGCGATGACCACCGAGGGCCGTCCGCTCTGGAACGGCACCTCCGAGCTGAAGATCCGCCCGGCCACCGAGGACGAGGTCGAGATCTTCGAGGACGCGCTGGCCGAGGACGATGCGGACGCGGATTTCGAATCCGACCCGCGCCACGCGGATTCGAGCGACACGCAGGAGGACGAGGACGAGGCCGATATCGTCTTCCTGCTCGACATCGACGAGGACGACGACACCCTCGATTCCTGAGGGCTCAGCGCCCGCGGAGCCAGTCCGTCACCCCCGCGACCGAGCGGAAATCCTCGATCGCGTGGACCCGCGCGTCCGGGAGGGCGCTGCGCGCCATGGTGGCCAGCGCATGGCCCGGCCCGAGTTCCAGGACGGCGTCCGCGCCGTCCTCCCGGGCCGCCTCCAGGCAGGCGGCCCAATCGATCGTCCGCGAGATCTGCAGGGCGAGCTTCTCCAGCCCCGCCGCCGCGTCGAAGACCGGCGCGCCGTCGAGGCCGCTGAGCAGGCGCGGTCCCTCCCGCGGGCGCAGCCCGGGCGCCTCCGCCAGATTCTCGCGAAACCGCCCTGTCGCCGCCGCGATGAGCGGCGTGTGCGAGGGCGTATGCACGGGCAGCAAGACCGCGCGCTGGGCCCCGGCCGCCAGCGCCTCGGCGCAGAGGGCCTCGAGGGCCCCGCGCTCGCCCCCCACCACGACGCTGTCCTGCGCATTCCGGATCGCGAGGTGGCAGCCCCGCGCGCGCGCCATCGCGTCGATCCGTGCGACGGGAAGGCCCCGGATGCCCGCGAGCCCGTGGCCGGGCGCGGCCGCCGCGTCCATCGCCTCGGCCCGGGCGGCGGCGAGGCGCAGGACCGTCCCGGGCGCGAACCGCCCGGCGCAGCCCCAGGCGGCGAGATCGCCGATGCTGTAGCCCGCGACCACGACCCGCGCGGGCCGGGCCGCCGCCACGATCGTCCAGGCCGCGAGGCCCGCCGCGCAGACGAGGATCTGCCCGGTCCGGTTCTCGTGCAGGCGCGGGCCGCCGCTGCGGACGAGGTCGCGCGGATCCGCGCCGAGGAGCGGCGTCGCCTCGGCGAAGACCGTCTGCGCGGCCGGATGATCGGCGGTGAGGTCGAACATGCCCGCGTGCTGGCCGCCCTGGCCCGAGAGCAGCACCGCGAGCGTCACGCCGCGCCTCCCTCGACCGCGGCGACGAACAGCACCATCGCCAGAAGGTCCGCCGCGCCGCCCGGGCTGAGGTTCCGGGCCACGAAGGCGCGGTGGAGACGCTCCGTCCGCGCCCGCCAATCCGCCCGGGCGACGCCCCCCTCGGCGAGGAGGCGGCGGGCCTGCATCCGCGCGAAGGCGTAGCCCTCCGGGCCGCCCCGGTGCAGCAGGTTGGTGTCCTCCAGATGCGCGATCAGGGCGAGGCAGGCCTCGACCCGCGCGGCTTCCGGATCCTCCGGGCGCAGCGCCCGCCCGCGGCGATAGGCCGGCAGGCCGATCCCGTAGAGGGTCGGGAAGCCGGCGGCGGCCTCCGCCGGCGCCCCCCCGATCCCGTGGCGCCGCCGCGCCCGCGCCCCGGGCGCGTGCAGCAGCACCGGCCCGTCGAGGATGCCCGTTGCGTAGCGGGCCCGGACCAGGGCGCCGAGGGGGCCGATGGCGCGAGCGCGCGCCGGTTCCCCGGCGCTCCGGTCCGCGCTCGCCCGCGCCAGCCCCGTCGCCCCGGCGGCGGCGCAGAGAAGGCCGAGCCCGAAGATGGCGCCGCGATGGGTGTTCACGCCCCCGGTCGCCTCCCGCATGGCGGCCTCGGCCGTGAGGCCGATACGGCGGAGCCCCGGCATCGGCACCCCGGCCGCCCCGGCTTGGGCGAGGTCGGCGAAGAAGGGTTCGAGGGAAGCGGCGCTGGCCCGGAAGGTGCCCGCATCCATGTCGGCATGGCTGCCGCTGTCGATGTGGGAGACGAGGCCGGGCTTGGGATAGGTCTCGAGCTCGCCGCGTAGGCAGGAGACGGCCAGCCGGGCGATGGAATCGGCTTGGCCGGGCTCGATGGAACCGGGCGCGATGAGCGCGGAGCCCGCGAGGGCCGGCCGGGCCGGGGCCGTCGCACTCATGCGGCCTCTCCGGCGTAGCCCAGCGCGCGGGCCGCGCAGAGGGCGAGGCCGTCGCGGTGCTTGGTCAGCACCGTGTCGTCCGGGGAGGCGGCGTGCAATTCGCGCCAGTTCACCCCCCGCCCGTCCGGCAGGACGATCTCGCCGTCGAGGCGCATCGGCGCCGCCTGCTCGATCGCCGCGAGGGCATCGAGCAGGCGGCGGTCGATCGCGCCGGCGACGGGCCAGAGCAGGTCGAGGTCGGAGGTGTCGGAGAGATAGGCGAGGCCGGTGAGGTGCTGCCAGAGCAGGCCGCCGAACACGCGCGGCGCGACGCCGTGGCGGCGCCCGAGGGCGTCGAGGGCCGCGAGCGTCGGGCGCCAGGCTTCCGGTGCCGTCCCGCTGGCCTGCGCCAGGGCGACGGGCGGGCGCGGCCGCACCGCCGCGGCGGGCAGGCCGAGGCCGATGCGGCGCTTGCCCTCCGCGGGCGGCAGGGGCAGGCCGACCGGAACGGCGCCGGCCGCCTCGCCCGGGTTGCGCCGGCGCAGGATCACCGGCCAGCCCCGCTGGGCCCAATCCGCCACGCGCGGCACCCCCGCGAGGTCGGGCCGCGCCGCGAGCGCGGCGGCCCAGGCGTCCGGCTCCAGGTCGAGCAGGTCGTGGCGCCGGCGGGGCTCGGGCCGGAGCGGGTCAGGCAAGGCTTGCGTCCCGCACCACCTGCGCGGCGATCTCCTGCGCCACCGGGCGGCCGGCCCGCGACCGCCCGAGGGCGTCGCGGGTGTCGCTCTCCGGCATCGCGTCGATCAGGGCCGTGATCTGGGGGCCGAGCGGTTGCCCTGGGTCGAGCACGGCCTGCACGGCGCCGGTCTGCACCATGTTGTCGAGGCCGGGCGCGAAGACCGGCGTGTCCTTGGCCATGGCTTCGAGCCGCTCGAGGGGCAGCTTGGTGACCCGGGCGACCGAGGGCAGGTCCATCACGCTCGGATGCGCGCCGGGGAGCCCCACGAGGACCCGGGTGGCGAGCGCGGTGGCGATGAAGGCGCCGGCCGCCGTGTGGCCGTAGACGAGGCCCACCGTCGGGTGCCCGCTGGCATCGGCCAGCAGCAGCGCCTTGGCGAGATGGGCCAGGTACTCGTTGAGGCCGAGGAGCTCGTCGCGCCGGCTCATGCGCTGGCTGTCGGAATCGATGGCCACGAGGATCGGCGTGCCGCCGCCCCGGCGCAGCACGTCGAGGACGTGACGGCTGAGCCGGGCCGCCCCCTCGACCCCGAGGGGCGTGTTGGCGTCGATGCCGATCACCGCGAGGCGGCCGGTCCCGAACGGGCCGTCGCCGCTCACGAGCCCGTCCGCCACCGAGACCGCGTGGCCGTCGGGGAAGAGCGAGGCCAGGATCTCAGCGAGCGTCATGGGTGGTCTCCCCGAGTTGGGTCAGCAGGGCGTCGAACTCCGCCGTGGTCATGGCCGGGATCGCGGCCGGGTCGTTGGCCCCGAGCCTCGCCCAGATCTCCGTGCCGTCGCGGCAATCGCCGAAGCGCGCGATCCGGGTTTCCAGGCGGGCCTGCTCGGCCTCGAGCGTCGCGAGGTCGAAGGCCGGCGCGGTCCCGATCAACCGGAGCGCCGCCGCCCGGAAGGCCGCCACCGTGTCGTCCACGAAGGCGTCCGCCCCGCCCGTGAGGCGGCGGTGCTTGCCCCCCATGGTGCGCCAGACGAGGGCCCGGTCGCGCGAATCGAATTCCTCCGCGCCCTTGTTGGTCTCGATCACCTCCGGGCCCGAGACGCTGATGCGCCCGCCCTCCGACACCGCGAGCCGCGAGCAGGTGCCGGCGATGAGGCCGCCGCCGCCGTAGCAGCCGGCGCGCCCGCCGATCAGGCCGATCACCGGCACGCCCGCCGCGCGCACCTGCGCGATCGCCCGCATCACCTCGGCGATGGCGGTCTCGCCGGCATTGGCCTCCTGCAGGCGCACGCCGCCGGTGTCGAACAGGATCAGGACGGCGGCGGGCTTGCGGGCCAGGGCCGCGCGCAAGAGCCCCACGAGCTTGGCGCCGTGCACCTCGCCGAAGGCGCCGCCCATGAAGCGGCCCTCCTGCGCGGCCACGAGCACGGCCTGCCCGTCGAGCCGGCCGGCGCCCACGATCATCCCGTCGTCGAAGGCGCGCGGCAGGTCGAACAGGGGCAGGTGCGGGCTCATCCGGCGCTGCTCGGGGCCGATGAACTCGCGGAAAGTCCCGGCATCGAGAAGCCCGTCGAGGCGGGCGCGGGCGCTCGCCTCGTACCAGCTCGCCGCGCCGGGGTCGGTCATCCGGTCGCTCACGTCAGACCTCCATCAGCCGGGCGCCCTGCAGGAGGCGCAGGGACACGGTGTCGGGGCGGGCCCCCCCGTCATTGACCGTGATGCGGATCCCGCCGGGCTGGGCACGCGCCACGAAATCCGCCACCACCGCCTCCCAGACGTCGCCGTAGCCGTTGATCGGCGTCTCGATCTCGACCGTGCAGGCATCGGGCGCGAGCGTGCGCTCGAGCAGCACTTCGAGGTTGCCGGAGGCCACCACACCGGTGATCGCCTGGGCCTTCGCGCCGGCGAGCGGCGCCTTGGTGGTGTGCCGGAAGGTCAGCTTTTCCATAGCTCAGGACTCCTGGGTTCCGGTCCGCGCCGGGACACCATCATGCGCCTCCCTGCGGGAGGCGTGCGCCCCGTGTGGGAGACATGCGCGCCCGTGCGGAAGACGTGCGCGCCCGTGCGGGAGAGCGGATGCGCGCCGGGGCGGACGCGCCGCGTTTCGGCGGTGAGCGGCATCGCCCGCGATCCTCACCAGTTGCGGAACTTCGCCGGCGGCTCGTAGAGGCCGCCCGACCAGTGCACGAGGTCCTTGATCGACCGCGCCGCGAGCAGCGAGCGGTCGGCGTCGAGGGGCTCGATGCCGAGATCCTCCGGGCG
Source organism: Methylobacterium soli (assembly GCF_008806385.1). Lineage (GTDB taxonomy): Bacteria > Pseudomonadota > Alphaproteobacteria > Rhizobiales > Beijerinckiaceae > Methylobacterium > Methylobacterium soli. Next base: position 86,218 of record NZ_VZZK01000025.1, read on the forward strand.
GCGCACGATGCCCCGCGCGCGCAGCCGCTCCACCATGGCGCGGTCGCGCCCGCGCCCGACCTCGGTGTAGCCCGCCACGCCGCGGATCGCCTGCTCGCGCTCGTCGGCGCTGCGGCAGAGGAGGAGGTTCGCGATGCCCTCCTCCGTGACGATGTGGGTGACGTCGTCGGCGTAGACCATCACGGGGGCGAGTTCGAGCTTGAGCGTCTTGGCGAGTTCGAGGGCGTCGAGCTTCTCCACGAAGGCCGGGACCAGCTTCTCCCCGAAGGTCTCGACGATCTGCACCACGAGCTTGCGCCCGCGCATCAGGGCCGGATCGCCGGTGATCTGCGCCTCGCGGCCCGCCTTCATCCAGGTGTCGGAGGGGTGGCGGCGCCCGTGCGGGTCCGAGCCCATGTTGGGCGCGCCGCCGAAGCCCGCCACCCGCGCCTGGGTGACGGTCGAGGAATGGCCCATCAGGTCGATCTGCAGCGTCGAGCCGATGAAGAGGTCGCAGGCGTAGAGCCCGGCCGTCTGGCAGAAGGCCCGGTTCGAGCGGAGCGACCCGTCCGCGCCGGTGAAGAACACGTCCGGCCGCTCGCGGATGTAGCGGTCCATGCCGACTTCCGAGCCGAAGCAATGGACCTGCTGCACCCAGCCCGACTCGATCGCCGGGATCAGGGTCGGGTGCGGGTTGAGCGCCCAGTGGGTGGCGATCTTGCCCTTCAGCCCGAGCCGCTCGGCATAGGTCGGCAGCAGCAACTCGATCGCGGCCGTGCCGAAGCCGATGCCGTGGTTGAGGCGGCGGATGCCGTACTCGGCATAGATCCCCTTGATCGCCATCATGGCCATCAGGATCTGCGTCTCCGTCATGGCGGCCGGGTCGCGGGTGAAGAGCGGCTCCACGTAGAAGGGCTTGTCGGCCTCGACCACGAAGTCGATCCGGTCGCCCGGGATGTCGACCCGGGGGACGCGCTCGACGATCTCGTTGACCTGCGCCACCACGACGCCGTTCTTGAAGGCGGTGGCCTCGACGACGGTCGGCGTGTCCTCGGTGTTCGGCCCCGTATAGAGGTTGCCCTCCCGGTCCGCCGAGACGCCCGCGATCAGCGCCACGTTCGGCGTCAGGTCGACGAAGTAGCGGGCGAACAGCTCCAGGTAGGTGTGCACCGCCCCGAGCTCGATCTGGCCGCCATAGAGCATCCGGGCGATGCGGGCGCCCTGCGGTCCCGAATACGAGTAGTCGAGCCGCTTCGCGATGCCCTGCTCGAAGATGTCGAGATGCTCGGGCAGCACGATGCCGGACTGGACCATGTGCAGGTCGTGCACGCGGGCCGGATCGCACTGGCTCAGGCCCCTGGCGAGGCAATCGGCCTGTTTCTGGTTGTCGCCCTCGAGGCAGACCCGGTCGCCGGGGCGCAGGACCGCCTCCAGGAGGTCGACCACGGCGGAGGCCGCCACGACCTTGCCGGCCGCGTGCGCCCGCCCCGCCTCGATCCGCGCGTCGCGGGCTGCCCGCTCCTGACGCCAGCCGGTCATCCGATCCGCTCCCTGGTTGGGCTCCGCATATGCGGGACGGCTCTCGAGAGCCCCCGCCGCATACGGAATGTGCGCTTCTTCACGAAGTTGTATATCGGCTTGCCGAAAAGTCAACACCAAGTATACTCAAAGCCAATAAAAACGAATCAAGGGATACAGGAAGGAAGCGCCTCATGCCGTACGCATACACAACGCGCGCCGGAGCCGTATGGGTTCTCGCCGCAAACCCGCGCATCGGGGGCGGACGATGACCATCTTCGGCGTCGCGCTCCTCGCCCTCTGCACCCTGGTCGGGGTCTATCTCGGCGATCTCCTCGGGGTCGCCCTCGGCGTGAAGGCCAATGTCGGCGGCGTCGGCCTCGCCATGATCCTGCTGATCGCCGCCCGCGTCTGGATGCTCCGGACCGGCCGGCTCGGCCACGGCACCAAGCTCGGCGTCGAGTTCTGGGCGACGATGTACATCCCCATCGTGGTCGCGATGGCGGCCCAGCAGAACGTGGTGGCGGCGGTGAGCGGCGGCCCGATCGTCATCATCGCGGCCACCGGCTCGCTGCTGATCTGCTTCGCCTTCGTGGCCCTCCTCGGCCGGATCGGCCGGCGCAGCGATGCGACGAGCCCCGAGGTCGAGCATGGCGGCTCGGTCATCGGCGGAGACACCGACGGCGAGCCGGTGCGGCCCATCACCGCCACCACGCCCGCCCTCGCGACGGACCGGAGGTGAGCGCGATGCTGCACATGATCGAGCACGTCTTCGTCGAGCAGAGCCTCGTCACCGCCTTCGCGGCGGTCGGCGCGCTGATGCTGATCTCGAACTTCGTCGGAAAGCGCCTGACCCGCGGGCGCGTCCACGGCTCCGCCATCGCCATCGTGCTCGGGCTCGTCCTCGCCTATGTGGGCGGGCGCGTCACGGGCGGGCAGAAGGGCGTCGCCGACATTCCGGCGCTCGCCGGAATCGGCCTGATGGGCGGCGCCATGCTGCGGGACTTCGCCATCGTGGCCACCGCCTTCGAGGTGGACGTGATCGAGGCGCGCCGGGCCGGCATCCTCGGCGTGGTGGCGCTGGCGCTCGGCACCGTGCTGCCCTTCATCGTCGGGGCGCTGACCGCGATGGCCTTCGGCTACCACGACGCGGTCTCGATCACGACAATCGGGGCGGGCGCCGTCACCTACATCGTCGGCCCCGTGACGGGGGCGGCCCTGGGGGCCGATTCCACCGTCATGGCCCTGTCGATCGCCACCGGGGTGACCAAGGCCGTGATGGTGATGGTGGGCACGCCCCTGGTGGCGCGGCTGATCGGCCTCGACAACCCGCGCTCGGCCATGGCCTTCGGCGGCCTGATGGGGACGGTGAGCGGCGTCGCGGGCGGGCTCGCCGCCACCGACCCCAAGCTCGTGCCCTACGGCGCATTGACGGCGACCTTCCACACCGGCATCGGCTGCCTGGTCGGCCCGTCGCTGTTCTTCCTGATCGTGCGGGCCCTGGTGGGATGAGGTGAGCCCCGCCGCACGTTCTCTGACGGGGAGGCGGGCCTGCGCGCCGCGGCTCCCCCGGCGGGACGGCGGCGCGGGATGTCGGGGGGACACCATGGATGGGATTGTCGAGGGGCGCGGCCTCCTCTCGGACCAGATCCGCAACGCGCTGACGGACGAGATCGCGGCCGGCACGCTCGCGGCCGGCATCGCCCTCGACGAGCAGGAGCTCGCCGACCGCTTCGGCGCCTCGCGCACCCCCGTCCGCGAGGCCCTGCGCCAGCTCGCCTTCAGCGGCCTCGTGGAGGTGCGCCCCCGGCGCGGCGTCGTCGTCACCCGGATGACGCCCGAGCGCATCATGGACATGTTCGAGACCACCGCCGAGGTCGAGGCCATGTGCGTGCGCCTCGCCACCTACCGGATGACCCCGCTGGAGCGCAGCGCGCTCCTGGACCTGCACGAGCGCTCGGGCAGCCTCGTCCAGGCGGGTGATTTCGACGCCTACGACGCCCTCAACCGCAGTTTCCACGAGGCCCTGTACCGGGCGACCCATAACGGCTTCATGGCCGAGCAGGCGCTCGCGATCCGCACCCGCCTCTCGGCCTTCCGCCGCACGCAGCTGCGCCAGGGCGAGCGCATCCGCCGCTCCCGCGCCGAGCACGGGGAGATCCTGGCCGCCATCGCGGAGGGGGACGGCGAGGCGGCGGCCCGGCGCATGCGCGCCCACATGCTCAACGCCGCGAGCGCGCTCGGCCGCTACGTCGCCGAGCATACCGGGGATTGATCGCCGCGCGCCGCCCGCTCAAGATACATCCTGCACTTGTGGCGCATCCTGCGCTTGCGGCGCGCCTTGAGCGCGCGACGCGCCGGGATCCCCGCTCTCGATCGTGCCCAGAAGCTCGCGCAGGAGCGGCCCGACCGCGCGCAGCTCGGTGCGGTGGGCCGCGCTGAGGCCCCGCAGCACCGCCTCCGCCTTTCCGGTGAGCGCCAGTTCGAGCCGGCGGCGGTCGACGGCCGAGGGCGCGCGGGTGACGAGGTCCGCCGCGGCGAGACGGTCCGCCAGCTCGGCCGCCGTATGGGGGGCGATGAGCAGGCTCTCGGCCAACTGCCCGACGCTGACGGGCGGCTCCGCGCCCTTGATCGCCAGCAGCGCCTGGTGCTGCTGCGGCGGCAGGCCGGCCTGCTGCGCCGCCGCCTTGCTGAAGGCGAGGAAGCGCCGCAGCGCCTGGCGGAAGGCCGCGAGCGCCGCGTAATCGGCCTGCGTCAGCGCCTCGTCCTGGCTCGCGGCCATCGTGGGACCCCTCCTGCCTGACATCCCGGTCGCGGCCGGGTCCTGTCGCAACGCCCCGCCGGGGGCGGCGGCTCCGCTGCGTCGAGCCGCGTCCACGGCCCTCGTATCACCGAAACGCCCCGCCCTTGATTGTATCGTAATACGATATAAATCCGGCGTCTGAGGCGCCGCGTTCCGCGATGAAGCCTGGGCGACGAACGGGAGCAGAGGAACGACATGACGATGGGAACGGGGGCGGATCGCGGGGCGGCCTCGCCGCGCGGGGCGCTCGGCGACTTCACGGCCGACCGGCGCGTCCTGATCCTCGCCGCCATGGCGGTGGTGATCGGGTCCGGGGGTGCGCTCGCGGCCTACGGGCTCGTGAAGCTCATCGCCCTCGTGTCGAATCTCGTCTGGCTCGGCCGCCTCGGCACGCAGCCGGTCGATTTCGCGAGCGTCGCGCGCTCACCCTGGATGGTGGCAGCCCCGGTGCTCGGCGGCCTCGCCATCGGCCTGATGGCGCGCTTCGGCTCGGAGAAGATCCGCGGCCACGGCATTCCGGAGGCGATCGAGGCGATCCTGATCGGGCGCAGCCGCATGTCCCCGAAGGTCGCGGTGCTCAAGCCCGTCTCCTCCGCGATCTCGATCGGCACCGGCGGCCCGTTCGGCGCCGAGGGGCCGATCATCATGACGGGGGGCGCCATCGGCTCGCTCTTCGCGCAGTTCTTCCATCTCAGCGCGGCGGAGCGGAAGACGCTCCTCGTCGCGGGCGCGGCCGCCGGCATGACGGCGATCTTCGGGACGCCGGTGGCCGCCGTTCTCCTGGCGGTCGAGTTGCTGCTCTTCGAGTGGAAGCCGCGCAGCTTCATTCCGGTCGCGGTGGCCTGCACCCTCGCCACCGCGTGGCGGCCCTTCCTGTTCGAGGCCGGCCCGCTCTTCCCCTTCGCGGCGAACCTGTCCCTGTCGCCGCAGCTCTTCGGGCTCGCGATCCTGGTCGGCATCGTGGCGGGCCTGCAATCGGGCCTCCTGACGATGCTGCTCTATCGGGCCGAGGACGCGTTCGAGCGGCTGCCCCTCCACTGGATGTGGTGGCCGGCGCTGGGCGGCCTCGTCGTGGGCCTCGGCGGCCTGATCGAGCCGCGGGCGCTCGGCGTCGGCTACGACGTGATCGGCGATCTCCTGAACGGGCACCTCGTCCTCGGCGCGGCCGCCGCGATCCTGATCGTGAAGGCCGCGATCTGGCTCGTGGCGCTGGCCTCCGGTACCTCGGGCGGCGTGCTGGCGCCGCTCCTGATCCTCGGCGGCACGCTCGGCTATGTCGAGGGCGCCGTGCTTCCGGGCACGCCGGGCTTCTGGGCCTTGATCGGCATGGCGGCGATGATGGGCGGCACCATGCGGGCGCCGCTCACCGGCGCCCTCTTCGCGGTGGAGCTGACCGGCGACATCCACGCCCTCGCCCCCCTCGTCGCGGCGACGACCGCGGCCTACGCCGTGACGGTGCTCCTCCTCAAGCGCTCGATCCTGACCGAGAAGATCGCCCGGCGGGGTGTCCACATCACCCGCGAATACGCGATCGACCCGTTCGAGCTGACCCGGGTCTCGGCCATCATGGTCCGGGAGGTCGAGACCCTGCGGGCGGAGATGCCGGTGGAGGAGGCTCTGCGCTTCTTCTCGACCAATGCCCCGCGCCACCGGGCCTATCCGGTCGTGGACCAGGATCGCGTGCCGGTGGGCCTCGTCACGCTGCGGGATCTGATGGGCTGGCAGCGGGCGGGCGGCGCGATCGCCGGAAGCCTCGCGGAGCTCGTCTCCGACGCGGCCCTGCCGCTCGTGCATCCGGACGACACCGTGGGCCACCTCGCCGACCTGATGGTCACGGGCGACCACGGGCGCGTCCCGGTGGTCGAGCCCGGGAGCCGGCGCCTCGTCGGGCTCGTGGCGCGCAAGGACCTGCTGCGCGTGCGCGAGGCGAGCGGGCATCTGGAGCGGCGCCGCGAGCGCTTCTACCGCCGCCGGGTCCGGACGCGCCGCGGCCTCGGTGCCGCGGCGCCCGAGGCTCAGCTCAGCACGACAACCTTGGTGCCGACCGCGACGCGGCCGTAGAGGTCGATCACGTCCTGGTTGATCATCCGGATGCAGCCCGACGAGACGCTGTGGCCGATCGAGGTCGGCTCCAGCGTCCCGTGGATGCGGTAGAGCGTGTCCTTGTTGTCCTGCCACAGGTAGAGCGCGCGGGCGCCGAGCGGGTTGCGGGTGCCGCCCTCGACGCCGACGCCGCTCTGGAGCTTGGTCACCTCGCGGGCGAGCTTCGGGGTGCGGGCGATCATCTCTTTGGGCGGATACCAGTCCGGCCAGGCCTGCTTCGAGTTGATGGTCGAGATGCCCGACCAGGAGAAGCCCTGCTTGCCGACGCCGACGCCGTAGCGGCGGGCCCGGCCGCCCGGCTGCACCAGGAAGAGGTGGTGGGCGCGCGGATCGATCACGATCGTGCCGGGCTCGTGACGGCCCGGATAGGACACCTCCTGGCGCAGGAAGACCGGGTTGGCCTTCTTCCAGTTGAACGCCTGGACCGGGAAGGGATCGTCGGTGACCGCCGCATAGGCGCGGGCGTAGTCGATCGGGCCGTCATCGACGGGCCGCTCGACCACCGGGCGCTGCGCCGGCCGGCCCGGCTGGCTGTCCGGGGGCAGGGTCTCGTCGAGGGCGCGCCGGCGCGGCGGCTCGGTCTCGGTGCCGGGCACCGGGCGCCCGTAGGATTCGCGGCCCGAATACGGGACGTACTGCCCGCCCCGGCGGCGATAGAGGGCGCCGTTCTCGTCGCGGTAGAGCCGGTCGTCGTCGTAGCCGCCGAACCCGTCGATCGCGTCGGGCGGGAGCGGCCCGCCCTGCTGCGCGAGGCCGGAGAGCGTGGATCTGAGGAGCGCGAGGCCGGTCATCGAGCCGGTGAGGACCGTGCGGCGCGTCAGTCTGGAGATGGGATTCGAGCTGGACATGGGTTTCGAGACGTCCCTTCGAGCCCTGCCAGTCATCGGATGGAACAGGCCGGGGCTTGATCTTCGGCCGGACCGCCCAGGGGCGGCCAAGCTCGCGTTGAACACGCTCCTAGCAAAGTTGAGGGCTCCGCGTCACGTCTCGGGATCTGCATAGCGGGGTCGCAGGATCACGCGCGGCCCCGCCTTCGAAAGATGGTCGACGAAGTGTCAACGCGGCCGGGGCCCGGTGCCTCAGCTTTCGCCGGGCGCCTCTTCACCATTCCGGGGGAGATCGTGGGAAAACCGCGTTCCGCCGATTGCCGAATGCTGGGACCGGGCGCATATCGCCGGGGCTGCGCCCCCTCGATTCTCGGATTTTTACCGTGCCGGTTCTCCTGTCTCGGCCCTTCCGCGCGCTCGGACTCGCGTCCGCGGCGTTCTGCCTGCTGGCGATTCCCGCCGAGGCGCGCCGGGCCACGCCGGCGGCCTCCGAGACCGAGCCGGCCGGGGCCCAGGCGGGCGCCGCGCCGCCCGGGGTCGCCTGGACCTCCGGCGAGGCCCAGGCCCCGAACTGCACCCGCTTCCGGCGCAAGCTCTGGCAATCGGGCGAGGGCTGGGTGGTCAAGACTGTCTCGACCTGCCGCTGAGCCGCGAGGCTCCGAGCCGGGGACGGCACCCGCCGCGTTGCGCGGCGATCTCACCGCATCGCCTGATTCCTGGGCAATCGTGCCTTGCGCTGCAGCAAGGGCCGGGTCGCGGCCCGGCGCGGCATCCGCCATTCTGATCCGCCTGGCCCGGTCGCCCCCCGGTCCCGAGGGCGACCCCGGCCCGCAGGGCGAGCGAAGCCGCGCGAAGGCTGGCACGCTTGCTGCAAGGCACAAGGCGTCGCCCCTGGGCGGCGCGCGGGGCAACGGCGCTCCGCATGCGGACGGTGTGAGTCCGGACCCCCGGAACGAGCGGTCGCCGAGAGGCCGGCCGCGCACGAGACGAGCACCCCCATGGCCAGTTTCAAGACCGTGATGAAGTCGGGGCACCCCCCGACCCTGTTCTCCGCCTTCCTGTACTTCGATTTCTGCTTCGCGATCTGGGTCCTGAACGGCGCGATGGGCCCGTTCATCACCGAGACCTACGGGCTCACCCCGGCCCAGACCGGCTTCATGATCTCGCTGCCGATCCTGGCCGGCGCGATCATGCGCTTCCCCCTCGGCGTCCTCGCCCAGTATATCGGCCGCAAGAACGCGGCGATCACCGAGATGAGCCTCATCATCGCCGCGATGGCCTTCGGGTTCTTCCTGGTGCACTCGTTCAACGACGTGCTCGCCATGGGCGTGCTGCTCGGCATCGCGGGCGCCTCCTTCGGCGTCGCCCTGTCGCTCGGCTCCGGCTGGTTTCCGCCCGAGCACAAGGGCCTCGCCATGGGCATCGCGGGTGCCGGCAATTCCGGCACGGTGCTGGCCGTCCTGTTCGCGCCCCCGCTCGCCCAGGCCTATGGCTGGCAGGCGGTCTACGGGTTTGCCGGGATCGTGATGCTGATCCCCCTCGTGGTGATGATCGTCTTCGCCAAGGAGCCGCCGGACCGCGAGCACCAATCCTTCAAGCAGCACGTCGCCTGCCTGTTCGAGAAGGACGGCTGGGCCTTCAGCCTCGTCTACATCATCACTTTCGGGGGCTTCATCGGCCTGTCGAACTTCCTGCCGACCTTCTTCTACGAGCAATTCGCCGTCACCAAGGTCGAGGCCGGGCGCCTCACCATGCTGGCGGCCATCATGGGCTCGGGCATCCGCATCCTCGGCGGCTACTTCGCCGACCGGGTCGGCGGCATCCTGGTCCTGTCGGTGGTACTGCTCGCCGCGATCGGCTCCTTCCTGCTCCTGACGGCGGCGCCCTCCCTCGCGCTCACCACGATCCTGTTCATGCTCTGCTTCGCAGCCCTCGGGGCCGGCAACGGGGCCCTGTTCCAGCTCGTGCCCCTGCGCTGGCCCTCCAACACGGCGGTGGCCGGCTCGATGATCGGCGAGGTCGGGGCGCTCGGCGGCGCCATCCTGCCGAACGTGATGGGCCTCTCGAAGCAGTATACGGGCTCCTTCGCGGTCGGCTTCGTCGCCTACGCGGTCATCGCCGCATTGGTGCTCGGCTGCCTCTTCGTCTGGCAGCGCAAATGGGTCGGCACTTGGGTCGGCCCCCGGGGCAAGGTTCTCGATCCCGCGGCCAGCGCGCTCGCCCCGCAGGGCCGGCTCGAGCCCGCCCCGGTCTGAGCGCCCGGACGTGAGCCGCGCGGGGGCCTGGGTCCCCGCGCGCGATGCATGACCCGCGGGCACGCGCGGCCGGCGCCCTTGCCAGCCGCCCTTGTCAGCCGCGCTTGTCAGCCCGCCGCGCCCATGCTCAATCCGCCCCATGTCCGATCCGAGCAGCCCGGCCCCGCGCCAGACCAAGCGCTTCGAGCAGAAGCGCGGAGCGATCCTCGACGCCGCCGCCAAGCGCTTCAACGAGCGGGGCATCCGCGGCACCTCGCTCGCCGACGTCTCGGGCAGCGTCGGATTGATGACGAACTCGATCACCTATTACTACCGCCGCAAGGAGGACCTCGCGGCGGCCTGTTTCCTGGCCAAGATCGCGTGGCTCGACGCGCTGATCGCCGAGGCCGAGGCGGCGCCCGATCCGGAGGCGCGCCTGCGCCTGTTCCTCGACCGCTATTGCCGCGGGCTCGCCGCCATGGCGACGGGGGAGCGCCCGGCCCTGATCCGCTTCCACGACGTGCGGGCCCTGCCGAGCCCGCAGGCCGAGACGGTGTTCTCGGCCTACAACGCCTTCTTCCGCCGCATGCGCGCGCTCTGCCTGGAGGCGGATGCGGTCGCGGGCCTCGACCGGAACGCGCGCAACACCCGCACGCATCTCCTGGTCTCCGTGGTGCAGACCATGCGGGTCTGGATCGACCGCTACGAGCCGGCCGATTACCCCCGCGTCGGCGCCCGCGTGGCCGACCTCGTCCTCAACGGGCTCGCGGCCCCCGGCAGCGCCTGGCCGCCGCGGCTCGACCTCGCCCTGCCGGCCTCCGAATGGGCGCCGACGGACGCGTTCCTGCGCGCCGCCACCATCCTGATCAACGAGCAGGGCTATCGCGGCGCCTCGGTCGAGAAGATCTCGGCGCATCTGCGCGTCACCAAGGGCTCGTTCTACCACCACAACGACAACAAGGACGACCTCGTCGCCAATTGCTTCGCCCGCACCTTCGAGCGGATCCGGCGCACCCAGGATGCCGCCGAGGCCGCCGGCGGCACCGGCTGGGAGCGGCTGGGGGCCGCCACCGCCACCCTGGTGGCCCACCAGCTCTCCGAGGCCGGCCCGCTCCTGCGCTGGATCGCGGTCGGCGCCTTGCCGGACGGGCTGCGGGCGGACGTGACCCGCACGATGCACCAGCTCTGGGAGCGCGTCGCGTTCCCGATCGCCGACGGCATCGCGGACGGCTCGATCCGCCCCTGCGATCCCTCCATCGCCGCGCAGGTGGTCAACAGCACGATCGACGCCGCCTCGGAGCTCGACCGCTGGTCCAAGGACATCGACGCGGCCGGCGCGCAGGCGAACTACGTCTATCCCCTGCTCGCCGGCCTCTACGCGCCGCCCCCGGGCTGAGGCGCGGACGCGCCAGCGCCTCGGGCGTCAGATCGGGTTGCAGCCCATGCCGTTCCGGCGCGCGTTCTCGATGCAGTGCGTCTTGCCCTCGTAGGGTTCCGTCGACGCGCCGACGATCCGGCTATTGGAGGCTGTCCGGCGCCAGCGCCAGCCGTCACGATTCTTATAGATCTCCCATGTGTCGCCGTTGGTGTCCTTACAGGTGCCCATCGTGCCCCCCTACGCTCGATTGCAAACTCTAGGTTTGCAAAGACAACTTAGTGAGTGTTTTCTCGCGATCAATCACCTGCATTCGCCTATCCCCAGCGCCGACAGCCTCCGTCCGCAGGGGCGCCCGCAACATCCGTGCTGCGGGACGATCCGAACTGCACCTGCGGAGCGCCGTGGCGTGCACCGCGCCCCCGTCTCCAAGCGCTGACCCCATGCATCGGCGGGGGATTGCGCAGGGGCCGAAAGCCTGAAAACACGCGTCCTTCGGTTGCAATCGCCTTCGATGTCCAGATAATGAATTCAATATACGAGAGGCGGCCGGCCGTGACGGCGCCGCCCTCGCCCGGCGAGCATCCCGAACGGGAGCGGCCGAGGCGCGATAAGCCGGGACAAACCGGCGTGATGGTTGGAAACGAAAGGGAAGGCTCATGATGAAGCGCCTGAGCGCGACGAACAGCGTGCTGTTCCTGCTCTGCCTGATGTACTTCATTACCTATCTGGACCGGGTGAACATCGCGACGGCGGGCTCGGTGATCAGCCAGGATCTCGGCCTCTCGAACACGCAGTTCGGCCTGATCCTCTCGGCCTTCGCCTACCCGTACGCGATCTTCCAGGTCATCGGCGGCTCGGTCGGCGACCGGTTCGGGGCGCGCCGCACGCTCCTCGTCTGCGGCATGATCTGGGCGGCGGCGACCATCCTGACCGGCCTCGTCGGCGGCCTCGTCAGCCTGTTCCTGGCCCGCGTCCTCCTGGGCTTCGGCGAGGGCGCCACCTTCCCGACCGCGACCCGCGCCATGCAGAACTGGACGGAGCCGGGCAAGCGCGGCTTCGCGCAGGGCATCACCCACGCCTTCGCGCGCCTCGGCAACGCCGTCGCGCCGCCGATCGTCGCCTTCCTGATCTACCATGTGGGCTGGCGCTACAGCTTCGTCGTGCTCGGAGCCCTGAGCTTCATCTGGGTGGTGGTCTGGTACCTCTATTTCCGGGACGATCCGTCCGACCACAAGCGCATCACCCAGGCCGAGCTCGACGTGCTGCCCCCGCCCCGCAAGGTCGGCGCCAAGCAATCCGTGCCGTGGGGCCGCCTGACGAAGCGCATCCTGCCCGTGACGGTGACCTATTTCTGCTACGGCTGGACCCTGTGGCTGTTCCTCGGCTGGCTGCCGACCTTCTTCAAGCAGAGCTACGGCCTCGATTTGAAGAACTCGGCGCTGTTCGCCTCGGGCGTGTTCTTCGCGGGCGTCATCGGCGACACCCTGGGCGGCGTCCTCAGCGACGGCATCCTCAAGCGCACCGGCAGCATCAAGCTCGCCCGGCTCTCCGTCATCGTGGTGGGCTTCCTCGGCGCGGCCGCGAGCCTCACGGGCGTGTTCTTCACCCACGACCTCACCGCGGTGGCGCTGCTCCTGTCCTCCGGCTTCTTCTTCGCGGAGCTCGTGATCGGCCCGATCTGGTCGGTGCCGATGGACATCGCGCCGAAATATGCCGGCACGGCGAGCGGCCTGATGAACACGGGCTCGGCGGTGGCCGCGATCGTGTCGCCGATCGTGTTCGGCCTCGTGGTCGACATGACGGGCGACTGGACGCTGCCCTTCGCGGGCTCGATCGGCCTCTGCCTCCTGGGCGCCGGGCTCGCCTTCACCATGCATCCCGAGCACCCCTTCCTGGAGGAGGGCGGCGAGGTGATGCCGCCCCTGCCCGGGGCGGCGGCGGCGACCCGCTGAGGGCCCGGCCGATGCGGGACAACGCTCAGAAGCGCGGCGGCCCCCTGGCGGGCGTGCGGGTCATCGAGCTCGCCCACATCATGGCGGGCCCGGTCTGCGGGCTGATGCTCGGCGACATGGGCGCCGAGGTCATCAAGGTGGAGAAGATCGACGGCGGCGACGACACCCGCCGCTCGGTCCCCCCGGCGCTCGAGGGCGAGAGCGCCGCCTACCTGATGATGAACCGCGGCAAAGAGGGCATCGCCCTCGATCTCAAGGCGCCCGAGGGCAAGGCGGTCCTGCGCCGCCTCCTCGGCGGGGCCGACATCCTGATCGAGAACTACCGGGCCGGCACGATGGAGCGCCTCGGCCTCGGCTACGACAGCCTCAAGGCCGAGTTCCCGGGCCTGATCTACGCCTCGCTCTCGGGCTTCGGCCGCTCCGGCCCCTACGCGGACCGGGCCGGGTTCGACCTCGTGGCGCAGGGCATGAGCGGGCTCATGAGCGTCACCGGCGAGGGGCCGGGCCGGCCGCCGATGAAGTGCGGCCCCCCCGTCACCGACATCACGGCCGGCATCCTGGCGGCCATGGGGGTGCTCGCCGCCTACACGCACCGGCTGAAGACCGGCGAGGGGCAGGTGGTCGACACCTCCCTGTTCGAGGCCGGCATCACCCTGACCTACTGGCAATCGGCGATCAGCATGGCGACCGGGCTGCCGCCGGGGCCGATGGGCTCGGCCCACCCGCTAAACGCCCCCTACGAGGCCTTCGAGACCGCCGACGGCTGGATCACCATCGGGGCGGCGAACCAGACGAACTGGCTGCGCCTCCTCGAGGTCCTGGGCGCCGAGGATCTGGCGAGCGACCCCCGCTTCGGCCAGAACCGCGACCGCATGGCCAACCGCGAGGCCCTGGCGGCCGCGCTCAGCCCCCATTTCCGGAGCGCGCCTTCGGCCGATTGGCTGGCCCGCCTCGAGGCCGGCGGCGTGCCGGCCGGGCCCGTCCTCGACGTGGCCGCCATGCACGCGGATCCGCAGGCGCTCGCCCGCGAGATGGTGGTGGAGGTCGACCACACCCGCATCGGCCCGATGCGGACGCTCGGCCTGCCGGTCAAGTTCTCCCAGACCCCGGGCCGGGTCCATGGGCCGGCGCCGCTCCTGGGCGAGCACAGCCGCGCCATCCTGCGCGGCGCCGGCTACGCGGAGGACGCCATCGACGACCTGATCGCGCGCGGCGTCGTGCGCGAGACCCTGGCGTGATAGGGCTCGGCCCGACCCTTCCCGGCCCGCGGGAGAGCCTTGCGAGCCGCACAGCGAAAGATCCCGCGATGAGCGCCGACCCCGCCACCGACGAGCTTCTGTTCACCCAGGACGCGGCCGGCATCGCCCGCATCGTCCTGAACCGGCCGCAGGCGCGCAACGCCCTCACCTTCGCGATGTACGAGGGCCTGATCACCCTCGCGGGCAAGATCGAGGCGGATGCCGGGATCAAGGCGGTGATCATCACGGGGGCGGGCGAGAAGGCCTTCGCGGCCGGCACCGACATCGCCCAGTTCCGCAGCTTCACGACGCCCGAGGACGCGCTGGGCTACGAGCGCTTCATGGACCGGGTGCTCGGGAGCCTGGAGCGCCTGCGCGTGCCGACCATCGCGGCGATCGCGGGCGCCTGCACGGGCGGCGGCGCGGCGATCGCGGCGGCCTGCGACCTGCGGATCGCCACGCGCGACGCCCGCTTCGGCTTCCCCATCGCCCGCACCCTCGGCAATTGCCTGTCGCAGGGCAACCTGAACCGGCTCTCGGGCCTGATCGGCCCCGCCCGCGTCAAGGACATCCTGTTCACCGCCCGCCTCGTCGGCGCCGAGGAGGCCCTCGCCATCGGCCTCGCCAGCGAGGTGGTGGCGGACGCCCCCGCCCTCGAGGCCCGCGCCACCGAACTCGCGACGCTTCTGGCCGGCCACGCCCCGCTCACCCTCCAGGCCACCAAGGAGGGCCTGCGCCGCCTGCAGGAGGGCGACGCGGGCGCGGGCGAGGACCTCATCCTGCAATGCTACATGAGCCAGGATTTCCGCGAGGGCATGGAGGCGTTCCTGGCCAAGCGCCCGCCGCGCTGGACGGGGCGCTGAGGCGCCGCGGTTCCTGCTCCGCACGCTTGCTCCTGACCTGAAACGCGAGGCGGCCCGGACCGCCTTGGTCCGGGCCGCCTCGCGCACATCGGGGCGTGCTACCGGGTCGTCGGCAGCAGCACGTTCGGCAGCCACATGGCGATGCCGGGGACGAGGCAGAGGATCAGGATCGCCACCGCCATCAGGATCACGAAGGGAAGCGTGCCCCAGATGATGTCCGAGAGCGGGATGTCGGGGGCGATGTTCTTGATCACGAAGATGTTGAGGCCCACCGGCGGGTGGATCAGGCCCATCTCCATGGTGATGGTCATCACGACGCCGAACCAGACGAGGTCGAAGCCGGCGGCCTTGAGCGGCGGCAGGATGATGGGTGCCGTCATCAGGATGATCGAGACCGGCGGCAGGAAGAAGCCCAGCACGATCACCAT
>NZ_VZZK01000026.1 GCF_008806385.1 Methylobacterium soli
CGTGGACGACGCGCCGGTGGTGACGCGGGCGATCGCCGACCGGGCGCTGCAGCTTCTCGACGTCGATCCGGTGGGTCTCGACGTGATGGACCGCAAGTACCTGAGCCTGATCGTGGGCTCGTTCGGGGGCGGGCCGGTGGGGATCGAGACGATCGCGGCGGCGCTCTCGGAGCCGCGCGACGCCATCGAGGACATCATCGAGCCCTATCTGATCCAGAAGGGCTTCGTGCAGCGCACGCCCCGCGGCCGCGTCCTCACCCCCCACGCCTTCCGGCACATGGGCCTGCCCGTGCACATGGGCCAGTCCGAGCCGCGGCGCGACCAGGGTCGGTTGTTCGCGGGCGATGAGGATGAGGGATAAGTCCGAGAGCGTTATGGTAGGCTGTGCCCGCAGCCACGTGCCGGAGCCCAGGATGTCCGCCAGCCGATCCTTCAGCGTGACCCTCACGGACGACCTGGCCGACCTCGTCCGCGAGAAGGTCGCGGCCGGCGAGTATGCCAGCGCCAGCGAGGTGATCAGCGACGGGCTTGCCGCTTTGCGCGACCGGGATCAGGCCGTCGAGGATTGGCTGACCGCGCGGGTCGGCCCCGCCTACGACCGGATGATGCGGGACCCGTCGGGCGCCATCGCGGCGGATGATCTGCGCCGCCTGCTGAGCGAGGGGAGCGCGAGCACCGAAGCCGGCAGATGACGTATCGCGTGCTTTTCAGCCCCGAGGCACGGGATGATCTCTTCGCCCTTCGACACTATATCGCCGGCGAGGCGGGGGTCGCCGTGGCCGCCGCCTTCACGGAAGCGATCGTGGCCTATTGCGAGAGCTTCGCGACCTTTCCCGAGCGTGGCCGTCGACGGGACGACATCCGTCCGGGTTTGCGCATCATCGGGTTCCGCCGCCGTGCCACCATCGCTTTCGCGCTGCGCGGCACGGACGTCCTCGTCCTCGGCGTGCTGTACGCCGGGCGCGACATCGAACGAGCCCTGCGTGATGAACGAGCCCCGCGTGACCATGACCCGTGACGCCGAACACGCCCATGCCGAGACGGTCCGCGCGATGCGGTCGCGCCTGCTCATGAGCGCTGCGTGATCGCGTTCGACTGGACCGGCGCCCACGCGCTGCCCGTGCGGGTCTATTACGAGGACACCGACTTCTCGGGCTTCGTCTACCACGCGAGCTACCTGCGCTTCATGGAGCGTGGCCGCACCGAGCTGCTGCGGGGGCTGGCCGGCGACCAATCCGACCTGCACCGGGACGCGGACGGGCTCGTCTTCGTGGTCCGCCGGATGGAGATCGACTATCTCAGGCCCGCCCGCATGGACGACGCCCTCACGGTGCTCACCGGCACCCGCGAATTGCGCGGAGCGTCCATGCACCTGACGCAGGTGGTGCGGCGCGGCGCGGAGGCGCTCGTGCGCGCCGAGGTGGTGGTGGCCTGCGTGCGCGAGGGCCGGGCGATCCGCCTGCCCGAGTCCCTGCGGCGCGCGCTTGCGCGTCCCGGCGCCGATCGCAACCAATCCTTAACCCTGCCGACCCCTTAACTCCTTCGATCAAGTTGGGACGCGGAGCCGTAAAGCTCGGCCCTTACTTTCGACAGATTCAACCGCGATTCCCCTTGATATCGCTCGTTGATCTGACTGGAGCGCGTGGACCGGCCCGCCGACGCGGTGCGGCTGCCCGGGGACTTGAGGATCTCGCCATGAACCCAGCCGATGCCATGCAGGCGGCGCAGGCGCCCGTCGCCGACATGACGCTGCTCGGCCTGTTCCTGCAGGCCCATTTCGTGGTCAAGCTCGTGATGCTGGGGCTGCTCGGCGCCTCGATCTGGTGCTGGTCGATCATCGTCGACAAGACGCTGCTGTTCCGCCGCACCAAGGCCGAGATGGACGCGTTCGAGGATGCGTTCTGGTCCGGCCGCTCGCTGGAGGAGCTCTACCGCTCCTTCAACGACCGCCCGGCCACGGGCCTCGCCGCCCTGTTCGTCGCGGCGATGCGCGAGTGGAAGCGCTCCTTCGAGGGCTCGGGCCGGCAGATTCAGTCGCTCAGCCAGCGCATCGACAAGGTGCTCGACGTCACCATCCAGCGCGAGGTCGAGCGCCTCGATTCGCGCCTCCTGTTCCTCGCCTCGATCGGCTCGGCCGGCCCCTATATCGGCCTGTTCGGCACGGTCTGGGGCATCATGACCGCCTTCACGTCGATCGCGGCCTCGAAGAACACCTCGCTGGCGGTCGTGGCGCCCGGCATCGCCGAGGCGCTGTTTGCCACCGCCATCGGGCTGTTCGCGGCCATTCCGGCGGTGCTCGCCTACAACAAGCTCCAGGCCACCGTGGCGAAGCAGCAATCGCGCCTCGAGGGCTTCGCCGACGAATTCTCCGCCATCCTCTCCCGCCAGATCGACGAGCGCCTCTCGGTCGCCGCCTGACGGCGCCCGCCGGGGTCTTGAACGCCAGACACGAGGACGAGACACATGGGCATGGCCCACGGAGCCGCGCAG
Organism: Methylobacterium soli; assembly: GCF_008806385.1. Taxonomy (GTDB): domain Bacteria; phylum Pseudomonadota; class Alphaproteobacteria; order Rhizobiales; family Beijerinckiaceae; genus Methylobacterium; species Methylobacterium soli. The sequence continues at coordinate 2,491 of NZ_VZZK01000026.1, forward strand.
GGCGGCAAGCGTCGCCGGCGCGGCCGGCGCAGCACCGGCGCCATCAACGAGATCAACATGACGCCGTTCATCGACGTCGTGCTGGTGCTGCTCATCGTCTTCATGGTGGCGGCCCCGATGATGACCGTCGGCGTGCCCCTCGACCTGCCGCAATCCAAGGCGAGCGCGCTCAATTCCGACTCGAAGCCGGTGACGCTCTCGATCCGCCAGAGCGGCCAGATCTTCCTGGGCGAGGATGAGCTCACCGACGACACCATCGTGCCCAAGCTCACCGAGACCGCCAAGGCCGGCTTCGACGAGCGCGTCTTCGTGCGCGGCGACAAGCGGGTCGATTACGGGCGGGTGGCCCAGGTGATGGCGATCGTGACCGGCGGCGGCTTCAAGAAGGTCGCCCTCGTCACCGAGCCCGATCAGAGATAGCGGATCCTTCGCCGTGGCGTTCTCCTTCGACCGCAGGGAACCGGGTGTCTGGATCTCCGCCGGCGTGCACGTCGCGGTGCTGGTGCTGGCCCTCGTCGGCATCTCGACCGAGGTGCTGCCCGAGGCGCAGGAGGGCGTGCCCGTCGAGGTGATCACCGAGAACCAGTTCTCCGAGATCACCAAGGGCGAGCGCAGCGCCGACAAGCCGATGCCGAACGCCGCGACCCGCGCCGACCGCAAGGCCGACACGGTCGAGGAGCGCGAGCCCGAGAACGCCAAGCGCGACGCGCCCGCCGCCCCGACCCGCACCGCCGACATGAAGCTCGCCAACGCCGACGAGATGCCGCTGCGGGCCAACGAGCCGGACCCCGCCGAGGAGGCCAGGGCGCGGGCGGCCGAGAAGGCCGAGCGCGAGAAGACCGAGGCCGCCAAGGCCGCCGCCGCCGCGAAGGCGGAGGCCAAGAAGGCGGAGGCCAAGGCTGAGGCTGCCAAGGCTGAGGCTACCAAGGCGGCGGCCGAGAAGGCCGAGGCCGCCAAGCGCGAGCAGCTCGACAAGCTGATCGAGAAGCAGGAGGCCGAAGCCGAGGCCGCCGAGGCGAAGGCCAAGGCTGAGGCTGCCGCCAAAGCGAAGGCCGAGGCGAAAGCCAAGGCTGAGGCGAAAGCCAAGGCCGACGCCAAGGCCGAGGCGGAGTCCAAGGCGAAGGCGGAGGCCGAAGCGAAGGCCAAGGCCGCCGAGGCCGAGCGCCAGAAGGAGCTCGCCGAGGCGAAGGCGGAGGCCGAGCGCGAGAAGGCGGAGGCCGCCGCCAAGGCCAAGGCTGAGGCCGCCGCCAAGGCGAAGGCCAAGGCGATGGCGGATGCCAAGGCCAAGGCGGATGCCGACGCTAAGGCGAAGAAGCAGGCCGAGCTCGCCGACAAGTTCAGCGCCGGCGACATCCGGCAGATGCTCGCCTCGAAGGCGCCCTCGCAATCGACCGGCGCCACCGGCCACGAGGTCCAGCGCACGGCCTCGCTGGGGGCGGCCACCGGCACGGCGCAGAAGCTGTCGCCGTCCTTGCGCGACGCGCTGGTCGGCATGTTGCAGCAGCAGATCGAGCGGTGCTACTCGGCGCCGCCGGGTGCCGCGCAGGGCGTCGTCCTGCCGATGCTCGACATCCGCCTGAACCAGAACGGCTCGCTCGCGGCCGAGCCGCGGATCATGCGGGGCGGATCGAGCAGCGTCGATCAGTCGATCGCGCAGGCGGCGCTGCGGGCGGTGCGGCGTTGTGCCCCCTACAAGATCCCGGCCCAGTACGCGCCCTATTACAACGACTGGAAAGCCATCAACGCGGAGTTCGAGTTCTCGGCGGCGTAGCGGCCGCTCCTCCGGGACATCCCGTCCCAGACAGCTCAGTCCTTCCCGGGAAATCAGCCACAGCCATGCCTCATCGCCCGTCCCCACGGCGCCGCACCGTCGCGACGCTGCTCGCCGCCCTCGCGCTCACCCTGTTTTCGGGCCTGAACCCGGCCCTGGCGCAGCTGCAGCTGCGCATCGGCGGCGGCGCCTTCCAGCCGATGCCGATCGCCGTGACGGATTTCTCGGGCGATGCGAGCCTCGGCAGCCTCGTCTCCAGCGTGGTGACGAACAACCTGCGCCGCTCCGGCTACTTCGCGCCCCTCGACAAGGCAAAGTTCCCCGAATCACCCGCCTTCGACGCGGCGCCGGGCTTCGAGAAATGGCGCGCGGCCGGGGTGCAGGGCCTCGTGACGGGCCGCGTCTCGCGCGATGGCGGGGGCCGGCTCAAGGTCGAGTTCCGCCTCTGGGACGTCACGTCGGGCCAGCAGATGACGGGCCAGCAATACGCCACCGACCCGGCCAATGCCCGCCGCACCGGCCACCTCGTCTCGGACGCGGTCTACACCAAGATCACCGGCCTCGGCCCCTGGTTCGACAGCCGCATCGCCTTCGTGGACGAGTCGGGCCCCAAGGAGAACCGGCGCAAGCGCCTGATGGTGATGGACCAGGACGGCGCCAATGTGCGGGCGCTGACCACGGGGGAGAATTCCATCGTGGCGCCGCGCTACTCGCCCGCCACCCAGGACATCGCCTTCATGGCGCAAGCCACCGGCCACCAGCCGCGCATCCAGGTGATCAACCTCGAGACCGGCGCGCGCCAGGCGGTGGGCAATTTCGATTCGATGAGCGCCAGCCCGCGCTTCTCGCCGGATGGGCGGCGCCTGGTCCTGAGCGTGCAGCAGGGCGGCAATGCCGACATCGTGACCATGGACCTCGCCTCCAAGGCGCAGCGCCCGATCACCAGCGGCATGGCCATCGACACCTCGCCGACCTACGCGCCGGACGGCGCGCAGATCGTGTTCGAATCCGATCGCGGCGGCTCGCAGCAGATCTACGTGATGGGCGCGGACGGCTCGAACCCGCACCGGATCTCCTTCGGGGAGGGCTCCGCCTCGCAGCCGGCCTGGTCGCCGCGCGGCGACCTCATCGCCTTCACGCGCCAGCGCAAGGGGGGCTTCGCCATCTGCGTGATGAAGCCCGACGGCTCGGGCGAGCGGGTGCTGACGGAGGGCTTCCACAACGAGGGCCCGACCTTCGCGCCGAACGGCCAGTACGTGCTGTTCTTCCGCGATCCGGGCGGCCAGGGCGGCGGCAAGCTCTACATGGTCGACATCACCGGCCGCGTCGAGCAGCCGGTGCCGACGCCCTCCTACGCCTCCGACCCGACCTGGTCGCCGCTCCTGTCGGGGAAGTAGGACCCCGCCGCCTCAGGGATGGCGGGGGCCGGGCCCCCGCCTCAGATCGGCTTGCGGCCCCGGACCCGCAGCCAATCGAGCACGGCCAGGACGAACCACGGTCCGACGATGATGACGAAGATCGACATTCCGGTGTCTCCTCGGATGGGCCGGCGCGGTCGGGCACGGCGGCGCTGATCCTGGATCAACCCGGGTCGGGCGCCTGCGTTCAGCCGGTCAGGCCTGCGTCAGGAGCCGGTCGCGGGCCTTGAGGGCCGGGAACAGGCGGCCCCACAGGAGGGCCACCAGCACGGTGGCGAGGCCCCCCGCCACCACCGCCGGCACGGCGCCGATCAGCGCCGCGAGGGTGCCGGATTCGAACTCGCCGAGCTCGTTCGAGGCGCCGATGAAGACCGTGTTGACGGCCGAGACCCGGCCCCGCATGGCGTCCGGGGTCTCGCCCTGCACGAAGGTCTGGCGCACGTAGACGCTGATCATGTCGGCGGCCCCGGTGACGAACAGGCAGGCCATGGAGAGCGCCAGCGAGCGCGACAGGCCGAACACCGCGATCGCCGCCCCGAACACCGCGACCGCCTGCAGCATCCGCAACCCGGCCTGCCGCTGCAGCGGCCGGTAGGCGAGCCAGATCGCCATCAGGACGGCGCCCGCCGCCGGCATGCTGCGCAGGGCCCCGAGGCCGAGGGGGCCCACATGCAAAACCTCGGCGGCGAAGATCGGCAGCAGCGCCGTGGCGCCCCCGAGCAGCACCGCCACGAGGTCGAGGCTGATGGCGCCGAGCACCACGGGCTGCGCCCAGATATAGGCGATGCCGGCCGAGAGCGTCGCCCAGCTCACGGGCGGGCGCTCGGTGACGGGGGCGGGGCGGAAGCGGATCGCCGCCACGAGGGCGCTGGCGAGCGCGAAGCTGAAGGCCGCGCCCCCGAACACCACCGCGGGCCCGAGCGCGTAGAGGAAGCCGCCCAAAGCCGGGCCGAGCACCGAGGCGCTCTGCCAGAGGGAGGCGTTCCAGGCGATGGCGGGGCCGAACAGGTCCCGGGGCACGAGCGTCGGCAGCAGGGCCTGGAGCGCCGGGTTGGCGAAGGCGCGGGCGGTGCCGACCGCGATTACCAGGGCGTAGATGGGCCAGACCGCCCCGGTGCCGAACTCCGCGACCGCGAACAGCGCGAGGCTCGCCGCCGCCTGCACCCCGAAGGCCAGGGCCGCGACGAGGCGCCGGTCATAGGTGTCGGCCACGTGGCCGGTGATCAGGGCGCAGAGCATCGCGGGCAGGAAGCTCGCGAGCCCGACGAGCCCGAGGGCGAGGGCCGAGCGGGTGAGATCGTAGACGAACCAGCCGATCGCCACCGCCTGCATCTGGTAGGCGAGGCCGGTGAGGAAGCGGGCAGCCCCGAACAGGCGGAAATCGCCGTTGCGGAAGACGATCCAGCCGGAGGTGGCGCGCGCGAGCATGGCAGGCGTGCTGAACGGCCGAGGTCGCCGCGTCAAGCGGCGCGGCGTTCCGGTCGAAAGCCGTTGCTGTGCCCTGGACGCATGTGCGTCATCGACCGAAATCGTGACTGTGCGGTCCCCGGGCCATACCATCGCCGGGACGTCGGATTTCCCTATTGATGCGGAGGCCGAGGAGATGTCTCCGGCGAGCCGGCGTGCCCCGACGAACCCGCGGGCGGTCCGGCCCGATGCCGGAGATTTGATCGTCGGTTCGGGCGGGATTCGGAAGGTCTGTCCCACAGGCCAGGGCAGGGGAGTGCGGCAATCGCGATCCGAGACGTAAGACACGGTCTGGGCAGCGCCCGACTCTGCGGAGCAACCGAACCATGGCGAGAGACATCTTCGAGCGGGCCCTGTCGGCCCTTCGCGAAGCCGAGGCCCATGCGAAGGGTGACGATCCGGCGGGCCTCGTCGTCCATGTCCCCGAGACCGTCGACGTCGCCGGTATCCGCAAGCGCACCGGCAAGGCGCAGCCGGCCTTCGCCGCGAGCATCGGCGTACCGGTCGCGACCTTGCGCCAGTGGGAGCACCGGCGGCGGCAGCCACAAGGCCCGGCGCGCGTCCTCCTGGCCCTGCTCGACCGGAATCCGCACCTCGTCGAGGAGACGCTCGGAGAGCCGTCCTGACGCCTAATCCCTGTTGGCGGCGGCCTCGGCGGCCGCGCTCCGTCCGTCCGTGACCGGCGCCAGCGGCTCCAGCGCCGACAGGACCGTGCCCTGGGTCAGGATCTGCGGCAGCACCACGGGCTCCGGGCCCGCGCCGTAGAGGAGGTAGAGCGGCACGCCGCTGCGGCCGTGGCGCTCGAGGAGGCGGGTGATCTCGGGGTTCTGGTTGGTCCAGTCCCCCTTGAGATAGGTGACGCCGCGCAGCTTCAGGGCGGCGCGCACGCCCTCGGTCGCCAGGGCGGTGCGCTCGTTGACCTGGCAGGTGATGCACCACGCCGCCGTCAGGTTGACGAAGACCGGGCGGCCTTCCGCCCGCAGGGCGTCGAGGCGGGCCTGCGTGAAGGGCTCGATCCCCTCCGCGCGCTGCGCCACCGTGCCCGCGGCCCGGTCGTGATCGAGCGTGAATGTGAGCCCGCCCACCGCCACCAGGGCGGCCCCCGCGAGGCCGCGGGCGAGGCGGCCCGTCAGGGTCGGGGCCTGGCGCCCGCGCTCCCAAATCCAGGCGGCGAAGCCCACCAGGACGAGGCCGATCAGAGCGGAGAACAGGCCCGCCGGCCCGACCTGCTGGGACAGGACCCAGACGAGCCACGCCACGGTGGCGTAGACCGGGAAGGCGAGGACGCCCTTGAGCGTCTCCATCCAGGCGCCGGGGCGCGGCAGGCGGCGCAGGGCCCCCGGGAACAGAGTGAGCAGGAGGAAGGGCAAGGCGAGGCCGAGGCCGAGGCTCGCGAAGATCGCGAGGGCGGCCGCCGCCGACTGGGTCAGGGCGAACCCCACCGCCGCCCCCATGAAGGGCGCGGTGCAGGGCGTCGCCACCACGGTGGCGAGCATTCCGGTGAAGAACGAGCCCTCGAGCCCGGCCCGGCGGCTCAGCCCGTCGCCGAGCCCGGCGAGGCCGGAGCCGAGATGGACCACCCCCGACAGGCTGAGGCCCATGCCGAAGAGCAGGTAGGCGAGGCCCGCCACCACGATGGGGGATTGCAGCTGGAAGCCCCAGCCGATGCCCGCGCCGCCGCTCTTCAGGGCGATCAGCAGCCCGGCGAGCCCGATGAAGGCCGCCAGCACCCCGGCCGTGTAGGCGAGGCCGTGCAGGCGCACCCGCCCCGGCCCCTCGCCCGAATGGCGCACGAGGCTCAGGACCTTGATCGACAGGACCGGGAAGACGCAGGGCATCAGGTTGAGGAGGAGACCGCCCAGGAAAGCGAGCCCGGCCGCGCCCCACAGGGTCAGGCTCTCGTCGGGCGTCGAGGCGGGTGTTTTGGCCGGCGCCGGCTCCGCGGCGGCCGGGATGCCGCCGGTCGCGACGGCGGGGGCCTGCCCGAGGGCGAAGGCCTGCCGCACCGGGCCGGCCTCGGTCTCCCGCTCGATCGCGAGGACGCCCGGCAGGTCGGCCGGGGGCGGATCGGCCGGGGTGGCGCGGGTCAGGGTCAGGCGCAGGCCCTGCGCGTCGACCGCGAGGTCCTGGGGCGCGGCGTTGTCGAGGATCGTCTCCGAATAGGGGAAGAAGGACGCCGTGCGGACCGCCCCGAGATCGGGCGCGTCGAGGCTGAGGACGAGCCGGTCGCCGGCGCTCGCGAGGCGCACGGGCCCCGGCGCCGGCTCGGGCAGGGCCGCCCGCGCCCGCGCGAACAGGGCCGCGTTGGCGGGGTCGGCCCCGGCGGCGGCGCCCGCCACCGGCAGGGTCAGGCGCAACTCGGCCGAGCCCGGCACGCATTCCTGCGCGCAGACGAGATAGGTGAGCTGGCCCGCCAGCCGCGCCGGCTCCGCCGGATCGAGGCTCGGCGGCGGCGTCATCGTGACGAGCAGGACGGCCTCGTCCGCGTAGCCGAAATTCATCAGGGTCGCGACTGGGATGCGCTCGGGCACCGGCCACTGGATCGGCCCGGCCGAGAACCCGGCGGGCAGGGTCCAGGTCACCTCCGGCGGCAGGCCGGAATCGCCCGGGTTGCGCCAGTAGACGTGCCAGCCGGGCTTCATCACGAGGCGCAGGGCCACGGTGAAGGGCTCGCCCCCCCGCAGGGCGGCGGGCTCGGCGATCAGGCTCGCGCGCACGAGATCGGCGGGCGCCTTCAGCCCCTGCGCCCCGGCGCCGGTGAGCCCGAGGAGAAGGATGAGGAGGGAGAGAAGCCGGATCATCGGGCCCTTACGCGCGCCGGGCGGGCGCGGTTACGCTGCTGGCGCAACCTTATGGCGTTTCCGGGCCGGGAGAAACCGCGGGGCCCGTGGAGCGCGGTCGCAGGGGGCTCCGCCGCCACGCATCCGGGGCGGCGTCCCGCCTTCAGCCGAGCGGCCGCGTCGCCCGCTCCAGCCACGCCCGCGTCCCGGCATCGAGATCCGGCCCGAGCACCTCGCGCAGATGCGCGTGGTAGGCGTCGAGCCAGGCGATCTCGCCCGCGTCGAGGAGGTCGGTCGCGATCAGGCGGCGGTCGTAGGGGGCGAGCGTCAGGGTCTCGAAGCCGAGCATCGGGCGCTCGCCGCCGGGGATCGGGCGGGGCTCGACCAGGATCAGGTTCTCGATCCGGATGCCGTAGGCGTTCGCCTTGTAGTAGCCCGGCTCGTTCGACAGGATCATGCCGGCCTTGAGCGCCACCGTGCCGGTCTTGGCGATGCGCTGCGGGCCCTCGTGGACCGACAGGAAGGCGCCGACGCCGTGGCCGGTGCCGTGGTCGAAATCGAGCCCCGCCTGCCACAGGGGCACGCGCGCGAGGGCGTCGATCTGCGCCCCCGTGGTGCCCTCGGGGAAGACCGCGCGGCCAATCGCCAGATGGCCCTTCAGCACGCGGGTGAAGCGGTCGCGCATCTCCGGGCTCGGCGCGCCGACCGCCACCGTGCGGGTGATGTCGGTGGTGCCGTCGGCGTATTGCGCCCCCGAATCGATCAGGAACAGCTCGCCCTCCCGCACGATCCGGTCGGTGGCCCGCGTCACCCGGTAATGCACGATGGCGCCGTTGGGGCCCGAGCCCGAGATCGTCGGGAAGGAGACGTCGCGCAGGAGCCCGCCCTCGGCCCGGAAATCCTCAAGCGCCTCGACGGCCGCGATCTCGCCGAGGTCGCCCCGCGCCGCCGCCGCGTCGAGCCAGGCGAGGAAGCGGGTCACCGCGAGCCCGTCGCGGTGATGGGCGGCGCGGGTGCCGGCGATCTCGGCGGCGTTCTTCACCGCCTTCATGGCGGTGATCGGGTCGGGGCCGACATCCGCGACGGCGCCCGCGCCCGCCACGATCTCCTTCAGGGCGGCGGCCCCGGTGGCGGCATCGAGGCGGATGCGGCCCCGCGCCTCGGCCCCGAGGCTCTCGGCGAACTCCGCGCGGGGCGCGACATCGGCCAGGGGCGCCAGGGCGGCGCGGGCCTCCGGCGTCAGCGCGGGCGAGGTGAGGAACAGGCGGGCGCGCCCCTCGCGGGGCAGGAGGGCGTAGCCCAGGGCCAGCGGCGTGTGGCCGATATCGGCGCCGCGCAGGTTGAAGGCCCAGGCGAGGTTGTGGGGATCCGAGATCACCAGCGCGTCGATGCCGGCCTCCGCGAGGGCGGCGCGGATCCGCCCGAGCTTGTGGGCCGCCTCCTCCCCGGAAAGGTCGAGCGGATGCGCCGCGACCGCGCCGGCGGGGGGCTTCGGCCGCCCGGCCCAGGCGGCGTCGACCGGGCTCGCGGCGACCGGGCGCAGGCTCGCCCCGGCCTTGGTGGCGGCCCGCTCCAGCCGGGCGACGCCGTCCGGCGTGTGCAGCCAGGGATCGTAGCCGAGCACGGCGCCGGGCTGCAGCGCCTCGGCGAGCCAGGCCTCGGGGGTCGTGGCCGCGATCGGCACGACCGCGAAGGTACCGGTATCGACCTGATCGGGGGCCTGGAGGGTGTAGCGCCCGTCGACGAAGAGGGCGGCCCGGTCCGTGAGCACGATCGCGGTGCCGGCCGATCCGGTGAAGCCGGTCAGCCAGGCGAGGCGCTCGGCCTGGGCCGGCACGTATTCCGATTGGTGCTCGTCGGCGCGTGGCACCACGAAGCCGTCGAGGCCCGCCTCGCGCAGGGCGGCCCGGAGCGCGGCGGCGCGCTCGGGGCCCTTGCGGTGGCTCGGATCGTCGAAGGTCTGGAAGCGGCGGCGCGTCATGGCGCAAGGGTTACGTCGGGCGCCCCGCGCCGGCAACCGGGCGGCCCGGGGCGCGCCTCCTCAGCGCGGGCGGGGCGCCGCGCCGCCGCGCCGGAGCACCAGCGTGGCCCAGCCCTCGATCACGCCCTTCTGCGCGAGGCGGAAGCCCTGGTGCCCGTAGGTGGAGAGGATGCCCGGGACGTCGCGCTCGATCAGGCCGGACAGGATCAGCGTGCCGCCCTCGGCCACCACCGCGGTGAGAGACGGGGCGAGGCGCTTCAGCGGGCGGGCCAGGATGTTGGCGAAGACCACCTCGAAATGGCGCGGGCGCCGGGCGAGGGCATGCTCGACGCCGGGGCCCTGGTAGAGGCGCAGATGCGGCCCGAGGCCGTTGAGACGGGCATTGGCGCGGGCGGTGACGACCGCCACGGGGTCGAGGTCCCCGGCGATCACGGGGGCTTGCGCGGGGGCGTGGAGGGCGCGCGCCGCCGCGAAGGCGAGGATGCCGGTGCCGGTGCCGACATCGAGCACCCGGGCCGGGCGGCCCCGCTTCAGCACGCCCGCCAGTGCCCGCAGGCAGCCGAGCGTGGTGCCGTGATGGCCGGTGCCGAAGGCGAGGGCCGCCTCGATCTCGATGGCGAGGTCGTTGGGGCGCACCTGCTCGCGGTCATGGGCGCCGTGGACCAGGAAGCGCCCGGCCCGGACCGGCTTCAGGCCCTCCAGGGAGGCCCGCACCCAATCCTGCTGGTCGATGGTCTGGAAGCTGGCATCGTCCGCCTGCGCGCCGACCACGGGGCGGATCAGCTCCCGGATCATGGTCTCGTCGGGGGCGTCGGCGAAGTAGGCCTCGAGGCGCCACGTCACCCCGTCCTCGGCCTCGAAGGCCGCGACCGCGGTCTCGGTCGGGTCGAACATCTCGCCGAGGAGATCCGTCATGGCGCGGGCCGAGCGCTCATCCGTGAGGAGGCGCAGCACGTGGGTCGGGCGATGGGGCGGGAGGCCTTCGAGCATGGCGCGCTCTACCACCCGCGGCGGTGCGCCGCCAGCACGGGCGCGACCGTCCCACAATCGCACAACGATGCGGCATAGTGATCGTTGGATAGGCACGAGCCCGGCTGGAACCGGGAGATCGGAGCCGCGTTCACGCTGGCTTCTCCCCCGTGGGGCTTCCCGCGGAGGTTGAGGGAAGCCCGGATGGCCCCGCGGGTGCGAAGGGTTTCGCGCGGTTGTCCGGCCGGCTCGCTCCTGTGGGTTCGTGTTGGCGTCATGACATCAAGCCGTTCCGGTCGTCGCGCTCCGGTCGTCCTCAGCCAGATATCGGCTTCCCGCCGCCGACAGGGGCGCGCGAGCGTGCTCGGTGCCGACGCGCTCGACGCGCCGCTGCCGGGGCCGCTCCTGATCCTGCTGAGCCGCCTGCATCGCGCCGAGGGCCCGCAGGAGGGCCGGCCGGCGGAGGCACCGCTCCGCGACGAGGGTCTCGCCCGCTAGCGACACGCGGTGAGCCGGCACTGCTGGACCCGCGCGGGCGCGCTCGCACCGGGAATCCCGTCGGATGACGGGAAACGGGCGCTTGTCCGCCCGGCCTGCCTCCCTATGATCCAGCCCGGATTCCGCCCAGGCCCGACGGCCCGGCGACGGCGCGAGGCTCGGCCCATGACGATGACGCGACGGTTCTGGCTCGCGGGCGCGCTCGCGCTCGGCCTCGGGGCGCCGGCGGCGCGCGCCGAGACGCCCGTCCTGATCTTCGCCGCCGCGAGCCTGAAGAACGCGGTGGACGAGGCCGCCGCGGCGTGGAGCCGCGAGACCGGGCACGGCGCCAAGGCCTCCTACGCGGCCTCGAACGCGCTCGCCAAGCAGATCGAGGCCGGCGCCCCGGCGGACCTGTTCATCTCCGCCGACCTCGCCTGGATGGATGCGGTCGAGAAGGCCGGCAGCCTCCGGCCCGGCAGCCGCAGCAACCTGCTGCGCAACAGCCTGGTTCTGGTGGCCCCGGCGGATTCGACGCGCCGTCTCGACTTGAAGCCCGGCCTCGACTTGGCGGCGGCGCTCGGCGGCGGGCGCCTGGCGGTCGGCAATGTCGAGGCGGTGCCGGCCGGCAAGTACGGCAAGGCCGCCCTTCAGGCGCTCGGCGCCTGGGACGGGGTCAAGGACCGGCTCGCCCAGGCCGAGAACGTGCGCGCGGCGCTCCTCCTCGTGGCGCGGGGCGAGGCGCCGCTCGGCATCGTCTACGCCACCGACGCGGCCTCGGACCCGAGCGTGCGGGTGGTGGCGACCTTCCCGCCCGACAGCCACCCGCCGATCGTCTACCCGGTCGCGCTGCTCAAGGATTCGCAGAATCCCGAGGCCGGCGCCTTCCTGGCCTACTTGAAGAGCCCGGCCGCCCGGCCCTTCTTCGAGCACCAGGGCTTCACGGTGCTGGGCGGGGCGGGCGAGAAGTTCTGAGCGCCTTGCTCGACCTCACCCCCGACGAGTGGACCGCCGTCGCCCTGAGCCTCCGGGTGGCGGGCGTCGCCATGCTGGCGAGCCTGCTCCCCGGCCTCGCGGTGGCCTGGCTCCTGGCGCGGCGGGACTTTCCGGGGCGCGCGCTCCTCGACGGGCTGGTGCACCTGCCGCTGATCCTGCCGCCGGTGGTGACCGGCTACCTCCTGCTCCTCGCCTTCGGGCGCAAGGGCCTCCTCGGCGGCTGGCTCGCGGAGATCGGCATCGTCTTCGCGTTCCGCTGGACCGGGGCGGCGCTCGCCTGCGCGGTGATGGGGTTTCCCCTGATGGTGCGGGCCATGCGCCTCTCGATCGAGGCGGTGGACCGAGGGCTGGAACAGGCCGCCGCCACCCTCGGGGCGCCCCCGCTCGCGGTCTTCCTCACGGTGACGCTGCCCCTCAGCCTGCCCGGCATCCTGGCCGGCGCGGTGCTGGCCTTCGCCAAGGCGATGGGGGAATTCGGCGCCACCATCACCTTCGTGTCGAACATCCCGGGCGAGACCCAGACCCTGCCCTCCGCCATCTACACCCTGACGCAGGTCCCGGGCGGGGAGGGCGGGGCTCTGCGCCTGACGCTGATCTCGGTGGTGCTCTCGATGGGGGCGCTCCTGGCCTCCGAATGGCTCGCGCGCCGCGTCGGCCGCCGGCTCGCCGCGTGAGCGGCCCGGCCCCGACCCTCTCGGTGGCGCTCGCCCGGTGCCTCGGCGCCTTCTCCCTCGACGTCGCCTTCACGGCCGGGCCGGGGCTCACCGCCCTGTTCGGCCGCTCGGGCTCGGGCAAGACCAGCGTCATCGGCCTGCTGGCGGGCCTCGGCCGGCCCGATCGCGGCCGCATCGCCCTCGGCGACGAGGTCCTGCTCGACACGGCGCGCGGCATCGACGTGCCGGCGCACCGGCGCCGCATCGCCACGGTGTTCCAAGAGGCGCGGCTGCTGCCCCATCTCAGCGTCCGGGCCAATCTCGGCTATGGCCGCTTCTTCGCGCGCCGCCATCCGGGCCCCGCGGCCGACCTCGCGCAGGTGGTGGAGATGCTCGGCATCGGGCACCTCCTGGCGCGCCGGCCGGCGGGCCTGTCGGGGGGCGAGCGCCAGCGCGTCGCCATCGGACGGGCGCTCCTGGCCAGGCCCCGCCTCCTCCTGATGGACGAGCCCCTGGCGGCCCTCGACGAGGCCCGCAAGGCCGAGATCCTGCCCTATATCGAGCGCCTGCGCGACGAGGCCGGGGTGCCGATCGTCTATGTCAGCCACGCGGTGGCGGAGGTGGCGCGGCTGGCCGGCACCGTGGTGGTGCTGGAGGAGGGCCGCGTCGCCGCCTCCGGACCCGCCGACGCGGTGCTGCGCCGGGCCGACCGGCTCCCCGCCCATGCGGGGGAGGCCGGCGCGATCCTCGACCTGACGGTCGCCGCGCAGGACCCGGATGGCGGCCTGACGCGCCTCTCCGGTCCCGCCGGGACCCTCGTGGTGCCCCATCTCGCGCGGCCCGTCGGCGCCCGGGTGCGGGTGCGGGTTCCGGCCCGGGACGTGCTCGTGGCGACGCGCGCCCCCGTGGGCCTCAGTGCCCGCAACGTTCTGCCGGGCCGCATCCTCGCCCTCGACGCGCGCGGCGCCGCCGTGATGGTCGAGATCGCCTGCAACGGCGTGGCGCTCGCCGCCCACCTCACCGGAGCCTCGGTCCGCGACCTCGGCCTCGCCCCGGGTCTCCCCGTCTACGCCATCATCAAGAGCGTCGCCTTCGACCCAACGGAGGTGGGCACCCGGGCGGTGGAGATCTGACGGAGCTGAACCCGGGACCCGCCACCGTCGGCGGCGCGCCTCATCGCCCCGGTTCGGGCGTGGTCGAATTTGCGATCGCGGAACGGTGGGGGACTTTTCCGGAGAGGGCGCACCCCTCACCCCAACCCTCTCCCGCACGGGAGAGGGGGCCCGTCGCGTCATCAGGGCCGGTTTCGACACCCCTTCCCGCGGCGCTGCCGATCGCGCGCGCGCCACCTCTCCCGTCCGGGAGAGGTCGAGTCGGCGCGAGCCGACCGGGTGAGGGGGAGACTTTTCCGGACAACGCGCACCCCTCACCCCAACCCTCTCCCGGACGGGAGAGGGGGCTTGTCGCGCCGTCAGGGCTGGTACTGACACCCCTTCCCGCATCGCTGCCGATCGCGCGCGCCCCACCTCTCCCGTCCGGGAGAGGTCGAGTCGGCGCGAGCCGGCCGGGTGAGGGATGCGGCCTTTCCGGACAGCGCGCATCCAACCCTCTCCCGGACGGGAGAGGGGGCCGTCGCGCCGACCTGCCCCCGTGCCTCACACGCGCCGGTCGAGGAAGGCGCGCATCAGGGTGTGGGCGATGGCCATGGCGGGGGGGACGCCGTAGCCCTCCGGGTGGGTGCCGGCCATCATGGCGGCGAGCTCGTCGCGGGGGAACCAGCGGGCATCGGCGAGCTCGACCGGGTCGATCGTGATGGCCTCGCTCTCGGCCTCGGCGATGCAGCCGATCATCAGCGAGGACGGGAAGGGCCAGGGCTGCGAGGCGTGGTAGGCCACCGCGCCGATGCGGATGCCGGTCTCCTCGAAGCTCTCGCGGCGCACCGCCGCCTCGATGGTCTCGCCGGGCTCGAGAAAGCCCGCGAGGCAGGAATACATCCCCTCCCGGAAGCGCGGCGAGCGGCCCAGCAGGCAGGCATCGCCCCGGCGGATCAGCATGATCACCACCGGGTCGGTGCGGGGGAAATGGTGCGCCTCGCAGGTCGGGCATTCCCGCCGGAAGCCGCCGGCCCGCAGGCGCGTGGCGGTGCCGCAATTGGCGCAGAAGCCGTGGCGGGCATGCCAGGCCAGCAGCGACTTGGCGGTGGCGAGCAGCCCGAGCTCGTGGGCCGCCACGGCGCCCTCGGCCGCGATCGCGCGCAGGTCGAGGGTGCGGAAGGCCGCATCCGCCTCGAAACCGTCCGCGGCCTCCGGGGGAATCGCGGCGGCGAAGACGGGCGCGCCGTCGAGGCGCCCGAGGAACAGCGTGAAGGCGCGCTCCGGCGCCCGCGCGGCCGCCGCCCCGTCGAGGACGGCGCTGCCCGGTTGGGCCAGCACGACCCGGTCGCCCGCGAGCAGCACGAAGCGCGCGCCAGCGGTCTCGGGGCTGGGCACCGCGGATTCGTCCTGCTCGGCCGAGTGCCGCTGGAGCCGGCTCTGGGCGTAGCCGAGCGCCGCGAGAGGATCCTGCGCCATGCCTCAGGCTGCCGCGAACAGGGCGGCGGCGCGCTCGACGAACTGCGCGCGGGCATGGGCCGGGTAGGGCCGGCGCTCGCCGTGGCCCCAGACCGGGCCGGGCCAGGCCGGATCGGAGCGGAAGCGCCCGACCACGTGGACATGGAGCTGCGCCACCACGTTGCCGAGCGCCGCGACATTGACCTTGTCGGGCCGCGACAACGCCTGCATCACCCCGGCGGCGATCCGGATCTCGTCCCAGAGATCGGCCGCGTCGGTCGCGCCGAGATCGGTGATCTCGCTGGCGCCCGCGCGCCGCGGCACCAGGATCAGCCAGGGGAAGCGGGCGTCGTCCATCAGGAGGACACAGGAGAGCGCGAGGTCGCCCACCAGGACGGTGTCGGCGGCGAGGCGCGGGTCGAGGGCGAAGTCTGGCTGCATCGCGCCAGCATGTAGCGCGCTTTCGCCACCCGTGGAGCCCCAGCCCGGTCGCGAGACCGCGATGCGGTTCCGGCGACGTGGAGGCGCGATCCCGGCCGGGGGCCGCGCGTCGCGCCGGATCCCCGATGCGCGGCCGCGCTAGAAGGCCGGGACGGCCCCCCGGCGGCCGACGACGACGAGGTCGGCCTCGAGGTCTCCCTTCCGGCCCGGATGGGCCTGCGCCACCGTCTCGGCCCCCTCGACGAGGAGCGCCTTCTCGCCCGGCACCGCCTGGGTGACGCGCGCATCCGCCGGGACCCGGACGCTGCGCGTGCCGCCCTCGAAGCGGAGCGTGACCATGCGCGCGTCCTCCCCCGAGAGGCCGTCGACCCAGCCCGTCGTCAGCGTCTCGGCGCCCTTCTCCGCCCAGGGGCGGTGCCCGGCGAGGTAGCCCCGCAGCGAGGGCGCGTAGAGGGTCACCTCCCGGGCCGTCAGGCCGCCCCCGGAGGCCGGGACCGTGAGGGCGCCGAGATAGCTCTCGGGCTTGATGTCGCGGACCTTGGCATCCGTCACGGAGAGGAGCGTCGTGCGGCGCGAGAGCCGCATCGTCACGGCGGCGCCGGCTTGGCTGCGCAGCGTCAGGAGGTCGTCGTCGCGGCTCACGATGGTGCCGCTGTAGCGGGTCTCGGCCGGCTCGGCCGCGGCGGCCGTGACGAGGAGGCTCAGGACGGCGAGGGCGGGCGCTGCCCGCCGGGTCAGGGTGGCGAGGATCACGCGTCAGGTCTCCGGGGGGGGGCTCCGAGGGGCCGACACGAAGCCGGGCCGTGCGGCAACCGGGCTCGGGCGCCCGAGGTTCCGCCCCCGTCCGTCGCGCCCCGGTCCGTCGCGCCCTTGTCCGTCGCCTCCCTGCCCGCTCACCCGGCCTTGAGGAACTCCTCGATGCTGCCGTGCAGCTGCGTGGCGCGCTGGGCGAGGTTGAGGGCCACGCCCTTGACCGCCTCGGCGAGGTTGCCGGTCTCGTGCGCGGCCGCGGAGACCCCGCCGATATTGTCGGTCATCTCGACCGTGGAGGCCGCCTGCTCCTCGACCGCGGTGGCGATCGCCGCGGTCAGCCGGGACAGCTCCTCGACCGCGCCGGTGATGGTCCGGATGGTGTCGACGGCCCGTCCGGTGGCGTTCTGGATGGCCAGGACCTGCTGGGTGATGTCGTCGGTGGCCTTGGCGGTCTGCGCGGCCAGGATCTTGACCTCGCTCGCCACCACGGCGAAGCCCCGCCCCGCCTCGCCGGCCCGCGCCGCCTCGATGGTGGCGTTGAGCGCCAGCAGGTTGGTCTGGTCGGCGATGGACTTGATCATCCCGACCAAGTTCTCGACCTGGCCGGCATTCTCCGAGAGCGTCCGCATGGTGGCGTCCGTCGTGCCCGCCTGGGCGGCGATCTGCTGGGCCCGCTCGGAGACGCGCCCGACCCGCTCGGAGATCTCCTGGATCGCGCGGGTCATCTGCTCGGAGCCCGCCGCCACCGAGGCCGCGCGCTCCCGCGCCCCGCCGGCCGAGCGGGTCAGCCCCTCGGCCGAGTCCCGCATCTCCTGGGCGGCGGCGTTAACGATCTCGACCACCTGCGAGACCTCCGAGGCCATCTGGACCTGCCCGGTGACGATCGACCAGGTGAGCATCGGCCCGATATAGCTGTCGTCGGGTCCGGTGATGGCCGAGACCTGCAGCTCCAGGACCTCCGAGCCGAGCCGGATCCTGGTCCGGTGCGGCAGGCGGCTCGGATCGGCCAGCATCGAGCGCTGGTACTTCAGGGTCTGGTGGAAGACGTCGAAGGAGGTGCCCAGCATGTCGGCGATCTTGATCGGCAGGTGCTGCTCGATCGGCGCCAGGGTCGTGCGGGAGGTGGTGTTGAGATAGTTGATGCGGAAATCGTTCTCCGGGTCGGCCGTCATCACGGCCACCGGCATCCGGTCGATCATGCTGATGAGGCGGTTCGACGCGATCGTCTTGGCGGTGATGTCGGTGGCGAACTTGATCACGCCCTTCGGATGGCCCTTGGGGTCGAGGAGCGGCTTGTAGATCGCCTCCAGCCAGATCGGCGCGCCCTTCTTGTTCCGCCTCAGGAACTCGCCGGCCTGCGGCTCGCCCCGGCGCAGCCCGGACCAGAACGCCGCGTAGGCGCCGGAGGCGGCCTCGTTCGGCTCGACGAAGATCCGGTGATGGCGTCCCTGGATCTCGTCGAGGCCGTAGCCCATGGTCTTCAGGAAATTCGCGTTGGCGGTCAGGATCGTGCCGTCGAGCGCGAACTCGATGACCGCGAAGGAGCTGTCGAAGGCCTGAAGCCTGGCCAGGATGTCGTGAGGGATGGATCTGGAGAACATCGGCGCCCTCGGCGGTGCAGACGACGAGGTATAGGACCCGCCCCGCTAAGGCTCCGCTAAGCTTAAACCCGGCGTGACTGGGCACTTCTCTGCCGTTTCGCGCTTTCCGGTTCCTCCGCCCGATCCGCGCGGACCCGTTTCCTGCCAGCGCCAGGCCGGGTCCCGCCGCCGGGGCGGCGCGCCCTCAATGCGCCATCAGCAGCGGCAGGTCGGCATGGGCCAGGAGGTGGCTCGTCGGGCCGCCGAAGATCATCTGGCGCAGGCGGCTCTGGGTGTAGGCGCCCTTGATCAGGAGGTCGCAGCCGAAGTCCTTGGCCTCGGACAGGAAGGTCTCGCCGGGGGTGCGCCGGCCCGCCGGCAGCGCCCGCCAATCCGCCTCGACGCCCTCGCAGGCGAGCGAGCGGGCGAGGTCCTCGGCGCTCGGGCCCGGCACGGTGCCGCCCTCGACGCTGACGACGCGGACGCGCTGGGCCGCGTGCAGGAACGGCATCGCGAAGGCGACCGCCCGGGCCGTCTCGGTGGAGCCGTTCCAGGCGATGAGGACCGCCTCGCCGAGGCTCGCCGGCGCGGTTGGCGGAGCGAGGAGGATGGGGCGCCCGCCCTCGAACAGGGCGGTCTCGAAGGTGGTCATCCGGGGCGAGCCGTCGTCGGAGCCGGGGCGCCCGACCACGGTCGCGGAGAACAGCCGGGCATACTGGCCCAGGAAGGCGTCGCCCGCCGGCACGTCCTGGCGCCAGCGATAGCGGGGGCCGGCCGCCGCCACGTTCTCGGGCAGGCAAACCCCGTCGCGGGCATGGCGCGGGATGGCGGCGCCCTCCATGGCGGCGACGAAGCGGGTGCCCGCCTCCTCGGCCTCGACGCGGTCGGCCTCCTCGTCGCGCAGCCACGTCATGCCGCCCACCATGTCGACGGGGACGTATTCGGCGAGCGCGGGACGCAGGGAGACGCCCTCGATCAGGCTGCCGAAGCGGCGCGCCGTCAGCATCGCTGTCTCGAACACGGAGGGGAGCGCATCGTGGAGCGCGACCGGTACGAGCAGGGTCTTCATCGCCTCACCTCACCAACATTCCGCAACCGCCCCGCAGGCCGTCTCGTTCGGCCGGAGGCTAGTGCCGTTTGGGCCGGCGGGGAACTCGCTGTGCGCCCGCGCTCACACGGTTTTTCGCGCCCCCCCCGATGCGCCGGTCCCCCGGATCGAGGCGTGCGCGCGCCCACGCGGTCAGCGGGCGCTCCACCAGCCGGTGGACCAGGAGGGCCGCCGGCACCGTCAGGGCGAGCATCAGGGCAAGGCTCCCCCAGGGACCGAGGACCGGCCCGAGGCCGAGGCGCAGGAGCGCCTCCCTGACCCCGCGCAGCACGAAGGGATGCGTGAGGTAGAGGGCGTAGGAGGCGTCCCCGACGGCGGCGGCCCAGCGCAGCGGCGCGGAGACCCGTGCCCCCGCCGGCTCGTCCCGCGCGGCCTGCATCGTCCGTCCCGCCGCGCGCGGCCGGCCGAGGGCGGCGGCAGCCACCAGGAGGGAGGCCGGCACCCCGTAGGCGAGGGGGCGCAGGAAGCCCGTGGCCTCGCCGAGGAGCGGGTCGGCGAGGGCGAGGCCCGCCACCCCCGTGAGCGCGAGGCCGAGGCGGACCGGCCCCGCGAGCCGCACCCCTTCCCCGCGGGCGAGGCCGAGGGCGGCCCCGAGCGCGAATTCGAGGATGATCGGATTCGTCCAGAAGGCGAGGGGCAGCGCCAGGTCGGGCGCGAGGGCGTTCACCAGGGCGAGGAGGCCGAGGGCGGCCAGGATCCACGCCACCGCCCCGCGCCGCCGCCAGCCGAGGCCGAGGGCGAAGAGGGCGTAGAAGAACATCTCGCAATTGAGCGTCCAGCCGAGGGTGTAGAGGGGCTGCGGCGTCCCGTCCGGCCGCAGGGCCGGCCAGAACAGGAACGAGGCCGCGACGTAGAAGGGCTCCAGCAGGTCGGCGCTCCCCGCCCCGAGCATCCCCGGCGCCGCGAGGGCGAGCCCGAGATAGAGGGCGGTGACGAGCCAGTAGAGCGGCACCACCCGGGCGACGCGGTGGGCGAGGAAATATGTCCGCGCCCCCGGCTGGCCGTAGAGGGGGGCGGCCGCGTGCACGATGATGAAGCCCGAGATCACGAAGAACACGTCGACGCCCGCCGCCCAGGGCAGGAGCGTGCTCGGGACGAAGGCCTGGCCGGTCCGGGCCGCGAGCAGGCCGGCCTCGTTCTGGGCGTGGTGGGTCGCCACCAGCAGGGCGGCCGCCGCCCGCAGGATCTGGACCAGGATGAGCTTCACGCCGCAGGTCCCGTTAGGGCGCGACAGGGCTCGCCAGGCTTGGGACGCGCGCGCAGCAAGGTCAAGCTTGCGTTCGGTCCGGTCGCATCCAAGGAAATAAGCCCCAAATTCTCTAGGAACAAAGCCAGGCTCGCCCCGTTGACGGCCAGAAGTGCTTTCCGAGGCACCGACTGATCATGGTCTGACTGATCACAGGTCGTCCGAGCCGGAACTGTACGTCGACAACCATTCATTGAGGTTCGATATGTTTAAGAAATACGCCGCCATGTCCGCACTCCTGGTCGCCGTCTCCACCCCGGCGATGGCCCAGGGCATGGGCGATTTCCGCCTCCAGGCGATGCAGGCCAACGCCTTCGAGATCCAGTCGAGCCAGATCGCGCTGTCGAAGTCCCGCAACCCCGCGATCCGCAACTACGCCCAGCACGCGATCCGCGACCACCGCGCCGCCAACGTGGCTCTGGCCGGCGGCGAGCGCGACTACGTGGCGGCCAATGGCGGCCCGGTCGGCGGCCTGATCGGCGCGCCCCTCGCGGTGGCGGGCGGCGCGGTCGGCGCGGCCACGGGCGCGGCGGCCGGTGTCGTCGGCGGCACCCTCTCGGGCGGCCCGGTCGGCGGCCTCGAGGGCCTCGGCTCGGGCGCGCAGCGCGGCGCGGCGGCCGGTGCCGGCCTCGCCCGGGGCGATGTCGACGCCACGGCAGGCACCACCATCGTGCAGCCGAACCCGGAGCAGCAGGCGATGCTCGCCGAGCTCGCCCAGACGCCCCCCGGCGCGCGCTTCGACCGCGTCTACACCCAGCAGCAGCTGGCGGCCCACCAGATGACCCTCGGCATGACGCAGGCCTACGCCGCGTCGGGCCCGAACCCGGCCCTGCGCAACTACGCCCAGCAGGCCCTGCCGGTGCTGCAGGAGCATTACGCGATGGCCCAGCGCCTGCCCGGCGCCCGCTGAGCGGCCGGAATCGATCCAGGGCCGCCACGGCCCTATCCAGGGCCGCCGGGGAATTTCCTCCGGCGAGCCCCGACCGGACACGGCGGGCCTCGGGCCCGCCGTTTTCGTGCGCGGCGCGCTCAGGTGCAGCGGATCAGCGCGGACGGGCTGAGGCTCTGGCCGGCGCCGTCCGTGATCGTGGCGAAATCCCCCGTCTCGGGGTTGCGCACCAGGAGCTCGCCCGAGGCCACGCCGAAATGGGCGCCGTGCAGGCGCAGCGTGCCCGCCTCCACGCGCTCGCGCACGAACGGGAAGGTCAGCAGGTTCTCGATGCTCTGGCTCACCATCGCGTGCTCCATGCGGGTGAGGTAGTCGGGGGCCGAGGAATCGCCGGCCTTCTCCTCGGCGGGCTTCACCAGCGAGACCCATTTGCCGATGAAGTTGCCCGACGAGAGCGGCTTCGCCTTGTTGGCGAAGGCCTTGATGCCGCCGCAGGTGGCATGGCCCAGCACCACGATGTGCTTCACCTCCAGCGCCTGAACGGCGAATTCGAGCGCCGCCGAGGTGCCGTGATACTCGCCGCCGGTCTCGTAGGGGGGCACGATGTTGGCGACGTTGCGGATCACGAACAGCTCGCCCGGGCCGACGTCGAAGATCACCTCCGGCGAGACGCGGCTGTCGCAGCAGCCGATCACGAGCACGTCCGGGTCCTGGGTCTTGGCGAGCTGGGCATAGCGCCGGCTCTCGTTGGGGAATCGATTCTCCAGGAAGGCGCGGTAGCCTTCGGTCAGCTTTTCGGGAAACATGCGGTCAATCTCCGGCCGTCGGTTCGGGTGTCAACGTAACGGCGTTGTCACTCCCATGTCCCGGCGCGGAGGCGGACTCAAGCGCCGCGCCACGACAACGTGACCGGGGCCTCCGGGATATCCCCGGAGACGAGGCGCCGCGCGAGCCCGGCAAGCCCCGCCGGCTCGATACGCGCGCCGCTCGCCTCCAGCTCGGCCAGGCTCCACCAGCGGGTGCCGAGCACCGGGTTGTCCTCGGTCTCGGCGAGGCGGCCGGTGTCGATGCGGTCGTCGGGCAGCCGCACCAGGAAATAGCGCTCGCGGGCATCCCGCGGGGTCTTGAACAGGTGGAAGGGCCCGTCGCAGCGCCCGACTTCGGGGCCGATCTCGGCCTCGGCCACGCCGATCTCCTCCGACAATTCGCGGCGGCAGGCCTCCCTGTGGGTCTCGCCGGCCTCCAGCCCGCCGCCGGGCATGAACCAGAAGGTCCGGTCCTCCGGCCGCGCCGGATCGATCGGGCGCACCGCCTCGTAGGCGATGAGCAGGAGCCGGTCGGCCGGATCGAAGACCAGGGCGCGGGCGATGTGGCGCAGGGGCGGCGCGCTCGGGGTCGGGTTGGGGTTGGGCCGTTCGCTCATGCGCGAGACCTATCACGCCCGGGCGGCGGGCGCCCAGATCACGACGGGCAGGCCGTGGCCGTCCCACTCCGGCGGATCGGGGAGCGGCACGGCGCGTCCGAGCAGGATGTCGCGGGCGACGACGAGGCCCGCCAGCGCATCGAGATGGTCGTCGGCCCCCGCGCCGCGCGGGCGGGCCAGGACCAGGGCCTCCGGCAGGCCGGCCGCGAGAAGCAGCGCCCGCCGCTCCGCGAGGCCCCGCGCGCGCTCCGGCCCCTTCTTCCGCGCCAGCGGGGCGCCGCCGTTGAGGCCCCGGAAGGCGATCTCGGGATGCACCTCGTGAAGGCGGGCCGCGAGCGCCGGCCGGGCGCGCAGCAGCGTGTCCACGGCGCGCACGGAGCCCAGGATGTTCCAGCACTGGATCGAGGGCGCGAAGGGCGGGTCGCTGTTCTCCCGGCACAGGCGCTTGGCCTGCGCATAATCCGGCGCGTAGACGGCCGCGCGCGGCGGCACCGGGAAGACGCTGGCGCGCCCCGACGCGCCCAGGACCGCGCGGGCGGCCCGGTCGGCGCCGCGCCCGCCGCCGCTCACCCGGTCGGGCAGGCCGATCGGCACGTCGATGCCGACGCAGAGCGGCGCCTCCGGCCCGTCGAGGCAGGCGGCCACGTCCGCGAACAGCCCGGTGCGGAAGCGGCCCGGATCGTCGAGGTCCAGGAGGGCGCCCGCCCAGGCGCCGCGGCAGCCGTCGAGCCCCGCGATCCAGCGCGCCATCCCGTCCCCGCCGCCTCCGATGTTCGCCCGCGATCCGCCCTGCGATTCCGGCCCGCGATTCCGACCTGCGATTCTGGCCCCGTCCTTGTCTCGCTGGTGCCGGGACGGTATCGGCGTTTGCGCCGGCCGGCTATGCGGCACCCGAGTTTTCCCGGGCACCCGGGTTTCCGGGCCCGGCAATCACCCGGCACGAGGAGGGGTCTTTCCACATGACCGAGATTCGCCCCCGTCGCAGCGTCCTCTCGATGCCGGGCTCGAACCCGCGCGTGCTGGAGAAGGCGCAGGGCCTGCCCGCCGACGTCGTGATGATCGACCTCGAGGACGCGGTGGCGCCCGAGGCCAAGGCAACGGCCCGCGAGGCCGTCGTGGCCGCCGTGCAGGCGGGGGCGTTCGGGCGCCGCGAGGTGGTGGTGCGGGTCAACGCCCTCGACACGCCCTGGGGGGAGGCGGACCTCGCCGCCGTCGCGGCCGCCGCGCCCGACGCCATCCTGGTGCCGAAGGTGCACGGGCCGGATGCCCTGGTGACGGTGGGCGCGCGCCTGCGCCGGCTCGGGGCTTCGGCCCGCACCCGCGTCTGGGCGATGATCGAGCATCCCCTGGCCATCCTGGAGATCGGCGCCATCGCGAGCGCGGCGCGGGACGTCGACACCCGCCTGTCCTGCCTCGTTCTCGGCCCCAACGACCTCGCCAAGGCGAGCCGCGTGCGCCTCGGCGTGCCGGGCCGCCCGGCCCTGATGCCCTGGCTGATGAGCGCGGTCGCGGCCGCCCGCGCCTACGAGATCGACATCATCGACGGCATCTACAACGCCTTCCGGGACGAAGCGGGCTTCCGGGCCGAGTGCGCGCAGGGCCGCGATTGCGGCTTCGACGGCAAGATGCTGATCCATCCGAGCCAGATCCCGGAGGCCAACGCGGCCTTCGGCCCGACCGAGGCCGAGATCGCCGAGGCCCGCGGGATCATCGCGGCCTTCGCGGCGCCCGAGAACCAGGGCCGCGGCGCGATCGCGTTCGAGGGCCGCATGGTCGAGCGGCTCCATGCCGAGGAGGCGCGCCGCGTCCTCGGCATGGCGGACGCCATCCTCGCGCGCCACGCATGAGCGCCGCGCCCCTCGACGTCGCCGTCCGGCTCCTCGACGACCGCCTGCCGGGCTGGGGCTTCCCGCGCTGGGGCTCGGCGGCCGCGGCCGGCCTCGACCTGCATGCCTGCCTGGACGCCCCCCTGGACCTGGCGCCGCAGGGGCCCCCGGCCCTGATCCCGGCCGGCCTGGCGGTGCTGATCGGCGACCCGGATTGGTGCGGCTTCGTCTTCGCCCGCTCCGGCCTCGGCCACCGGGAGGGGCTGGTTCTGGGCAACGGCACCGGCGTGATCGACGCCGATTACGAGGGGCCGCTCCTGATCTCGGCCTGGAACCGAAACCCGGCCCCCGGACCCGCCATCACGATCGCGCCCGGCGACCGGATCGCCCAGCTCGTCTTCACCCGGGTGACCCGGCCGCGCCTGCGGATCGTGGAGGCGGCGGGCCAAATGTCCCGCGAAGGCGAAGAATCCCGCGAAGGCGAAGAATCCCGCGACGGCCAACCATCCCGCGAAGGCGCCCGCTCCGGCAGAGGCCAGGGCGGCTTCGGGTCGAGCGGGCGGCGTTGAGCATCCGGTCGCGGGCGGGGGCGGACCGGCGCGCATTCCGCCGCCGAACCGCGTAGCATTCCGCCCATGCGCCCCGTTCCCCCGTCCCCGCCGGCCATTCCCGTTCCCGCCGGGCGGCTGCGCCTCGCCGCCGCGGCCGTGGTGGACATCGCGCTCCATGCGCGGCCCCAGCCCGTGAACGCCCGGATGCTCGCCGACCGCCACGGCCTGCCGCCGCGTCATCTTGAGACAGTGCTGCAGGCCCTCGTCCGGCACGGCCTGCTCAAGGGCGTGCGCGGCCCCCGCGGCGGCTACGAGCTCGCCCGCGAGCGCCGCCGCATCAGCCTCGGCGACATCGCCCGCGCGGCGGCCGGGGAGGAGGGGCCGGCTGACGGCGCGCCCTCAGTGCTGATCGCCACCCTGGTGGAGCCCACGATCCAGGCGGCGCACGCGGCCTTCCTGGCCGCCCTCGACGCCGTCACGATCGAGGAGCTGTGCCGCCGGGCCGAGAGCCTGCAGGCGGTCCGGCCCGAGCCGCCGCCGCCGCATTTCGACATCTGATTCCGGTCCCGGCCGATCCGTCCGGGGCCCGGGCCCGCCGCGCCGCGGGGCACTGACGCGCGGCCAAGATGCTGCGCCCTCAAGCGATTCCTCGGATGACCGGACCCGGTGGGAGCGCGCCGGCCCCGGGCATCTCTGGCTCAAATCGTCCAATGTCCCGAGCGATTCCGCAAATTTAGCTCGTTTCGGTGCGGCTCGGAGCCGTGTCGGAAAGGCGTGATTTCAACCTCGCTTAACGCGTGCTCAGCATACTTCACCCTGAAGCAAGAGTTGGATCGCATGGGCGCAGATCTCGAATTCTCCGAGCGAGCGGATCACGGCCGGGATCTTGGCCAGGATTCCGGCCAGGATTCCGGCCAGGAACACGGCCAGGATCTCGGCCAGGATCTCGGGCCGCGTGACGCGGCCGGCGCGTGCGAGCCCGAGCCGGCCCTGATCGCGGTCCTGGCCGCCTCGGCGCCGCCGCAGCTGCTGCCCGCCCTGCGGGCCCTCGGCCACGAGATCCAGCTCTTCGGCCCCGAGGAGATCGGGGAACTCGCGGGCTGGCCGGTGGCGCTCATGGTGGTGGACCAGGACAGCCTCGGCGGGCCGGAGATCGTCCGGACCCTGCGCCGCCTCGACGGGCATGCCCGCACGCCGATCCTCCTCGTCGCCTCGGGCGAGGCCGGCGCGATCCGCCGCGCCGCCGCCGCCCTCGCGGTGACGGAGGTGCTGGTCCGGCCCCTCGACCCCATCGAGCTGCAGATGCGCGTGCGCGCCCTGGTCGAGCTGTCGCTCGCCCGGCGCGAGGCCGAGCGGGCGACCCGGACCATGTCCCGCCACGTGGCGGGCGTGGTGGCCGAATCGGAGGCGCGCGAGCGCGAGATCATCCAGCGCCTGATGCTCGCGGCCGAGTTCCGCGACGACGATGCGGGCGACCACCTCACCCGGGTGGCGGGCTGCACCATCGCGATCGCGGAGGGGCTCGGCCTCTCCGAGCGCGAGGCCAACGACATCGCGCTGGCCTCGACCATGCACGATATCGGCAAGATCGGCATTCCGGACAGCATCCTGCTCAAGGCCGGGCCGCTGACCTCGGAGGAGCGGGCGGAGATGCAGCGCCACGCCGAGCGCGGCCACCGGATGCTGCAGAACAGCCCCTCGCGCCTGCTTCAGCTCGCCTCGGAGATCGCCCTGACCCATCACGAGCGCTGGGACGGCGCGGGCTACCCGCAGGGGCTGTCGGGCAGCGCGATCCCGCTCTCCGGCCGCATCGTCGCGGTGGCGGACGTGTTCGACGCGCTGATCTCGGAGCGGGTCTACAAGGCGGCCTGGCCGCTGGAGAAGGCCCGGGCCTACTTGGTCCAGCATCGCGGCAGCCATTTCGACCCAGCCTGCGTCGACGCCTTCCTGTCCCGCTGGGAGGACATCATCGGGCTGCTGCAGGACCGGCCCGCCACCCCGAAGGCGGCCTGAGCGGCGCCTCCGGGCCGGTCACTCGGCAGCCTGGGATTCCTCAGACTTCGATCCCTCAGCCTCGGACGTCTCGCCCCGCGCCTCGGATTGCCCGACGGCCCCGAAGGTCGCGATGCAGCGCTCCAGGCGGATCGCCGCGTTGATCAGCGCCATGTGGGTGAAGCCCTGGGGCGTGTTGCCGAGCTGCTCGCCCGTCCTCGGGTCGATCTCCTCGGCGAACAGCCCGAGATCGTTGCCCCGCGTGATCAGGCGCTCGAAGATCGCGGTCGCCTCGCCCGTATGGCCCGCGAGCGCGAGGCAGCCGACCCGCCAGAAGGCGCAGGGCGTGAAGGTGCCCTCCTGGCCCTCCAGCCCGTCCTCCATCCGGTAGCGGTAGAGCAGGTCGCCCGCGCCGAGCTCCCGCTCGATGGCGCGCAGCGTCGCGAGCATGCGCGGATCCTGCGGGTCGATCGCCCCAAACAGAACCACCCGCAGCACCGCCGCGTCGAGGTCGTCGCTCTCGTAGGTGCCCGCGAAGGCCTGCTTCCCGGGATTCCAGGCCCGCTCCAGATACTCGGCGCGGATCTCGCCGGCGGCCTTCTCCCAGGCGGCGATCCGCTCGGGCGCCACGCCCCCGATCTTGCGGGCGATGCGGGCGGCATTGTCGAGGGCGACCCAGAGCATCGCCTTGGTGTGGGTCTGCTGGCGCCGCTCGGTCCGGAACTCCCAGATGCCGTGGTCGGGCGCGTCGCGGCAGGCGATGGCGCGGGCGGTCAGGTTCTCCAGCACCTCGGGCAGGCGGTCGTTGACCTTCTCGGGCGGATCGTAATCCACCGCCTCGAGGAAGGCGCAGAGGGCCCGGAGCAGCTCGCCGTAGATGTCGTGCTGGTCCTGGTTGGCGGCGGCGTTGCCGATCAGGACGGGCCCGACCCTGCGCCAGCCCGAGAGGTGCGTCAGCGCCTCCTCCTCGGGCATCGCCCCCGTGATGGCGTAGAGCAGGCGGGTGTCGCGGCCGAAGCTGCCATCGGCCTCCCGCAGGAAGCGCAGGAACTCGGAGGCTTCGCGCACGTAGCCGAGCATCACGAAGGCCGTCACCGTGAAGCTCGCATCCCGCATCCAGGTGAATCGGTAATCGTAGTTGCGGTTGCCCGGCACCGCCTCGGGCAGGCCCGCGCTGGCGGCGGCCACGATCGCGCCGCTCGGCGCGTAGGTGAGGAGCTTGAGGCAGAGGGCCGAGCGCAGGACCGCCTCGCGGTAGGGGCCGTCATAGGTGCAGCGGGCGCTCCAGCGCTCCCAATAGGCCGCCGTGCGCTCCAGGCAGCCTTGCGCGCCGGACAAATCCTCGATCGCGGCGGCCTGCCCGTCCTCCCCATGGGTGAGGATCAGGTAGGCGGTCTCGCCCGCCTGCAGGGTGAAGGCGGTCTCCGCCGCGTCGCCCTCGAGCCGCGGCGGGTGCGAGGCGCTGACCCGCAGGCGCTGGTCGCCGGCCTCGAACAGGACCGTGCCGCCCTGGATCACCGGCGTGCAGGGGCGGCGGGCGTAGTCGAAGGTCGGGCGGGTGCGAAATCGCCCCGCCACGCTGCCCGCCTCGCAGGTGACGAGGCGGATCAGCCGGCTCTCGCCCTCGCTGTCCGGCCCCTCCGCGGGCTCGGCTGCCGGCGGGTTCACCGGCATCAGGTCGGTGAGGCGGGCCCGCCCCGTGCGGGTGGTGACGGTCGTCTCCAGGATGTTGGTGCCCGGCCTATAGCGCCGCTCGGAGCCCGTCGGGTTCTCCCAGGCGAGGCTGCAGGCGCCCCCGCGCACCGTGTCGAGGAGGCGCAGGAACAGGGCCGGCGAATCGTGGCGCGGCCAGCACAGCCAGTCGATCGAGCCGTCCCGGGCGATCAGGGCATTGGCGTGGGTGTCGCCGATGATGGCGTAGTCGCTGATGGGCTTGGACAAGACGGCTCGCTGGGCGGCTGGCGCGGGGGAGGGCGGGTCTTGCGCCGGGATCGCCACGAGGTAGCGCCAGCGGGTTTGGGATCGATGCGCCTCGACAATCTGCCACACGGAGCCGTCGGCCGCCCCGCGAGCCGGGCGGGCGCTCTGGCGCGTGCATGGGCAGGTTCCGCCCTCAGAGATGCATCGGCGCCACACAAAGCGGCAGGTTGATTGCATGCTAGGCAGGCAAGACCCGATCACGGCCCTGGTTATCACGGGTCTATGATCCCACTGACCGAGGAAACCTGATCGACGCGTGCCGCCCGGCCCCGGATCTGCACGCGAGATCAGCAAAGACTGCCCAATAAGACGGCACAATGCCGACCGGAACCGCACGTCGCGCCCGCCCCGAAAGGCTTTTCCGCATGTTGTCCCTTCTCCGACGCGGGCTTCCCGGCCTCGCGCTGCTCCTCCTGTCGGCCGATCCGAGCTTCGCGGCCGGCGGCAGCGTCGATAGCGGGCAGGTGGCCTGGCTCCTCACCGCCTCCGCGCTGGTCCTGTTCATGACGTTGCCCGGCCTCGGGATGTTCTATGGCGGCCTCGTCCAGGCCCGGAACGTCCTCTCGGTCCTGATGCAGTGCTTCGCGATCTGCTGCATCGCCTCCGTGCTCTGGGCGATCTGCGGCTACAGCCTCGCCTTCGACGGGGACGGGGCCCTGATCGGCACCCTCAACAAGGCCTTCCTGGCCCATCTCGACGCGGTGCGGGCGCCGACCCTGCTCCCCGAGAGCGTCTTCGCGCTCTACCAGATGACCTTCGCGGTGATCACGCCCGCGCTCATCATCGGCGCCTTCCCGGAGCGGGTGGCCTTCCCGTTCGTCGCCCTGTTCTCGGCCCTGTGGCTGATGCTCGTCTACGTGCCGGCGGCGCACTGGATCTGGGGCGGCGGCTGGCTCGCCGGCCTCGGCACGCTGGATTTCGCGGGCGGCATCGTGGTCCACACCACCGCCGGGATCTCGGCGCTGGTGCTGGCCGTGATGGTGGGCAAGCGCCGCGGCTTCCCGGCGACGCTCGCCCCGCCCCACAGCCCCGGCATGACCATGGTGGGGGCCGGCATGCTCTGGGTCGGCTGGTTCGGCTTCAACGGCGGCAGCGCCCTCTCGGCGGACGGCAGCGCCGCCAACGCCATCCTGGCGACCCATCTCTCGGCGGCGGCCGGCGCCATCGCCTGGACGGCGGCCGAGTGGGTCAAGATCCGCAAGCCCACCTCGATCGGGCTCGTCACCGGCTGCGTCGCGGGGCTCGCCACCATCACGCCGGCGGCGGGCTTCGTCTCCCCGGCTGCCGCCCTCGCCATCGGCACGACGGGCGGCCTCGTCTGCTTCTTCGTCACGCTCTTCGTGAAGCAGCGGCTCCTGATCGACGATTCCCTCGACGTCTTCGCGGTCCACGGCGTCGGCGGCATGCTGGGCTCGATGCTGCTCGCCGTCTTCGCCCTGCCGGAACTCGGCGGCAGCGGACTCGGCGCGGGCGGCAGCCTCCTGCGCCAGCTCGGCGTGCAGGCGCTCGCCATCGCGGTGGTGGCCCTGTGGTCGGGCCTCGTCACCTTCGGGCTCACCCGCATGCTCGGCGCCGTCACCCCGCTGCGGGTCGACGCGGAGGCGGAATACGAGGGCCTCGACCTCGCGAGCCACGGCGAGCGGGCCTACGAGTACACCTGAGGCGTCGGAGGCCCGCGCCGCCATACGGGCGCCGTGCCCCGGATGGCGGCGCGGGTCCCGGGGGCCGCGCGGACCGGCCTCAGGCGTCGCCGACGACGCCCGCCGCGTCCTGGGCCTGGAGCACGTCGGGGCGGGGCATCGAGATGATGTTGAAGCCCGAATCGACGAAATGGATCTCGCCCGTGACCCCGCCCGAGAGGTCGGAGAGCAGGTAGAGGGCCGAGCCGCCGACATCCTGCATGCTCACCGTGCGCCGCAGCGGCGCGTGCGCCTTCTGATGGTTGAACATCAGGCGGGCATCCGCGATGCCGGCACCCGCCAGCGTCCGCATCGGGCCGGCCGAGAGGGCGTTGACCCGGATGCCGTCGGGGCCGAGATCGGCCGCGAGGTAGCGCACCGAGGCTTCGAGGGCGGCCTTGGCCACCCCCATCACGTTGTAGTTCGGCATCACCCGGGTCGAGCCGCCATAGGTCAGCGTCAGGAGCGAGCCGCCGCTCCTCATCCGCTTGGCCGCCCGCTGGGCGATCTCCGTGAAGGAGAAGCACGAGATCGTCAGGGTGCGCGAGAAGTTCTCGCGGGTGGTGACGTCGACGTAGCGGCCCTTGAGCTGCGCCTTGTCGGAGAACCCGATGGCGTGGACCACGAAGTCGAGCTCGCCGCCGAAGCGCGCATCGAGGCCCGCGAAGGTCGCGTCCACCGAGGCCAGATCCTCGACGTCGCAGGGCAGCACGATGTCCGAGCCGAGCTTGGCGGCGAGCGGCCCGACGCGCCGGCCGAGCGCCTCGCCCTGATAGGTGAAGGCGAGCTGCGCGCCGTGGTCGTGGAGAGTCTTGGCGATGCCCCAGGCGATCGAGTGGTCGTTGGCCACCCCCATGATCAGGCCACGCTTGCCCGTCATCAATCCCGTCATGCGGCTCCGCCTCGATTGCTGCCCATCCCCGCATGCAAGCGGGGTCGATGGGGGGCAGAGGCTTAGCGCGGGGGTCGCGCCGATGTCCAATCGCGGGCGGCGCTCAGCCCTTGGTGGGTCGCGCGCCCTTGCGCCGTAGCGATTGCCGCTGCGGCGGAGAGGGTTCTAGAGCCGCGCCCGATCGCGTTGCAACGGGCTGGAAAATCGGCAGCCCCAGTCCGGTTCGGCGCGACGGACCCCCTCTCCCGTGCGGGAGAGGGTTGGGGTGAGGGATGAGCGCCTTCAGGATGGAGCATGCGGTCGTATCGCCGACTGGGCGCCGATCGGGCGCACCTCGTTCTGAAAGGTCTCGACCCTCACCCTGTCCCTCTCCCGCACGGGAGAGGGGATCCGCGCCCGCTTCGGCACGGGCGCGGCCGACGGTCCCGTCGCAACGCGATCGGGAACAGCTCTAGGGCGCCGCGGGCGAAAGGGTGGCGGCGGCCTGGATGGGGGCCGCCGGCTGGTTGTTCGTGCTGATCACGAGGCGATACGCCCGGTCCCCGATGGTCAGGCGATCGACCACGCTTCGCCCCTCCGGCTTCTGCTCGTCGGACACCTGCGTTGCCTGCACGGACAGGCCTTTGAAGAACGAATGAAGCTGGGGGACGATGTCGGCATTGCTGCCTTCGCCCATGAAGGCCGTGCAGGTGCCGTTATCCTCGGAGACCAGCGCCAGGCGCGTGACCTTGTTCGAGGCGTCGAAGCCGACGCCCTTGCGCTCGCGAAGGAAGATTGCCTTGCCGGCTTCGTTCAATTCCGGGACGCCCCGCTTGCCGAGGAAGTCCCGCAGGGCCTCCGGCCGCCCCGCGAACTGGACGCAGGTCTGCGTGAAGAGCCCGATCATCTGAGCCGCGGCGGGAGACGCGTTGCCGGGCGCTTGCGCTGAAGCGGGCTGCGCGAAGGCGGCTGCGGCTGCAACCATCGTGGCCAGGAGGGGCGGATGTCGCATGGGTGTTTGTCCTACGGGAGGCAGACGCCGTCCCTGGCCGGCGGCCGGGGCGCGCCAAGAGGGCAGCGCCAAAAGAAAAGCCCTGCCGCGCGGCAGGGCTCGGGACCTGACGAACCGGGAGGGTCAGAAGTACCCTTCGGTCTCCGCCTTCGCGTCGTCGATCAGGGCCTGCTTCGCGTAGATGCCGGCGATCCCCGCGAGGGTGAAGCCGCCGAGGATCCCGAAGACGAGCCAGAGCATCTGCGTGCTTTCCCTACCGTGTAACCGGAAAAACGCAGTGACGAAAATTCGGTTCCGCCCCCGGCCGGAACCCGGCGGGGCGAAACCGTTTCTTCACGCCTCGCCGGAGGCTCAGGCGTCGACGTGCTTGAGGACCAGGGTCGCGTTGGTGCCGCCAAAGCCGAAGGAGTTCGACAGGACGTGGCCGAGCTGCACGTTGTCCCGGCGCGCGCGCAGGATCGGCATGTCGGCGAAGGCCGGGTCGAGCTCGTCGATATGGGCGCTCTCGCAGATGAAGCCGTTCTGCATCATCAGGAGCGCGTAGATCGCCTCCTGCACGCCGGTGGCGCCGAGCGAGTGGCCGGTGAGCGACTTCGTGGCCGAGATCGGCGGGCAGGATTCGCCCCGGCCGAAGACCTCGCGGATCGCCTCGATCTCCTTGTCGTCGCCGACCGGCGTCGAGGTGGCGTGCGGGTTGATGTAGTCGATGCGCGCGCCCTTCAGGCCCGCGAGCGCCTGGCGCATGCAGCGCACCGCGCCCTCGCCGGACGGCGCCACCATGTCGTGGCCGTCCGAGGTGGCGCCGTAGCCCGCGATCTCGCCGTAGATCCGGGCGCCGCGGGCGCGGGCATGTTCCAGTTCCTCGAGCACCAGCACGCCGGCGCCGCCCGCGATGACGAAGCCGTCGCGGTTGGCGTCATAGGCGCGGGAGGCCCGGGCGGGGGTGTCGTTGTACTTCGACGACATGGCGCCCATGGCGTCGAACAGGACCGAGAGCGTCCAGTCGAGGTCTTCGCAGCCGCCCGCGAAGATGATGTCCTGGCGCCCGCCCTGGATCACCTCGGCGGCGTTGCCGATGCAGTGGTTCGAGGTCGCGCAGGCGGACGAGATCGAGTAGTTCACGCCCTTGATCTTGAACCAGGTCGCGAGCGTCGCGGAGGCCGTCGAGGACATGGCCTTGGGCACCGCGAAGGGGCCGACGCGCTTCGGGCCCTTCTCGCGGGCGATGGCGGCGGATTCGACGATCACCCGGGTCGAGGGACCGCCCGAGCCCATTATGATGCCGGTGCGGTCGTTCGAGACGTCGCCCTCCTCGAGCCCCGCATCGCGGATCGCCTGATCCATGGCGACGTGGTTCCAGGCGGTGCCGCCGCCGTGGAAGCGCATGGCGCGCCGGTCGACCACGCCCTCCGGGTCGAGGCTCGGTGCGCCCTCGACCTGGCTGCGGAAGCCGTGCTCGGCGTAGGAGGCCGAGCGGACGATGCCGGACCTCGCTTCCCGCAGCGAGGCCAGCACCTCCTGGGTGTTGTTGCCGATGGATGAGACGATGCCCATCCCGGTGATCACGACACGGCGCATGGAAACCTGTCTTCTCCGCCGCGACGCTTGCCCGCGCGTCGCGCTCCGGTCACGTAGGTCGGCGCGGGCACAATCTCAACCGGCGCCGGGGCAGGGGCCCTGTGCCCGCGGGCGGGCGTTCGACCCCGCACGCTCTCAGGACTGGAACAGCGCGACGCGCAGGTCCTGGGCCTCGTAGATGCGCTTGCCGTCGGCCTCGACCGTGCCGTCGGCGATGCCGAGGACGAGCTTGCCCTGCCGCACGCGCTTCAGGTCGACATTGTAGACGACTTTGCTGACGCTGGGCAGCACCTGATCGGTGAACTTCACCTCGCCGACGCCGAGCGCCCGGCCGCGGCCCGGGGCGCCGAGCCAGCCGAGATGGAAGCCGACGAGCTGCCAGAGGGCATCGAGGCCGAGGCAGCCCGGCATCACCGGATCGCCCTTGAAGTGGCAGCCGAAGAACCAGAGGTCCGGCCGGATGTCGAATTCGGCCCGGACATGGCCCTTGCCGTGGGCGCCGCCCTCCGTCCCGATCGAGGTGATGCGGTCGAACATCAGCATCGGGGGGAGCGGCAGCTGCGCGTTGCCGGCGCCGAACAGCTCGCCGCGCCCGCAGGCCAGCAGGTCCTCGTAGCTGAAGCTCGATGCCCGGGCGGGCGTTTGCGGGGCGGTCTGGTCGGAGTCGGAGGGCATGAAGGCGGGCTGATCCTCGGCTTGGGGAGCGTGCCGCGCGGGGTCGCCGATGGGCTGGCCGCACCGCGCGGGGAAAAATCGCGGCCTCGTTAGCACAAGGGGGATGCGCCATCAAAGCCGGGGCCCGCGGGGGCCCGGGGCCGGGGCGGGCGCGCCGCCGTTCCGGCCGGCACGATTCCCTTTCAAATTGCATTTCCGATTTTCGAATTGCATGCCTAGCGCCGAGCCGGGGCCGGGGCGCCGCCGGCGAATGATCGAAGGCCCCGCGGGAGTCCCAGGCCCTGACTGCGCAACCCCAACTCCCCGCCGGCCCGGCGCAGGCCCAAATCCCTGCCGGCTCGGCGCAGGCCTCCGCCACGGGGTTTCGGGCCCAGCGGGACCTCGCCACCGGGATCGGCCTCGGCTTCGTCGCGGGTTTCGTCGACGCGGCGGGCTTCGTCGCCCTGTTCGGGCTGTTCACCTCGCACGTCACCGGCAACTTCGTGCTGATCGGGGCCGAGCTCGTCTCGACCTCGGGGGGCGTCCTGGCCAAGCTCCTGGCCCTGCCGGCCTTCGTGCTCGCGGTGGCGGCCACCCGCCTGATCGCCCTGGCGCTGGAGCGGCGGGGCATCGGGCCTCTGCGCTGGCTCCTTGGCCTGCAGGCGCTGCTCCTGGGGCTGTTCTGCGGCGTCGGCCTCGCCCTGGCGCCCCTGCACGCGGCGGACGGGCTCGACGCCATCACGGTCGGCATGCTCGGGGTTGCCGCGATGGGGGTCCAGAACGCCATCGCGCGGCTCTCCCTGGCGCATCTGGCCGCCACCACGGTGATGACCGTGAACGTGACGCAAGCCGTGATCGACGCGGTCGATCTCCTGCGCCTCGGAAGCCGAGCGGGCGGCCCGGCGGCCGCCGCGCGGGGGCGGCTCGGGCGCATGCTGCCGGCGGTGGCGGCCTTCGCGCTCGGCGCCATCGCGGGCGCCTTCGGGGTGGCGGCCCTGTCCTTCGGCTGCCTCGTCCTGCCGATCGCGGTGCTGGCCGGGCTGATCCCGCTCGCCGACCCGGAGCGGTGAGCGGACGGGGCCGCGTGCGGCGCGGGTCTCCTCCCGGGCGGGCGCAAGGCCCACCGGCACGGCCTGGGTTGCGGTGCGGCGGCGCGTCCAATATACTACGACCCAAATTCCCATCCGTTCGCGAGCGTTCAGTCCCGCCGATGTCAGATCTGGTGCCCCTGCAGGCCGTCCTCAACGCGCGGTCCTCCTCCCTCCCGGGCGAGGCCGCCGGGGCTGCCGGCCGCCGCGGCTGTCCCCTCTCGGACCTGCGGGATCGCCTGCGCCGCGCGGGCCTGCGCCCGACGCGCCAGCGCCTCTCCCTCGGCTGGCTCCTGTTCGGCCGCGGCGACCGCCACCTGACGGCGGAAATGCTCTACGACGAGGCCATGCGCGCCAAGGTGCCGGTCTCCCTGGCCACCGTCTACAACACCCTGCACCAGTTCACGGAAGCCGGCCTTCTGCGCCAGCTCGCCCTCGACGGGTCCAAGGCCTATTTCGACACGAACCCGAGCGAGCACCACCACTTCTACCTCGAGGACGAGGGCCAGGTGCTGGACATGCCCGATTGCGGCATCACCGTCGATTCGCTGCCCGAGGCGCCTCCCGGCATGGAGATCGCCGGCGTCGAGGTGATCGTGCGCCTGCGCCGCCGCAGCGGCAGCCGCCAGAGCTGATCCGGGCGCGGGATCTCGGGTCGCGCCTGGCGCGACCCGGTCTCGACCGAGTCTCGACCGGGCTTGGGCCCTCAATCCACCTTCTCGTTCGGATAGACGCCCCAGAGGCGGTCCTGGCGGATATAGCCGTCGACGTCGCCGCGCTTGGCCGGCAGCGCCACGACGAGCCGGCACCAGCTGCCGGTGCAGCTCTTCACGCTGCCGATGACGCCGGCCTGGAGCCGGGCCTCGTCCTCCGCGCCCTCGTCGGCGCGGGCGCGCAGCGGGATCGGGGCGGCCTTGTCGGCCCCTTTCGGGGCGATCACGATGGCGGTGCGCCGCCCCGACAGGAGCGAGTGCAGCACCCAGCCCTCCGTCCCTTCCGAATCCCGGATCCGGCGCCAGGTCTCGAACTCCGCCACGATCTCGACGGGCAGGCCCGCGCGCTGGAACACCCAGAGCGTGCGGTGGTCCTTCGACGGACCCTCGCGCAGGTTCACCCGGTCCGTCTTGAGGCTGGCGTAGCGCGGCAGGGGCAGCTTGGTGACGGGGCCGAGCGCGACGTCCGGGGATCCGGCCGCGGGCGCGGCCCGGGCCGGGGCACCGGAGGCCGACAGAACTGCGAGCGCGGCGACACCGACCACGAGACCTGCCGTCCAGCGCATCGAAGCCCTCCTCATCCCGCCCTCGGTGTCGTCGTCGGCAGTGGTTCCGCGCGGCGCGGCCATCCGCGCCGGCCCGTCCCGAACCGTCGGTCCTGAATCCCGCCGAGCCCGAAACCCACATTGTGTTCCGTCCCCTCTCTGGTAGAGAGGCCGGAGGCCCATTCTCGGATGGGCGCCACGCCGCCCGGACTTGTCTGGCCGAAGGTGGTTAACGGAGCCTGAACCCGACCCGCCGCCCGGCTCGCCGGCCGACGGAACCGGGCGGGCCCGGGATGCGTCGACGCCGGACGCGCGAAGCTTTGGGTCGTCGGCGGGGGAGGGGTCATGTCGTCGTTGAAGCGCAAGCCGCTCGTTGTGGTGACGCGGCGCCTGCCGGACGTGGTCGAGACGCGCATGCGCGAGCTCTTCGACACGCGGCTCAACCACGACGACAAGCCGCTCTCGCAGGAGGCCCTGGCCACGGCCCTGCGCGAGGCCGACGTGCTGGTGCCCACCGTCACCGACGAGATCGATTCCGGGCTCCTGGCCCAGGCCGGCCCGAACCTGCGGTTGATCGCGAATTTCGGCAACGGCGTCGACCACATCGATGTCGGGGTGGCGCTGGAGCGCGGCATCACGGTCACCAACACGCCGGGCGTGCTGACCGAGGACACCGCCGACATGACCATGGCGCTGATCCTCGCGGTCGCCCGCCGGGTCACCGAGGGGGCCCGCATCATCCCGGACGACGATTGGAGCACGGGCTGGTCGCCGACCTGGATGCTCGGCCGCCGCATCACCGGCAAGCGCCTCGGCATCGTCGGGATGGGCCGGATCGGGCAGGCGCTCGCCCGCCGCGCCAAGGCCTTCGGCCTGCAGATCCACTATCACAACCGCCGCCGGGTGCCGGCCCCGATCGAGAACAACCTCGACGCGACCTACTGGGAATCCCTCGACCAGATGCTGGCGCGGGTCGACATCGTGTCGGTCAATTGCCCGCACACCCCCGCCACCTACCACCTGCTCTCGGCCCGGCGCCTCAAGCTCCTGAAGCCCGAGGCGATCGTGGTGAACACCGCCCGCGGCGAGGTGATCGACGAGAACGCCCTCGCGCGCCTGATCGAGGCCGGCGAGATCTCGGCGGCCGGCCTCGACGTGTTCGAGCAGGAGCCGGCGGTGAGCCCCCGCCTCGTCAAGCTCGCCCGCAACGGCAAGGTCGTGCTCCTGCCCCATATGGGCTCGGCCACCTTCGAGAGCCGCGTCGACATGGGCGAGAAGGTCATCATCAACATCAAGACCTTCATGGATGGCCACCGCCCGCCCGACCGGATCCTGCCGAGCATGCTCTGAGGCGGGACCCGGCGCAGGAGGAACACCCGATGCCCCCTGAATCCGAGACATCCTTACCCAAGACATCCCTGCCCGAGGCATCGCCGCCCGAGACTCCCGCGCCCCTCGCCCACGCCGTCTTCGACGTCGCGGCGGCGGTCGCGGGCCTGCCCGAGACCTCGGACACGATGGTGGCCGACCATCGCTTCACGGAGGACCCGGCCGCGAGCGCGCGGGTGTTCCGGGTCTACCGGCCGACGCCGCCCCACACCCATGCGAGCTGCGACGAGTATCTCTACGTCCTGTCCGGCCGCTGCCGCATGCGCTTCGCCGACGAGGCGCCGGTGGAGGTCGGGCCCGGCAAGCTCGTGGTGTTCAAACGCGGGGTCGTCCACTCGGTGCCGGAGATCCTGGAGGAGCCGGTGGTGTTCCTCTCGGTCGACACGCCCCGGCGCGAGCCGCGCGACATCCGCTTCGTCCGCGAGGGCACCGGCACGCCCGACAGCTTCATGCGGCAGGAGCCGTAGGCGCCCTCAGAGCACCTCGGTCCCGGCCGGCACCCGATCGGGCGCGGATTTCAGCGCGCCCTGGAACAGGCGCTCGCTCGTGAGCTTCAGGAAGTAGAAGCCGAATTCCGGGTTCTGGTAGTAGAGCTGCTTCACCTCCGAATAGGCGATGCAGCGGGCGCTGCCGTCCGTCACGCAGACGAGGGAGCCGGTGCGCAGGTTCCCGGGCGAGAGCATGCCGAGCTCGCCCACGATGGCGCCGGGCCCGACCGCGATCCCGTGCTCCGGGATGCGGAACAGCCCGCTCTCCACGTAGAACAGCTCGTTGGCGGGCTCGCCCTGGCGAAACAGGGTCTCGCCGGCCCGGAAGCGCCGGCCCTGGCCGAAGGGCTTGAGCCAGTCGAAGGAGAGGTCGCCGCCCGCCGCCCGCTCCACGTCGCGCACGAGGCGCACCATCTGGTAGAGCCGGAAGGCGTTGAACGGGATCTGGATCGCCTCGGTCAGCACCACCGGCATGCTGCCGATCAGGATCCCGTAGGTGATCACCGCGAGGCTCGCCATCAGGGCGACGATCCGCAGGGGGATCATGGTGCTCATCGCCGAGGCCGCGACGGTCAGCACCGTGCCGAGATAGCCGATCGCCTCGATTCCGTTCATGCCGGGCTCCTCCCGGCGCGCTCCCAAGGGCCGGTTCCGCCACGCAGCCGTGGCATCCTGGGCCTTGCGCCGCAAGGCCGAAGCCCCGCGCCGCAGGGCCGGACCCTTGCGCCGCAGGGCCGAAGCCCCGCGCCGCAGGGCCGAAGCCCGGCGCCGCAGGGCCAGCACCGCGCGTTAGAGCGCGTCCGCCGCCGCGTCGGCCGCCCGCATGCCCTCCTGGTAGGCGCCCCCGGCGGTGCCCCATTGCAGGCGCGACAGGGCCTCGCCCGCGAACCGGATCCGCCCGCAGACGGAATCCTGCAGGGCTTGGCGCGCCCCGGCATGACCCGGCGGCACCACCGCCCAGGAGCCCCGCGACCAGGGATCGTGGCGCCAGGCGCTCACGGCCGGGATCGCGAGGTCGTGCAGGCGCGCGAAGCCGAAATGCTCCGCCAGCACCGCCCGGACGTGGCGGCGCGCCGCGTCCGCGCCGCCGAGCCCGGCATCGATCGCCGCCGCCGAGGGCGCGTCGAGCTCGAAATAATGGAAGGGCGTGCCGTCGAGCCGCGCCAGCAGGCCGGGGGGGCGGTGGCGCCCGCCGACGATGCTGGCGAGGCGGTCGGCCCCCCGGAAGGGGCTCGACGGCCAGTGCAGAACCGCGTGCTCGTAGATCCCGGTGTGGAAGCCGTCGATCGCCGCGCGGATCCCGGGCGGCAGGGCCGGGGTGAAGGCGAGGCTTTCCCGCAGCACCATCATGGGCACCGTCACGATCACGCTCCGGGCGCCGAGGGTGAGCCCCGACGCGGTCTCGACGCGCACCCTGGCGTCCGACCAGTCGATCCGGGTGACGGGGCTGTCGAGGGCGATCGGCAGGGTGTCGGCGAGGCGCGCCAGGTAGGCGCCGTAGCCCCCCGCGATGAAAAAGTTGTCGCCGTATTCCATGCTGGGGAAATCGTGCAGCGAGACCTCGGACAGGGGCAGGCCCGAGACCAGGCCGTGGACCAGGGCCACCCGCGCGCCCCAGGGGCCGAGGCTCGGCGGCAGGGCGCTGGCGGCCGGCCGGTCCGGCCCCGCCTCCGCTGCCCCGCGGCCGATGTCGCGGTCGGCCCGCGCGAAGGCCCGGGCGGAGGCCGCGGCCTCGTCCGGGCGCCCGGGCCGGCGCCCGACCCAGACATGGCTCTCCTGCGGCGCCCGCCGCAGGGGCTCGCGGCGGGCCTGGCCGAGACGCACCAGGGGATTGATCGGCCCCGCATGCAGCCAATGCGCCCCGAGATCGACCGCGTGCCCGCGCAGCAGCGTGGTGACGGCCCGGCCGCCGACCCGGTCGCGCGCCTCCAGCACCGCCACGCGCCGGCCCCGCTCGATCAGCCGCCGCGCCGCCGCGATCCCGGCCGCGCCCGCCCCGATCACGATGATTTCCGGGTCGGCGGGAAGCGGGCTGAGGCGGGGCCGGTGGCTCGGGGGGAAATGCGCGTGCGTGGGCGGGTGCGGCACTGTCATCGATCGGCCTTGTCGGGGGTCCGTCCGGGGGGCGTGCCCATCTCATCGGCCGGCGTCAGCACCTCGACGGTGCCGGATCTGTCGCCGCCGGGGCGCGGGCTGCCGACCAGGGTGTAGATGCGGCCCGCGAAGCTCACGGCCCCGAAGCCGTGGCGGGCCGTGGGGAGGCGCGCGAGCGCCCGCCAGACATCGCGGTCGGGATCGAAGGCCTCGACCGCGTCGAAGGTCTTCTCCCGCGATTCGCCGCCGATCACGTAGACCTCCCGGCCGAGCACCGCCGAGGCGCTGCCGCTCCGGGCCGTGGGAAGCGGCGCCGCCTCGCTCCAGCGGTCGGTGCCCGGATCGTAGACCTGCGTCGCCGTGAGGTTCTGGCCGGGATCGCCGTCGCGGCGCCCGCCCGCCGCGACGATCCGGCCGCCGATCGCCTGCACGGCGAGGTGGTCGCGGGGCGTCGGCAGGGGCGCGGCCGTGCTCCAGCGGTCGGTGGCGGGGTCGTAGACCGCGTGGGCCGGCGTGTTGCCCCGCCCCGAGAGGCTGCCGCCGACCACGTGGATCCGGTCGCCCAGGCGCGCCGCGCCGCCCGCCGCCTGCGGGCCCGGCATGGCCGTGCGGGGTGTCCAGGAATCGGTCTTCGGGTCGTAGGCGAAGACGTTGGCGACGGCGTTCCAGCCGTTGATGTAGCCGCCGAAGACGTAGATCTTGCCGCCCATGCCGGCCGCCATGGCGTGGTGCACCGGGTAGGGGAAGGCCGCGCCCTTGCGCCAGGAATCCCCGGCGAGGTCGTAGATCAGGATCTCGGTGGCGCCGTTGTAATCGCCGATCACGTAGGCCCGGCCGTCGATCTCCGCCACCGCGACCTCCGAGCGCTCGGCCGGCGCGGTGGTGCCGCCGGCCCAAGGCCCCACCTCGTCGGCCCCCACTTCGTGGGCCCCCACCTCGTGGGCGCGGGCCGGGCCCGAGAGGGCCGCGAGGACGAGGGCGAGGAGGGCGGTCCGGCGCATGGCGGGCGATCCATCGAGGCGAGCCGTCCGGGACGGCAGACGGGGCTTGAACGCGGGGGCGCGGCAAAAGTGCGGGCCGGGCCCGCGCCGCAGATCGGGCTTGCGCAACCGGGCCGGCCTCATCTTTAAACCCAGCCTGGCATCACCGGAGAGGATCGTCATGCTCATCCAAGCGGCGTTCGCCGCCCTGCGGCAGGTCTTCTCGCCGCCCCTGCGCGCCATTCTGTGGAAGTCCCTGGCGCTCACCGTCGGGCTCTTGGTGCTGATCTGGTTCGGGCTGACGCGGCTGATCCAGTGGTTCCAGACGAGCCACCACATCTCGGCGGATTACCCCTTCCTCGACACGCTGGCGTATTTCCTGGCCGGCGCCGGACTGTTCGTGGCGCTCGCCTACCTGATGCCGGCGGTCTCGATCCTGGTGGCGAGCTTCTTCCTCGACGACGCGGCCGAGATCGTCGAGCGCACGGATTTCCCCGGGGAGCCGACCGGCCGGCCGCTGCCCTTCGGGCCCGCCATGTTCTACGCGCTGCGCTTTGCCGGCCTCGCGCTCCTCGTCAATCTCGCGGCGCTGATCCTGTTCTTCGTGCCGGTCGTGGGCGTCGTGGCCTTCTTCGCGGCCAATGCCTACCTGCTCAGCCGGGAATATTTCGAGATGGCGGCCGCCCGGTTCCGGCCGCTTCCGGAGGCCTCGGCCATGCGCCGGCATTACGGGGCGACCACGATCGCGGCCGGCTGCCTGCTCGCCGGCCTGATGGTGGTACCGGTGGTGAACCTGCTGACGCCGCTCTTCGGCATCGCCCTGATGGTGCATGTGCACAAGCGCCTGAGCCGGCGCAGCGCCCTGCCGGCGCCGGCCCCCGTCGAGCGGATCCGCCGGGGCTGAGCCGCTCGACGTCGCGAACGGCTCTTCCCACCGTGCGGTGACGCGCCCTAGCCCCGGGTGCCCCAGCGGGTACCCATCTGGCTCGGCTTGGCCGCGTTCGGCCCGATGGCGGGGCCGCTGGCGCGGGCCGGGCGATGCTGGGAGCCGGGATCGAGGGGGTCGTGCGCGAGGGTGTCGGGCACCTCGGCCTCGGCCTCCGTGCCGCGCCCGGTGGCGAATTGCCCGGCCTTGCGGAAGCGCCAGAGATAGCCCGGCACCACCGCCTCGGCGGCCGTGGGCAGGATGCCGAGCGCCTCGATCGTGCGGCCCTCGGCCTTGGCGGCCTCCGAGACCACGTTGTCGGTCTGCAGCAGGGTGACCTGATCGCGGGTCAGCTTCAGCTCGTTGGGCAGGAGGCCGAGGGTCAGGGTGTTGGCGATCTCCATGATCCGGGCCTGGATCCGGGCGGCCGGGAGCGGCAGGGCCACCACCATGCGGCGGCGCTGCACCGTCTCCAGCATGTAGCGGACGAGGTGTTCGAGGGTCGCGACCTCGGGGCCGCCGAGCTCGTAGACCTTGCCGGCCGGGACCTTGCCCTCGACCGCGCGGGCGATGGCCTCGGCGACGTCGCCGACGAAGACGGGCTGGAAGCGCGTCCCGGCCCCCGCGAGCGGCAGCACCGGCAGGGCGCGGGCCAGGCTCGCGAAGCGGTTGAAGAAGCTGTCGCCGGTGCCGAAGATCAGCGACGGCCGGAACACGATGGCGTCCGGGCAGGCCGCGAGGACCTGCGCCTCGCCCTCCGCCTTGCTGCGCGCATAGGCCGAGGGCGAGGCCGGATCGGCGCCGATGGCCGAGACCTGGATCATCGCGGCGCCCTGTGCTGCGGCCTGCCGGGCGATCTCGCCGGCCCCGTCCGCCTGCAGGCGGGCGAAGCGCTGCGCGCCGGCCTCCTGCAGGATGCCCACGAGGTTGATCACCACGCTCGATCCCTCGACCGCGCGCGCCACCGAATCCGGGTAGCGCAGGTTCGCCTGCACGGCCACGATCTGCCCGACC
Organism: Methylobacterium soli; assembly: GCF_008806385.1. GTDB lineage: Bacteria > Pseudomonadota > Alphaproteobacteria > Rhizobiales > Beijerinckiaceae > Methylobacterium > Methylobacterium soli. Next base: position 46,371 of record NZ_VZZK01000026.1, read on the forward strand.
TTGCCCAGCGGCTGCAGGAACAGGGCGAGATCGGGCCGCCGCACCGCGACGCGGATGCGGTAGCCGCGCTTGGCCAGCGCCCGCACCACGTGGCGGCCGAGGAAGCCCGAGCCGCCGAAGATGGTGACGAGCTGCGAGGCGGGGCGGGTCAGGGGCAGGGTGTCGAAGCCGGTCATCGCCTGTTCTCGATACGCGTCCGACCGTGCGCGCGAACGCCCGGTCCTGTCGAGGGGCTGTTTAGACCAATTTCAGCCGATGGGGAGCCGCAAGCTTGCGGGAAAAGCGACGGCGGGGCCGAACTGTGCGGCCGAGACCTGCGCGGGCGGCGCGGCGCGCTCTCGCGTTCGGGAGAGGGTTGGGGTGAGCGTTATCCGGAAAGGTCGCACCCCTCACCCGGTCGGCTCACGCCGACTCGACCTCTCCCGGACGGGAGAGGTGAGGCGCTTGGCCGTCCGCTCCACGCCGTTGGTTCAAGAGCCGGCGGCCTCGGGATGACGCGGCGGGTGTCAGAACCAGCCCGGATGGCGCGACGCGCCCCCTCTCCCGTGCGGGAGAGGGTTGGGGTGAGGGGTGCGCGTTGTCCGGAAAGGCCGCAACCCTCTCCCGGACGGGAGAGGTGGGGCGCGTCAGAGGCTGCCCGGTCCTCGGGCGAGTCCCGCCAGGGTGAACAGGTCCACCGAGAGCTTGGCGCCGACCACGAAGGCGTCCGGGATGTTGCGGGTGCGGTAGGGGAAGCGGGTCTGGTCGGGGTTGATGATGTATTGCAGGTTCGGCGTCAGGCGGATCGCCGGGGTGACCTGGATGCCGTAATTGAGCTCCATCATGACCTGCTGGCTCGGGATCGGCCGGACGAGGCCGAGGGAGGCCTGGGCCAGGATGATGTTGCTCAGCGCCAGCGGGCTGAACTTCTGCGTGTTGATGACGAAGCCCACCGTGTCGTAGGGGCGGCCCGCGAAGGTGCCGGTCTGGAGCGCGCCGATCTCCAGGAAGTAATCCTCGACGAGGCGGCCCGAGGTGCCCGCCATGGCGACGCCGAAGAGCGTCAGCCCCTGGGGCCCGCTCGGGTCGGGGCGCCAGACCATTTGGTCGAAGCGGGCGTAGATCCCGGAGCGCCCGAAGCGGGTGAGCGAATTGAGCCCGGTCAGAACCGCGGCGCGGCCGGTGATGTCGCGCACGGGGTCGGTGTAGTGGGAGGCGTCGACCCGGCCGCCGATCCCGTAATTGCGCGGCAGCGGATCGTTGGCGAAGGTGGTGGAATAGCCGAGCTCGAACGACACGATGGCGCCGGTGGCGCCCTTCGTCGAGAAGTCGAGGCCGTTGTCGCCGGGCTGCTGGTGCAGCGGGTTCACCTCGTAGGCGCCGACATGGAAGAACACCGTGTCGGTGAGCCAGGCCTTGGCGTGGCCGCCCCAGCTCGAGACCGGCCAGAAGGTGAAGTTCGAGGTCTTGAAGACGAAGGTCGGGTTTCCGCAGGCCGAATTCGTCTGGAAGTTGCAGTAGATCGGCGAGTTCAGGAAGGCGATGTTGGCCACCAGCCGGCCGACCTCGATGTCGAGGCGGTCGTCGAACAATTTCTGCTGGTAGCTGAACAGGGTCAGCCGCGTGGTCTGACCGCCGCCATAGATCTCCTGCACCGAGGTGTTGTTGCCGATGAAATCGTTCGACAGGCTGCGCCCGTGGCGGTTCGTCACCGCGATGTGGAGCGAGGCCCCGTCGATCCCGGCGAGCCGCTTCAGGTCGGCGTCGAGGCCGAAGAACAGCTGCCCCGCCCAGGCCGAGCCCTGCCGGATGCCGCCGACCGGGTTGATGGCGCCCTGGCCGGTGTAGGTGAGGAGCAGGCTGATCCCGTTGCCGATGTCGAAGGTGCCGGCCGGCAGGGTCGCGGGCGTCGCGCTCTGGCCGAGGGTGTCGGCGGCGGCGGCCGCGCTGTCGACCCCGGCAAAGCCCGGCCCGCTCTCGGGCGGCGGCGGGGGGCGGGCGAGTCCTGGGCCCGGGCGCTGCGCCGGCGCCGCGAGGCCCTCGGCCAGGCCGGGGGCTCCCTGCGCCCAGGCTCCGCCCGTGCCCGGAGCGCCGAGATCCAACACGGCCAGACCCATCACGGCCAGACCCATCCTGGCCACCACCCGCGCGGCCGAGGCCCTCCATCCCGCTCTCATAATCGTCCCCCATTTGAATTCAGAATGATTGATTGACGTGCCCCGGTCTTCGCCGGGTTCAAGTTTATCAATACAGATCAGAAAAATGTTCAGTCTGCCGGCCGATGATCTTGATTCGACAAGACTAGGCGCGGCGGCGCGACCTTGTCCGTGGCCGAGACGCCTCAGGCCGCCCGTTTCTTGAGGAGCCCCACCAGCAGGGCGGTCACGACGGTGCCGGCCACGAGGGCGATCAGCGCGCCGGTCACGTTCGTCACGGCGTTCGGGATCGGCAGCACGAACAGGCCGCCATGGGGCACCTTCAGCTCGACGCCGAGGCTGAGCGCGATGGCGCCCGCGATGGCCGAGCCCGCCACCAGGGAGGGGATCACCCGCAGCGGGTCCGCCGCCGCGAAGGGGATCGCGCCCTCGGTGATGAAGGCGGCGCCGAGGACGGCCGCCGCGCCGCCGGCCTCGCGCTCGGCCTCGGTGAAGCGGTTGGCGAAGAGCCGGGTGGCGAGCGCCAGGCCGAGCGGCGGCGTCATGCCGCCGATCATCACGGCGGCCATCGGGGCGGTGACGCCCGAGGCGATCAGAGCGGCCGCGGAGGCGTAGGCCGCCTTGTTGATCGGCCCGCCCATATCGACCGCCATCATGCCGCCGAGGACGAGGCCGAGCACCAGCGCGCTCGCGCCCTGCATGCCCTTGAGCCAGCCCGTCAGCGCCGCCAGGATCGCCGCCACCGGCACGCCGACGACGTAGACCATCAGGAGGCCGGTCACGAGGGTGGCGAGCAGCGGCAGGATCAGGACCGGCTTCAGGCCCTCGAGGTTCTTGTGCAGCCGGATATGCCGGTTGAGGAAGGCCACCGTGTAGCCGGCAATGAAACCGGCCGCGATGCCGCCCAGGAAGCCGGCCTGGAGGTTGGCCGCCAGCATGCCGCCGATCATGCCGGGCGCGATGCCGGGCCGGTCGGCGATGGAATAGGCGATGTAGCCGGCCAGCGCCGGCACGATCAGCGCGAAGGCCCCCTTGGCGCCGATCTCGCCGAGCGCGTAGCCGAGGGTGCCGGCATGGCCGGGCGCCATGGCGTCGATGCCCCCGAACGCGAAGGCGAGGGCGATCAGCAGCCCGCCCGCCACCACGAAGGGCAGCATGAAGGAGACGCCGGTCATCAGGTGCTTGTAGGCGCCGGCCTTCCGCTCGGCCGCCGGCCGCGTCGGCCCGCTCGCCCGGGGCTCCGCCTCGGCAGCCGCCTGCAGGCTCGCCTCCAACAACGCCGTGGCGATCAGGCCCCGGCCGTCGCGGATCGCCGCCTTGGTGGTGGCGGCGTAGACCCGTTTGCCGGCAAAGCGCCTCCGATCGACCCCGGTATCGGCCGCGATCAGGACGAGGTCGGCCTCCGCGATCTCGGCCTGCGTGAGCGCGTCGCGGGCGCCGACCGATCCCTGCGTCTCGACCCGCACGGCATGGCCGAGCGCCTTGGCGGCGCCCTGGATGCCCTCGGCCGCCATGAAGGTGTGGGCGATGCCGGTGGGGCAGGAGGTGATGGCGACGATCCGGATGGCCCGCGTCGCCCCGGTCACGCCAGCTGCCGCGGCCGGGTCCTGGATCGGCGCCGCGCCGCCGAGCGCCCGGTCGATCACCGCGTTGACGTCGGTCAGCACGTCCTCGATCGCGACCTTCGCCCGGCGCAGCGCCCCGAACCGGCCCTCGCCGAGATCGCCCGAGCCGACGAGCAGCACCGCCTCGGCGTCGCGGATCGCGGATTCGGGCAGCGGGTTACCGCTCGTGCCGGGGCCGCGCAACTCCAGCGCGATCGGCTGGTCGCGCCGCCGCGCCGCCTTGCGCAGGGCCTCGACGGCGAGCACCGCATGGGTCGAGAGGTCTGCGCCTCCCACCACCGCCAGCAGCTGTGCCATGGTTTCCTCCTCGGGATCATCCGTGTGCGGGTTCGTCGTGTGGCCCGGGGGCGCTCGCGCCGGGGCCGCGTCCCGGCGTGTCGGAGCGCTCCGTCGCGGAAGCGCCCGGGGTCAGGTCGCGGGGCGAAGCGGCGTCAGGGCGCCAGGGCCGCGACCCGCATCGTCTCGGCGAGCGCCCGCACGGTGTCGCGCGGGGGCAGGTTGGCGCCGGGCTTGGTGAGCTTGCCGGCCGCGAAGGCGAGGGCGAGGCGCGCCGTCTCGGGGAGCGGCGCGCCGGCATGGAGCCCCGCCACGAGGCCGGCCACGAGGGCATCGCCCGCCCCGACCGTGCTGGCGACCCGCATGGCGGGGGGGATCGCGTGCAGCACCTCCTCGGCGCTGACGAACAGCGCCCCCTCGGCGCCGAGCGAGACCACCACGAGGGCGATGCCGCGGGCCTGCAGCGCGCGGGCGGCCGCGGTCACCTCGGGCAGCGTCGGCAGGGGATGGCCCGCCCAATCCTCCAGCTCCTGCCGGTTCGGCTTGATCGCGTAGGGCAGGGATTCGGGCGCCGCCGCGAGGGCGACGGCGAGGGCGGGTCCCGAGGCATCCAGCACCACGCGGGCGCCGCGCGGCTTCAGGTCGGTGCCGAGGCGCGCATAGGCATCCGGCGAGAGGCCGCGCGGCAGGCTCCCGGCCAGCACCACGAGGCTGCCCGGCGCCGTCAGCTCGGCCAGCACCGCCCGCACCGCGTCGAAGGTGCCGGGGCTGATGGCGAGGCCCGGCAGGTTCACGTCGGTGGTGTCGCCGCGCGTCTCGTCGAGCAGCTTGAGGTTGGTGCGGGTCTCGCCCGGGATCCAGACGAAGCGGTCGTCGATGCCCTTGGCCAGGAGCAGCTGCTCGAACGGGACGGCGTTGTCCTGGCCGAGGATGCCGGTGGCGCGCACCGGCACGCCCCAATCGGCGAGGCAGCAGGCGACGTTGACGCCCTTGCCGCCGGCATCGTTGCGCACGGCCGAGGCCCGGTGCACCGCCCCCGGCGTGAGCTGCGCCAGGGTGACGGTCTGGTCGATCGCCGGGTTGAGGGTGAGGGTGACGACGGCGCTCACGACGCGTCTCCCCCGATTCCGGCGTCGAGGGCGCGGACGGCGGCCGCGTCCTCCTGGGCGCAGGCCCGGGCGGCGAGCACCTTCAGCTCCGCCATCTCGGAGGCCCGCAGCCGCGCCTTGACGCCGGGCAGGTCGCGGGGCGTCATCGAGAGCTCGTGCACGCCGAGCCCGGCGAGCAGGCTCGCCCCGAAGGGGTCGCCCGCGATGCCGCCGCAGACGCCGACGAAGCGCCTGTGCCGGGCCGCGCCCTCGCAGGTCATGTGGATCAGCCGCAGCACGGCCGGGTGCAGGGAATCGGCCTCCGGGGCGAGCTCGGTGTTCTGGCGGTCGATGGCCAGCGCGTATTGCGTCAGGTCGTTGGTGCCGATCGAGAAGAAGTCGCAGTGGCGCGCCAGGATGTCGGCCTGGATCGCGGCGGCCGGCACCTCGATCATGATGCCGAGGGGCACCGGCGGCGCGCCGATCTCGGCCCGGATGCGCTCGCAGGCCGCGCGCAGGCGCAGCACCTCGGGCACCGAGGTGATCATCGGCATCATGATGGCGAGCGGCGCGTCCTTGCCGATGGGCGCGTCCGCCGCCACGCAATCGCGGGCGGCGCGGTAGAGGGCGCGCAACTGCGGCTCCATCAGGTCGGGCCGGCGCAGGAGCAGGCGGGTGCCGCGCACGCCGAGGAACGGGTTCTCCTCCTTCGGCAGGTGCAGGTGGCCGACCTGCTTGTCGCCGCCGATATCGAGGGTGCGCACGATCAGGGGGCGGCCCTCGAGGGCGCGCAGCATGGCGCGGTAGGTCTCGAACTGGTCGTCCTCGCTCGGCGTGTCGCCGCGCTCCAGGAACAGGAACTCGGTGCGCATCAGGCCGACGCCTTCCGCGGCCTGGTCGAGGGCGAAGGGCACCTGCTCGGGGTTGTTGACGTTGGCGCCGATCGCGATGGCGTGGCCGTCGCGGGTGCGGGCGGGCAGCGCCCGCTCGCGGGCCTCCTCCTCCGCCTGCTCCCGCTGGCGGGCGCGCCACGCGGTCGCGGCGGCGATGTCGGCCGCGCTCGGGTCGAGGTAGAGGCGCCCGGTGGTGCCGTCCAGGATCGCGGTGGCGTGGTTCTGCAGGCCCAGGAGCCCGGCACCGCCCGCCACCAGAGCGGGGATGCCGAGCGTGCGCGCCAGGATCGCCGTGTGGGAGGTCGGCCCGCCCTGCGCGGTGGCGAGCCCGATCACCCGGGCCGGGTCGAGATTGGCCGTGTCGGAGGGGGCGAGATCGGGGGCGATGAGGATGCAGGGCGCCTCGGGCAGGTCGTGCCCGCTCTTGAGCGACGGGTCGATCTGCGCCAGCACCCGGCGGCCGACATCGCGCAGGTCCGCCGCGCGCCCGGCCAGAACCGGGTTGCCGAGCGCCGAGAGCTGGCCGGCCAGGCGCTCCACCGCCTGGTTCCAGGCATAGGCGACGCCGTGGCCCTCCACCATGAGCTGGCAGGCCAGCGTGATCAGGTCGGTGTCGGCGATGAGCTCGCCCTGCGCCCGGAAGATGCCCGCATCGGCCCGGCCGAGGCGGCGCTCGGTGTCGTCGGCGAGCGCCCGGAGCTGGTCGCCGGTGGCCGCGAGCGCCGCGTGCAGGCGGTCGCCGCCGGAGGTCAGGGGCTCCGGCTCGTCCGGCACCGTGAGCTCGGTCGCGGCCAGCACGTGGATGGGCCCGATGGCGATGCCCGGGCTCGCGCCGATGCCGGGCAGGATGCGCGGCGCGTCGGCGGGGTTCCAGCCGGCCACGGGGGCGCTGGCCCTGGCGGCCGCCTCGGCGGCGCGCTGGGCCGCCGCCTTCTCGCCGGCGCTCAGGGACGTCACCGCCGCGCAGATCCGGGCGAGCGCCCCGGCCTCGTCGTCGCCCTCGGTGGAGATCACGACCGCGTCGCCGCAATGCAGGCCGAGCTGCAGCAGGGTGATCAGGTTCTTGGCATCCGCCACCTGCGCGCCGTGACGGACCTGGATGCGGGCCGGGCAGGCCCGCGCCGTCTCGACCCAGTGGGCCGCCGGACGGGCGTGCAGCCCCGTCGGGTAATCCACCGTCCAGTCGAAGCGCTGGCGCAGGTCGCTCGCCGGGCCGGACGGGCTCGGAGCGCCCACATCCTCGCCGAGCGCCTCGGCGATGTCCTCGGCCCGCGTCGTGGTGCGCAGGCGCTCGAGCCGGGCCTCGTCCTGGATCAGGCGGGTCAGGCGGCGCAGCACCGTGATGTGGGTGTCGGACTGGGCCGCGATGGCGACCACGAGATGCGCCACCTGCCCGTCATGCCAGAGGATGCCCTCGGGGACCTGCAGCACCGCCAGCCCGCTCTCGCGGACGAGGTGGCGGTCGTCGACCATGCCGTGGGGAATGACGACGCCGTGGCCCAGATAGGTGTTCGCCACCGCCTCGCGCCGCAGCATGCTGTCGGCATAGGCCGGGTCGATGCAGCCGGCCGCGATCAGGAGCTGCGCCGCCTCGCGGATGGCAGCATCCTTGTCCTGCGGCGCGGTGGCGGTGCGGACGAGGAGGCGGGGCGTCAGGGGCGGTGTCGGTGCGAGCATGGCGTGCTCCTCCCGGCTTCGGTGGATTCGTTGTTGCGGTCACTGAAAACGTTTTCAGTGTTTCTGTCAATCGATCGGCACGGTCACGCATTCGTGAGCCCTTGCCGCGCTGCGGCGCGCATGGCACAACTCGTCGTATGAGCTTGCAAACGTTTCCCGTATCATGAGTGTCGGCATCCGCGACGTGGCCCGGGCGGCGGGCGTCTCGACCGCGACGGTGTCGCGCGCCCTCGGGCGTGGGCCGGTGAGCGACGCGTTGCGCGAGCAGGTGGAGGCGGCGGTGCGCGCCACCGGCTACCGGCCGAACCTCTCGGCCCGGCGCCTGCGCTCGCAATCGACGCAGACGATCGGCCTGATCGTGGCCGATATCCGCAACCCGTTCTTCACCGCGGTGAGCCGCGCGGTGGAGGATGCGGCCTACCAGGCCGGGATGCGGGTGATCCTGTGCAACACCGACGAGGACGCGACCCGCGAGGCGATGTACCTGCGGCTGATGCAGGAGGAGCGCGTCACCGGCGTGATCTTCGCGCCGACGCGGGCGAGCGCGCAGGGCCTGCGCGCGGCCGACATCGATTTCCCGGTGGTGTTCATCGACCGGGCCGGCCCCCCCGGCGCCCATGACAGCGTCGTCCTCGACAACGCGGCGGCGGCCTCCGCCCTCGTCGACCATCTGGTCGAGGAGGGCTTCCGGCGGATCGGCGGCCTGTTCGGCTCGACGAGTTCCACCGCGCAGGAGCGCCGGGCCGGCTACGAGGCCGCGATGGCCCGCCACGGCCTCGCGCCCGCGGCCCGGGCGGTGCTGCCGAACGCGGCCGCCGCCGAGGCCGAGGCAGGGCGCTGGCTCGCCGAGGCCGGGCGGCCCGAGGCCCTGATCCTCTCGAACGGCCTGATCCTGATGGGGGCGCTCCGCGCCGCCCGCGCGCACGCCCTGCCGGTGCCCGGGGCGCTGGCGCTCGCGGGCTTCGACAACGAGCCCTGGACCGACCTCGTCGATCCCGGCCTCACGGTGATCGAGCAGCCCGTGGCCGAGATCGGCGCGCAGGCCATGACCCTGCTGTTCGACCGCCTCAAGGCCCCCGACCAGCCGGTGCGCAAGGTGGTGCTGAGCGGGCGCCCGGTGCTGCGAGGCTCGACCCGGCGCGGGGCCCCGGGATCGGGGGCCCGCGCCTGAGCCTCAGGCGCGGCCTGCGCGGCTCCCGAGCCGCAGCAGCACCGCGACCGGGATCAGCCCCACCAGCACGATCAGGAGCGCCGCCACGGTGCCGTCCTCGTAGGTGCCCCGCGCGGCCTCGCCGTAGAGATGCGTCGCCAGGGTCTCGACGTTGAGGGGGCGCAGCAGCAGGGTCGCGGGCAGTTCCTTGACGCAATCGACGAAGACCAGGAGGGCGCCGCTCATCAGGGCCGGCCAGGTCAGGGGCAGCTGCACCCGCGCGAGGGTCGCCAGCGGCCCGCGGCCGAGCATCCGGGCGGCGTCGGGCAGGCTGGCGGGCAGCCGCGCGAGCCCGGCCTCGCAGGTGCCGATGGCGACCGCGAGGAAGCGCACCAGGTAGGCGATGACGAGGGCGCCCCCGGTGCCGAGCCCGATCAGGGCGGGGGCGGCGCCGAACATCGCCGTGGAGGCCGAGGCGAAGGCCGAATCGGCGAGCGCCAGGGGCCCCAGGAGGCCGATCGCCAGGATCGTGCCCGGCAGGGCGTAGCCGAGGCTCGCGACCCGGATCAGCCCGGGCCCGAGGCGCCGCGACAGCAGCCTCGGGCTCGCCGCCACCAGGAAGCCGATGGCCCCCGCGATCAGGGTGGCGCTGCCGGCATAGAGCACGGTGCTGAGGATCTCGCCGGGCAGGCGCTCGGGCAGGCCGGCGCGGGAGAGGCGCCCCGCGGCGGCGTGGGCGAGGTAGGCGGCCGGGATCAGGAAGCCGAGGGCGACGGGGGCGAGGCCGAGGCCGAGGGCCGCGAGCGCCCGGGCGCCCGTCAGCGGCTGGCGGGCCAGGGTGCGGGGGCGCTGGGCCGAGCCCGAGAAGCCGCGCCCGCGCCGGGCCCAGCGCTCGGCCGCCACGAGGCCGATCACCACGACGAGCATCACCAGGGCGATCTGGGCCGCCCCCGCGAGATCCTGGCGGTTGACCCAGGTGGCGTAGACCTGGACCGTCAGGGTGCGCACCCCCAGGAATTCGGCCGCCCCGATGTCGTTGAGCGCCTCCATCAGGGCGAGGCTGGCTCCGAGCGCGATGGCGGGGCGCGCGAGCGGCAGCGCCACCCGGGCGAACACCCCGGCCGGCCCCCGGCCGAGGGTGCGGGCCGCCTCCAGCAGGTTGCCGGTCTGCATCAGGAACAGCGCCCGCGTCGGCAGGTAGACGTAGGGGTAGAGCACGAAGCCCAGCAGCAGGATGCAGCCGGGCAGCGAGCGCAGCTCCGGCAGGCGCAGGTCGCGCGGGCTCGTCAGGCCGAGGAGATCCCGCAGCCCACCCTGGACCGGCCCGAGGGGGTGGAGCAGGTCGAGATAGGCGTAGGCGACGATGTAGGTCGGGACGGCGAGCGGCAGCAGCAGCCCGATCTCGAGGAGGCGCCGGCCCGGGAACTCGTAGGCCGCCACCAGCCAGGCCGTGCCGGTGCCGATCACCGTCACCACGAGCCCGACCCCGAGGAGGAGCCCGGCCGTCTGCGCCACCGCCTGCGGCAGCACGTAGGCGAGGAGGTGCGGCCACAATTCGCCCGAGCCCTGCACGGCTTCGAGGGTGAGCGACACCAGGGGGCTGAGGATGAGCCCGCACAGCGCCAGCGCCGCGAGGGCCCAGGGAACGGGCAAATGGACGGACCAAGGAACGGACCAAGGGGCGAACCGGGGGCGCGCCGAAAGATCGGCCGGCCGCCGGGCGCCCTGGGCCGCCGGCGCCGTCATCTCCGGCTTCGGCGCAGGCGGCCCCGTCTCCCGGACCGGAGCGGGGATCGGCGCCGGGCGCGATCCCGCCATGGTTCCGGGCTCACTGATCGAAGCCGACCTTGTCGACCAGCAGGCTCGCGGCCTTGCGGTTGCGGGCGATCTCGGCGACCGGCACGGCGTCGATGGTCAGCGGGCCGAGGGCGGTGAGCAGCGGGTCGATGGGCGCGCCGGCCTTCACCGGGTACTCGTAATCGGTCTTGGCGTAGAGGCCCTGCGCCTCGTCCGAGACGAGGTATTCGAGGAGCTTCACGGCGTCGGCCCGGTTCGGGGCGTTCTTGGCCACCGCCGCGCCCGAGACGTTCACGTGGGTGCCGCCGCCCGCGAAGGTCGGCAGCACCACTCGGATGGCCTCGCCCCATTTCTGCTGCTCGGGGCCGCCGCGCCCGGAGCGCATCAGGCCGACATAGTAGGAATTGCCGAGGCCGAGCTCGCAGCTCTCGGCCAGGATGTCGCGGGCGACGTCCCGGTCGCCGCCGGCCGGCTTCTTGGCGAGGTTCGCCTTGACGCCGCGCAGCCACGCCTCGGTCTTCTCCGCCCCGTGCTTGACGAGGTGGTGGGCGATCAGCGCCGTGTTGTAGGGGTGCTGGCCCGAGCGCAGGCAGAGCTTGCCCTTCCATTTCGGGTCAGCGAGGTCCTCGTAGGTCAGCGCCTTCAGGTCGGCGAGGTCCTTGGCGTCCGCGTAGGCGACGCGGGCGCGGGTCGAGAGGGCGAACCAGCGCCCGTCCGCGTCCCGGAGCGCGGCCGGCACGGCGGCCTCGAGGGTGGGCGATTGCACCGGCTGGGCGAGGCCCCGATCGACGATGTCGATGAGGTTGCCGATATCGACCGTCATCAGGACGTCCGCATTGGCGCGGGCGCCCTCGGCGGCGACGCGCTCGGCCAGGCCCTTCTCGACGAAGACGGTGTTCACCGTGGTGCCGGTCCGGGCCGTGAAGGCGTCGAGGAGCGGGCGGATCAGGCCCGGCTCGCGGGTGGTGTAGAGGTTGACCTCCGCGGCCCCGGCCGGGGCGGCGCCGAGCGCGAGGCCGAGCGCGAGGCCGGCCGCCCCGACGGGATGGCGCGAGACGAGGCCTTGCAAGAACTGGCCCTGCAAGAACCGGCTCGGCCGGAGCCGGCTTTGATCGAATCGAACCCGCATGAACCTGCCCCGCATGATGCGTCTCCCCGCACGTGTTGCGGCAGGTTCAGACGGATCGCGCGCGGAAAATCAAGCGCGAAGTCTTTGATTTATTACAGTTAAAAACTAAACCCGCCTGAAACCCGAGAAAACCCGTCCCACGTCGGCAGGTTTGCTTTTAATCCGCCGCGTCGGGGAAAATAAAGGCGCCGGTCTCGGCCCGCGCGAGCCCGACCGCGTCGCCCTCCTGCCGCGCATCGTCGGCGCCCACCGCGAGGAGGAGGGGCTCGGCGAGGCCCGCGACGGCGATCTCCAGGCGGGCCTGCGCGCCGAGATAGCGGCGGCTGAGGACGCGCCCGGGCGCGCCCGTGCCGGCCGAGGCCAGGCGGATCGCCTCCGGGCGCAGGCAGACCCGGACGGGCGCGCCCTCCGGGAAGCCCGGCGCCGGCAGGGTGCCGAAGGGCGTGTCGACGCCCCCGTCGCGGCAGCGGCCCGGCATCTCCACGAGGTCGCCGAAGAAGCGGGCGGAAAAGCGCGAGGTCGGGCGCTCGTAGAGGTCGGGGCCGGTGCCGGCCTGGACCACGCGGCCCCCGCGCATCAGGGCGATGCGGTCGCAGAAGGCCAGGGCCTCCTCGGGGTCGTGGGTGACGAGGAGCGTCGTCGTGCCGGCGGCCCGCACCACCGCGAGGGTGTCGGCCCGGACCCGATCGCGGGTGCGCCGGTCGAGATTCGAGAACGGCTCGTCGAGGAGGAGGATGCGGGGGCCGGGCGCCAGCGCGCGGGCGAGCGCCACCCGCTGCCCCTCGCCCCCCGACAGGGTCGCGGGGTAGCGGTCCGCCCGGTCGGCGAGGCCGACCTGCGCGAGGCGCGCCGCCGCGATCGCCTCCGCCTCGCGCCGGGGGCGGCGGGCGAGGCCGAAGCGCACGTTCTCGGCCACCGTGAGATGGGGAAACAGCGCGTAATCCTGGAACATCAATCCGACGCCGCGCGCCTCGGGGGGCGTCCCGGGATCGATTGCGTGCCCATCGAAGCCGATCTCGCCCCGGTCCGGCCGCTCCAATCCGGCCACGATCCGCAGCAGGGTGCTCTTGCCGCAGCCGGAATCCCCGAGGAGGCCGAGGATCTCCCCCGGCCGGGCGCTGAGCGAGACGCGGTCGAGGGCCCGCACCGGCCCGAACCGGCAGCCGATTCCGACGAGCTCCAGGCGGGACGGCGCCTCGGCGGCCTCCGGCTCGGGGCGGGCAGGGGAGATCAATCTGGACATGGCCCGCCGGTCCATAGCGGATGGGCGGCGCGAGGCAATGCGGGGCGCGGCGCGGGATCCGGGATAGGCCGGCCGCCGAGGACGGCGTGCCGGTTGGACGCATCCGCGCCCGATGCTCTAAGGCAAGGGCCAAGGGATGAGGCAAGGGCTGAGGGACGAGGCAGGGGGCATGTCCGGGGCATGAGGCATGTCGGGGGCGGCGCAGCGGCGGGCGCGGGCGGGGGGCTCGCCCGCTTCCTCCTGCTCTACGGCGCCCTCTACGGGGCCTATGGCAGCCTGTCGCCGGTGATGCCGAACGTGCTGGCCGGGCGCGGCTTGTCGCCCGCCGAGATCGGCCTCGTCCTGGCGGGCGCGACCCTGACGCGGCTCGTGGCCGGGCCGCTCGCGGGCCGCGCCGCGGACCGGCGGGGCGCGGCGCGGACGATCCTGGCGGCGGCGGCCGGGCTCGCGGGGCTCGCCGCCCTGGCGCATCTTGCCGGGCACGGCTTCCCGGCTCTGCTCGCCCTCGGCCTCGCCTACGCGGTGGCGACCGCGCCGCTGGCGCCGCTCGCCGACGCGCTGGCGCTCGCCGGGGCGCAGGGCGGGCGCGCCTTCCAGTATGGCTGGGTCCGGGGGGCGGGCTCGGCCGCCTTCATCGGGGCGACGATCCTCGTCGGCTGGCTGATCGCGGCGCAGGGCCTCGCGGCGGCCCTGATCGTCGGCGGGATCCTGTTCCTCGCCACCGGGCTCGCCGCCCGTCTGCTGCCGGCGGGGACGGGTTCGGGGGTGGGTTCGGAGCCCGGATCCGAGCCCGCGCCCCCCGAGGGGATCTGGCGGGGCTTTGCCGCATTGCTGCGGCTGCCGGGCTTTCGCCGCACCGTGCTGGTCGCGGGCCTCGTGGTCGGGGCGCACGCGATGCACGACGCCTTCGCGATGATCCTCTGGCGCGCCTCCGGCATCGGCCCGGCGCTTGCGGGCCTGCTCTGGTCCGAGGCCGTGGCCGCCGAGGTGCTGGTGTTCCTCGCCGTCGGCCCCTGGCTCCTCGCCCGGATCGGGCTTGCCGGCGGCCTCGTCCTGGCGGCGGGGGCGGGGGCCCTGCGCTGGGGCGTGATGGCCGAGACCACGGCCTTGCCCTGGCTCGCCGCGGTCCAGCTCCTGCACGGGCTGACCTTCGCGCTCCTGCACCTCGCCTGCCTCGGCCTGATCGAGCGGGCGGTGCCGGCGCGGTTGCGCGCCACCGCCCTGACCCTCTACGGCACCGTCGGGCTCGGCCTCGCGGGGGCGGCGTTGACCCTCGCCTCCGGTCCCCTCTACGCGGGATTCGGGGCGCGCGGCTTCTGGGTCATGGCGGCGCTGAGCCTGCTGGCCGTGCCGCTCGCCATCCGCTTGCGATTGCAACCATGAGCGAAACAGTGCCGTTCTGGCGAACGTCTCGCGTCCATATATAGAACAAAACGCTTACAGAGCTCAGACCTGATGTTGCAGCAGCGCCCATGCCCGTCACCGCCGAGATCCTGATCCCCCTGGCGATCGACACGGCCTACAGCTACGCCGTGCCGGAGGGGCTGGCGCTGGCCGAGGGCGACATCGTGCAGGTGCCGCTGGGCCCCCGCGAGACGGTCGGCGTGGTCTGGGGGCTGGCCGAGAGCCCGGGCGGCTCGAACCTGCGGCCCGTCACCGGCCGGCTCGCGGTGCCGCCCCTGTCCGAGCCCCTGCGCCGGCTCGTCGACTGGCTTTCTCGCTACACCCTGGCGCCGAAGGGCTCGGCGCTCGCCATGGCCCTGCGCCTGCCCGACGAGGCCGCCGCCCGCGAGAGCCTGCGGGTCGGGGTGCGCGCCAGCGGGAAGCCCCCCGCCCGCGCCACCCCGGCGCGCGGCAAGGTCCTGGCCGTGGCGGCCGACGGCGCGCTGCGCGGCAAGAGCGCGCTCGCCAAGGAGGCCGGCGTCTCGCTGAGCGTGGTCGACGGGCTGGTCGACGACGGGGCGCTGGAGGCGGTGGCCCTCGAGCCCGAGCCCGTGGCGCTGCCCCCCGATCCCGACCATCCCCGGGTGCCTCTCTCCGAGGCGCAGGGCCGGGCCGCCGCCGAGCTCCTGCCCCCGGAGGGCGATCCCGGGGCGACGCTCCTCGAAGGCGTCACGGGCTCGGGCAAGACCGAGGTCTATTTCGAGGCGGTGGCGGAATGCGTGCGCGCCGGGCGCCAGGCCCTGATCCTGATGCCCGAGATCGCCCTGACGGCGCAGTTCCTCGACCGCTTCGCGGCGCGCTTCGGCGTGCGCCCCGCCGCCTGGCATTCGGGCATCGGCGGCAAGCGCCGCGAGCGCATCCGGGCGGGCGTGGCGGCGGGCGAGATCGGCGTCGTGGTCGGCGCCCGCTCGGCCCTGTTCCTGCCCTTCGCCCGGCTCGGCCTCATCGTGGTCGATGAGGAGCACGAATCCGCCTACAAGCAGGAGGACGGGGTGCATTACCACGCCCGCGACATGGCGGTGGTGCGCGGGCGCCTCGAGGGCTGCCCGGTGGTGCTCGCCTCCGCCACGCCCTCGATCGAGACCCGGGTGAACGCGGCGCGCGGGCGCTATCGCCACGTCGCCCTGCCGGAGCGCTTCGGCGGGCGCCGCCTGCCCGACATCCGGGCGATCGACATGCGCCTCGACAAGCCCGAGCGCGGCCGCTTCCTGGCGCCGCCGATGATCCACGCCCTCAAGCACAACCTCGCGGCGGGGGAGCAATCCCTGCTGTTCCTGAACCGGCGGGGCTACGCGCCGCTGACGCTGTGCCGCGCCTGCGGCCACCGCTACCAGTGCCGCAACTGCTCGACCTGGCTCGTGGAGCACCGCTTCCGCCGGGCCCTGGTCTGCCACCAATGCGGCTATGCCGAGCGCAAGCCGGAGGCCTGCGTCGAATGCGGCGCCTTCGAGCACCTCACCCCCTGCGGCCCCGGCGTCGAGCGCATCGCCGAGGAGGTCGCCGAGCTGTTTCCGCAGCAGCGCATCGTCGTCCTGTCGAGCGATTTTCCCGGCGGCGCCGAGCGCCTGCGGGCCGAGTTGCAGATGGTGGCGGACGGCGCCTGCGACATCGTCATCGGCACGCAGCTCGTGGCCAAGGGCCACAACTTCCCGCACCTGACGCTGGTGGGCGTGCTCGACGCCGATATCGGCCTCACCTCGGGCGATCCGCGGGCGGCCGAGCGCACCTTCCAGCTGCTCCAGCAGGTCACCGGCCGGGCGGGGCGCGGCGAGAGGCCCGGCCGGGCCCTGGTCCAGACCTACCAGCCCGAGCACCCGGTCATCGCCGCGCTCCTCTCGGGCGATGCCGAGCGCTTCTACGAGGAGGAGATCGCGGCCCGGGAACTCGCCGGGCTGCCGCCCTTCGGGCGCCTCGCGGCCCTCATCGTCTCGGCCAACGAGCGGGAGGTGGCCGAGGCCCACGGGCAGGCGCTCGCCCGCGCCGCCGAGCCGCCGCCGGGCGTGATGGTGCTCGGCCCCGCCGAGGCGCCGCTGGCGCTGATCCGCGGGCGCTGGCGCTTCCGCCTCCTCGTGAAGACCGAGCGGGCGATCGACCTGCAATCCTACCTGCGCGACTGGCTCGCCCGCGGCCCCAAGGTGCGCGGCAACGTCAAGGTGACGATCGACGTCGACCCGCAGAGCTTCCTCTGACGGCGCGGGCGGGCGCCCTCGCCGGGAGGGAGCGGCGCCCGCCCGGGATCGCGGCGGATCGGCGCAGCGCCGAGGCTCATCCTCGCCGATCGACCGGGCCTCCCGGATTTCCCGAAGCGCCGGGTCCGGGTCGGAACCCGCACCCGAACGCAAAGGCGGACATCGACCCGCCGCATTTTTTGTAGGATGACAGGGCGCGTGGGAGCACGAGCCTCCCCCGGACGGCCCCCGATGCGACGACCCATGAGGAGCGCTGACGTGCTGAGCTACGAGAAGAAGCCGGATTCCAACATCGCCGAGATCGTCGTCGACGGGAAAATCGCGGACGCGGAGATGAACGCCGTCATGACGGCGATGCAGGCCGATCTCGACAAGGGCGGCAAGATCAAGCTCCTGGAGGACATCCGCGCCTTCCAGGGCATGGAGCCGGCGGCCTTCTTCAAGGATCCGCGCTTCGGCCTGGCGATGATGAAGGGCGTGAGCCACGTGGCGCTCGTGACCGACGCGCAATGGCTCAAGGTGCTGGCCGAGACCTTCAGCTTCGTCTCGCCGGCCCAGATCAAGGTGTTCGAGCGCGCCCGCATCGACGAGGCGCGCAGCTGGCTCGCCAGCGCGGCGTGAAGGGCGAAGGCGCGGCCCCGGCCGCGCCTCGTCTGCGATGATGTCACCCGCGCGACCGGCGCGGGTGTTACCCGGCCTGCGCGAGCCTACCCCGCCTGCGCGACCTTACTCCGCCTGCGCGATCTTCACTCCGCCTGCGCGACTTGCGAACCGTGGCGGCGGGCGGTCCAGCGGCCGGAGCAGAGGGCCGAGACCTTCCAGGTGCCGCCGCCGGAGCGGGCCTGGAGCCGGCCCGAGACCGCGCCGTTCGCCGAGCCGTTCGAGACGCTGAGGCCGACGGTGCCGTCCGCGCCGACGCGCCCGCTCATGCGGGTCGAGGCATCCGCGCCCGAGACGAGGCGGACATTCCCCTCCTGCACCGACACCGCGTAATTGTAGCGGCTGTCGCAGAGGCCGCTCTCGGTCACGAGCTCGACCGACCAGGTGCCGTTGAAGTTGCGCGACGCCGCCGCATCCGCCGCGCGCGCGGGAGCGAGGGCCGGCCCGGCGAAACCGGTTGCGAGCGCGACGAGCGTGACAACCTTCAACATGCGACTCCCTTCGGACAAGACGACGAGGCGGCGGGCGCGCGGAGGCGGGCCGCTGTGATCGTTGGCTCGGGCCCAGAAGCCCGACGTGATGTGAATGAAATCAGAATATTTGCCGGAAGCGGCAAGAATATGACGCGCTGTGCGTCACGTCACCCGAAGTCGGGAACCGTCGAGCTTGGCTGTTCTGGCGGGCGTTGCTTGAGGTCAACGCGCGGATCGGGCTCCCGGACACTTCGGAACTGCTACGCTCCTCGCGTCGTTCTTAGAGCCGCTTCCTTCGAACGCGATCAGGAGATCTCGATGCGCCTCATCCTCGCCGCCGCGACGCTCGCGGCCCTTACGGGTCCCGCCCTGGCCCAGACCACCATCATCGAGCGCGAGGCGCCCCCGCGCGCCGTGGTGATCGAGCGCGAGCCGGTGGTGGTGGAGCGGCGCGCCGTGCCGGTCGAGCGCGAGGGCGGCTGCGAGACGAAGACGGTCACCCGCACGGAGGAGGACGGCTCCTCGACCACTGTGCGGCGCGAGCGCTGCGACTGAGGCGCCGGGCGGGGGCGGCCTGCTTGGGCCGTCCCGTTGGCCCGCCTGGGCCGCCCGGGCGGGAACCGCCCGCCTCAATCCACCAGCGGGCGGGCTTCCTCGGGCAGCATGATCGGGATGCCGTCGCGGATCGGGTAGGCGAGCTTGGCGGAGCGGCTGATCAGCTCCTGGCGCTCGGCATCGTATTCCAGCGTGCCCTTGGTGAGCGGGCAGACCAGGATTTCGAGGAGCTTCGGGTCGACCCGGGTGGCCTCGATGGTGGCGGGATTGTCGTCGGACATGGCGTGTGCGCCTCTCAGGGTTGGGGTTACTGCAGCGTCGGCTCGGAGCCTGAGCTGCGCACCAACTCCATCTCGGTCACGGCGATCAAGACCTCCGCGCGGGTTTTCAGGTCCGGCGCTTCGAGCATCGCCTGCTTCTCGCGCACGCCGAAGGGGCTCATCATGCAGAGCGCGTTGACCAGCGCCTCGTTCGGCGCCTCCTCGATGCCGGCCCAATCGACCTGCAGCTCGTTCGATTCGACGAAGTCGCGCAACGCCTTCAGGACGCCCTCGCGGTCCACCGCGTCCTCGCCGGCGCGCGCCTCGAAATCCGTCGCGAAGGCATCGAAGGAGACCTGGCAGCGCCGGTAGGCCGTGGTGGTGGCGAGCTCGCTCTCGACCCGGAAGCGGCTGATGCCCGTGAGCGAGATCAGGTAGCGCCCGTCGCCGGTCTCGGCGAACTGGGTGACGCGCCCGGCGCAGCCGACCCGGTAGAGCCGCGGCACCATCGGCGAGCCGCCCCCCTCCGCGTCCGGCTGGATCATCCCGATGATCCGGTCGGTGCGCAGGGCATCGTCGATCATCGCGAGGTAGCGCGGCTCGAAGATGTTCAGCGGCATCTGGCCCCGCGGCAGCAGGAGCGCGCCGGGAAGGGGGAAGACCGGGATCACGCCGGGGCAATCCGCCGGACCCTTGTAGCCCGCATGGGTGCTCATCTCATCTCCCCCTGCCCGGACCCGGGCGTCAGGCGAACAGCAACGTGGAGAGCTTGCGCCGCCCCCGGATGGCGTCGGGGTCCATCGGCCCCCAGGCCTCGAAGAACTGAAGCAGCTGCTTGCGCGCGCCGTCGTCGTTCCAGTCCTTGTCGCGCCGACGGATCTCGATCAGGTGGTCGACCGCCTGCGCCCGCTCGCCCCGGGCGTTGAGGCCGAGCGCCAGGTCGAACCGGGCCTGGTGCGCGTCGGGATTCGCCGTGACCTCGGCCTGGAGACCCGCGAGGTCCCCGAGCGAGGCCGCCTGCTCGG
The DNA here is from genome assembly GCF_008806385.1 of Methylobacterium soli. GTDB lineage: Bacteria > Pseudomonadota > Alphaproteobacteria > Rhizobiales > Beijerinckiaceae > Methylobacterium > Methylobacterium soli. The sequence continues at coordinate 65,989 of NZ_VZZK01000026.1, forward strand.
CGAGCTCAATCGCGGCGCGGATGCCGGCGAGGCCCGGATCATTGGCCTTGGCCTCCGGCACCATGGCGAGCACCTGCTTGGCGTTCTCCAGTTCGCCCGCGTCGAGCTGGATCTTGGCGAGGCCCGCGAGCGCCGCGACGTTGTCGGGCTCCTGGCCGAGGACCGCCGCGTAGAGCTCGGAGGCGCCCGCGAGGTCGCCCTCCGCCAGCGCCGCGCCGGCCTCGGTCATCAGCTCGTCGATCGGGCTCGGACCGGCCGGGCCGGCGAGGCGCTCGATGAAGCTCTTCACCTGGCTCTCCGGCACGGCGCCCATGAACCCGTCCACCGGCTGGCCCTGCTGGAAGGCGATGACGGCGGGGATCGACTGGATGCCGAGCTGCCCCGCGATCGAGGGATGCTCGTCGATGTTCATCTTGGCGAGCACGACCGCGCCGCCGGCCGCCGTGACGGCCTTCTCGAGGATCGGGGTCAGCTGCTTGCAAGGGCCGCACCAGGGCGCCCAGAAATCCACCAGGACCGGCCGGTTCATCGATTCCGCGATGACGTCCTGGCGGAAGCTCGCGGTCGTGGTGTCCCGGATCACGTCGGCGGTGGCGCCGCCGGGGGCGGAGCCGGGCAAGGGGGCATCGTTCAGCATCGGATCCTCGCGGGGACGGACGTTGGCGAGTGCGCAGGGCGACTCGCGAAATCGCGAGGGCTTACATGGGGTCCGGACGGGGGCCTGACCACCCCGTTCCGGCCACGCTCCACCGGGTTCCGGGCCCTTCGCGCAGCATCGCGCGGGCTCCGGAGCGGAGCCTCGGGGCGCCTCAGGGCTTCGGAGCGTCCGGCGCCGGCTTGGCGTCGGTCAGGAAGGTCGCGGCGTAGCGGCCCTTCTCGGCGGAGTTCGCCTCGCAGACGATCTCGGTCTTGCCCGGCGACGGCGCCGTGAAGCGGCAGGCGCCCACCGCCATCACGGGGTTCTGCACTACGCCCTCCGGGGTCTTCTTGCCCGGGATCACGAGGCTGATCGGCTGCAGCGGGTCGGATTCCTCGGTGCGCTCCTGCTGGGCGCCGGTGCCGCTGAAGCTCAGGGTCTGGCCGTCGCGCGAGGCGAAATCGAAGCTCGTGCGGGTGCGCGCCGCGGTGTTCATCAGCGTGCCCGAACAGCTGCCGCTGAGATCCTGGCCGGCGATCACGAGCTGGGAGCAGGTGCCCTCGAGCTTCACAGCGGCCTGGGCCCGGGCCGAGCCGGTGGCGGCCGCCAGGGCAAAGGGTGCGACGGCGAGCGGCGCGAGAAGGAGGGCGAGGCGGGGAAGGGATCGGGTCGTCATGGCGTCCATGAAAGTTGCTGGCATTCATCTATGGCGTGGGGCGCGTCCGTCGAGGGCGGGGCCTCACGCGCAGAAGCGCAGGGCCCGGTCGTTTGGGGCGTCGAAGTCGAGGGTGGGGCCCAGCGGCACGATGCCGGTCGGGTTGATGCCCGGGTGGCTCTCGTAATAGTGCCGCTTGATGTGGGTCAGGTTCACGGTCGCGGCCACCCCCGGCAGGGCGTAGAGGTCGCGCAGGTAGTTCGAGAGGTTCGGGTAGTCGGCGATGCGCTGCCGGTTGCACTTGAAGTGGCCGACATAGACCGCGTCGAAACGCACCAGGGTGGTGAACAGGCGGATATCGGCCTCGGTGAGCCGGGCGCCGAAGAGGTAGCGGCCCGCATCGAGGCGCGCCTCCAGCGCGTCGAGCTCGGCGAACAGCGCCCCGAATGCCTCCGCGTAGGCCGCCTGGCTCGTGGCGAATCCCGCCTTGTAGACCCCGTTATTGACCCGGTCGTAGACCCGCGCGTTGACGGCATCGATCGCCCCGCGCAGATCCTCCGGGTAGAGGTCCGGGCCCGAGCCGCCGAAGGCGTCGTTGAGCATCCGGATGATCTCGGCCGATTCGTTCGAGACGATCGTCGCCCGCGCCTTGTCCCAGAGCACCGGCACGGTGACGCGGCCGGTGACATGCGGGTCGGCCTTCAGGTAGATCTCGGAGAGGCGGGTGGCGCCGTTGACGGCGTCGGGCGTCGCCCCCGGCGTGTCCCCGAAGACCCAGCCCTGCGCGCCCATATGCGGGTCCACCACCGAGACCGTGATCGCCTCCTCGAGGCCCTTGAGGGCGCGCACGATCAGGGTGCGGTGGGCCCAGGGGCAGGCGAGCGCGACGTAGAGGTGGTAGCGCCCGGCCTCGCCGGGAAAGCCCGCGACCCCGGAGGGGCCGGCGCTGCCGTCCCGCGTCACCCAGTTGCGGAACGCGGAGGGCTTGCGCTCGAAGCGGCCCCCGGTCGAGGCCGTGTCGTACCATTGATCCTGCCAGATGCCGTCGACGAGCAATCCCATCGCCTCGAGACCTTCCCGCATGCGCCCGGCCTGACGGCCCGGCTTCGCTGTGCTGAAATGGGCGCGCATGGCGGCGTGGAAAGTCCCTTTGGCCGGCGCCCGTCCCAGTTGCCGGCGGATGTGCGACCGTTTGGACACAACCTTGAGTGTATTCAATCCGTCGGCTTGCTTGGCGATAGACTTCACTTAAGCTCAGGCCTGCCCGCCTCGGATTCGGAGGGGGGCAACCTCCATCTCGGGTGCGTCGGAAACGGCGCTCCCTTTTTTTCGTTGAGGCCCTGTCTCACCCGGAGATCGATCGCCTTGGCCGTCACCCTCGTCCTGCCTCTGGCCGAAGCCGCCATGTTCACGGCGGGCTGTCTCGTCATCCACACGCAGAGGCGGCGGGCCGATCAGGTCACGGTCGCGCTCGCCTGCATCGCCGTGCTCCTCGCCTTCGTGCTCGGCCTCGCGCTCACCCCCGACAGCTTCCTGGGCGACCAGTTGATGGTCGCCATCGAGAACGGCGAGCTCGGCCAGCAGATCGATTGAGAGGCGGCCGGGAGGCCGCTCAAGCCGGGTCGGATCTGGCCTCCCTCCGAGGCGGCGCGGCCTTGGCGCGGCGGGCGGCGGCGACGTCGTAATCGTCCCGCGGCACCCGCGCGAGGAAGCGCTCGGCCAGCTCGAACACCAGCAGGTCCGGCCGCACCCGCTCGATGTAGCCCCAGTCGAGGCTCGACGACCAGACGAAGTGCACCTCGGCGAAGCTCTCCGCCAGGAGCCCGGTCAGCATGATCGGGGCGAAATGCGCGTAGGAATCCCCGAACAGGACGAGGCGCCGCCGGTCGATGCTGGGATCGGCGTTGCGATAGATCACGTGGGCGCCGGTATGCAGCGCGCTCGCGCGCCCCTCCGCCTCGTAGGCCTCCACCAGGGCGCCCGCATGGACGCGCTCGGCGGCGCGCGGGATCACGAGGTGGCTCACCGTCTCCCGCGGCTGGCCGGGGGCCTTCTCGCCGAGGTCCATCAGCCGCTCGGCCTCGAAGCGGGGGCGGGCGCCGATCTCGGGCGGGGGCACCGCCCCGAGCGCCCGCATCAGCTCCCGATAGGCCAGGAGATAACCCTCGACCGACCAATGCGTGTCGGTCCGCAGGTAGAGGGGGGCGCCGTCGCGGGCCGCGCGGAAGGGCTGGAGCAGGTCGAGATAGGCCGCGTTGCGGGCAAGGCGCCGGGCGAGCACCCGCGTCGGGGCCCGGCCCGGATCGTAGGCGAGGTCACCGGCCAGGTTGTCGTAGACGGAGAGCTTCTCGGGCACGATCAGGGTGGCCGAGCGGATGCCCAGGCGCGCGGCCCGCGCGGCGCGCGCCTCGATCAGCCGCGCCCAGGCGCGCAGGCGCCACCAGCGCCCGAGCCCGTGCCCGTACTGGTCCATGACGCGGTTGCTGCCCCCCGTGAGGAAGAGCCAGCCGTCCCGCCCGGCATGCACTGGATCCCATCTTCTGGACAACATCAGGCGTCTTTAGCCAGACCGGAGGGGAAGCGAAACCGGGGCGCGGCCCGCCTCCGCCGGCCTGCGAGGAGGGCGCCGAGGCCGCATTCCGCGCTTTTAGCCGCCTTCCGAAGCGGGCAGGCGTCGCAGGAAGCGGTCCGGGTCCGCTGGACCTCGCGCCCGCTTGCGCCATTTGGGCCGGCAGCGCCGCCCAATCCGGATCCGATGTCCCACGCCGAACCCACGCCCGATCCGCTGATCCTGACCCTCGCCTTCGACGAGCCCACCTTCGCGCGCTTCGACGGGCTGCGCCGGCGTCACTTCCCGGAGGCGCTCAACCACATTCCGGCCCACGCCACCCTGTTCCACCACCTGCCCGGCCTGCACGAGCCCGGCGTGCGCGAGACCATCGCGAGCCTCGTGCGCACGCAGGCGCCCCCCGAGGTGGCGGTGACGGGCCTGCGCTTCATCGGGCGCGGCGTCGTCTACACGCTGGAATCCGAGGCGCTGTCGGGCTTCCGGACTCGCCTCGCCCAGGCCTTCTCGGCCCATCTCACCGCGCAGGACCGGCAGGGCTGGCGCCCGCACGTCACCGTCCAGAACAAGGCGAAGCCGGAGGTGGCGCGCGCGCTCCACGCCGCGCTGGCGCAGGATTTCATGCCGTTCCGCTTCGTCGCACCCGGATTGCGGCTGTGGCGTTATCTCGGCGGGCCCTGGGACGAGCGGGCCCGCTTCGCCTTCGGAGAGAACTCGTGATGCCCCCCGCCCTGCCGCGAAACGTCCGGAGGATGCGACCGTGAAGGCGCTCCACTCCGCGCGCGGAAACCCGCTCTTCAGCCATGCCACCGCGGTCTGGCTGCGCTTTCGCCTCAACGAGGTCGGGCCGCTGGCCGCCCTCCTGACGCTGAGTTTCCTCGGCTACGGCTTCTTCTACCTCGCGGACGAGGTCGGCGAGGGCTCGACCGCGGCGCTCGACCGCAAGATCCTCCTGGCCCTGCGCAATCCCGCCGACCTCTCCGACCCGATCGGGCCGCGCTGGCTCGAGGAGACGATGCGGGACATCACCGGCCTCGGCAGCGTCTTCACCATCGTGTTCGTGACGGCCGCGGTCGCGGTCTACCTGGCGCTCGCCAACAAGCGCCGCATCGCCCTGTTCGTGGTCGCGGCGGTGGGCGGGGGCGAACTCGTCTCGACGGTGCTCAAGCTGTTCTATCACCGGCCCCGGCCCGACCTCGTGCCCCACGGCATGGAGGTGTTCACCGCGAGCTTCCCGAGCGGCCACGCCATGATGTCGGCCATCGCCTACCTGACGCTGGCGACGCTGATCGCCCGCATCGATCCGCATCGGCGCGTCAAGGCTCTGGTCCTGTTCCTCGGCGTGTTCGTCACCCTCTGCGTCGGGGTCAGCCGGGTCTATCTCGGGGTGCATTGGCCGAGCGACGTGCTGGCCGGCTGGTGCGTCGGCGCGGCCTGGGCGGCCCTGTGCTGGTTCGTCGCGCTTCAGCTCCAGCGCAAGGGCGAGGTCGAGGCCCCGGACCCGCCCCCGCCGGCCTGACCCGGCGGAACACAGCCTCCCGGGCTGGCGTTCGAGGAGCCAAGGGGGCGCCCCAACCGGGCATCGCCCCGCACGGGGCAGCGCGCCCCGCACGGGGCATCGCCCCGCGGCATCCACCCAGCATCGGCGAGGCCCATGGCGGACGACGACACGAACCTGTCCCGGCGCAACCTCCTGCGGGCCGGCGGCGCCACGCTGACGGGCGCGGCCTTCGCGATGGCGGCCCCGGCCTCCGCCGCCCAGAACCCGCCCGGCGGCCCCGCGGTGCCGGCCGATACCGGCGCGGTGCAGGGCGGCAAGATCGTGTTCCCGAACTGGCGCGGCCCCGGCGACCGCACGCCCCCGCCGCCTCCGGCCCCGATGCCGCCGGAGAAGCGGGTCGGGTTCTGCGTCGTCGGGCTCGGGCGGCTCAGCCTGGAGGAGATCCTGCCGGCCCTGGCGCAGTGCAAGCGGGCGCGCCTGACGGCCCTGATGTCGGGCAGCCCCGACAAGGCCCGGCTCGTGGCCGAGCAATACGGAATCGCCCCGGAGGCGGTCTACGGCTACGGCGACTGGGACCGGCTGCGGCAGAACCCGGCGGTGCAGGCCGTCTACGTCGTGACCCCGAACGCGCTGCACCGCGACCACGTGCTGGCGGCGGCGGGGGCGGGCAAGGCGGTGCTCTGCGAGAAGCCGATGGCGGCCTCCTCCGCGCAGGCCCGCGAGATGATCGCGGCCTGCGAGAAGGCCAATGTCAGGCTGATGATCGCCTATCGCTGCCAGTACGAGCCCTATAACCGCGAGGTGACGCGGCTTTCCCGGTCCGGCACCCTCGGCAAGCCCCGCCTGATCCAGGCCTTCAACGGCCAGACCACGGGCCTGCCCGAGCAGTGGCGGCTCAAGAAGGCGCTGGCGGGCGGGGGCGCCCTGCCGGATATCGGGCTCTACTGCCTCAACGGCACCCGGGCGCTCCTGGGCGAGGAGCCGGTCTCGGTCCAGGCCCAGATCATCTCGCCGCCCGAAGACCCGAAATTCGGCGAGGTCGAGGAGAGCGTCGCCTTCACCCTGCGCTTCCCCTCCGGCGTCATCGCCCAGTGCCTGACGAGCTACGGCGTGCACGAATCCCGCCGCCTGACGGTGCACACGGCCGGCGCCGACATCGATCTCGAGAACGCCTTCGCGTATGAGGGCCAGCGCCTGATCGTCTCCCACAAGGACGGCAAGCAGGAATCGCGCGACAACCGGGTGCTCGCGCAGAAGAACCAGTTCGCCCTGGAGATCGACCACTTCGCCCGCTGCCTGCAGGAGAACCGCCGCCCGCGCACGCCCGGCGAGGAGGGCCTGCAGGACCATGTCCTGATGGAGGCGATCTACGAGGCGGCCCGCAGCGGCGCCATCGTGGCGGTCGGCCCGCCGCCGGGAGCCGCCGAGGGCCTCGACGTCACCCGCGGGCCGGAACTCGACGAAGCCGGCTGAGGCCGCGCCCTCAATAATGCGGGGGCGGCGGCTCCGGGGCGCGCGGGTCGCCGCCGCGCTCCCCCGCCTCCTCGACGCGCTCCCGCAGGGCCGCCACCTGCCGGGTCAGGCGGTCGATCAGGCGCCACTGGTCGGTGATCGTCCGGTTCAGGTCCTCGATCGCGCGGTCCTGCTCGGTCAGGCGCATCTCCAGCCGGTCGATCCGGGCGGCGTCGTCCAGCCCGGCGCTCATCGCAGGGCCTCCGGCGGGTGGTCGGGCCGCTCGTCGAGGCCGTGGCCGAGCGCGATGCGCCCGTCGAACACGAAGCAATCGCCCTGCCAGCGGCTCTCCCCTTCCGGCACGCGCTCGAGATATTTCAGGATGCCGCCCTGGAGCAGGTGCACCTCGGCAAAGCCCTTGGCCTTCAGGTAGGCCCCGGCCTTCTCGCAGCGGATGCCCCCGGTGCAGAACAGGGCCACGGCCGGCTGCGCCGCCGGATCGAGCCGATCGGCGTAATCGCGAAAATCGCCGAAGCGGCGAATCCCCGGATCGACCGCGCCCCGGAAGGTGCCGAGCCCGACCTCGAAGGCGTTGCGGGTGTCGATCACCAGGAGGTCCGGCCGGTCGAGGAGGGCGTTCCAATCCTCCGGTGCGACGCGGGTGCCGACATCGCCCGTGGGGTCGGTGGTGCCGCAATCGAAGGTGACGATCTCGGGCTTGAACTTCACCTTCATGTGCCGGAAGGGCGGCGCCTGCGCTCCCGACAGCTTGCATTCCAGCCCATCGAGCCGCCCGGCGAGGAGCGGCCCCTCGCGAAGCGCGCCGAGGAACGCCGCGATGGCGTCCTGCGTGCCCGCGACCGTGCCGTTGATCCCCTCGCGGGCGATCAGCAGCGTGCCGGTGAGGCCGAGAGATTCGCACAACGCCAGCAGCGGCGCCCGGAGGGCCTCCGCATCGGGAAGCGGCGTGAACTGGTAGAGGGCGGCGACGGTGTAGGACATCGACCGGGGGTTTAGCAGGCGATGGCCGGGGGCGACACTGGCCCGGTGCTCCGGGCGCTGTCCTCGCTCCAGGCTGTGCTCGCGGGCGATGGTCGCGGGCTGCCGCTTCTTCAGCCTGCCGTGCCGGTTCGGCTGATCGCGCGCGATAATCGGGCCTCTCGTGCCTCGGATCGAGGCCGGCGTCTAGACGCGTGCGTAGGCGCTCATGATTGCCGACAGCAGGCCTGGAAAGCGGGCATCCACCTCGGTGCAGCGCGAATGGTTCCGCATCTCCACGCCGTGGCGCTCGCAACGGATCAATCCCGCCTCGCGCAGCACCTTGAAGTGGCTGGACAACGACGATTTCGGGATGACCCGGTCACCCACCGCGGAGACGGCCCTGCAGGCATCGACGCAGCCCGTGCCCGCGATCCTGGCGAAGATCGCCGCGCGTACGGGATCGGACAGCGCGTGCAGGATCGCTTCCGGTTGGACGTCCTCCAGCGCAGGGTGGAACAGGGGCCTCATGTTTTATCCATATGGGGGCTTGATCTCAGCTTCGGTAGTTCCGAAATTCCGAACTATGGGACTAAGGCGACCATCCCGGAGCCGGCCCATCGCGAAGGCTAGCACACATGTCAAAGCTTGAGGGCAAGGTCGCCGTGGTGACCGGCGCATCGAAGGGCATCGGCGCGGCGATCGCCAAGACATTGGCGAAGGAGGGCGCGGCGATCGTGGTGAACTACGCGTCGAGCAAGGCGGGCGCGGAGGCGGTCGTGGCGGCCATCACGTCTGCCGGGGGCCGGGCCGTCGCGGTCCAGGGCGACGTCTCCCAAGCCGCAGAGGCGCAAGCCTTGATCGAGGCGGCGGTGCAGCAATTCGGCCGGCTCGACGTGCTGGTCAACAATTCCGGCGTCTATGAATTCGCACCCATCGAGGACGTGACCGAGGCGCATTATCGCCGTCTCTTCGACGTCAACGTGCTGGGCGTCCTGCTGGCGACCCAAGCCGCGTCGAAGCATCTCGGGGACGGCGGCAGCATCATCAACATCTCGTCGGCCATCACCCATGTGCATACGCCGAGTGCGGCGGTCTATGCGGGGACCAAGGGCGCTCTGAACGCGATCTCGGGTGTCCTCGCCAACGAGCTGGCTCCGCGCAGGATCCGGGTCAACGTGGTCAGCCCCGGCTTCGTGGTGACCGAGGGCACGCATACCGCCGGCGTCGTCGGCTCCGACATGGAGGCGGGCTTCGTCGCACAGACGCCGCTCGGCCGGGCCGGCCAACCTGACGACATCGCCGGCGTCGTCGCGTTCCTGGCATCCGACGATGCCCGCTGGCTGACCGGCGAGGACATCACCGCGAGCGGCGGTATTCGCTGACGCGCGGCGATGGTGCCTGCCTGCGCTCACGCATGGGGCGCGCAGGCGCAGGATCCGAACGCCTGATGAGGGCGGGCAGGCGGCTCTCGGCCGAGGTCATGCTGGCTGCCACATGTCCGCCTCTCCGGCCTCGCCTCCGAAAGGGTAGGGTGGCCCAACCCACCCGGGGCGGGTGTTTCCTCATACACGTCCGCGACGCGGACCCGGCCGGAAGACGCGGCGCGCGAGCCGTTGCCGGGTCCGGCCAGGTCCGAGTACGGGGAAGCCGGCATTCGCGAAGCGGGAACGGGCATGGCGGAAGGTCAGGTCATCACCCTGAGGCTCAGGATCCTGGATCCGCTCCCCGGCGTGGCCTACAGCCTGCAGAACCGGAAGAGCGAGCCGGTGGGGCAGGTCACCGCGGGTAATGGACCCATCGCGTTCGATGTGCCGGTCCGGGTCGCGCCGGGGCCGAGGCTCGCGGGGGATTTCGTCCGCCGCGAGGGGGCGGGTCGATGCTTCGTCTACATCGCGATCGGCGAGCAGGCCGGGCAGCACCCCTCCGCATGGAGCCGGCGCGCCAAGGTCGACATCCCTGCGCTCTCCGCCGCGCTGCTGGACCAGGCCCTGGCCGGCGCCGTGCTCGAGGCCGAGCTTCCCGGCAGGGCGAAGGATGGCGGACCGGCCTGCGCGACGTTGCACCCGATCGCAGGCTGGCAACCCGTCGCCTGACCACGCCCCGATGATCTGAGATCCGCGCGCCGCCTTGAGCGCAGATGGCCGCGTCAGGGGCGGTGAGACCGCGTCAAGGGCGGCGACGATCGGTTTCCAAGCTTTCGGTCCTGGTCCTCAACCGTGTTTCGACGGCCTCCCTTCGAGGGCTGAACCCGGACCGCCAGTCCTCAATGCGCCTCCTCCCAGTTCCCCGCGGCCCGGGCCTCGACGGCGAGCGGCACGCGCAGCGTGATGCCGGGGGAGGGGGCTTCCTCCATCACCCGCGAGATCACGGGCAGCGCGCGCGCGACCTCCTCCTCGGGGGCCTCGAAGACGAGCTCGTCATGCACCTGCAGCAGCATGCGCACGTTGAGCCGCTCGGCCGCGAGCGCGCCCTCCATCCGGGTCATGGCCCGGCGGATGATGTCGGCGGCGGTGCCCTGGATCGGGGCGTTGATGGCTTGGCGCTCGACGCTGGCGCGCTCCTGCGGGTTGTTCGAGCGGATCTGCGGGTAGTGGCAGACGCGGCCGAACAGGGTGGTGACGTAGCCCTTGTCGCGGCAGAACTTCTTGGTGTCGTCGATATAGGCGCGGATGCCGGGGAATCGCTCGAAATACTGCTTGATGAAGGCCGAGGCCTCCCCCTGCGGGATGCCGAGGCGGTCGGCGAGGCCGAAGGCCGAGATGCCGTAGATGATGCCGAAATTGATGGTCTTGGCGCGCCGGCGCAAATCCGGCGTCATCTCGGCAAGGGGCACCCCGAACATCGCCGAGGCGGTCGCCGCGTGGATGTCGATGCCGTCCGCGAAGGCCTGGCGCAATTGCGGGATGTCGGCGATGTGGGCCAGCAGCCTGAGCTCGATCTGCGAGTAATCGGCCGAGATCAGCTTGTTGCCCTCCGCCGCCACGAAGGCGCGGCGGATGCGCCGGCCCTCCTCGGTGCGGATCGGGATGTTCTGCAGGTTCGGGTCGGAGGAGGAGAGCCGGCCCGTGGTGGTGGCGGCGAGCGAGAACGAGGTGTGCACCCGGTTGGTGTCGCGCTCGGCATGCTCCTGCAGCGAATCCGTGTAGGTGGATTTCAGCTTCGCGAGCTGGCGCCATTCGAGGATCTTCTTCGGGAGCGGGTGGCCCGCCTGCGCCAGCTCCTCGAGCAGCGTCGCGGGGGTCGCCCACTGGCCGGACGGCGTCTTCTTGGCGCCGGGCAGGCCCATCTTGCCGAACAGGATGTCGCCGATCTGCTTGGGCGAGGAGACCGAGAAGGTCTCGCCCGCATCCTCCTGGATCTCCTCCTCCAGCCGCGCCAGCGTCTGGGCGAAATCGCCCGAGAGCCGGCTCAGCATGTTGCGGTCGACCCGGATGCCGCGGCCCTCCATCCGGGCCACGACGGGCACGAGCGGGCGCTCCAGGGTCTCGTAGACGGCCACGCGCCGCTCGGCCACGAGGCGGGGCTTCATCATCCGCCACAGGCGCAGGGTCACGTCCGCGTCCTCGGCCGCGTAGGCGGTGGCCTTGTCGAGGGGCACCTTGTCGAAGCTGACCTTGGCGCGCCCCGTGCCGGCCACGTCCGCGAAGGTGATGGGCTGGTGGCCGAGATGGCGGCGGGCGAGCTCGTCCATGCCGTGTCCGCCCTTGCCGGCATCGAGCACGTAGGAGATCAGCATGGTGTCGTCGAAGGGCGCCACCGTGATCCCGTAGCGCGAGAGCACGAGCCAGTCGTATTTGAGGTTCTGGCCGACCTTGAGCACGCCCGGATTCTCGAGGAGCGGCTTCAGCAGCGCCAGCGCCTCGTCGAGGGGGATCTGGCCGGGCAGCAGGCCCTCGCCGAACAGGTCCTCGCCGCCCCGATGCGTCAGCGGGATGTAGGCGGCGCGCCCCGGGGCGGTGGCCAGCGAGACGCCGACGAGGCCGGCGCGGTTGGCATCGAGCGCGTCGGTCTCGGTGTCGACCGCGATCACGCCCGCCGCCTCGGCCTCGGCGATCCAGGCCTGCAGCTGCGCCGCCGACCCGATCGTCTCGTAGGCCGCCGTGTCGAAGGGCTTGACGGATTCGGCCGCGCGCGCCGCCACCACGTTCGAGGGCGTCGGCTCGGCCGGGCCCCGCGGCCTGGCGGGCGCGTCCGGCAGGTTCAGGTCGGCGAAGGGGTCGATCTCGGGGGGCGCCTCGCCGTCGCGGCGCTCGGCTCCGGCCGCCCCGGTCTCGGGATCGGGCGGCACGCTGTCGCCGAAGAACGGCACCGGGTCGCTGCCGCCCTCCGGGTTGGCGTAGCCGTGCGGCGTGCCGCCGGGCAGGAGGCTCGGGTCGGGGCGCACGGCCTCGGGGTCGACATGCAGCATCTGGGCGATGCGGCGCGTCAGGGTGTTGAACTCCATCGCCTTGAGGAAGCCGACGAGCTTCTCCGGGTCGGGCGCGGGCAGGCGCAGGGCGTCGAGCGGCACCGGGACCGGCACGTCCTCGATCAGCGCCACGAGCTTGCGCGAGAGCTTCGCCTGATCGATGTTGGCGAGCAGCGTCTCGCGGCGCTTGGGCTGCTTGATCTCGCCCGCCCGCTCCAGGAGGGCGTCGAGGCTTCCGAACTCCTTGATCAGGGCGGCGGCGGTCTTCAGGCCGATCCCGGGCACGCCCGGCACGTTGTCGGAGGTGTCGCCGATCAGCGCCAGCGCGTCGCCGATCTGGTTCGGCTGCAGGCCCTCCCACTTGGCCACGATCGCGTCCACGTCGAGGTTGCGCTCGGGCCGGTAGCCGGGCTTACCCTTGGCGCCGGACTCGAAATCGTAGAATCGCACCAGGGGCCCGACGAGCTGCATCAGGTCCTTGTCGGAGGAGACGATGATGACGCCCGCGCCCCGCGCCTCGGCCTGGCGCGCGTAGGTGGCGATGAGGTCGTCGGCCTCGTAGCGCTCCAGCTCCACCGCGTGCAGCCCGAAGGCCCGCACCGCCTCGCGCATCAGCGGCATCTGGCGCTTGAGGTCGTCGGGCGCGTCCGGCCGGTGGCCCTTGTAATCGGGGAACATCTCCTTGCGGAACGAGCCCTCGGACTTGTCGAAGACAATGCCGAGATGGGTCGGGCAGGTCCCGGCCGCGCCCTCCTGCACGAATTGCGCGATCTTGGCGCAGAACAGCCGCACCGCGCCGGTGGGGAGCCCGTCCGAGGGCCGGAAATTGTAGCGCTCGGGCTGGTTGATCGACTGGAAATAGGCCCGGAAGATGAACGACGAGCCGTCCACCAGGATGATCTGGTCGCCGGGCCCGACGGGCTTGTCGTCGGGGGCGGGCGCGGCGGTGGTGGAGGCGGCGTTCGTCATGCGCGATGGTCTGCGGGAAAAACGGCGTTTCGTCGAGGGCGCGAGACCGTATCGATAGCGTCCGCTCCACGCCGTCAGTTCGGGCACAAATGACGCAACGCGCCCCCTCTCCCGTGCGGGAGAGGGTTGGGGTGAGGGATGCGCGCTATCCGGAGAGGTCGCATCCCTCACCGTGCCGCCCTCGCGGCTTCGACCACTCCCGGACGGGGGAGGTGAGGCGTGCGCGCGACTGGCAGCGCGGGTGTCAGGACCAGCCCGGATAGCGCGACCGGCCCCCTCTCCCGTGCGGGAGAGGGTTGGGGTGAGGGGTGAGCGCTGTCCGGAAAAGTCGCACCCCTCACCCGTTCCGCTTTCGCGGATTCGACCACTCCCGGACGGGAGAGGTGGGGCGTGCGCGCGACTGGCAGCGAGGGTGTCAGGACCAGCCCGGATAGCGCGACCGGCCCCCTCTCCCGTGCTGGAGAGGGTTGGGGTGAGGGATGCGACCTCTCCGGAAAAGTCGCACCCCTCGCCCGGTCGGCCCACGCCGACTCGACCTCTCCCGGATGGGAGCGGTGGGGCGTCCGGGCGACTGGCAGCGAGGGTGTCAGGACCAGCCCGGAGAGAGCCGGGGCCTCGTTCACGGGAGCTCCGGCCCTCAGGTCGCCGCCCCCACCGTGTCGGCCATCTTGGCCCGGCGCGTGCCCAGCGGCTGGGGCTGGCCGACCGTGGTGTCCGTCGCGGTCTGGTGCTCCATCTCGGCGTTGATCTCGGCGCCCACCAGCACGATGATGGTCGAGATCCAGATCCAGGTCATGAAGCCGATCGCGGCGCCGAGCGAGCCGTAGGTCTCGTTGTACTTTCCGAAATTCGAGACGTACCACGAGAACAGAACCGAGGTGACGAGCCACAGGGCCGCCGCGATGGCGCTGCCCCAGGTGACCCAGCGCCAGCGCGGCGCGTCCCGGCTCGGGCCGTAGCGGTAGATCAGCGCGAGGCCGAGCAGCACGACGAGGTAGAGGACCGGCCAGCGCAGGAGCGCGATGTACCAGGCATCCCCGGAGAGCCCGATCGTGTTCAGCACCACCGGCACCACCACGATTCCGACGAGCGCGACGACGATGAACAGCAGCGCGCCGGCCGTGAAGGTGAGCGAGCGCAGGTTGAGCCAGAGGAAGTTCCGCTTCTCGCGCTCCTCGTAGACGATGTTGAGGGCGTCGAAGACGGCCTTCATGCCGCCATTGGCGCTCCAGATCGAGAGGGCGAGGCCGGTGAAGAAGGTGATGCCCAGGGTGGTGTCGCCCTTGGCGGCGATGCGCTTCACCTGCTCGCCGACGATCTCGAGGGCGCCCGAGGGCAGCACCCCCTGCAGGCTCGCCAGATGCTCGTTGATGGTGCCCACATCGGCGACGAGCCCGTAGGAGGAGACCAGCGCCGCGGCCGCCGGGAAGATCGCCAGCAGCACGTAGAAGGTCACGCCCGCCGCGACCAGGACGAGGCGGTTCTCGCCGATGTCGTGGAACACCCGCAGGCCGATGTCCTTCCAGCCGCTCGCCGGGATCTCGGAGGGCGTCGAGGCCTGGCGGCCGCGCTCCCCTTGCGTCCGCGCCACCTGCTGGGCCTCCGGCCCGGCGTGAGAGGGGGAGGGCGCGCGGGGATCCTCGGAGCGCCCGCCCGCAGCCTGGCCCGGATCCGGGCTCCGGCGGCGCGGCATCGCCACGAGGCCGAGCAGCGCGGTTGCCAACGCCACCGTCCAGACGGTGGAGTTGCGGCTTTCCCGGCTGTCGACCCGCCCCAGAGCCTCCCGCCGCATGATTTCGTCCCGCGTCGTCATCGCCGCCTCGCTGGGCCGCACCCGATGAGGTGCATGATCCAGGGCGACAACGGAGCATTGCACGCTCCGGTTTCACGAAAACGTGTCGTGGCGGGCACGGAGGACCTTGCAAGCTCTGCGCTTATCCTTGCTCGCCCTGGATTGGCCCGCATCGTTGCTCCCGCAACCCGGCGCGAAATCTTGCGCGAAACCGGGGCCTCCGGGCGCGTTATCGTATCGGCGGCTCAACCGTCCGGCGCGGTTCCGACGTGGCTCTGTGCGGTGGGGCTGTGCGCTGGGGCTGTGCGCTGGGGCACCGCGGGTGCAGTCCGGCACGGATTTTGAGGAAGGTCTCGGTTAGGAAGGTGTCCGGTGCCGCGGGTCCGCCCGAACCCGGCCGCGCCGCCCCCGGAATGCCAGTCCTGCCCTCAGCCCAGGAGACGAGAGACCCGTGCCGCACGCGACCGAGTTGATCGCCATCATCGCCCTCGGGCTCGTGCTCGCCTTCCTGTGCGGGATGGCCGCCCAGCGCCTGCGGCTGCCGCCGCTGGTCGGCTACCTGCTGGCGGGGGTCCTCGTCGGGCCCTACACGCCGGGCTTCGTCGGCAATAGCGGGCTCGCCGGGCAGCTCGCCGAGATCGGCGTGATCCTGCTGATGTTCGGGGTCGGCCTGCATTTCTCGATCAAGGACCTGATGGCGGTGCGCAGCATCGCGCTGCCGGGCGCCGTGGTGCAGATCGGGGTGGCGACCATCATGGGGGGCGGCCTGGCGCTCGCCTGGGGCTGGAGCCTCGGAGCCGGCCTCGTCTTCGGCCTCGCGCTCTCCGTGGCCAGCACCGTGGTGCTGCTGCGGGCCCTGGAGGAGCGCAACCTCCTCGACAGCGACAAGGGCCGGATCGCGGTGGGCTGGCTCATCGTCGAGGACCTCGCCATGGTGCTGGCCCTGGTGCTGCTGCCGGCGCTCGCGCCCTCGCTCGGCGGCAGCGCCGGCGGGGCGGGCCACCATGGCGCGGGCGGCGGCATCTGGCTCACCCTCGGGCTGACGCTGGCCAAGGTCGCGGTCTTCACCGCCGTGATGCTCGTCGGCGGGCGCCGCATCGTGCCCTGGCTCCTCGATCAGGCGGCCCGCACCGGCTCGCGGGAATTGTTCACCCTCGCGGTCCTGGCGCTGGCGCTCGGCATCGCCTTCGGCTCGGCGGAGCTGTTCGGGGTCTCCTTCGCGCTCGGCGCCTTCTTCGCCGGCATGGTGCTCGCCGAATCCGACCTCAGCCATCAGGCGGCGGCCGATTCGCTGCCGCTGCAGGACGCCTTCGCGGTCCTGTTCTTCGTCTCCGTCGGCATGCTGTTCGATCCCGGCATCCTGATCCGGGAGCCGCTCTCGGTGCTGGCGGTCCTGGGCGTGATCATGCTCGGCAAGTCGGTCGCCGCGGTGGCGATCGTGCTGGCCTTCCGCCACCCGGTTGGCACCGCCCTGACCATCGCCGCGAGCCTGGCGCAGATCGGCGAGTTCTCCTTCATCCTCGTCGGCCTCGGCCTGTCGCTCAAGCTCCTGCCCGAGGAGGGCCGCGACCTCATCCTCGGAGGCGCGCTCCTGTCGATCACCCTCAACCCGCTCTTCTTCGCCCTCGCGGCGCGGGTCGAGCGCGCGCTGTCCGAGCGCCCGACCCTCGCCGCCCGCTTCGAGCGGCAGGGCGCCGGCCAGGTCGCGATGGCGAGCGAGGCCGGGCCGCGCCGCGACCACGCGGTCGTCATCGGCTACGGCCGGGTCGGCAGCAGCATCGGCACGGCGCTCCGGGCCTGGGACCTGCCCTACGTGGTGGTCGACCGCGACCGGCGCCGGGTCCTGGAGCTGCGCGCGCAGGGCGTCGACGCGGTCTTCGGCGATGCCGCCGCCCCGGGCATCCTGGAGGCCGCCGATATCGGCAGCGCCCGGCTCCTCGTGCTCGCGACGCCGGATTCGCACCAGACCCGCCGCCTGATCGAGATCGCGCGGGGCGCCAATCCGGGGATCGACACCGTCATCCGCACCCACAGCGACAGCGAGCGCCGGCGCCTGGAGGAGGAGCGGGTCGGCCTCGTGCTGATGGGCGAGCGGGAACTGGCGCTCGGCATGACCCTCTACGCGCTGCGCAGCCTCGGCGTGAAGGAGGGCGAGGCCCGCCTCTTCGTCGATTCGAGCCGCCAGGAGAGCCGCGCCGCGCCGGAGGCGGAGGTCGAGGCCGGCCCGGTCGCCCCGGAGCTGCGCCCGCACAAGGAGGCGGACGCCGCGAAGGCGTGAGCGCTCAGGCTGCGCGCGAGGACGTCCGGACCGTCTGGGTCGCCGCGTCCACCCGCTCCGTCGAGCGGGCGATCTCGCCGAGGCTGCCGGTGATCTCGGCCACGCCCCGCGAGGCCGTCTGCATGCTGGCCGACATCTCGCGGGTCACGGCGGATTGCTCCTCGACGGCGGCCGAGATCGTGCTGGCCACCTCGTTCAGCGCCAGGATGGTGGATTGGATCGAGTCGATGGCGCCGACCGCGTCCTGGGTGACCTGCTGGGTCGCCGCGATCTGCGCCCCGATCTGCTCGGTCGCCTTCGAGGTCTGAGCCGCCAGCGCCTTCACCTCGGTGGCCACCACGGCAAAGCCCCGCCCCGCCTCGCCGGCCCGCGCCGCCTCGATGGTGGCGTTGAGGGCCAGCAGGTTCGTCTGCGCGGCGATGCCCTGGATCAGGGCCACCACCTCGCCGATCCGGGTGGCGGCGTCGCTCAGGCCCGAGATGATGGCGCCGGTCTCCCGGGCCTGCGCGACGGCCTTGCCGGAAATCTCGGAGGCATGCGTGACCTGCTGGCTGATCTCCGAGACCGAGGCGGCGAGTTCCTCCGCCCCGGAGGCGACGGTCTGGATGTCCGAGGAGACCTGCGTGGAGGCCTGGGCGGCCTGCCCCGCCTGGCGCGAGGCGCCGGACGCGGCCTCCGCGATGTCGTTCAGCCCGAGGGCGATGGCGGCCTGGGTCTCGGCGCGGCGACGGCGCTCGAGCACCTGCGCGGTCACGTCGGTGGCGAACTTGACGACCTTCACGAGCCGGCCGTCGCAATCGAAGATCGGGTTGTAGGAGCCCTGGATGAAGACCTCGCGCCCGCCCTTGGCGATGCGCCGGTACTCGCCGGCCTGGTACTCGCCCCGGCCGAGGCTGTCCCAGAAGCTCCGGTAGGCGGGGCCGGCCCGGTCCTCGGCATCGACGAACAGGCTGTGATGGCGCCCCTGGATCTCGTCCAGGCGGTAGCCGACGACCGCGAGGAAATTCGCGTTGGCCGTGACGATGCTGCCGTCGAGGGTGAACTCGATGACCGCCTGCGAGCGCTGCAGCGCCTTGATCTGGCCTTCGTGATCGGTGGTCCGCAGCACCTGCGCGGTCACGTCGGTGGCGAACTTGACCACCTTCACGGGCTTGCCGCCGCGCCCCAGGACGGGATTGTAGGTCGCCCGCAGCCAGATCTCGCGCCCATCCTTGGCGATCCGCTTGAACTCGCCGGATTGGTGCTCGCCGCGGCCGAGGGCCGCCCAGAAGGCGCGGTACGCGTCGCTGTCGCGCAGGCGCGGCTCGACCATCAGGGCGTGGGGTTTGCCCCGGATCTCGTCCAGCGCGTACCCGACCGCGTCGAGGAAGTTCTGGTTCGCGGCCAGGATCGTGCCGTCGAGCGTGAACTCGATGACCGCCTGCGAGCGGTTCAGCGCCTCGATCTTGGAACGGACGTCGCCATCGTTGAGGAAGTTCATCGTCGCATCTCGCGCGGAAGACCCAGTCCAGACCGCCGCGCTCGGATCCGGAGCCATTCTGTACAAGCTGATCCTCGCTGAAACCTCGTTAACGACCCGTGTAAATTGCCGCCTTCTGAATCAAAACACATCAAATTGATGAGCACATACGGGTCAATTCAGTGATCTGGAGTCACAAAGCGTCGCGTGAGTGGTCGATCTTCGCGCTTAGGTTGTATTCGCGTGGGCCGCGCCCCGCGGAACCGGGGCCGGTCGCGGGGTGATCAGGCCGCCAGCTCCTGCGCCAGCGCCTCCACCCGGCGCAGGTCGTCGACGAATTGCGCGTAGGCCTCGGCCTTGGCCTCGTCGGGCAGCCGCAGCAGGTAGGAGGGGTGGACCGTGATGAAGCCCTGGAAGCGGTTGTCGAACCGCTCGAAGCGGAACGGCCCCCGGGCCCGGGTGATCGGCACAGCCTTGCCGGTGAGCGCCAGCACCGCCGTCGCGCCGAGCGCCACCACGAGCTTCGGGGCGACGAATTCGAGCTCCCGGTCGAGCCACCAGCGGTAATGGCTGACCTCCCCGGCGGTGGGCTTCTGGTGGATGCGGCGCTTGCCGCGCTCCTCGAACTTGAAGTGCTTGACGGCATTCGTCAGGTAGGCCTCGCCGCGCACGAGGCCGGCCTCCGCCATGGCGCGGGCGAGGAGCTGGCCCGCCGGACCCACGAAGGGCCGGCCCTGCCGGTCCTCCTGGTCGCCCGGCTGCTCGCCCACGAACGCCACCGTGGCGCCGACCGGCCCCTCGCCGAGCACGGCCTGGGTGGCGCCCGGCACGAGGGGCTCGGTGCGGCGGATGATGGCGTTGAGTTCGTCGAGCGAGGTCGGGTCCTGCTCGGCCATGGCGGCCACCGCGCGGGCGGGCTGGCGCTTCGTCGGCATCTGCGGCTCCCTCTCGATCATCGCGGCGGTGCGGGCGCCCGCCGCCCGGATCAGGCCCGGAATCGCGGCGGTCTCGGGCATGTTGTGCCAGTATTTCTTGGGCATCTCGGCCCGCATCGCCCGCAGGTTGGTGCGGGCCGGGTTGAAGGTGCTCTCATAGTAATCCCGCCAGCCCGCCTCGAAGCCGTCGCCGGGCGGCACGTCCTCGCGCCGGCCCGGCGGGCCGAAGCGGAGCGCCGCCCCGTCCCAGAGGGCGGAGCCCTCCGGCGTCAGGATGGTCCAGCGCAGGGCCCGGAAGCGCTCCACGAAGAAGGGGGCGGCCGCCTCCAGGATGTGGTGCTCCGGCTCGAACCACGCGACGAAGCGCTCGGTTCCCGCATTCTCCGGCACGCGGCGGAAGCGCAGGAAGGCGTGCATCTTGTGCAGGTCGCGCTGGATCGCCTTGCGCATCAGGGCGAGGCGATGAACCAAAGGGTCGCTCGCGACCTCCAGGAGCTGGCGCTCGCCCCTCAGGATCCGCCAGATCAGGGCGTGGAGCAGGGCGTAGCGCTCGGGATCGCGATGGGGCACCACCATGGGCACGAGATCCGCCACCGCGCGGGGCAGCGGCACCGGCGCGCCGGCGGCCGGCGCCTCGGTGGCCCCGAACAATTCCGGCGCCGCCCCGCTCGACCAGGCCACGCGCTCGGGCGGCACGCCCTCGGCCACGAGGCCGCGCAGGGCGGCCCGGAAGCCCGCGAGGTCGGCCCCGGGCGCGAGCAGGATCGTGCGCAGGGGGGCGCCCGCGCGCGGCGCCGGCCGGTCCTCCGCGTCCGTTCGGGCGAGGTCGCGCCCGCGAAGCGGACCGGGCGATGGGGCCTGTCGCGGGGCGCGCGCCTTCATCTCAGAACAGGCTCAGCTGCTCTGCCGGCTCGGCGAGCCGGGCGCGCAGGTCGAGGCGGTCGGTGAGCCCGGCCGGGCGGTAATCGGCGGCGATCAGGAAGGGCCGGGCGCGCTTCAGGCCCGAGGTGAGCCGGGCGACGTCGTCGAGGCGCAGGCTGGTGTGGCGGCGCGCCTTGATGATCTTGTCGACGGCGCGGGCGCCCAGGCCCGGCACCCGCAGCAGCATCTCCCGGTCGGCCCGGTTCACGTCGACGGGGAAGCGATCCCGGTTCTTCAGCGCCCAGGCGAGCTTCGGATCGACGTCGAGGGCGAACATGCCGTCATCGGTGGCGTCCGCCACGTCGTCGGGGGTGAACGCGTAATAGCGCAGCAGCCAATCCGCCTGGTAGAGCCGGTGCTCGCGCTGGAGCGGCGGGGATTTCAGGGGCAGGATCGTCGAGCCGTCGGGAATCGGGCTGAAGGCCGAGTAATAGACCCGCTTCAGCCCGAAGCTGTCGTAGAGATGCGCGCTCTTGCGGATCAGCGCCTCGTCCGAGGTCGCGTCGGCGCCCACGATCACCTGCGTCGATTGCCCGGCCGGCGCGAAGCGGCGGCGCTCGGCCTTGGCCTCGGCGATGCGGCCGCCGATCTGCGCCATCGCCCCCTGGATCGAGGCGCCGTCCTTCTCGGGCGCCAGGCGCTCCAGGCTCGCCTCCGTCGGCAATTCGAGGTTGATCGAGAGCCGGTCGGCGTAGAGCCCCGCCTCCTCGATCAGCCACGGGCTCGCCTCGGGGATCGACTTCAGGTGGATGTAGCCGCGAAAGCCGTGGTCGCGCCGCAGGGCCTTCGCCACCCGCGTCAGCAACTCCATGGTGTGGTCCGGTGACTTGATGATGCCCGAGGAGAGGAACAAACCCTCGATGTAGTTGCGCTTGTAGAACTCCACCGTGAGGGTCACCACCTCCTCGACCGTGAACTTCGCCCGCCGCACGTTCGAGGAGCGCCGGTTGACGCAATAGGCACAGTCGAACAGGCAGTAATTGGTCAGCAGGATCTTCAGGAGCGAGATGCAGCGCCCGTCCGGCGTGTAGGCGTGGCAGATGCCCGCCCCCGTGGTCGAGCCGAGCCCATCCGGCCCGGCCGCCCGCTTCGGCGCCCCCGAGGAGGAGCAGGACGCATCGTACTTGGCGGCATCGGCGAGGATGCGCAGCTTCTTGGCCAGAATCTCGTCCATGCGGATAAAATGCCGCTCGTTCGCGTTTTGTTCAAGGCACGCGAGCGCCCCATCCCGCGCCGTGGCGCCGCACCCGCGGGCCGCGCGGTCGGCGCGACCGGCCCCCTCTCCCGTTAGGGAGAGGGTTGGGGTGAGGGGTGCGCGTTGTCCGGAGAAGTCGCACCCCTCACCCGGTCGGCTCGCGCCGACTCGACCTCTCCCGGACGGGAGAGGTGGCGTGCAGCGTTGTCCCAGGGCTCCGCTTCAGCCCGGAGATAAAGGCGCGGGCAGCGCGACGGGCCCCCTCTCCCGTGCGGGAGAGGGTTGGGGTGAGGGGTGCGCGTCGTCCGGAGAGGTCGCACCCCTCACCCGGTCGGCTCGCGCCGACTCGACCTCTCCCGGACGGGAGAGGTGGGGTGCAGCGTTGTCCCAGGGCTCCGCTTCGCAGCCCGGAGAGAATGGCGCGGGCAGCGCGACGCGCCCCCTCTCCCGTGCGGGAGAGGGTTGGGGTGAGGGGCGCGACCTATCCCGAAAAGTCGCACCCCTCACCGTTCCGCGATCGCGGATTCGACCGCTCCCGAACGGGAGAGATGGGGCGCAATCCCCTCCACGCCGTCGGCGAGGGGGGCTCAGCCCTGCTTGAGCGTGGCGTTCAGGGTGATCTCGGCGTTGAGCACCTTGGAGATCGGGCAGCCGGTCTCGGCGGCGTGGGCCAGTTCCTCGAACTTCGCCTGGTCGATGCCCGGGATCGTGGCCGTGAGGGTGAGGGCGGATTTCGTCACCTTGAAGCCGGCGCCGTCCTTCTCGAGGGTGACGACCGATTCGGTGGTCATCTCGGTGGCGGCGAGACCCGCCTCCTGGAGCTGGAAGGCCAGCGCCATGGTGAAGCAGCCCGCATGCGCCGCCGCGATCAGCTCCTCGGGATTCGTGCCGGGCTTGTCCTCGAACCGGGTGTTGAAGCCGTAGGGCTGGTCCGAGAGCACGCCCGACTGGGTCGTGATCCGGCCCTTGCCCTCGCGGCCATTGCCCTGCCAAACGGCGTGCGCCTTGCGGTTGATCATGGCTCTGTCCTGCGTCGCGGGGCGGCGCCGACGCGGATCTGCGCGGGCTCGGCTCCCTGTGCCCCATCGAGGTGGGGCGGGCCCCGGCGAAATCCAGCGCGAGCCGGAAACAGCCCGGGCCGGGGCTCATGCGTCGTCCGTCTCCGCCTCCGCCTCGATGGTCGCGCGGGCAAGGCCGTAGGGGAAGCCGGCGCGCGCCAGGGCGGCGAGGTCCCGGTCGCGGTTCGCCGCGCGGGTGCCGGGCCGGCGGAAGGGCCCGAGGCGGCGGCGCTTGGCGTAGGCGCGGGCGGCCTGCGCCTCGATGGCGTCGGCCTCGCCCTCCGGCGCCGCCTCCCGCTCGGCCTCCATGGCGGTCTCGATCGCCTCCCGCGAGACCCCCTTGGCGGCGAGCTTGGCCGAGGCGCCCCGGGCCGAGCTGCCGCGCCGCCGCAGGGTCGCGAGGCGGGCGGCGGTGAAGCGGGCATCGTCCACGAGGCCGCTGCGCAAAGCGCGGGCCACCACCGTCTCGATCATCGGCGCGAAGGCCTCGGGCGCCTCGCCCCGGGCGCGGGCGCGCTTCTCCACCCGCCGCCGCAGGGTCCGGCGCAGCATCTCGGTCGAGGCGCTGTAGCGCTCGAGATAGTGCAGCGCGGCCCGCTCCAGGTAGGCGGCCGTCACGGGCGGCGTGGGCCGTTCTGGTTTGGATCTTGCAGGCTCTCGACCTGCAAGATCCGGCCTTGCAAGGTCGGGCTTTGCGTCTGCGGCCTCGGGATTGTGACCCGGCCGTTCTGCAACGTTTCGCACGGACATCAGTTCTTCACGATCTGGACAGGTTTACGTTCCATGAATCGGGGATGGAAAGCACGCAACGCCGCAGGGGCTTCCACGGTGCCGCCGATCGCGACGCAACCCGGAACGGCAGCCGCATGCCGGCCGTCCTGTTGAGACGCGAGTGGCTCCTCGTCCTGCTCGCCCTCGGGCTCGCCGCCATCGCGGCGGCCGTGGTGTACCTGTCGCGCCCCACCACCCTCACGGTCGCGGTCGGGCCCCGCGACGGGGCCGAGGCCACCCTGATGGAGGCCTATGCCAACGCGCTCGCCCGCGGGCGCGAGGATGTCCGCCTCAAGATCCTGCCCTTCGACGACGTGCGCGACAGCGCCGCCGCGCTCCAGCGCAACAAGGCCGACCTCGCCGTGGTGCGGCCCGACGTCTACCTGCCTGAGAACGGGCTGACGCTCGCCATCCTGCACGACGAGGCCCTCGTCATCGTGGCGCCGGACGCGGCCGAGATCGAGAGCTTCCCCGACCTCGCCCGCAAGCGCCTCGGCATCGTGGTGCGCCACAGCGCCGACACGCCCTTCCTCAACAACCTCCTGGCCTTCTACGACCTCGCCGCCGAGGAGAATCCGGACGGGGCCGAGCTCGGCCCGGGCCGGGTCGCCCTCGTGCCCCTCCGGCCCGCCGAGGTCACGGCGGCCATCGCGGAGAAGCGCGTGGACGCGGTCGCGGTGATCGCCAACCCCGCCTCGAAGGCCGCCACCGCCACCGTGCGGGCGGTGGAGCTCGGCACCCCCGACAAGAAGATCGACTTCGTGGCCGTCGCGGACGGCGAGGCGATCCTGACGCGCTTTCCGGAATTGCAGGCGGTGACGATCCCGGCCGGCACCTTCGGGGGCCGTCCCAAGCGCCCGGAGGACGAGGTCAAGACGGTCGGCGCCTCCTACCGGCTGATGGCGCGGGGCTCGGTCAGCCGGGTCGCGGTGGCCTCCGCCACGCAGCACCTGTTCGAGTGGCGCTCGAAGCTCGCGGCGGCGGCCCCCATCGCCAAGCTGATGAAGGCGCCGGATTTCGACACCACGGTTGCGGCGACCTCGGCCCGGCTCCCGAACCATCCGGGCGCGGTGGATTATTTCGAGCGCGAGCAGCAGACCTTCCTCGATCGCTACGAGGATTACATCTACCTGTTCGCCTTCTTCGGCGGCACCATCGGCTCCGGCATCGCCTGGCTCGGCCAGCGCCTCGCCCGCAAGCGGCGCGAGCGCGTCGACATCGTGCTCGACCGGCTCCTCGACATCCTGCGCGAGGTCCGGGCCGCCACCGCGAAGGCCGAGCTCGACGCCATCGCGGTGGAGACGGACGAGCTCGTCGCCGACGTGGTGCGCCACGCCCGCGAGCGCACCATCGACAACCGCACCGTCAGCGCCCTGATCCTCGCGGTGGACGCGGTCCATGCCGCGATCGGCGATGCCCGCCGCCAGATCGGCGCGGCCGCCGAGGACGAGACCCGCGCCGGCGCCCGCGCCCGCACCGCGCGCCTCCTGGCCCTGCACGTTCCGGCGGCGGAGTAGGCGCGGCGCGAAGCGCCCGCTCACGTCGCTTCGGAGGGGGCCTGCCGCAGGGGCAGGCACACCGTGAAGGTGGTGCCGCTGCCCAGGGTGGAATGCAGGTCGATGCGGCCGTCGAGGGCGCGGACCAGGGCGCGGACATGGGCGAGCCCGATGCCCTCGCCCGGCTGCTCCTGGCTGCCGGCGCGGCGGAACAGCTCGAAGACCCGGCCGTGGTCGGCCTCGGCGATGCCCCGCCCGTTGTCGCTCACCGTGTAGAGGGCGCCGCCGCCGGCGCTCCGGCCCGCGATCCGGATCCGGCCGGGCCGGGCCGGATCGAGATACTTGATGGCGTTGTCCAGGAGGTTGCCGAAGATCTGCTCCACCGCGAGCCGGTCGGCCAGGAGGTCGGGCATCGGCCCGATCTCGACCGCGGCGCCGCCGCGCTCGGCCTGGTGGCGCTGCACGTCCGCGAGGCCGCGCAGGATCGCCCCCATGTCGAGGGGTTCGGGCCGGAACTGGCGCTTGCCCTCGCGCGAGAGGCGCAGGATCGCCCCGATGAGGCGCTCCATCTTGCCCACCGCCGCCTGGATGAAGCCGAGGGATTCGGTGAAATCCGCGTCGAGGGCGGCCGCCCGCGGGTCGTCCCCCAGCGCCGCCGCGATGTCCTGGCGCAGGAGGTCGAGCTCGCTCGAGAAGCCCATGATGTTGACGAGCGGCGCCCGCAGGTCGTGGCTGACGATGTAGGCGTAGCGCTGCACCTCCTCGTTCGCCTCGGCGAGCGCCAGGCGCGCGCCGCGCTCGGCGGTGATGTCGGTGTTGGTGCCGAACCAGCGCGAGATCGCGCCTTGCGCGTCGCGGATCGGCAGGGCGCGGGACAGGAACCAGCGGTACTGGCCGTCGGCCCCGCGCAGCGGGAAGGTGTCCTCCCAGGGCGTGCCGGTCGCGACGGCGTGGGCGAATTTGGCCGCCGCCGCCTCCAGGTGGTCGGGATGGTGGACGCTCCGCCAGCCGTCATTGACCATGGCGGGGAGGTCGCTGCCGGTATAGTCGAACCAGCGCTGATTGTACCAGTAGAGCGCACCCGTCGCGTCGGCCATCCAGGCGAGCTGCGGGATCGCGTCGGCCATCACCCGGAAATCGCTCTCGCGGGCGAAGAGGTCGGCCTCGGCCCGCTTGCGGTCCTCGATGTCGATGCAGACGCCGCCCCATTCGAGGATCTCGCCCGCCTCGTCGAGGACCGGCGCCGCGCGGGCGTTGAACCAGCGATAGCTCCCGTCCCGCATCCGGATCCGGTACTCGACGGCGTAGCGCTCATGGCCGGCCAATGCGGCGTTCCAGGCCTCGGCCGTCCCGGGCCGGTCGTCGGGATGCACGGCGTCGAGCCAGCCCCAGCCCCGCACCGCCTCGGGCGTCTGGCCCGTATAGGCGCGCCATTCCGGCATGTCCGCGACCTGACCGTCGGCGGCGGTGGTCCAGGTGATCTCCGCGATCGCGGCGACGAGGGCGCGGTAGCGCTTCTCGGTGAGCGTGGGCACGGCGGGTCGTCTCCGGGGCGGGGCGGCGGCCCAAGCTATAGGAACTTCGCTCTCCCCGAGAAAGGCGCCGCCCGATTTGCCGGGCCGCCGCTTCCTGCTAGATCTGCGGCGGAAGACCGGGAGCGCACTCCCCCCGGGGCCATGGGGCCCGGCTTCGGGAGAGCACGGCGTGAACCCGGTTCACATCATCATGATCGAGGACGATGAGGGCCATGCCCGCCTCATCGAGCGCAACATCCGCCGGGCCGGGGTCAACAACGACATCACGGCCTTCCGGGACGGCACCTCGGCCCTCGCCCATCTCCTCGGGCCCGACGGCTCCGGCCAGGCGCAGGCCGGGCGCTCCCTCCTGATCCTGCTCGATCTCAATTTGCCGGACATGACCGGGCTCGACATCCTGGCGGCCGTGAAGGGCAACGAGCACCTGCGCCGCTCCCCCGTGGTGGTGCTGACCACCACCGACGACCAGCGCGAGATCCAGCGCTGCTACGATCTCGGCTGCAACGTCTACGTGACGAAGCCGGTGAACTACGAGGGCTTCGCCAACGCGATCCGCCAGCTCGGCCTGTTCTTCTCGGTCATGCAGGTGCCCGAGACGGCCTGATCCCCGCGGCCCCGCGACCCTGCCCTGCAACTGCTGCAATTGCCCGCGATGGATCGGCGTCGCGCGGGCCCGGCCATCCGGTCTGCCGATGGAGCCTGAAATCGGCTTTGGCCCTGCACCTTCTCTACATCGATGACGATCCGGGCCTGGTCCGCCTCGTGGCCCGGAGCCTGCGGGCCCGCGACTGCACGGTCGAGCACGCGCCCGACGGCGCGGCCGGGCTCGCCCGGATCGCCCGCGGCGGCGTCGACGCGATCGCCCTCGACCATCACCTGCCCGGCGAGACCGGTCTCGACATCCTGGCGCGCATCCGCGCCCTGCCGGAGCCGCCGCCGGTCATCTACGTCACGGGCTCGGAGGATCTGCGCATCGCGGTCGCGGCCCTGAAGGCGGGCGCGGCCGATTACGTGCTGAAGGACGTGGCCGGGCATTTCCGCGAGCTTCTGGCTCAGGCGATCGAGACCGCGCTCGCCCAGGAGCGCCTGCGCCGGGAGAAGACGGAGGCCGAGCAGCGCCTCGCCGCCAGCCAGGAGCGCCTCGGCCTCGCTCTCGGGGCCGCCGGGATGATCGGCACCTGGGACTGGGATCTGTCCGCGGACCTGATCTACGCGGATGCGAATTTCGCCCGGATCTACGCCGTCGACCCGGAGGATGCGGCGCGCGGCGCCCCGCTCGCGCAGTATATCCGCAACTTCCACCCCGACGACAGGCCGGCCTTCCAGGCCGAGCTCGACCGCACCTTCGCGGGGGCCGGCGACTTCAGCTGCGAGTACCGCATCCTGCAGGCCGACGGCTCGGTGCGCTGGATCCTGGCGCGCGGGCGCTTCATCCGCGACCCGGAGGGCGTGCCCCAGCGCTTCGCCGGCGCCTCGGTGGACATCACCGAGCGCAAGCAGGCGGAGGAGCGCCAGCGCCTGCTGATGCAGGAACTCGCCCACCGGGTGAAGAACACCCTGACGCTGGTCCAGGCGATCTGCCTGCAGACCCTGCGGGGTGACGCCACGCTCGCGGAGGCGCGCGAGACCATCACGGCGCGCCTGCTGGCGCTCGCCCAGGCCCACGACCTCCTGCTCCAGGGCAGCTGGACGGAGGCGAGCCTCCTCACCCTGGTGGAGGGCGCTGCGCGCCTGCACGGCCACGGCGCGACCGGGCGCTTCCACATCGCGGGGCCCGACGTCACCCTCGGCCCCAAGGCGGCCCTGTCCATCGCCCTGGTGCTGCACGAGCTCGGCACCAACGCGGCGAAATACGGGGCGCTCTCGACGCCCGACGGGCATGTCGCGGTGACCTGGGCGCGCGATCCCGCCGAGGCCGAGCCGATGCTGCGGTTCCGCTGGCGCGAGGTCGGCGGCCCCCCGGTCAGCCCGCCGAGCCGGCGCGGCTTCGGCTCCCGCCTGATCGAGCGCAGCCTCGCGGACGGCCTCGGCGCGAAGGTCCGCCTCAGCTATCCCACGACCGGCGTCACCCTGAGCCTCGACGCGCCGCTCTCCGCGTTCCGCGAGAGCTGAGGCCGGCTTTTCCGCGCGACCGGATCGGCAGATCTCGGCATGACAAGTTTCGGCATGACAGATCTCGGCACCAAAGGTCTCGCATGGGGCTCGATCGCCTCGGAGCATCTCGCTCTGAGTGTATTTATGTAAAGTCAAGCAGTTTCAAGTTGTTTTTTGCCGAAATTGCCGTCTCTCATTGCCGTTTTTGCCTGATCCAAGGCATTTAGACCAGTTAAAATGTTGCCCGGAAAGCACGGGACTCGGTTGATGGACTAATCGACCCCGCGCGAGTGGATCAAAATTTTCGTGATCTCGTTGCGTGCCGGGCGATATAGTTCATGACTTAGGCAGTGCCGTCGAACGAGCGGCGAACTAGTCTTGGGTCACGGAACACAATGCCGACAATCAGACGGGGCTTGGCGGCGTCGGTATCGGCGCTGCCCTGGTTGGTGCTGCCCGGCGCGGCGTCCGCTCAGCAATCGGTCCGGCTCGACGAGATCAGCGTCGTGGCGACGACCCCGGTCGGGGCCGGCGGCCCCTCGCGCTTCGCGCAGGATCTCGACGCGGCGGGCATCCCCGCGCCGACGGGGCCGGCCTCGCCCGGACCCGGCCTCCCGCCGCGCCTGCGCGGCGGCGAGCTGCCGCTGTACAAGATTCCCAGCACCGTCGAGACCGTCACGGCGGCTGACATCGCGGTCGATCGCGGCACCGGCAACGTCCTGGCCACGCTCGCCCGGCGCACGCCCGGCATCAATCTCAACGATTCGCAGGGCAATTCGAACCGGGTCGACGTGACCTATCGCGGGTTCACGGCCTCGCCGGTGGCGGGCGTGCCGCAGGGTCTGGCGGTCTACCAGAACGGCGTGCGCATCAACGAGGCCTTCGGCGACGTCGTCAATTTCGACCTGATCCCGCCGCAGGCGATCCAGCGCATCGACGTGGTCACGGGCAACCCGGTCTTCGGCCTCAACGCGCTCGGCGGCGCGGTCAACATCCAGATGAAGAACGGCTTCACCTGGCAGGGGACCGAGATCACCGCGCTCGGCGGCTCGGACGGCCGCATCGCCGGCTCGATCGAGTACGGCAAGATGATCGGCCCGTGGAGCTTCTACGTCACCGGCGACGGGCTGAACGACCGCGGCTGCGCTACCAGAGCCCGAGCACGATCGGCCGGCTCTACGCCGATCTCGGCTATCGCACCCCGGATTCCGAGTTCCACCTGATCGGGCTCGCCGCGCGCAGCTTCTACGGCGCGGCGGCCGCGACGCCGGTCGACCTCACGCATGTCAACAATCGCGCGATCTTCACCTATCCGCAGACCACCACGACGGATGTCGGGAGCCTTCAGGTGACCGGCCGGGTCGACATCTCGCCGAGCTGGGATCTCGCCGGGAACGCCTATTTCCGCCGCTACGACCAGAACTACGTCGACGGCAATCAGGGCAATTTCGAGCAATGCAGCCGGCAATCGAGCTTTCGCGGCTTCCTCTGCCTGCAGGATGACGCCTACAACGTGAATGCGCCCCCGACCGGAACCGCCGCCCGGACGGCCTTTGCCAACCAGTTCGTGATCCGGGGCCTGAACGGGCAGACCATCCCGTTCGTGTCCCGGACGACCCCGTACGGGACGGTCGACACGACCAGGACGCAGGCCACGGGCTATGGCGGCTCGCTGCAGGCGGCCAACCATGACCGCATCTTCGGCCTCAGCAACAACTTCGTGATCGGCGGCAGTATCGATGCTGCCAATTACACGTTCAAATCGTCGAGCACGCTCGGCGTCATCAACCCCGACCTGTCGGTCACGACCGATCCGAACAACCCCTATTACGGCCTCGTTCCGGGGCTCGGCACCACCTATCTGCGCACCCAAGGGGCGCTCGGCCTCGCCCCGAGTTCGGTCAGCGGCTCGAACCTCTATCTGGGCGTCTTCGCGACGGACACGCTCGACCTGACCGATCGTCTCTCGCTGACGGCGGGGGCACGGCTCAACTTCGCGCGCATCGCGACCCAGGATCAATCCGGTCTCTCGCCGGACGTCACCGGCACGCATTACTACAACAAGGTCAACCCGGTCGCCGGCCTGACCTATCGCTTCTTCGACGCTCTCGCGCTCTACGGCGGCTATTCCGAGTCCAACCGGGCCCCGACCCCCTTGGAGCTGTCCTGCGCCAATCCGAACCAGCCCTGTCTCCTGCCGAACTCCCTCATCGCCGATCCGAAGCTGAAACAGGTGACCGGCCAGACCTACGAGGTCGGCTTCCGCGGAAACCTTCCGAACTTCTATGATGCCGGTCTGGTGACCTACAAGATCGGCACCTTCCGGACGGATCTGGCCAACGACATCATCTCGCTCGCGACCCCCGGCAACGCCGCGCGCGCCTATTTCGTGAACGTGCCCTCCACCCGGCGGCAAGGCGTCGAGGTCGGGGCCGAGTACACGGCGGATTGGCTGCGCGTCTACGCGAACTACGCCCTTGTCGACGCCACCTTCCAGTTCAACGGGACCCTGTCGTCGCCGAACAACCCCCTGGCGAGCGCCGGGCAGGCGGGTGGTGCGGTCGGCGGCGATCTGATCCCGAATGGCGGCATCCGCGTGCGCCCCGGCGACAAGGTTCCGCTGATCCCGGCCCACCAGATCAAGGGCGGCTTCGATGTCTACATCACGCCGCAATGGAAGGTGGGCCTCAACGTGTCGGC
Source organism: Methylobacterium soli (assembly GCF_008806385.1). GTDB lineage: Bacteria > Pseudomonadota > Alphaproteobacteria > Rhizobiales > Beijerinckiaceae > Methylobacterium > Methylobacterium soli. Next base: position 97,392 of record NZ_VZZK01000026.1, read on the forward strand.
CTTCTCCTCGTCCTACTATCGGGGCGACGAGTCGAACCTGAACCGCAAGCTGCCCGCCTATTACGTGATGAACCTGACCACGAGCTACCAGGTGACCAAGAACCTGGAGGTCTTCGGGCTCGTCACCAACCTGACCAACAACCGCTATGCCACGTTCGGCACCTTCGCGGAGACCGGGGCGGTCACGAACACTTTCTCGATCTCGGATCCCCGCACCACCACCCTGGCACAGCCCCTGTCGATCTATGGCGGCATCCGGTACGCCTTCGGCCCCGATCCGGTCCCGATGTCGCCGGAGCCGATCATCCGCAAGTATTGATCCTCCGGCCGGACCCCGTCCGATCGCGGATCGCGGGTCCCTCCGCGGCCTGCACGCACCGACAAAGATCTTGACATAATTCCTATTCCGTGCTTTCTCTCTCGAACCTGCCGCCCACCTGTTGGGGGCCTGCCCGGGGCCGACCGGGCGGGCACGGACGGTGGGGCGGTGCCCGCGTCGGTGGTCTCGGCCATCACCGCCCCGGGCGGCGGCTCGACGCAACGCCGGCTCGGAGCGCGGCGGTGGACCGGTGGAGGAAATGCCCCGGCCCCCGACCCTCGTCTGGGCGGTACGGACAGATACTGCGGCGCCGCCCACGACGAGGCGGCGTGCGACGCAGGCTCGCTCGGATCTCCACGGGGACGATACGCAACCCGCTGGATCGATAGCGCAGGTCGAGTTGGCCGGAAGACACCGCGACGCGACAAGGCGGCCCGCGCCGGACGGCGCGGTCCGTGGGACGCCGGGAGACCGGATTGATTGTTGCGCTTGAGTGGTCTCGCGGCGTCCCGCGTCCCCCTCGACGCTCCCGAAGCCATCGCCCCGGAGCGCATCCGCTCGCGGGGCCGAAGGCGCGTGCCGGTTCCGGGACGCGAAAGGATGATTCTTTCCGGAATCGGCGCCCCTAGAGCCGCGCCCGATCGCGTTGCAACGGGCTGGAAAATCGGCAGCCCCGGTCCGGTTCGGCGCGACGGCCCCCTCTCCCGTGCGGGAGAGGGTTGGGGTGAGGGGTGCGCGTTGTCCGGAGAAGTCGCACCCCT
>NZ_VZZK01000027.1 GCF_008806385.1 Methylobacterium soli
GATCGCTTCCTCGACGAACAGCCGCCGGGCCGCGTCGCCGACCGGGAGCAGGTCTATCAGGCCTACCTGAAATGGCGCCAGGCCCGCGCGAATGCGCCCGGCAGCGCGCCGCGCACGGTGAGTGCGGCGCGACCCTGACCGGGCCGCGCACGATCGGCCCTCGGCGAGGCAGGACGGTTAAAGCGTTCAGCGCCTTCAGCGCCGCGCCTCCGTGGCCATCCGCAGCGCGAGCCCGGCCAACACCGTCCCCATCAGCCATCGCTGCAGGACGAGCCATGTCGGACGCCCGGAGAGGAACGACGCGATCGAGCCCGCCAGGATCGCGATCACGGCATTGACGCTCACGCTGACGAGAATCTGGGTCGAACCGAGCATCAGCGACTGAGCGAGGATGCTGCCTCGCTCGGGGTCGAGGAACTGGGGCAGCAGCGAGAGATACATCACCGCGATCTTCGGATTCAGCAGGTTGGTGACGAACCCCATCGTGAAAAGCCGCCCGGGCCCGTCGGGCGGCAGGGCGCGCACGCGAAAGGGCGAGTGCCCGCCGGGGCGGACCGCCTGCCACGCCAGGTACAGAAGATAGAGCGCACCGGCAAAGCGCAGGGTGTCGTACGCGAAGGGCACCGCCAGGACGAGCGCCGTGATCCCGAGGGCGGCGCACAGCATGTAGAACACGAAGCCGAGCGCCACGCCGCCGAGAGAAATCAGCCCGGCCCGGCGCCCCTGCGCGATCGAGCGGGAGACGAGATAGATCATGTTCGGCCCGGGCGTCAGCACCATGCCGAGCGAGATCAGCGCGAAGGCGGCGAGACTGGCGGCTGTGGGCATGCGGCGTCTCTCCTCTGGGCAGCAATGCCCGAATGGCATGCAATCCGGGCGGAAGGCAGGGCATGTCCCGCCAGCCGCGTCGTGCCGTCAGGTTTTCAGGCCGGAGCGTTGGCCAAAGCAAGCAGCGTGTGCAGCAGGACGTTGGCGCCCGCGGTGCAATCGCTCTGCGTCGCCGATTCCGATTCGTTGTGGCTGACCCCGTCGCGGCAGGGCACGAAGATCATGGCGGTGGGCACCTGACCGGCGAGATTGCAGGCATCGTGGCCGGCGCCCGAGACCATGCGCCGATGGGAGAGGCCGAGCGCTCCGGCCGCGGCCTCGACCGAATCGACGATCGCGGGATCGAACGGCACGGGCTCCTTGCGCCAGATCCGGGTGAGCGCGACCGTGAGGCGCCGGCGCTCGGCGATCTCGTCGATGCGCGCGCGCAAAGCGGCCTCGGCGGCATCGAGGATGGCGGATCGGGGATCGCGCAGGTCCAGGGTGAAGCGCACCTGCCCCGGCACGACATTGCGCGAGGGCGCGCCGATCACGGCCTCCCCGATCGTCGCCACCGCACTCGGCCCGTGGGCCTTGGCGACGTCCTCGACCGCGAGCGCGATCTCGGCGAGCCCGAGGAGCGCGTCGCGCCGGCGCGGCATCGGCGTCGTGCCGGCATGGCTCTCGAAACCCTGGATGGTCCCGTCGAACCACGCGATGCCCTGGCCGCCCTCGACCACCCCGATGGTCTTGCCCTCCGCCTCGAGAATCGGGCCCTGCTCGATATGCAGCTCGACGAAGCGCCCGATCTTGCGGGCTCCGACAGGCTCCGTACCCCGGTAGCCGATGGCATCGAGGGCCTCGCCGACGCTGATCCCGGCAGCGTCGCGTCGGGACAGGATGTCCTCGGTGGTGAACTCGCCCGCGTAAGCCGCCGAGGCCATCATGGCGGGGGCGTAGCGGGAGCCTTCCTCGTTCGTCCAGTTGATCACGAGGAGCGGCGCCTCGGTCTCGATCCCGGCATCGTTCAGGGCGCGCATCACCTCGAGCCCGGCCAGCGTGCCCAGGATGCCGTCGAAGCGCCCGCCCGTCGGCTGCGTATCGAGATGTGAGCCGCAGGCGACCGGCGGACGACTCATGTCCCGGCCGCGCCGCAGCGCGAACTGCGTGCCCAGCGCATCGACGCCGACCTCCAGGCCCGCCGCCTCGCAGGCCTCGCGGAACCAGTCGCGCACCTGCCCGTCCTCGGGCGAGAGCGTGAGGCGGTTGAGGCCGCCCGCCGGCGTCGCCCCGAAGGTCGCCGTCTCTAGGATCGTCGACCACAAGCGCGATCCATCCACCCGCAGGTTGTGCGTCGTGGTTCTCATCGGGTCCCTCTCATCCTCGGTTCGGGTCGGCAGGTCGTCGCCTCGCGCTGACCTGCGCGGACTGGCAAGAGCTATACCGGGAGCGCATGCACGTGAGGAACCACCGCGGAAACAAGCGGCGTTCGGCCTCGTGGAATCGCTGCCAAGCATAGCTCAGGCGTATCTTGTATGCACTTTGGCCCGAAGCTTGCCAGGGCCTCTCCGCCACCAACGGAGTGCACATGACGGCGCCCAAGGTCCAACTCAGCCTACGCGGCATCCGAAAATCCTTCCCCGGAAAGGCCGGCCCGGTGCCGGTGCTCGATGGGCTCAACTTCGACATCTACGAGCGCGACTTCGTCAGCATCATCGGCCCGAGCGGTTGCGGCAAGACGACGGTGTTCAATGTCATCGCGGGGCTGCTCGAGCCCGACGGCGGCTCGATGATGTTCCGTGGCGAGGTCGTCCCGGGCCTGCGCGGGCGCGTCGGCTACATGATGCAGAAGGACCTGCTGTTTCCCTGGCGCACGGTCCTGCAGAACGTGATGCTCGGCCTTGAGATGAAGGGGGTCCAGCAGGGCGAGGCCCTCGACACCGCCCGCGAGTACCTCTCGACCTTCGGGCTCTCGGGTTTCGAGAACGCCTATCCGAGGACGCTTTCCGGCGGCATGCGCCAGCGAACGGCGCTGATCCGGACCCTGATCATGGATCCGGACATCCTGCTCCTCGACGAGCCCTTCTCCGCCCTCGACTACCAGACCCGGCTCTATCTGGAGGGGGTGCTCCTCGACGCGGTCGAGACCTTCAACAAGACCGTCATCCTCGTCACCCACGACATCGACGAGGCCGTCGCCCTCTCGAAGCGCGTCGTGGTTCTGGGCAACCGGCCGACCAAGGTGAAGGCGGTGCACGAGATCGGGCTCGACGCCCGCTCGCCCGTGGGTGCCCGCAGCGACCCGCGCTTTGCCGAATACTTCCACACGCTCTGCGGAGAACTCGACATCCAGACCCGCACGAGGGCCGCCTGATGACGTCGCACGTCTTGAAAAATTCCGTTCCCGCCAAACGCGCCGCGGGCTCGCTCCGCCGCAAGCCCGGTGCGGTCGCGCGTGCGGCCGATACCATGGTCGGCCGCGGGCTTATCCAGATGATCGCCGTCGCCGCCTTCTTCGCCGCCTGGGAGGTCGCGGTGCGGGCGGGTTGGCTCACCGAGTTCCTGGTCGGCGCGCCGTCCGGGATCTGGCGCGTCTTCCTCGGCTCGATGCGTGACGGGTCGCTGCCGGTGGACACGTGGTACACGCTGATCGAGGCGATCCTCGGCTTCGTCATCGGCACGGCCCTCGGGTCGCTCGCCGGGCTCGGGCTCTGGTACTCGGTCTTCGTCGCGCGCCTCGTCGAGCCGTTCATCGTCGCCATCAACTCGGTGCCGAAGATCGCGCTGGCGCCGATCATCATCCTGTGGTTCGGCACCGGGTTCGTCTCGAAGGTCGCGCTTGCCGTCTCGCTGACCGCTCTGGTGGCGCTGATCGCCGCCTATCAGGCGGCGCGCGATGCCGATTCCGACCTCCAGGCGCTCCTGGCCTCGATGGGGGCGACGAAGAACCGGATCTTCCGCAGCGTGATCGTGCCCTCGACGCTGCCGGCGATCATCGGGATGTTCCGCATCAATATCGGCTTCGCGCTCGTCGGCGCGGTGGTCGGCGAGTTCATCTCGTCCCAGCGCGGCCTCGGCCATCTCATCTACACGGCCTCCTCCCTCTACGACCTCAACACGGTCTGGGTCGGCCTGTTCGTGCTGATGTTCGTGGGCTTCGTCCTCTACCACCTGATCGATTTCGCCGAGCGCCGCATCCTGCCCTGGCGGCAGGTCAACACCGCCGGCCAGGTGCAGGTCTAGGACCCGCGCCGGCTCGATCATCCCTCCGTGTCACAAGGACTTGCCTAAGCCCATGTCGTCTAAGCCCATGCCGTTCACCCGACCGAATCTCGCCAAGCGCCTCCGGCCCCTCGCGGCTCTCACCCTCGCCGGGTTGCTGACCCTGCCCGCGCAAGCCGCCCAGAAGGTCACGATCTCCCAGGCCTTCCAGTCGATGCTCTACCTGCCCTTCTACGTCGCGATCGACGAAGGGATGTTCGAGAAGGAGGGCCTCGACGTCACGAAGGAGACGGCGGGCGCCCCGAACGTGGCGCTCTCGGCCGTGATCTCGAAGAGCGCGCAATTCTCGATTCACGGCCCGGAATGGACCGCGATCGCGGCCTCGAAGGGCGCGCCCGTCAACATCGTGGCGAACGTCGTCAACGGCGCCGCGGTCTGGATCGCGACGGCGCCGGACTTCGACTACAAGGACGTGCAGAGCCTCAAGGGCCAGAAGATCGTCTCCGGCCTGATGCCGACGACGAGCACCTCGCTCTTCCTCAAGCTTCTCAAGGAGAACGGGCTGAAGCAGAGCGACGTCGACATCACGCAGGTCCAGATCGGCTCGGAGCCCGGCCCCTTCCTGGCCGGTCAGGCCAAGATAGCGGTGATGTACGAGCCCGGCCTCGATCAGGTCATCGCGAAGGGCATGAAGGTCGCCGTCGGCTTTCCCAAGCTCTACGGTCCCTATGCCTTCTCCTCGGTGAGCGCTCGCAAGGACGTCGATCCGGCGGTCGCCCAGAAGGTGGTGAACGGCCTGCAGAAGGCCATCCGCTTCATGCAGGCCAACCCGGACCAGACCGTCGCGATCGCCAAGCGGGAGTTCCCGAGCCTCGATCCCGCCGTCGTCGAAGCGGCCGTCAAGCGGATGATGAGCGAGAAGGTCTATCCCGACAGCGTCGACATCTCGCCGGAGGCCCTCCGGGCCGGCATGGAAACCCAGGTCGCGCTCGGCAATCTCGCGGCGCAGCCCGATTACGCGACCTTCGTGCGGCGCGACTTCATCGAGAAGACGCTCTCGGCGAACTGACGCGTCCCACGCGCGGGTGGCGCGGATCGACCGCGCGGCCCGCGCCCCCGCGCGCCCAGTCTCTTCACGGACAAGATCCCAGCGATGCTGCATCAACTCGGCCTCGTCGAGGCCCTGCGCGCCTTCCGCACCGGCGCGACGACGCCCGACGCCTATCTGAGCGCCTGCCTCGACGCGTCCCGCGCCCGCAACCCGAGCCTGCGCGCCTTCACGCACCTGACCTCGACCCTGAAGGCTGGCGATGGCCCCCTCGGCGGCATCCCCGTCGGGATCAAGGATATCATCGCGACCGCCGACATGCCGACTGCCAACGGCTCCGCGGTCTATGACGGGGAGGTGCCGGCCAGCGATGCCTGGGTGACGGCTCGGCTCCGCTCCCTCGGCGCCTCCATCCTCGGCAAGACCGTCACGACCGAGTTCGCGTGGCGCCATCCCGGCCCAACCCACAATCCCTGGCGGCGGGGTCACACGCCGGGCGGCTCGTCGAGCGGATCAGCCGCGGCGGTCGCGGCCGGCCTCGTGCCCCTGGCGCTCGGCAGCCAGACCTTCGGCTCGGTCATCCGTCCGGCGGCCTATTGCGGCGTGGTCGGCTTCAAGCCGAGTTTCGGGGCGATCCCGCGGGTCGGCATCCACCCCCTGGCCGGTTCCCTCGACCATGTCGGTCTCTTCACCCGTTCCGTTCTGGACGCGGCCTACGCCCTGTCCTGGCTCGCGGCCTCGGACGACGGCGATCGGCACGGCCGGCCGCTCGTGCCCTTCGCGGTCGATCCCGAGACCGGCCTCGATCCCCTGCCGGCGCCGCGCCTCGCCCTCGTGCGTACGGCGATCTGGGATCAGGCCGATCCTGGGCAGCGGGCGCTGATCGAGGCCACCGCCCGCAAGTTCCGGGCGGAGGGCGGCTTCGTTGAGGACATTGTCTTGCCCGAAGGGTTCGAGGCCTTGTGGAGCGCCGCGCGCACCATCCTGGCGGCGGAAGCGGGCACCACCTTCGGGACCCTCGTCGCGCGGTTTCCCGACAAGACCAGCGAACCCCTGAAGGACCTCGTTCGGGAAGGGTCCGCCCTCGCGGCCGTCGCCTATGTCGAGGCTCTTCGCCTGCAGGCACGCCTGCGCGCGGACCTGGATTCGGTGCTGCAGGGCTTCGACGCCATCCTGACTTTGCCGGCGTCCGGGCCGGCCCCGGAGGGCCTGGCCTTCACGGGTGACCCCGCCTTCTGCGTGCCGTGGACCTGCCTCGGGGTTCCCGCCCTGACCCTGCCGGCGGGCGAGAGCCCCGACGGCCTGCCCCTCGGCATCCAACTCGTCGGCCCCTACCGCGCCGACCTGCGGCTCCTGCGGATCGGGCTCTGGTGCGAGGCGGCCCTGGCGCGGTCGCCACGATTCCCGCAGGATCCGGCCTGACGAGACCCCGACCCGAACGACCCCTGAATCCGGGCCCGCCCTCCCCTCACCCGTTACAGATCACCAAGCGCATGCTCTCACTCCTGTCCCTCCGTCGCCGCATCGAAGCCGGCACCCTCACGCCCGCGGGCGCCATCGCACTGGCGCGCGAGGCCGTCGCGGCGCACGAGCCGGATATCGCCGCTCTCGTCAGCCTCGATCCCGCACCGGTCGTGCCGACACAGGGACCCCTCGCGGGGATCGCGGTCGGCGTGAAGGACGTCATCGACACGGCGGATCTTCCGACGCAACTCGGCGCGTCGATCTATGCCGGCTGGCGCCCCAAGGCGGATGCGGCCGCCGTGGCGCGGCTGCGGCGCCTCGGGGCCGTGGCGCTCGCGAAGACCACCACGACGGCCTTCGCGTTCCTCGATCCGACCGAGACCCGCAATCCCCGCGCGCCGGGGCGCACGCCGGGCGGCTCCTCGGCCGGCTCCGCCGCGGCGGTCGCAGCCGGGATGTTCCCGCTCGCCCTCGGCACCCAGACCGGCGGATCGGTGATCCGCCCGGCGGCCTATTGCGGCGTCGTCGGCGTGAAGCCCTCCTTCCGCCTCATCCCGACAACCGGCGTGAAGTGCTTCTCCTGGACCCTCGACACCCTGGGCCTCTTCACCGCCAGCGTGCCCGACGCGGCCCATGCCCTCGCGCTGATGACGGGCCGCCCCGAGATCGACCTGTCGGAGAGCGCGCCCGGCACCCCGCGGTTCGGTCTGCTGATCCCCGATTTCTGCGAGGCGGCCGAAGCGCAACCCCTCGAGGCCCTGCGTCGGGCCGTGCTGGCGTTGGAGGCGGCCGGCGCGACGGTTCGGGACGCCGCACTCCCGCGCGCCGTGACCGCAGCCTTCGCGCAGCACGGCACGATCCAGGATTTCGAGGCGGCCCAAGCGCTGGCCTGGGAGTTCGACCATCACCGCGAGGCTCTGCCGCCGCTCCTGCGCGCCCATCTCGACGCGGCGCAGGACATCGATGCTGCGGCCTACGACGCCGCGCGGCGGGTGACCCATGCGGCGCGGCGCGCCTTGAAGACGACGTTCCGCGAGGGCGCGTTCGACGTCATTCTCACCTTGTCCGCGCCGGGCCAGGCGCCGCAGGGCTTCGCCTCGACGGGCGATTCCCGCTTCAACCGGCTCTGGACGCTGATGGGTGTGCCCTGCGTGACGATTCCGATGCCGGGTGACGAGGCTCCGCTCGGAGTCCAGGTGATCGCACCGTTCAGCGAAGACGGTCGGGCGCTTGCCGCCGCCCATTTCGTCGAACGCGCCGTCTCGCGCGCCCTGGCCTGACCGCGGCCCTGCGCCGGTGCCCGTTCACCCGGCACCGGCGCGATCGCCTGGGCACGGGCTTCAGCCCGCCAAGCGCTCGCGGGCCATGTGCAGTTCACCCGACACATTGGCGGTGAGGTGATCGATCAATTTCCGGTCGAGCATCGCTTGAGTCAAATTCTGTCTCAGAACAGTCTCACCATTCCTCCGGCATTCGGCAAGTAACGGCACAGGATCGCGCTGACGATCTTGCCACGATCGTATCCACGATGGTGGATCAGTTGTCGCATCCGCACGGTAAGCTCGTCGATTCCGCCGAGCGGTTGTTCCGCTTTCTGTGTTTTTCTGACGGAAAAGTTCGTACTCATCGAGCAACACCGCTCCTCGCAGGTGAGCCTGGAGCCGGAATGCTTAGTTTAGCGTCACGTTGCACGCGATCACGAAAATTTTACAACGCTCACGTGTAGGTTGGCTGCACCTGGGCGCTGATCAGTCCGGCCTGCCATCAACGCCAGCGGATCAGCATCGCGATACCGGCGAGCATCAGGGCGATGATCATCCAGACCGCGCCCCCTTTCGAGGCATAGCCCACCATCCCGATGAAGCCGAGGACGCCGGACCAGACCAGAACATGGGCGAGCGGATGCATGGCCGGCGCTGCTTCAGGGAAAGGGCCGTCCGGCACGGCCTGACCCGCACGACGACGGAGCCCTTTCCGTCGATCAATCTGGTTCCAGGGCTGCACCGCATTTCGGGGCATTTCTGAGGCTGCCCCCGCGGCGGCCCGGAAACGTACCGAGACCAGCATCCGGGGAACGCGGACGACGCCGATCCGCGATGGCGATCCCGCAGAACGCCCCGGTTGCCCGGCGAGAATCTCCCGGATCGGAGCGGTGCCGAACGGCACGGCGATGCACTGGATGCCTGCCCACATCCAAGTTTATGCAGGCTTGGTCCTGGCTCGCCACACCGACCAGCGGGATCCGCGCCCTGCACGGAGGTTGGCTCATGACCAAGCGCCTTATCGCGGCCGGTTCGGTTCTCGTTCTGGGTCTGGTGTCGTGGCCGGCCCTTGCGCAGGCTCCCCGTGAGCGCGCCGGGGCGGCGGGTGCGGCGGCATCCGGTGGCTACACCGCCGCGCCCGGGACCTGGGACGCGTCCAACGCGGTCTCCCCCCTTCGGCCTCAGATCGTCGGCACGACGCGCCCCGTTCCCGGCCGCGTCGCGGCGGCCGGGCACGAGGAGCGGCACTGTCGAGTGAGCTCCGGCTCCTCGATGCGGCGCTGATGCGAAGCGGCCGGCCCCCGCGCGCATCACTGCCCTTGCCAAATCCCTGCGACGATCTGTAATGATACGGACCCCTTCCCGGTCCGCCGGTCCACGTCGCGGCCCGCGGGCGCGCCGGAGCCCGCATGGCCCTGACGCGCCGTCGCAGTCGGTTTTCCGCAGCGATCGTCGGATTCCCTTCAGGGCCGGGTGGGTGTCGGCAAGCGTGGCGGAATTGTCCTCGCCACACCCGTTTTGGAATTCGCGGCCGGCGTGTCCGGTCGAGATGTCTTCGTGAGGTCAGGAAAGGGATGGGCGGACGCACAGCATCGGTTGCCGTTGCTCGTGCCGCAAGCGCGCGCGTTTTGCGTCGCGCCGGTTCGCCCTTCCTCCCGACCAGGTTCAACCCCAAGCGCGCCGAAGACCGGCGCCGAACGGCGGTTGACGGCAATCCCTTCCCAACAGCCCCCACGGTCTCGGTGACGAGGCCGGCGCGAGCGTTTCCCAGGATGGCCCGCGGGCCGGGAGATGCTCCACCGGGACAGCTCGGCCCGAGGAGAGCGACGTCGGCCGCCATGTCGAAAGTTCGTCATGGCCAACAACAAGATGCTCATCGACGCGATGCACCCGGAAGAAACCCGGGTCGTCACGGTTCACGGGTCTAGGGTCGAGGAATTCGACTTCGAGGCCGCCAACAGGCGCCAGCTTCGCGGCAACATTTACCTCGCCAAGGTCACGCGCGTGGAGCCGTCGCTGCAGGCGGCCTTCGTCGAGTATGGCGGAAACCGCCACGGCTTCCTGGCCTTCAGCGAGATTCATCCGGACTATTATCAGATCCCGCTCGCCGATCGGCAGGCGCTGCTCGAGGATGAGGCGCGCGACGCGGAAGAGCACCGCGAGCGCGAGGAGCGCCGCCGCTCTTCCCGCCGCTCGCGCGGGCGCCGGGCCGAAGCCGCCTCGGCGCGCAACGCCGAGACGGTCAGCGCCGAGGATGGCGCGGAGGCTCCCGAGGGCGTGGAGGACGAGGGCGTCCTCGCGCCGGGCAGCGATGCCTCCGCCGACCTTCCCGACGCCGTGCTGGAGGCCGGGCCCGCAGCCGATGCGCCGGAATCGCCGGCCGAGGATGCGGCCCCCGCTCGGAACGAGCCCGAGGCCGAGGCCGCTCCCCTGAGCGACACTCCGGAACCCGTTGCCGAGGGGCATCCGGAAACCGTGCAGGCGGCGGATTCCGAGGACGCCACCGCGGCCCGGAACGCGCCTTCCGAAGATTTGGATGAGGACGACGACGCGGACGAGGACGACGACGCGAACGAGGACCATGATTCGGACGACGAATCCGATGAGGATTCGGACGAGGACGACGAGGAGAAGATCGAGCAGGTCGGCGGCAACGGCGACGCGCTCGCGGAGATCCCCGAGCGGCCCCGGACCTATCGGCGTCACTACAAGATCCAAGAGGTGATCAAGCGCCGCCAGATCATCCTCGTGCAGGTGGTCAAGGAGGAGCGCGGCACCAAGGGCGCGGCGCTCACCACCTACCTGTCGCTCGCCGGGCGCTACTCCGTGCTGATGCCCAACACGGGCCGTGGCGGCGGCATCTCCCGCAAGATCACGAGCGCGGCCGACCGCAAGCGGCTGAAGGAAGTCGCGCAGGATCTGGAGGTGCCGGAGGGAATGGGCGTCATCCTGCGCACGGCCGGCGCCTCGCGCACGAAGCCCGAGATCAAGCGCGACTTCGAGTATCTGATGCGCCTGTGGGAGAGCGTGCGCGCGCTGACGCTGTCCTCGACCGCGCCCGCCCTGGTCTACGAGGAGGGATCGCTGATCAAGCGCGCCATCCGCGACCTCTACAACAAGGATCTCGAGGAGGTGCTCGTCTCGGGCGAGGACGCCTATCACGAGGCCAAGGACTTCATGCGGATGCTGATGCCGGCGCAGTCCAAGGTCGTGAAGCCCTACCGGGATTCGACGCCGATCTTCGCGCGCTACGGGATCGAGCAACAGCTCGACGCGATGTTCTCGACCCACGTCTCCCTGCGCTCGGGCGGCTACCTCGTGATCAATCCGACCGAGGCGCTGGTCTCGATCGACGTGAACTCGGGCCGCGCGACCCGCGAGCACGACATCGAGGACACGGCGCTCAAGACGAACCTCGAGGCCGCCGAGGAGGTCGCCCGCCAATTGCGGCTGCGCGATCTCGCCGGCCTCATCGTGATCGACTTCATCGACATGGAGGAGAAGCGCAACAACCGCGCCGTCGAGAAGAAGCTCAATGAGTGCCTGAAGAACGACCGCGCCCGGATCCAGGTCGGTCGCATCTCCCCCTTCGGCCTGCTCGAGATGAGCCGCCAGCGCATCCGCACCGGCGTGCTCGAATCCTCCTCGATCCCGTGCGCCCATTGCGGCGGCTCGGGCTTCGTGCGCGCCACCGCCTCGGTGGCGCTGCACATCCTTCGCTCGATCGAGGAAGCTCTGCTCAAGTCGTCGAGCCACAACCTCATCCTGCGCACGCGCACGGAGGTTGCACTCTACATCCTCAACCAGAAGCGCGCGCATCTGCACGAGCTCGAAATCCGCTTCGGCGTCACCGTGACCATCGCGGCCGACGAGCGCCTGTCCGCCACCGCCGCCTACCAGCTCGACCGCGGCGAGCCAGCGCAGCGCGCGGAAGGCCCGGTCACGGGCGTGCGCGCCGTCGCGATCTCACCCGCCATGGAGGTCGAGGACGAGATCGAGGAAGAGGATCTCATCGAGGGGACGGTCGAAGAGGTCGAGGCGGAGGACGGCGAGACCCGTACCGAGGCGCGCGAAGAGGGCGAGGGCGAGGGAGAGGGCCAGCGCCGTCGCCGCCGTCGCCGCCGCCGTCGGGGCGGACGCGCCGAGGGCACGGAGGACGAGCGTCAGGCGGAATCGGGTGAGGCGGACGAGGAATCCGAGGATGCCGTGCCGGCCGAGGCTGCCGCTGACGAGAGCGTGAGCGAGGCCTCCTCCGAAGCTCCGCGGGAGGCCGAGGACGAAGGCGGGCGGCGCCGCCGCCGCGGACGTCGCGGCGGGCGTGGCCGCTCCGAAGGGCGCAACCGCGAGGATGGCGCTTTGTCCGAAGCGGAGGTTGAGGCCGGGGAATCCGAGGCCGGAGAATCCTCCGAACCTGCGATGTTCTCGGCGGAAGAGCCCGTGAGCGCGCAAGCCATCGCGGCCATCGAGGAGACCCCGCGCGAGGCGGCCGTCGACCTGCCGGTGGCCGATACGCCGCCCGAGCAGCCCGTCGCGGAGCAACCTGCTTCCGAGCCTGCCGAAGCACCCGCCGTTCCGGCCCCTGAGCCGGTTGCCGTCGTGCTGACGCCGCCCTCGGACCCGGATCGTCCGAAGCGAGCCGGCTGGTGGTCCCGGACCAAGGCCGCCCTGACCGGCGAATAAGTTATCCAATTCGCTCGACCAACACCCTGGCTCCCTCCCGGTATTCGGGAGGGAGCAATAAAATGTGCCACAAGGCTTTGCTCATTTTTTGGCGATTTGCGTTGCAACGCGCCGCCGAGAGGGCTCGGCCCTCCCCGTCACGTCCTTGAGGTCGCTCGCATCTTCGCGACGTCAGCAGAAATCGCGCGGCGCGGATCGGCATTCTCATGCGCCGGTCTTAACCGTCGCTTGAACATTTTCCGGGCAGATTGCGTCGTCGAATACTGAGGGCGCGCGACACCATGGTGAGCTTTTTCCGCAGATCAGCGGTGGTGGAACAAGCCATCGTCCCGAGCGCTCCGGCTGTTCCGCCCCCCGTCATCACGGCCGTCGCGGCTGCGGCGCCCCTCGCGGTGGATCTCGGTGCCCTGCGTCAGCAGGCGAGCGTGTCGGCGGCGGCCTCCGAGGCCGGAACCTCCATCGGCTGGATCACGCACGATGCCGCTCAGGTCGCAGATCAGGCTCGCCTGATCGCGGCCGCCAGCGAAGAGGTCGCGGCCTCCACGAGCGAGATCGCGGCCCGCTCGCAGACCTCGGCCGAGACCGCCGAGCGCGCGCGGTCCGGGATCGCCGAATGCGCGCACGACATGCGCCTCGCCGGTGATCGCATGCAGGTCATCGAGTCCCGCACCGCCGAGATCGGGGGCTGCCTCGACGGGTTCGCCTCGGCGGCACGCCGGATCGAGGAAATGGCGAGCGCCATCGCGGCGATCTCGGCCCAGACCAATCTCCTGGCGCTCAACGCCACAATCGAGGCGGCGCGCGCGGGAGAGGCCGGCCGAGGCTTCGCGGTGGTGGCCGGGGAGGTCAAGGCGCTCTCGGCCCAGACGGCCAAGGCGACCGAGGAGATCCGCGCACGCCTCGCAACGCTCAAGGGCGAGCTCTCGGCAATGCACGAAGCGGTCGACCAGAGCCGGGCCGCCGTCACCGCGGGATCCGAGGTCATGGCGCGCGCCAATGCCCGCGTCGAGGCCGAGAGCATCTCCGTGGCGACGGCCGCCGCCGAGATGCGGGCGATGGCCGAGATCATGGATCAGCAGATCCTGGCGACGAGCGAGATCTCCTCGAGCGTCACCCGCATCGCCAACGGCACCGAGAAAGCCCGCGGCGAGATCGCGGACGCGATCGGCAGCCTGCTCAATCTCGAGGCCATGAGCCGTCAGCTCCTGGACGGGAACGGCGATTCTGCCATGGCCGAGCGCCTCGTCCGCCTCCCGGCCGATTGCGCGGCCTGGCGTCGACGGCTCGCTTCCGTCCTGGTCGGCCTCAACCCGGTGACCGACGAGGCCGCGACCTGCATCGGCCAGGAAGCCCCGCTCCCCGCCAACGTCCAGCGCAGCCTCGATGCGGCGCGCCGCCATGCCGGCGCCGTCGTCGCCGGCATCCGCACGGCGGATTGGGACGCGGCGACCCAGAACTTCCGGGATTTCGAGGCCAAGCTCGGGGAGACGGTCGCCGCAGCGAAATCGGCCGAGATAGGCGCCCAGGCGGCCTGAGGGCGCCGCCGCAAACCTGCTGCGCTTCCGCGCCGCGGCGTCAGCGCTTCAGCCAGCCGCGCAGGCGGGCCACGGCATCGCGGCAATCGCTCTCCGACCCCGCGAAGGAGAAGCGCATGTGGTGGTTGCCCTCCAGGCGATCGAAATCGAGACCCGGGGTCGCCGCCACGCCGGCCTCGGCGAGCATGCGGCGGGAGAAATCCGCCGCATCGTTCGTCAGAGCCGAGACATCGGCATAGAGGTAGAAGGCCCCGTCGGCGGGGTGCGTGCGCCCGAGCCCCAGGGCCGGAAAGGCCTCGAGCAGGATCGCACGGTTGCGGGCGTATCCGTCCCGCACCGCGTCGAGCTCCTCACCGGCCTCGAAGGCCGCGAGCGCCCCGATCTGCGAGAGATAGGGCGCCGAGATGTAGAGGTTCTGGGCCAGGCGCTCGATAGCGCGGGTCAGGGATTCTGGCACCACCATCCAGCCGACGCGCCATCCCGTCATGCAATGGTATTTGGAGAACGAGTTGATGACGATCGCGTCCGGCTCGAACTGAAGCGCTGTGGCGGTCGGCACGCCGTAGCTCAGGCCGTGGTAGATCTCGTCCGAGATGAAGGGCAGACCGAGATCGCGGGCGGCCGAGCAGAGCTCGCCGAGCCGCCCGGGCGTGATCACGGTCCCGGAGGGATTGGCCGGGCTCATCACGAGGACCCCGGAGAGGCCCTGCTCGGCATGGGTCGCCCGCAGGGACTGGGCCGTGGGCGCGAAGCGATCCTCGGGCGTGAGCACCATCGGGGCGGGCACGAGGTCGAGGGCGGCCAGGATGCTGCGATAGGCCGGGTAGCCGGGCTGCGGCACCGCCACGCGCTGACCGGCATCGAACAAGCTCATGAAGGCGAGGATGAAGCCCGCGGACGAGCCCGTCGTGACGACGATGCGCTCGGGCCCCACCGAGACCCCGTAGGCATCGCGGTAATGTCGGGCGATGCGCTCGCGCAGGGCCGGCATCCCGAGCGCCTCCGTGTAGGGAACGCGGCCGGTGTCCAAGGCCCGGCGCGCCGCCTCGATCACCGGGCGCGGCGCCGGCGCCGAGGGTTGGCCAACCTCCATGTGCACGACGCCCTCCCCCCGCCGCTCGCGCAGGGCTGCGGCCGACATCACGTCCATGGCGAGGAAGGGCGAGACCGCAGCGGCGCGGCGGGACGTGGCGAGGGACATCAAGATACCGCGTGTCGGCAGGCCGCGAAGGCCAGCGGGACGGGATGGGCGATTGGGGTGAGCGTGTGTTAACCGCTTGCCGGGCCGGCCTCAACACGGGTCGAGCCCCGGGGGCGCATCCCCGAGCGTCGGGGCGGGCGCAGCATTTGACCTGCCGCCGTGAAAACGCCTAACCCGAGCGCTACCGGACCTTCACGCGCGGCGGTCGCGCTTGGCCCGTCGCGATTCGCGAGGACGTATGCCCCTCTCCCGCTCCATTTCGATCCTGGCCCTCACGCTCGCGCTCGGCACAGTGCCGGCCCACGCGCAGGCGGCGCCCGAGGCCTCTCCCTTCACGGATGCGCAGCGCCAAGCCATCGAGGCGATCATCAAGGATTACCTCGTCAAGAACCCGGACGTGCTGCAGGAGGCGATTGCCGAGGGCGAGAAGCGCCAGCTCGAGACGCAGCGCCTCGCCCAATCGGCCGCCCTCAAGGAATCCCAGGGCGCGCTCCTGAACAGCCCGCACGACGTCGTGGCCGGCAACCCGCAGGGCGATGTCACGATGGTGGAGTTCTTCGATTACAATTGCGGCTATTGCCGCAAGGCACTCGCCGACGTGCAGGCGCTGATCAAAAGTGATCCGAAGCTGCGCGTCATTATCAAGGATTTCCCGGTCCTGGGACCCGAATCCCTCGAGGCCAGCCAGATCGCGCTCGCGGCGAAGCAGCAGCTCAAGGGCGACAAGCTCTTCGAGTTCCACCAGAAGCTTCTGGAATCGAAGGGGCGGATCAACGGCGCCAAGGCCCTTCAGGTTGCCAAGGAGATGGGACTCGACACGGCCAAGCTGCAGAAGGATGCGCAGGGTCCCGAGGTCAAGGCGGCGCTCACCGAGAATCGGGGCCTCGGCGACAAGCTCGGTCTTTCGGGCACCCCGGCCTTCATCATCGGCGACGAGATCATCCCGGGCGCCGTCGGCGTCGAGCCGATCCGGAAGACCATCACGGACGTGCGCCAGTGCGGCCACGCGAGTTGCTGAGCGCGGCGGGACCACGGTTCCCGAGCCCGATGCGGCCTGCGTTCCCCGGCGGTTTTCTTGCGGGAAGCCGGTGCACCTGCGGCCGGAAATGCTCTAAGACCGCCCCCTCCCGTGCTCGCGCGCCGCGCGGGCACGCCTGACCACGCGGTTCCATGATCCCGATCCACGTCCTCAACGGGCCGAACCTCAACCTCCTCGGACGGCGCGAGCCCGGCATTTACGGCACCGCGACGCTCGCCGACATCGAGCGCGACCTGCGCAGGCAGGCCGAGCCCCTCGGGATCGCCCTCACCTTCCGGCAGACCAATCTCGAGGGCGAACTCGTCGGCTTCGTGCAGGAGGCGGGCCTTGCCGGTGCCGGGATCCTCATCAACGCCGCCGCCTACACCCATACCTCCGTGGCCTTGCGCGACGCGATCAGCGGCAGCGGCGCGCTCGCGGTCGAGGTGCACCTGTCGAACGTGCATGCCCGCGAATCCTTTCGCCACGTCTCCCTGATCGCTCCCGTCTGCGCGGGCGTGATCTGCGGCTTCGGCCCGCACAGCTATCGCCTCGGCCTCGATGCGTTGGCGCATCTGATGGCCGCCCGCACCCCGAACTCCGCCTCCAAAGACTGAGCCGATGCCCAAGCACGATTCCATCGACCCCGAGCTCGTGCGCGAGCTCGCCAACCTCGTCACCGAGACCGGCCTGACCGAGATCGAGGTCGAGAAGGGCGACTTGCGCATCCGCGTCGTCCGCCGCCTGGAGCCCGTCCAGGTGCAGGTGGCTGGGCCGGCCCCGATCGCGGCCGTCGCGGCGCCGGCTCCCGCGGCGATGCCCGGGCCCGGCACGGCGCTCGACCGCGGCAAGGCCGGCGCGGCGCATCCCGGCGCCGTGCTCTCGCCGATGGTGGGTACCGCCTATCGCCGCCCCTCGCCGGACGCCAAGATGTTCGTCGAGGTGGGCTCGCGGGTCGAAAACGGCGAGAAGGTGCTGCTTGTCGAGGCGATGAAGACCTTCAACGAGATCGTGGCGCCCCGTGCCGGAACGGTGACGGCGATCTTCATCGAGGATGGGCAGCCGGTCGAGTTCGGCGAGCCCCTCCTGGTGATCGAGTGAGCGCCGGCGCATGTTCGACAAGATCCTGATCGCCAATCGCGGTGAGATCGCGCTGCGCATCCTGCGCGCGGCCAAGGAACTCGGCATCGCGACCGTGGCCGTCCATTCGACGGCCGACGCCGACGCGATGCATGTGCGCCTCGCTGACGAGAGCGTCTGCATCGGGCCGCCGGCGGCCCGCGACAGCTATCTGAACATTCCGTCGATCATCGCGGCTTGCGAGATCACCGGAGCGGATGCGGTGCATCCGGGTTACGGCTTCCTCTCCGAGAATGCCCGTTTCGCGGAGGTGTTGGCCCATCACGAGATCGGCTTCATCGGCCCCAAAGCCGAGCATATCCGCACCATGGGCGACAAGATCGAGGCGAAGCGCACGGCCAAGCGCCTCGGCATTCCCTGCGTGCCGGGCTCGGAGGGTGGCGTCGAGGATCCGGACGAGGCCAAGCGCATCGCCGCTGAGATCGGCTATCCGGTGCTCGTCAAGGCCGCCTCCGGCGGGGGTGGCCGCGGGATGAAGGTGGCGCGCACCGAAGCGGATCTGGAGCAGGCCATCGGCATGGCGCGCAGCGAGGCCAAGGCCGCCTTCGGTGACGATGCGGTCTATCTCGAGAAATATCTCGAGAAGCCGCGCCATATCGAGGTCCAGATCCTCGGCGACGGGCGAGGCAACGCGGTGCATCTCGCCGAGCGCGACTGCTCGCTTCAGCGCCGTCACCAGAAGGTCTGGGAGGAAGGCGGTTCGCCCGCTCTCAACGAGACGATGCGGGCCGAGATCGGCGCCATCTGCGCCAACGCCATGAAAGAGCTGAGCTATCTCGGTGCCGGCACGATCGAGTTCCTGTACGAGGATGGCAAGTTCTACTTCATCGAGATGAACACCCGCATCCAGGTGGAGCATCCCGTCACGGAGATGATCACCGGGATCGATCTCGTGAACGAGCAGATCCGGGTCGCGGCCGGTGGCCCGCTCTCCGTCTCCCAAGAGGACATCAAGGTCGAAGGCCACGCGATCGAGTGCCGGATCAACGCCGAGCATCCGGCGACCTTCCGCCCCTCCCCCGGCCTGATCACCTATTTCCACCCGCCGGGCGGCCTCGGGGTTCGGGTCGATTCGGCAGCGTTCCAGGGCTATCGCATTCCGCCGAACTACGATTCGCTGATCGGCAAGCTGATCGTGCACGGGCGGACCCGCAACGAGTGCCTGATGCGCCTGCGGCGCGCCCTGGATGAGTTCGTCGTGGACGGCGTCGACACCACGCTGCCGCTGTTCCGCACCCTCGTTCGCAATCCCGACGTCCAGAACGGCTCCTACGACATCCATTGGCTGGAAAGCTTCCTGGCGACCAGCGGGCTCGACGCCTGAGGGCGGAGAACCGCAGGACCACGATGCGGGCGCTCACGAAGCGACGATCGGCGGCGGGGTTTCGGCTCCGCCGTTTTCGTTGTCAGAAGGCTCTGGCGTTCCGTCCGCTGCCGCGCCAGACTCAGCGGATGCACGACGGCGCCCGCGTAGAGATCACCCCCGAGATCCTGCTTAAAGCCTACGCGGCCGGCATCTTTCCGATGGCGGAGGACGCGAGCGACCCGACCCTCTATTGGGTCGAGCCCCGGGCCCGCGGCGTCCTTCCGCTCGACGGCTTCCGCATTCCGAAGCGGCTCGCCCGCACGGTGCGCTCCGACGTTTTCGAGGTTCGCAGCGACACCGACTTCGAGGGCGTCATCGCCGGTTGCGCCGCCCCGCGCCGGGACAGCGAGCGAACCTGGATCAACACGCGCATCCGCGAACTCTATGGCGCCCTCTTCGACCAGGGCTACGTACACACGATCGAGGTCTACGAGGCCGGAACCCGTCACCTCGTCGGCGGTCTCTACGGGGTTTCCCTGGGGGCGGCCTTCTTCGGGGAGAGCATGTTCCACCTGGCGCGAGACGCCTCGAAGGTTGCCCTGGTCCATCTGATGGGCCGCCTGCGGCGCGGCGGCTACCGCCTCGCGGACACGCAATTCGTCACCGACCACCTGGCCCAGTTCGGAGCCGAGGAATTGCCGCGTCACGTCTACAAGCGGCGCCTCGCGGATGCGCTCACGGCGCATGCGCAATGGGATGCTTGGCCGGACCGGGCGGAGGTCGATGGGGCCGAGGTGTTGGCGGCTCTCGGGGTCACAGGCGCGGAGGCTCGCTGAGCCTCCGCTGCAACGCCATGGCTCCTCAGCGGAAGAGCGCGTCGAAGATCGATTGCGGCTGCTGCGGCGGGGGGGCCGGGGCCGGCCCCTCATTCGACGGAAAGAATTTCCGCGAGGGCTTCTGACGGGGCTGAACCGGAACGCCGCGCGGCGCCTCGACGTCGACCTGTCCGGCCGAATTGACCTGCTGGGCGGTGCGCGTCGCATCCTTGTCGCGACCGGCGCGCCTCGACTTCTCGGGCTTGGAGGCCATGGCGGGCACGTCCTCCTGCTCCTTGGCCTCGACCGTCACGTCGGTGCCGCCCTTACAATCGACGAGCCAGACATCGTAGATCGGGTGCTCGATGGCGTGGAGCCCCGGGCTCGACGCGAACATCCAGCCCGTGAAGATGCGGCGGTACTTGTTCTCGAGCGTCACCTCGTCGACTTCGAGGAAGGCCGTGGTCTTGGCACTCTCGGTCGGGGGGCGGGTGTAGCAGACGCGGGGCGTCAGCTGCAGGGCACCGAACTGCACCGTCTCGTCCACCGCCACCTCGAAGGAGACGATGCGGCCGGTGATCTTGTCGAGGCCCGAGAAGACCGCCGTCGGGTTCTTGATCTTGTCGGCCGAGGCGGGGAGTGCGCAGAAACCCAGCGCGGCAAGGCCGAGCGCGGCGCGCGAGACTCGTGCGGTGATGCGGCTCAAGGCTCGCCCCTCTCGGTTGGACGGCGCGCGGGTGAACCGGCGCATCCGGCCTTCAATACCCGAACGGTGGTGGAATAAGGGCGATCGGCGACGCCTGGGGTGTGCCCGCGCGCTACTCGCCGGGCGTCCAGGGCACGTAGTCGCCGGTCGCGGCCGGGCGCTGGCCCCAGGAGAGCTGCGATCCCTTCGGCCGGTAGGCGGCCGCGGTTCCGGTCAGGTTCTCGACATGGGGCTTCTGCCACTCGCGCGGCGTGTAGCTCTCCTCGCTCGGAGGCACCTCGACGGCATGGCAGAGCCAGCCGCGCCAGCCCGGCGGCACCTTCGAGGCGTCGGCGTAGCCGTTGTAGATCACCCAGCGCCGCTCGGAACCCACCGAGCGGTCGATCAGCGGCCCCTGGGCCCGATAGTACTTGTTCCCGAGCTCGTCGGTCCCGACGAACTGGCCGCGCCGCGCCGTGAGCAGGGCGAGCGACATGGTCTGCCCGTTCCACCAGGTGAAGATGCGAAGCAGCGTGTCCTTGAGAGCCATCGGCTTCCTCTCGTCTCGCGCGGAGCCTGGATCACGGCTCGGCGCGCGCCCGCGTTATGCGGAGCGGGTCCGCGCAAGTCCAGCCGGAAGTCGGAGCATCCGCGATCGGTGTCAGGCCTCGGGGTGTCGCATTTCCGGCACGGCCGACGCCCGATGCGAGGCCGCCCTGCGGAGCTGCGCGCGAGCCGGGCTTGCGCATGTGGATGCAAAAAATATCCGCCCGGATTCCGCGTGGCCGAAAGCGCACTTAGCGCCCGGCCCGAACTATCCACAACTTTCAGTTCGCCGACACAACATGTAGCGCGGAACATGCCCGCCAGCTACCAGTTGTTGACGTAGGGACGCCCTGAGCATTAAGGTTCAGGTCATGGTTCGGGATGGGCTGCCGGTCTGGCCGGCCCCCTCGCTCACGTCTCATCGTAATGTTCCGTCGGCCTGCCACGCATCGCGGATGCGGTCGGAGTCGACACCCAAATCTGGGCCCGTCTCCTGTGCCGCGTCGCAGGCCGAGCCCCCGTGTCTCGTCGGAAGAGGTCGGTTTCATGCGGTTCGAGCGGCGTTACACCACAGCCGGGCAATCCCCCTACGCGACCATCCCGTTCCGCAAAGCGTTGAGCGAGATCCGCAATCCCGACGGTTCCGTGGTGTTCAGGCTCGAAGGCATCAACGTGCCCGAGAGCTGGAGCCAGGTGGCGAGCGACGTGCTGGCCCAGAAGTATTTCCGCAAGGCGGGCGTGCCGGCGCGCCTCCGGAAGGTCGAGGAGAACGACGTTCCGAGCTTCCTCTGGCGTTCGGTCGCCGACGAGGCGGCGCTCGCCGAGCTTCCCGAGGATGAGCGCACCGGATCCGAGACCTCGGCGACCCAGGTCTTCGATCGGCTCGCCGGCTGCTGGACCTATTGGGGCTGGAAGGGCGGCTACTTCACCTCCGAGGAGGATGCGAGCGCGTTCCTGGACGAGTTGCGCTTCATGCTGGCCCGCCAGATGGTGGCGCCGAATTCGCCGCAATGGTTCAACACCGGTCTGCACTGGGCCTACGGCATCGATGGCCCGAGCCAGGGCCATTATTACTGCGATTACCGCACGGGCGAGCTCACGAAGTCGGCCACCGCCTACGAGCACCCGCAGCCCCATGCCTGCTTCATCCAGTCCGTGCAGGACGACCTCGTCAACGAGGGCGGCATCATGGACCTGTGGGTGCGGGAAGCCCGCCTGTTCAAGTACGGCTCGGGCACCGGCTCGAACTTCTCGCTGCTACGCGGCGAGAATGAGAAGCTCGGCGGCGGCGGCAAGTCGTCGGGCCTGATGAGCTTCCTGCGCATCGGCGACCGGGCGGCCGGCGCCATCAAGTCCGGCGGCACCACGCGCCGCGCCGCCAAGATGGTCATCGTCGACATCGACCACCCCGATATCGAGCAGTACATCGACTGGAAGGTGAAGGAGGAGCAGAAGGTCGCCGCCCTGGTGACCGGGTCCAAGGTGGTCTCCCGGCACCTCCAGGCCGTCATGAGGGCCTGCACCCAGTGCGAGGCCGAGGGCGACGCCTGCTTCGACCCCGAGCGCAACCCCGCCCTCAAGCGCGAGGTGAAGGCTGCCCGCAAGGCGATGGTGCCGGACGCCTATATCAAGCGCGTGATGCAGTTCGCCCGCCAGGGCTTCACCAAGATCGAGTTCCCGATCTACGACACCGACTGGGATTCGGAGGCCTACCTCACGGTCTCGGGCCAGAACTCCAACAACTCGGTCTCGCTCACGGACGATTTTCTGCGCGCCGTCGAGGCGGATGAAGATTGGAGCCTCACGGCCCGCACCACCGGCAAGGTGACGAAGACCCTGAAAGCCCGCGACCTCTGGGAGAAGATCGGCGAGGCGGCCTGGGCCTCGGCCGATCCGGGCCTGCACTTCAACACCACGATGAACGATTGGCACACCTGCCCGGCGGGCGGCCGGATCCGGGCATCGAACCCGTGCTCCGAGTACATGTTCCTCGACGACACCGCCTGCAACCTGGCCTCGGCCAACCTGCTGACGATGTATGACCGCGAGGCCAAGCACTTCGACGTCGCGGCCTTCGAGCACCTGAACCGTCTCTGGACGGTGGTGCTCGAGATCTCCGTGATGATGGCGCAGTTTCCCTCGAAGGAGATCGCCGAGCTCTCCTACCGCTATCGGACGCTCGGTCTCGGCTATGCCAATATCGGCGGCCTGCTGATGACCATGGGCCTGCCCTACGACTCGGTTCAGGGCCGCGCCTTGGCGGGCGCGCTGACGGCGATCATGACCGGCGTCGCCTACGCGACCTCTGCCGAGATGGCCTCGGAACTCGGCACCTTCCCGGAATATCCGGAGAATGCCGACGCGATGCTCCGGGTCATCCGCAATCACCGCCGGGCCGCCCACGGCGTCGCGGAGGATTACGAGTTCCTCAGCATCAACCCCGTGCCGCTCGATCACGCCAACATCCCCCAGGCCGACATCGCCGAGCGCGCCAAGCACGCCTGGGACCGGGCGCTGGCGCTCGGAGAGGAGCACGGCTTCCGCAACGCGCAGGCGACCGTGATCGCGCCGACCGGCACGATCGGTCTCGTGATGGATTGCGACACGACCGGCATCGAGCCGGATTTCGCCTTGGTGAAGTTCAAGAAGCTCGCCGGCGGCGGCTACTTCAAGATCATCAACCGGGCCGTGCCGGACGCGCTGCACGCCCTCGGCTATCGCCCTTCCGAGATCGCGGAGATCGAGGCCTACGCGGTGGGCCACGGCTCGATGGGCCAGGCACCGGCGGTGAATCCCGGCACGCTCCGGGCCAAAGGCTTCACCGACGAGAAGATCGCGGTGGTGGAGGCCGGGCTGAAATCGGCCTTCGACATCAAATTCGTGTTCAACCGCTGGACGCTCGGCGACGACTTCCTGCGCGACGTTCTCAAGGTCACGCCCGAAAAGATTGCCGATCCGGCCTTCGACCTGCTGAGCTTCCTCGGCTTCAGCCGCAAGGAGGTCGAGGCGGCCAACACCCATATCTGCGGGGCGATGACCCTCGAGGGCGCGCCGTTCCTCAAGACCGAGCATTATGCGGTGTTCGACTGCGCCAATCCGTGCGGGCGCATCGGCAAGCGCTACCTCTCGGTCGAGAGCCACATCCGCATGATGGCAGCAGCCCAGCCCTTCGTCTCGGGCGCCATCTCGAAGACCATCAACATGCCGAACGACGCTACCGTCGAGGATTGCAAGGACGCCTACAAGCTGTCCTGGACCCTCGCGCTCAAGGCGAATGCCCTCTACCGGGACGGATCGAAGCTGTCGCAGCCGCTCAACTCGGCCCTGATCGCCGACGAGGACGACGAGGCCGAGGATGCGGTCGAGGCCCTGATCCAGGCGCCCGCCGCGGCCCGGGCCACGCAGATGGCCGAGAAGATCGTGGAGCGGGTGATCGAGCGCGTCGAGCGCATCCGCTCGCGCGAGAAGCTGCCCCATCGCCGGAAGGGCTACACCCAGAAGGCGGTCGTCGGCGGGCACAAGGTCTATCTGCGCACCGGCGAATACGATGACGGGCGCCTCGGCGAGATCTTCATCGACATGCACAAGGAGGGCGCGGCCTTCCGGAGCCTGATGAACAACTTCGCCATCGCAATCTCGCTCGGCCTGCAATACGGCGTGCCGCTCGAGGAATATGTCGAGGCCTTCACCTTCACCCGCTTCGAGCCGGCGGGCTTCGTGCAGGGCAACGACGCGATCAAGAACGCGACCTCGATCCTCGACTACGTCTTCCGCGAGCTGGCGATCTCGTATCTCGCCCGCATGGACCTCGCCCATGTCGATCCCTCCGAGATCGGCAACACGGTGCTGGGCGGCGGCGTCGGGCAGGACAAGCGCGACGACGACAAGACGAGCCCGGTCGTGGCGAACGTGGTCTCCCGCGGTCTCCTACGCGGCTCGGCCGACCGCCTCACCCTGATCCAGGGCGGCCCGGGCAGTGCGACGACGGGCGTCGGGTCCGTGGCGACCGGTCAGACCATGCCCGCCAGCGCGGTGGTGCACGCCATGCGGGGCGCGACCGCCCTGAAGGCCGAGGAGCATGACAGCCCGATGAGCCTGGGCTTCTCTCCACCCACCACGGAGCCCGCCTCCACGGACGCCTACCGGCGCGCCGAGGCGAAGCTCAAAGGTTACGTCGGGGAGGCCTGTCCCGAATGCGCGAACTTCACGCTCGTCCGCAACGGAACCTGCATGAAGTGCGACACCTGCGGATCCACGACCGGGTGCTCGTGAAAGTCGACGATTGGTATCCGAAGGGGCACAGTTTGTCCGTAGCCGAGCATAGTTTGTCACTTGGCGGGGGGACAGTTTGTCAAACGCCTGTTCAGCAACGCTGAATAGGCAATCGCGCTTCACTCAAACGAAGGGCGAAATACTTCCGCGCTTAGCTACGCCTTCCGTAAACAGGCCTGACCGGACCTAGACCTTCAAAGGGCGTCCCATTGTGGGGCGCCCAACTCCCTAATCGAACAAACCATGAATCCACAGCCCAGCTTGCTGAGGTGCGGCCCTGGTTGCGCCTTCTACATGCCGACGTGAGCAGAAGGCTCACAGCCAAGCTGAACGGAAACACCGATCCGAGAGACAAAGACGATGGGACGACAGCACGTCGGCCACGGTGAGATCGTGGCCTTTGCCCAAGACAGGGTTAATCTTCCGAAAGACAAGGCCGATGAATACCGAGCCCAGGCGCGGCGGCTCCGAGAGCGCCTCGAAGGATATCTGCATGAGCACCCAGACTTCACGCTCAAGAAGATGATGCTGTCTGGCAGCCTCGCAAAAGGAACGGCCCTTCGCTCGCTAAATGACATCGATGTTGCCTGCTACATCAGCGGCGCCAACGCACCCCACGACGTTCAGGCCCTCCTGAATTATTTGGCTGAGCGCTTGCGTAAAGCCTTCCCGAACTTCAGCCCGGAGCAGGTGAAGCCGCAAACCTACTCCGTCACGGTTTCGTTCCGAGGCACCGGTCTCGACGTTGACGTCGTGCCGATCCTCTACGACGGTGATCCGAATTGGTACGGCAACCTCGTCAGCCAGGACGACGGGTCGTTCCTTAAGACGAGCATCCCGCGGCACTTGGAGTTTGCTGGCAAACGGAAGCGGTGCCAGGAAAAGCACTTCGCCCAAGTTGTGCGGCTTGCGAAGTTCTGGTCCCGTCGCATGAAGCAGGAGCGGGATCGGTTCCGCTTCAAATCGTTCATGATCGAAATGGTCCTCGCTAAGCTCTGCGATGACGGCCTTGATTTCTCCGACTACCCCGAGGCCCTGCAGCACTTCTTCACGTACATCGCCCGCAGCGACTTCCGCCAGCGGATCGTGTTTAGTGACTACTATCCCGCGAACTCGGTCGGCGCGTTCTCTGACGTCGTGCAGATCATCGACCCGGTTAACCCGCAGAACAACGTCGCACGCCTCTACACGGACGCCAACGCCGACGAGATCGTCGAGGCGGCCTTAGATGCCGGCGATGCGGTCGATGCCGCGCTTGGCGCGCCCACGAAGCAACAGACCCTTGCCTATTGGCAGAAGGTCTTCGGCCCCTCCTTCCAGGCGTGAGGTCAGCGCATGTCCTACAGCTTCGCCCTGACCGAGTCCGCGAGCGAGACCTTCACGGTAACGCATGCACGCCATATGGCCGCCAAGGTCGCTACGGATCTCAAGCGGATTCAGCGCCTCTATGGGGGCATTCCGACGGACTCGACCATCGCTGACTACGAAACCGAGGTGATCGAGTTGCTGAAAGCCGGGTATCTTGGAACCGTCACCTTCGGGTTCCGTCGCGATGGCAAATGGATCGAGCCGACCCTGCGGTATACCGCCAAAGATCTCGCCGGGATGCCGTCCGGTGACGACGATCCCGGGAAAATCCGGGCGTCCGCCAACGTGTCCGGCGCGACATTCTACAACTACCTAACATACAGCTCCGCCTGGGATCGGCTTTCCGCATCAGAACAGGAAGCATTCAAGAAACGGATGCCCTTCTATCGCGGTGGCGCTCCGGAACCCAACATCGACGGCTATCTCACCAACGACCGAACCTACTCCTCGGGCGGCCGGGCCCTCGACCGTGCCAGTGTTAGGAGCTTTTGATGAGTACCAAGACTTCGCTCGACGAACTTTTCGAGCGCCGTATCACTTATCCGGATTTCGAGCCTCAAGAGCGCTTGGCGCGGTTGGTCGGCCTCGACGAGCATAAGACTCGCCTCACGAAAGTTCTTGCGCTCCTCGTAAACCCAGATGGCCTGAATTCCTGGGCCGAACGGCACCATCCCGGGGCCCGGCACCTGCTCGACGCCGTGCTGCGCCGCCCTCCTCTCGTAGTGCTGGCCGGCGACGTCGGCTCGGGGAAGACCGAACTTGCTGAAACCATCGGCGACGCAGTCGCGCGGCAGGAAGACATTGAAATCACGCTGCTTCCTCTCAGCCTGTCGACACGTGGTCAAGGCCGCGTCGGTGAGATGACCCAACTCCTCTCGTCCGCGTTCGACCACACGGTCGCAGAAGCCTCTCGCATGAAAGCCGCTAGCGGACGTGCGCGCGGTGCTGTGATCCTACTCGTCGACGAAGCCGACGCCCTCGCCCAGTCGCGCGAGGCCGCCCAGATGCATCACGAGGATCGTGCCGGCGTGAACGCATTCATCCGCGGGATTGACCGTCTCGCGAACGCTCGCCTCCCGGCCGCGGTGATCATGTGTACCAATCGATTGAGCGCGCTCGATCCCGCCGTCCGGCGTCGGGCTGCAGAAGTCCTGAGCTTCGCACGTCCGAGCGTCGAGCAGCGTCGCCATGTCCTCTCGACGCGATTGGAACCATTCGGCCTCGGCCGGACCCACTTGGAAGCACTGGTCGCAGCCACCGGTCCGCGTAACGGTAATGAGTTCGGGTTCACCTTCTCGGACCTCACGCAGAGGCTGCTGCCCTCGATTGTCCTGGACGCTTACCCGTCCAAGGCCGTCAGCGGCTCGCGCGCGGTTGAAATCGCTCGTTCTTTGACAGCGACCCCACCGTTCCGCGACAGCGCAGCCTAACAGGCGGGGTGTCAGATGACGCAGGCTGTTACCGTTCGCCGTGACGGCGACACCTTCCAAGCCCGACTGTTCTGGCGACAAGCCGCACGGCTGCTCGATCCGGAAAGCCCCATCATAAAGGTGGGTTTCGAGAATGGGCCGAAGAGCTTCGACGACATCTGGGTTGAGTACGATCCGACTAGAAGCGCCTTTGATCCTTATGGAGGGGCCAGACGCCGCGACCACATTCAGTGCAAGTGGCACGTGACGCCCGACAACTACGGCTACAGCAATCTCATCGATCCGGAATTCATCAACGCGAACGCTCGGTCGTTATTGCAGCGCGCGCTCGAAGCTCAGAGGATTTATGCTCCTGATGGTAACGGCGTCCGGTTCAAGCTTCTGACTAACTGGCGCCTTGATCGTGCTGACGCATTACGAGAGATGGTGAGTAACAGATCCGGGGCTATTCGGATCGACCGCCTCTATGGGACTGCGACGGACAACAGCAAGGCCGGCGCGATACGCAAGACTTGGCGTGAGCACCTCGACGTCACCGAGGACGAGCTTCGTATGTTGGCCCGAACTTTGGCCTTCAGCGAGGCAACCGATAACCTCGAAGACTTGCGTGAGTACCTCGATACGCTTTTCGCGTTCGTAGGCTTGCGTCGGGTCCCAGCAAATGAAAGCGCGTTCCTGTATGATGACCTCATTTACCAGTGGATGGCGCAAGGTCGGCTGGAGTTCGACAAAGAGAGTTTCCGGACCGCTTGTGCCAGGGAGGGATTGCTCGTCGATGGCACGGAGCGGCCACTAGTGTACGGCGTGAAGTCCTTCGAGCATGCGATCGACCGGCTCGAAGATCGCTGCGTCAGTGTGCTCAATCTCGTTCCTGCATTCGACGAGCGCTTCATCCGCAGCAATGCAGATTGGAACAACGTCCTCTACCCTCAACTGAAAGCGTTTCTGCTGACGGTCGCGTACGGCCAATCGGCGCTGAGGCTAGCGCTCGACGCGCATGCCACCTTGGCCTTCGCAGCCGGGTCCGTCCTGAACGTCAAGTCCGGGCGACGAGTGGAGTTAGAGCAGAGAACAGCCAACAAACGGATTTGGTCGGCGGAGGATCTGCCTCCAGACCCGACTTGGCCCAGCTTGAAGTCGAGAGTGGTTGAGATCGCTCCGGATCAGCCCGACCTAGCCGTGGCAATCGGGCTGACCCACGACATTCTCCGCGACGTGCAGCGCTACATTGAACGTGCAGTTCCGAGCATTGGATGCATACTCGCCGTAGGGCCAAGTTCAGGCCCGGGCTGGCAGTCCGTCGCTTGCGGACGGCATGCGAGCGAACTTGTGATGGCCCTTACGGCACTGATCAGGGCGGAGCGCGGCGAGGCTGCATCCTCGACTGCTCACCTCTTCGTGGCGGCCCCAAACGCATTCACGTTCTTCCTGGGCCAGCGTCAATCCGCCATGGGACGTGTCTGCTTTTACGAGTTCGACTTCGAGGGAGGTCGCGACAGATCCTACATTCCAGCTCTTACGTTACCGGTTGCTAATCTGAAGTCAGGAGCCTGACCGCTTTGCCTGACCGATTGGCATCGGACCGGGCTGATTGAGAGGATCAGCCTGGACGAGAGAAGTTGGGGATGAAGTCGAGGACAGAGACCGAGCGCGGAGCAGGGGGTGCTGACGCTGCGCCATATCGGGGTGCAGGCGGCGCACTGAGGTTAAATGTCTCTGCGCGCCGCACTCGTTAACGATGTTTAACCTCCCTGGTAGCCCGCACCAGCTGAGTTCGATAAAATAGCCGCTCTCACAAACAAGCTGACTCCGGCCGTGTCGCTGCCTCGCGCAGCGCAAGCAGACCCCGCATCGTGATGGGCTGAGCCGTTTTCGAAGCTTCCGCGACGACTGGACGCAGGAGCGTGGGCTCCTTGTTAAGTCCGAGAACGCGATATTCGCCCGATTCGCTGCGATGCAGCAAAATCAACCCAGACCAGCCAAACAGCTGTAATCCTTACACTTCCTGGGCGCGCTGAGCGTTCAGGCGCAAGTGGTTCGAGGCGCTAGCGAATATAGCTTGTGCGGGGCGCGCTAATTTGGTCGGTTTAGGCGAACCCGAAGTTCGGAAGGACCGATGAACCAATCCTGCCGCTGATACGGAAAGGACGCCCCGAGCCGGCCAGCTCAAAGCGTCCCCTTGTCCGTCGGCCATCCGCCTTGCCCACGAAGCTAACCGGATGACCACCCCAACGCATCCCAAGAAATGAGCAGCGTCAGCGACGGGCTGATCCTGCACGCCTGCGGCATGCGCCGCAAGCCTCACCCCAAGGATCGCCGGTCGCTTTGCCGCCGGTTGCCGCCCAGAAAGGCAAACAAGGCTTGTCCACGCCGCCCCCCCTCCCCTCTCCGGAGCCGACGCCGTGCTGGCGTCCGCCCGCGCCCTCTCGCGCGACGCGCAAGATCAGCCGGCGTTCGAACCGGTCCGCGCGCGTAACAATCGTCACCACGACGAACCCGCGCCTGATCCGTTGCGAAAGCAACCTGGAGGCGAAAGCCGCCTACATGCTCTTGGCGCGGCCGGACGTCGTTGACGTGACGGAACAACCCGAGGCGGTTGCGTACCTTGACGAGCAGGATCGCAGGCGCCTGCACACCTTCGACTTCCTGGTCACTCGCGCGGACGGCACTCGCATTGCCATCGCGGTGAAGCCGGCGAAGACCGCCACCCGCCGGGGGCTTCTGCGCCTTCTAAGGCGGATCGCTGCCCAGATGTCCCCGGACTTCGCCGACGCCGTTCTTCTGCTGACCGAGGAGCAGCTTCCGGGCCCCCTCGTGCGCAACGCCATGATGATCCATGGGGCTCGGCGCGGGCGCTGTGAGAAGCACGACGCCCAGGTCGCAGCGCTGGTCCGCACGCTGAACGGTCGCGTAAAAGTTGGTACCCTTGTCGAAGTGCTCGGCCTTGGCGGTGAAGGCTACCGTGCGATCCTCCGGGCATTGGGCGACGGTCTCCTTAGCCTCGTAGGCCGGCGCTCCGTGGAATACGACAGTTGGCTCATGCCAGCGGGAGCGGTCGCGTAATGCAGGCCGTCACCGCCTGCACCAAGGTCCTGTTCGACCCCCGCGACAGGATCGGCATCCGTCGCGTCCAGTATCGCTGCATCGAGTCTGACGACACCGGTCACATCTTCGCGCGGGTCGAGGATGCGCGACTGAAGGAAGCCTTCACGCACCAACAGATCGCCGTTGCCCAGGACGAACCCGATTACCGTTACGACCGACTCTGGTTCTCGCAGTCTAAGGCGAAGGCGCTCTTACACAGCGATGTGGTGCGCCTGTTCGACATCCCGGATCGCGAACGTCCGAAGGTGATGTGGAAATGGGAGTTCTGCAAACTGTTCCTGCAGCTTGAGAAGCACGGGTGTTTTACGCGCAGTCCGACCGACATGGACGATGCCGCTGTCGAGATCAACAAGACGGTGTCGAAGCTCGACTGCGCGCGGGTTGCCCCGCAGCGTAAGTCGCCCAAGGCCCTGCCGCCAAAGCCCGACGCTAAGCCGCGAAAGCCGCGGGCGGGGATGGGCGAGTTCATCCGTAATCCGCCGTGCGGGCGGCAGCTCCTGCGTTGGGTCTTAAAATTCGAGGAAGGCGAGCACGACCCTACGATACTGCGGGACGGGTACCGCTGGTCCGGCAACTTCGGGCTGAAGCTCGCGGTCGAGGCGTATGACCTGATGGTCAAGAGGGCGGTCGAATATGCTGGCGAGAACGCCCCACCCAAGTCCAGCCTGTACGACCTGCTCAAGGCTGACATCGAGGCCCTGAACACTGGTCGGGCGTCCAAGGACCTGCCGGTTGTCGCCTGTCCGTCGCGCGTCCGGTTCGACGAGGAGGTCGATGCACTCGACCCATTCCTCGTCGACATCGGCCGAAAGACTCTGGAGAGCGCCAGGCGCAAGGCGGTCATGGTCGGTGAGGGCTTTGTCGTCGATAGGATCGGCCTGCGGGTCGAGCTCGATGAATGGGAAGTCCCGCTGATGAAGCTGCTCGTGAAAGCGAGTATCTGGGAAACGTTGTCGAAGAAACTCCGCAAGAAGATCGAGCGGAGCCGTTGGTGGCTGAGCATCGCGGTCGACTGCGCGAGCCGCGTCATCCTCGGGATGCGGCTGACGCAATCACCGCACGCCGATGGCGCCTTGACGACTTTGCACATGTGCTTCGTCGACAAGAAGCCGTTCGCGGACGCCGTGGGTGCGCTCACCCCCTGGGACATGCGGACGGGCATCCTTGAGCTCGCGACGGACACAGGGGCAAGCTACTACTCCGACGTCTTCCGTGCCGCCGTGTCGGACACGGGCGCAACCTTCAACAACCCGCCGACGGGGCTACCTTGGCTGCGCCCGTTCGTTGAGCGGTTGTTCGGCTCGGTACACACGCGGCTCGTGTCGCGGTTCACGGGCCGGACCTTCGAGAACGTCGTGGCCAAGGGCGACTACGAACCCGAGTTGAGGGCCAGCCTCAACCCTGAAGAGTTCGCCTGGGCGGTGGTCCGGTACGTCGTCGACGAGTACCATAACCGGCGCCACGAGGGACTAGGCGGGCGGACGCCCCGCAATGCGTGGGCGGAGATGGCCGGCGCTTACGGGACTATCCCGGTGCCTGACCCTCACACGCTCAGGTGCAGCTTCGGTATCCCGCTGACACGCAAGGTCACGTCCGAAGGTCTGCGGGTGCTCGGAGTTCACTACCAGAGCGAGGAAATACAGCAGGCCCTGCGGGACGGGGTCGAGGAGATCAAGCTGCGCATCAACCCGCTGGACCTCGGGCGCGCCTCGGTTTGGGTCAACGGCGCTTGGCGCGAGGCGAAGTGCCGCCGGCGAGGTCTCGTCGGCGTGAGCCTTGAGACTTGGATTGCGACAGCAATGGACCTGCGCCGCCGTTACGCCAACGCGGCCCGTATGAGCGAGCCGGTCGTGCTGGCGTCGATCAGGGCCATCGAGCAGATGAACAAGGCGGCGATTGCGCGGGCCGGCATCGGGGCGATCATCCCGTCCACGGAGACGGTGGAACGGGCCGAGGCCGACCTTACCCTCGGGTTCGTGTTGCCAGACGACGATGACGAGGAACCGTCGTCGCAGCACGGCGCGCCTGCCGACCTGTTCGCCGGGGTCATTCCCGTGGGCGGGCAGGCGCCGGACATGTCGGAACCAGCACCGACATCCCGCCCAAGGACGAGTAACCCGCGGCCAGTAAGTCCGCTGCCGCCCGATCCACCCGTCGACGAGGATGCCAGCGACGACTTCGAGATCGAGTGAGGTGACATGACGACCCAGAATGAAAGCCTTGCCGCGGCGAACCTTTCCAGACTCCGCGACAGCCTGGGGAGCGCCGCCCTCGACCGAGTCAGGACGATGGAGTTGATCAAGCGGAAGCGCTTGAAAACAAGCAGGGACGAGGATCTGCGCGACCGAACAGGCGAACTGCTCGAAGGGCTCGTCACCCGCTTCGATCCGGAGTTGGCCGGGGATGCCGATAACCGGATCGAGGCCCGGGCCCTGCTCGTTCTCGGGGAGACCGGTGCGGGGAAGAGCTGGACGCTGCGACGCTTCTTCGCCGAGCATCCGTCTTTCCCAGGCTACGGGCGGCTGAAGAGCGACTGCCCGCTGATCACTGTGTCCGTGAAGCCGCCCTGTACCTTTCTCGCCCTCGGGCGCCAGGTCGCTGCCCGTACAGGTTATCCCATCGAAGGAAAGCTTGAGGCGCACGCGATCTGGGACCGCGTTTATCAAAGGCTGCAGTTCCGCGGGATCTTCGGCGTGCATTTCGACGAGTTGCACAATTTCGTCCGCACGGCCAACAAGAACGACCGCCAGGAGGTCCAGAACATCATCAAGACGCTGATGAACATGACCGATTGGCCGGTCTTCGTCGTTGTGTCGGGGCTGCCGATGCTGAAGGAGTTCGTGGAAGAGGCATGCGAGGACCGGCGACGCCTGAGGGTGGTCCATTTCGCACGGCTGGCGTCCCCGGACGACAACGCGAAGATCAAGGCGGTGCTCCGGGCATTGGCCACCGTCGCTAATCTCACCTTGTCCAAGGAGACGGTCGACTTCATCGTACCTCGGTTGATGCACGCAGCCCTGTACGCCCTCGGTACGTGCATGGAGCTGATGCACGAGGCCATCGACGGAGTCCTGCGCAAGGGTAAGCGCGAACTCGACGCCATCGCCTTTGCGAACGCCTACGCCGCCCGAACGGCATGCCACGCAGCCGCCAACCCGTTCCTCGTAGGCAATTGGTCCAGCCTCGATTGCTCGAAAGTCCTGATGCGCGATGCGGATACCAGCATCGTACGGACAGGGGCGGACCCCGTCGGGGTTGCCGCGGCTTCGCCGGGAGGGACGTCGCGTTGAGCCTGCACCCAGCCGTCGAATTCGGGGCTGGCGAGACACCCCCGAGCTTCGCTTCGCGTCTCGCGTGCCGCAGCGGCGTCCCAAACGCCCGCGTGTTCTGCTCGGAAATGGGAATTGGTTTCGCGGGTATCGTGGCGGGCCGCGAACCAGCGCTGGCTTCGCTCGCGAGGCTGGTGGAGATGGACGTGCGCCTCCTCCGCGACCAAGCCATCGTGGCGGCGGAACCGGGATACCGGCTACGCGGCCAAGACCTCGCCCGTCACTCGCTCGCGCGCACCCGCGTCCGCATATGCCCGCTCTGCCTGGCGGAGGACATCCAACGGTCCTCCCATCCTCCCGCGTCCTCGGCTTACGGTCGCGCCACTTGGTGCGTAGCGCATCTCCGCACCTGCGACGTTCACGCGGTTGCGCTTCTCGAACTCGATCCGCCCCTCGGTCGGGCGACGGCCAACGATTTCGCGGCGGTCGCCGCCCGCCATATCGATGGCCTTGGAGCCATGGCGGACGCTGCCCAGCGGCGGGAGGTCTCCGGCCTGGAGAGGTACCTGTTGGCGCGCCTCAACGGCGAGGCGACGTCGGCGCCCTGGCTCGACGAGATGCCGTTCCACGCTGCGGCAAAGGTCTGCGAGATGATCGGGGCGGTGGCGACCTACGGCCGCCGAGCGAACCTGAACCGGCTCGGCGAGGACGATTGGCACGTCGCCGGGGCGCGCGGTTACGCCATCGCCTCAGGCGGCCCGTCCGTGGTCGACAGGTTCCTGACCGACCTGCGGCTCTCGCACAAGGAGGGCTGGCTGGTCGCGAATGGTCCGACCGCCTGGTTCGGTCGCCTTTATCAGTGGCTGGCGCACTACAACGAGAACCCTGCTTACGACGGACTCCGCCAAGTGGTCTCCGACAATTTGATCGGGAACGTGCCGCTGGCCCCGGGTGAGCGGCTGTTCGGCAAAGCGGTCACCGTGCGGAAGCTCCATTCCCTGCGCACGGCCTACCTGGAGACGGGCCTTCACCCCACCCGATTGCGGAAGGTGCTGAGTTTCACCGGGCACATCGCGCCCGACCACTCCGCCCTCTCAGACCATGCGGTCGTCTTCGACGCGGCCGCGACCGCCGGGCTTCTGGGGCGGTTGTCGACGGCGCTGACCTTCCTTGAGCTCGGACCCTATCTCAACACCAACCGCGTTCAGGCGAAGCTGCTCGTGGAAGCCGGCTTCATCAAACCTGTCGTCGACGGGGCGGACGAGGAGGTCGGCTGGCGATGTTACGCGCGGGAAGATGCCGACGCGTTCCTCGACGCCCTGAACGCGAAGGCGGAAAGTGTCGAGCTCATACCCGAAGGGGCCGCATGCATCCTGGACGCCGCCAAGCGGGCCTGCTGCCATTCCCGGGAGATCGTGAGCTTGATCCTGGGCGGCCAGCTCGCCTGGGTCGGCCGTCAACGGGCAGAACGCGGATACGACGCAATCCTCGTTCAGGTCGGCGAAGTGCGCAGGCACGTCCGCGGCCGTGACCTCGACGGCATACCGCTGAGCGCGGCCTATAAAGTGCTCCGAACGAATTGGAGGGTTCTGAATGCCTTGGTGGACAACGGCATTATCGCCACGTCGATCCAGCGTCACCCTGTGAACCGGGCGCCGCTGGCGGTCGTCTCGCACGAGGAACTCCGACGGTTCCAGGATACCTACGTCTCGCTGGTGGCCTTCGCCGAGGAGCTCGGCGTCCACCACCTCAAGCTCAAGCGGGCATTGGCGGAACGGGGCGTTCATCCTGAACTGGCGCCGGACCGTTTCCACGCCAGCTTCTATCGGCGGGAGCTAGTGACGGGGTTGGCGGCGGACCCCGAACGGTTGGGGCGAAACCGGATCAGCCGTGGCCCGTCGAGGTCGAGGCATCCCGGCCGCCTTGAACATCCGACCCCGTCCGCAAGGGCGCGTTCCTGCCCGGAAGTCTCGTCGCCGGCGAAGCGGGGCTGTCGTCCCGGCTCCCGATGATGGAAACGGTCACCGGACGCCTCACCAGCGGTCGACGCCGTCTTCGTCGTGGTATGCTCGCGCCGGATTGAGGCCGGACGCGAGACGGCTCAGGTCGCCGTCTCCATCGAGATCATCGAACCCGCAGTCAATCAGGCTCGCCGACGCGAAGGCCTCCTCCGCTCCCAGGGCGTCGTCCGCGTCGTCGATCCCGCGGAGGAGCGCTTCGAGTTCCCGGTGGTCGCGCGGGCGGATGCGCCGCCGGTGGTCCCCGGATGCACCGCGGGCACGCCTCGTGGCGAGGGGCGCCCGTCCGGGCTTGTCGGCGGCGGTCAAAGCGAGCGTAGACTTGCGGATTGCCATCTGACATCACTCCTTGGATCTTGCTGAAGACGGTCGTTTTCGCCGCCACTATGCGGCGCCGCGGCAATCAGGCGGGGTTGCTTCTGCGGACGGTGGCGGTCCGGTGAACCAGCTGGCGCGCCCGGTCCCGGGGCGGGCATGAGGGACGGATCTCGCGCCGTTGCGCCGACGGCAGCCGGGTCGGCCGGTCCGGCTCGACGTCACCATGCTCCAGGCTCTCGAAGACGCTGGCGAGCCCGATGAGGCGGTCACTGATTTCCCGGTCGCGCGGCAGGATGCGGGAACTCATCAGTTGGGTGAGGGTCGCGGCCTCGATGCGCCGGGCGCTTGGCTCTGCGGCGGCCGCCAGGGCGAGTGCGG
Organism: Methylobacterium soli; assembly: GCF_008806385.1. Classification (GTDB taxonomy): domain Bacteria; phylum Pseudomonadota; class Alphaproteobacteria; order Rhizobiales; family Beijerinckiaceae; genus Methylobacterium; species Methylobacterium soli. The sequence continues at coordinate 36,888 of NZ_VZZK01000027.1, forward strand.
CGAGGAGGATGCCGATGCGCCGGTGCTCGGCATTCGGCGAGCCCGTGCATTGGGAACCCTCGTGCCTCCTGTCGAAACGCGGCATCATGACCGGCAAGGCCCGGGCGGCAAACGGGAGCGCGGGCCCTTGGGAGGACATCAGCATCGCTTGCGTTCGGAGGACCGTCTGGGAGGAGTAGGCCAGGAACCACGGGACCGCGGTCGCGGCTGGTGCGTCCCGTGCGTTCAAGTCCAGCGCGAGCCCGTGGGACTTCGCCGGTTCGGGCTCGAAGCGGGCGGAACGCAGGGCACGGGCCGCAGCGGGGTGATCGCGCCCGACCACGATGGCGACATCAAGCCTGGCCGTCACCGTGCCGTCGCGCAAGGACGCCAGGGGTAGGACCGCGACGGTATCGGCGCCTCCCCGGGCGTCGTCGAGCAGCCTGCACAGACCCGCCACGTCGGTCCAGGCAACATCGACAGCGAGGCCGTCCCGAGCGCCCAGTTGGTGGGGCGGCAGCGTCGACCCGACGGCCACCGGCGCGCCAAGTTCCGCGAGGCCGCTCGCAATCATGAGGGCGCTTTCCATGCCCCCGACGTCATCCGAGAAAACACCCAGCCGCATCATCGTCTCAGCCCTTCCCGCGGTTGATTCCGTATTTCGAGAACTATCGAATTATATGGCGGGTCTAAGACCTTGTCGATCCGGGCTTGCTGGCAAAGCGCTGGAAAGGACAGACTTGGTTACGAAATCCCTGGTGTTCTCGTTCTAAGGGTCTGATGTCGCGCAATTCGCGGTACTAGTACCCTTCCGCCTCGCAGCATAGGGAGCAGAGGGTGAGCCGTCGCAAGGCACCAAGACTTGCGCCTCACTTCAAAAACTCGTTGCGAGAGCAATTAATCTCGTTGGGCGCGGCGGCGAAGGCGGTCATCGCGTTGGTAGATGCACTTCCTTCCCGACGGAACGCGCGAATTCAGGCGTCGACGCCTTGACCGACACCGCCGTGAGTTGCGGCCAAGTAGCTCACGAGCGCCTGCAGCGCGGGATGGATGGCGCGGCAAATCAAAGTAGTACCCCGCCGCTCCTGCGAAGCGAGGCCCGCCTCCATGAGGCGATGCAGATGATGGGATAAGGTCGAGGCACTCCGGATCCCAGCCTCATCTTGGAGGGATCGGACCGGCATCCCCGACGCCCCTGCACGAACGAGGATGAGGTAGACCTCCAGACGTGTCGGGCTGCCGAGGGCCTCGAATTGCTTGGCGGCGAGTTCGACGTTCATCGACGGCACATTCGCAGTGCCGGCGGTCCGGTCAAGATCCGGCCTCCAAATAGCGCCCCCGACTGCTTAGGCCGAAAGGCGTGACTTCTTGCGTCCTGATATTGCCTTCATGGCGCGTGCGACTTGCTCGGCCGAGTACGGCTTGCGCACGAGCTCGAAGCCGTGACTGTCGTCCCGGGCCAGCACGTGGCTGTAGCCGGAGGTAAGGATCACCGGTAGCTCGGGATGGAGTTCCCGTAGCCGCTTGGCAAGCTCGATCCCGCCCATGCCGGGCATGACCACGTCCGAGAACACCGCGTCGAAGCGGAAAGGCACCGCCTCGATCTCCGCGAGCGCCGCCTCGGCCGACTGCGCCAGCACGGTGCCGTAGCCGAGGTCGAGCAGGATCTGGGTGCAGAAGCGACCGACCTCGATGTTGTCCTCCACCACCAGGATGCACTGGTCCGCGCCCTCGACCTGAGGACCTTCCGGCGCCTCCTCCTTTCTCGCCGCGTTCGCTTCCGCATCCACCCGGGGCAGGTACAGCGTGAAGGTGGTGCCTCGCCCGACGACGCTCGCCACGTCGACGTCGCCGCCCGACTGCTTGGCGAAGCCGATGACCTGGCTCAAGCCCAAGCCGGTTCCCTTGCCGACCTCCTTCGTGGTGAAGAACGGCTCGAAGATCCGCTCGATCTGCTCCGCAGCGATGCCGGAGCCGGTGTCGGTGACCGCCACCGTCACGAAATGGTGCGAAGCGCCCGCATGGCCGCGGATGGCCGGCTTGGACCTGTTGCAGGCGAGGGCGATCGTGAGCGTGCCTTCGCCCTCCATGGCGTCGCGCGCGTTCACCGCAAGGTTCACCAGCGCCGTCTCGAACTGGCTAGCGTCGGCCCGCACAAAGCATGAGCTCTCGGGCAACTGCGTCAGGATGCGGATGCGTGCGCCGGTCAGGGAATCGAGCATGCTCGCCACGCCCGAGAGACGCTCGCCGGCGTCGAACACCTCCGGCTTGAGGGCCTGTCGACGGGCGAAGGCGAGCAGTTGCGCCGTCAGCTTCGCGGCCCGATCCACGGTGTCGGAGACCGCGTCCATGTAGCGGGTGCGCCGCTCCTCCGGCAGGTCGGGCCTGCGCAGGAAGTCGACCGACGAGCGGATGATCGTCAGCAGGTTGTTGAAGTCATGCGCGACGCCGCCGGTCAATTGCCCGATGGCCTCCATCTTCTGGGCCTGCACGAGCGCGTCTTGGGCCAGAGCAAGGTCGCGGGTCCGCTCGGTGACCCGCTGCTCCAGCGTATCGTTCATGCCCCGCAGCACGTCGTGGAGATGCCGGTCGGTGACGGCCCGCCGGTCGACGTTGCGCGCCAGGCGGGTGGTCAGGCCCGCGAGCCAGAGCGCCAGGACGATGACGAGGAACGCCGTCCCGGTCTCGGCCTCCAGCAGGCCGGCACGGACGGCATGAAGTTCGAGCAGGCCGAGAAGAAGCGGCGCGAGCACGGCCGCGGGTAGCAGGTGCCGCGTCAGCGCCCCGGCCTCGCCGCCGCCGAGCGCGGTCGCGATCCAAGGCAGGTTGGGTCGGCTGAGCAGCACGCCGAGCGACAAGGCACCCAAGGTCACGGCGGTGATAAGCGCCATGCGGGAGAACGGTCCGCCCTGGTGGAAGGCGCCGAGGCCGTAGGCGTAGCCGAGCCCGCCCACCGCCGCGATGACAAAGGCGCCCAGGGCTGCGAGGCTCCCGAGGTGGCGCAGGCGGCGATTGCCGGTATCCTGAAGAAGTAGGGCCGCAGCGGTTCCGAGGATGCCGGCCGCGGTGGCGAGGGCCATGCCACTGCCGGCCTCCAGCTGGCGGAACACCAGTCGTTGGACCCAATCGTCGAGGCGGAAGCTGCCGGGGATGAGGTATTGCAGCCCTCCGCCGAGGGCGAGGGCCGCGGCGGCAACGGCAAGCCACCGGCTCGCGCAGCGGCTCGTCTTCGACCTTCTCATCCGCGTGGCGAGCAGCAGCGCCGTCCCGAGCAGGAGGCAGGCGAACGCGGTCAGAGCGACCATCGGCGGCTGACCTGGAAGGAGTCTCCGCATGGCCGGCACGTCGAGCCGCCAACCGACGAGAACCGTCAGGGACGTGCCGGTTCCGAGAAGGGCGAACGCCCGCGAAATCCATCGGGCCCTGGCGGCGGCTCGTTTCGGCTTGGACGTCGTCGCGCTGGGGAGGACGGTCCGGACGGGCTCAGCCATTCCGGACCGTCCTATGAGATCCCGCCGCGTGTTCGTCCATCGTCACCCAGTCCTTCGGTCGTTCGGTCGTCACCAGCCCGGCGGAAACCAACCCCATCGCCTAGCCCTGCGCGATCATCTCGCGGATGCGCACGCCGAGCGTCTCGACCACAAACGGCTTGGTCAGCACCGCCATGCCGGGTTCGAGATGCCCGTTGCCGACCACCGCGTTCTCTGCGTAGCCGGTGATGAACAGCACCTTCAGGTCGGGGCGGTTCACACGTGCGGCGTCCGCCATCTGGCGTCCGTTCATGCCGCCGGGCAGGCCGACGTCGGTGACCAGCAGGTCGATGCGCACGTCCGATTGCAGCACCTTCAGGCCCGAGGCGCTGTCGGCCGCCTCGATGGCGGTGTAGCCGAGATCCTCCAGGACCTCGGTGACTAGCATACGCACCGTGGGCTCGTCGTCGACGACCAGCACCGTCTCGCCCTGCTCGGCGCGCGGCGCCTCCGACAGGCCGGCTAGCGGGTCGGTCTCGGTTGCCCGGCCGTAGTGACGGGGCAAATAGAGGCACACCGTCGTGCCGTCGCCGACCTCAGAGTAGATCCGCACCTGCCCGCCGGACTGCTTGGCGAAGCCGTAGATCATGGAGAGGCCGAGGCCGGTACCCTGGCCGATGGGCTTCGTCGTGAAGAACGGGTCGAACGCCTTGGCGATGATGTCCGGGCTCATGCCCGTGCCGGTATCCGTCACGCAGAGCGAAAGGTACTGGCCCTCCGGGATGTCGTGCTTCTGGGAGGCCCAGCGGTCGAGCCACTTGTTCCCGGTCTCGATGGTGATGCGCCCGCCGTCCGGCATGGCGTCCCGGGCATTGATGCACAGGTTCAGAAGCGCGTTCTCAAGCTGCGGCGGGTCAACCAGCGCCGGCCAAAGTCCCGACGCGCCGACCACCTCGACCTCGACGGCCGGCCCGACCGTGCGCCGGATCAGATCCTCGATGCCGTTCACGAGTGCGTTCACGTCGGTAGGCTTGGGATCGAGCGTCTGCCGGCGCGAGAAGGCGAGCAGGCGGTGTGTCAGGGCGGCGGCGCGCTTCGAGGCGCCCTGGGCGGCCGACATGTAGCGGTCGATGTCCTTGAGCCGGCCCTGGCTCATGCGCGTCTGCATCAGCTCCAAGGAGCCCGAGATGCCGGCCAGCAGGTTGTTGAAGTCGTGGGCAAGGCCCCCGGTCAACTGACCGACCGCCTCCATCTTCTGCGATTGCCGGAGTTGCTCCTCTGCCCGGAGCAGGGCCTCGGCCTGCTCCTTCTCTGCGGTGACGTTGCGTCCCGTGGCGTAGATGAGGTCGCCTTCCGGTGCTGCCGTCCAGGACAGCCAGCGATAGCTTCCGTCCCTGTGGCGGTACCGGTTCTCGACCCGCGCAAGTTCGGCCCCGATGGCCTCATTGAGGGCGGCGACGGTCAGGGCGACATCGTCGGGATGGATGAACTCGAAGACGGTCCGGCCGATCATCTCGTCCGGCTGCCAGCCTAGGATGCGCGTCGCCGCCAGGCTCAACGCCTGGAAGGCTCCGGTAGCGTCGATGACGACCATCAGGTCCTGGGAGACGCTCCAGGTGCGGTCGCGCTCGCGGGTTCGTTCCTCGACGCGGCGCTCCAGCGAGGCGTTCAGTTCCGCGAGTTCAGCGGCTTGCGACCGGCGCTCGTCGATGTCGGTGTTGGTACCGACCCATTGGAGGATAGCGCCGTCCGGCGACCTGACGGGCTCGGCCCGAACCAGGAACCAGCGGAAAACGCCGTCGCTGCGGCGGATGCGGAACTCGGTCTCGTAGACCGCGCCGGTCGCCAGCGAACGGGCCCAGGCCCCTCCGGCCGAAGGAAGGTCGTCGGGATGGACGATGCGGCCCCATTCCGTGGTGCCGTCCATCGAACCGGGCTGGGTCCCCGCGTAGGCATAGGCCTGCTCGTTGAACCAGTAGAGATAGCCGTCGGGCCGGGCCGCCCAGACCTGGTTCGGGATGGCCTGGGTCAGGACGCGGAACTGCTCCTCGCTGGCGCGAAGGGCCCGCTCCGAACGCAGGCGCTCCGTCGCCAGCCGGACCCGCTCGGCGACCTCGCGCATCAGCGCGACCTCTGTCTCGCCCCATGAACGAGCGACCGCATGGTTCACGTACAGGAGCGCGACCGACGAGCCGTGCTCGACCAAGGGCATGTTCACGAACGACAGGGCGCTGATGCCTTCCAAGGCAATAGCGTTGTCCCGGGTGCGCGGGTCGAGCGTCGCATCGGAAACGATGGCGGTCTCGCCTCGCTTCAAGTCCTCGACGTAGGAGCCGTAATCGCGAAAATGCAGCACGCCCGCGAGGCTCTCGATGCCTGGGGCGTTCCAGTCGCGCTGGATGGTGATGGTCTCGGCCACCTTGTCGATGACGCCGTATCCCACCCGGCTGACGCCGAGAACCGTTCCGAGAACCTCGCAGGCCGTGTAGGCGAGTTCGTCGGGGTCCTGGATGTCGCGCAACCGGTCGTTGAGTTCGAGGAGCGTCGTGCGCCGCTTCTCCTCCTCGCGACGGGCGAGATCGGTCTCGGCCCGTTTAGTCACCTCGCGCACGACGCCGATGGCCCGAACGCATCGCCCCGCCTCGTCGAAGAGGCCCCGCCCCTTGGAGGCGAGCCAGCGCACGACCTCGTCTTCATGACCGACGATGCGATACTCGACGTCCAGGGGAGCCCTCAGTACAGGGTCGATCATGGCGGCGAGCGCAGCCATCGTCGCCTCCCGATCCTCGGGGTGTAGCGTTTCCACGAAGGTGGCGAGGTTATAGGCGGCATCCGGCGAGAGGCCGAACATCGGCTTCGTCCGCGGCGACCAGATCAAGGTGCCGGTCGTGACATCGAGGTCCCAGGTCCCGATCTCGGCCGCCTCGGTGGCGAGGCGCAGGACCGTCTCGCTGAATTGCAGGCGGTCGGCGCTGGCGGCCTGTTCCGCCGTCAGGAGATCGTTCTCGCCCCTCAGGGCGGTCAACTGCCTCGTGTCGGCGGTGACATCGTACTGGCTCGCGAAGAAGTACGCGACCTCGCCCCGGGCGTCCTCGACAGGCGCCAGCAGCAGCTGGTTCCAGAAAGTGGTTCCGTCCTTGCGATAGTTCAGGATCGGCAGCTCTATGCCGCGTTGCTCAGTGACGGCGGCCCGGATGCGCGCTACGTCTCGCGGATCGGTCTCCGGTCCCTGCAGGAAGCGGCAGTTGTGGCCGAGGATCTCCTCCAAGACATAGCCGGTCAGGCGGCAGAATGCGCCGTTGGCGAAGATGATCGGATTGTCGTCCTGCCGGGGGTCCGTGATGATCATCGGCATGCGCGTGGCACGCACGGCCGCCGCGAACGGATCGGTGAGCCCGTCTCCACCGGCGACCTCCGAGAGGATGCGATGGGTATCGCGTCGAACGGTGTCCGCCCTGGCCGAAGGCGTCGTATCTGGTGGGGAGATGCTGTTCACGCCGTCGCCCTAAGGGCTGTCGAGCCCGGATGAAAATATTTCATATGGACGGATTCGGTGCCTCACGGCCAAGGAGCTGGCAAGCGAAACCACCCGCAGGCAGGCGCTACCGAAGGAAGCCTGTCATCACAAGAAAATTGGAAATACTCGGTGGTCGCGGCAGGCAGTGTGACGTGGGTGCGCAACGCCGAGGCCTGAGGAGCAATGCTGGCAGTCTGGGTTCATATGTGACAAGGCCCGGCGCCCAAGGCTCGGTTATGCAGCCGAAGCTGGCGGGACCGAGCCGTGGGCGCCAGCGGGCACCGGACACCTGCCTTCGACGTCGAGGTGCTCCGCCAGGAAGTCCACGAAGGTGCGGATCTTAGGCGAGAGTTGGCGGCTGGTCGGGCTCCCGTTCGGATCACCACGCCGAACCCTATAGCCTCATGGCGATGACCTCTCGGATTGAATTCCGGCAAGGCTAAGTCACGATGGCCTTCCGGCCTGTTGGGAAAACCCTGAGGGCACCCGGGGGAAAGCCCTTAGGCGGCACCGAGCACGGCTGCGGGTTCAACGGGCCATCGAAGGCGTCGACCCGGCTCATGGCGCATGGCTCATGGCTCATGGCGCCATGAGCCATCAAACCCACGTCGGGTGGTCCATCGGAGCAATACCCATGACGGACCGTCATCCGAATTGGGCGACCGCAAAATCGACGAAGGAGCGCAGCTTCGGCGTGATCCGGCGGTCTGGCGCGTAGAGGACGTGCATGGGATGGGTCGGGGGCACGAAGTCCGGAAGCAGGTGCACCAGCCGTCCAGACGCGAGGTCGTCCCGCACCAACGCCACCGGCTGAAGGAAGATGCCCATTCCTGCCAATGCCAAAGTCAGCAATGCCTGCCCGTTGTTGGCGACGTGCCGGCAGGGGACGTCGACGGTGACCGGCCCCCCCGGCCCGGAGAAGGACCATCGGTTGCGCGTCGTGCCATAGGCGAAGCCGAGGCACTCATGCGCGCGCAGTTCGTCGGGCGTCGCTGGCGCGCCGTGCGCCTCAACGTAAGCGGGGGCCGCGCAGAGAAGCATTTCCAAAGGTCTCAGTGCCCGGGCGATCAGGCCGCTGTCGCTGAGTGAGCCGACGCGGAAAACCGCGTCGTAACCCTCGTCGACAAGGTCGACAGTTCGGTCCGCCAGCGTCAGTTCGACGTCGACCTCGGGGTTGGCCTCCAGGTACCCGGGCAGCACCCGGGCGAGCTCGTGGGCGCCGAACGTGACCGGGGCGTTCACCCGTATCCGCCCGCGCGGGACCGCACGGCTCTCAGCCGCCAATGCCTCCGCCGCCTCGACCTCGGCCAGGATGGTCCGGACCCGGTCGTGGAAGGCACGCCCCAACTCGGTGACGCTCTGGCGACGGGTGGTGCGATTGATGAGCTTGACCCCGAGGTGATCCTCAAGGGTCCGCACGTGCTTGCCGACCATCTGCGACGACATCGAGAGCGCGTCGGCGGCGGCCGAGAAAGACCCTGCTTCCACGGCCTTGGCGAAGACGGCCATGCTCGCGATACGGTCCATGATTTGAAACCCGTTGTTTCAGGTGTGTGCGCTCGATTGCGATTTATCCCTCATCAGTGAAGGCCCACAACTCCCACCACGCCGCAGGGCAAGGCATCCGGGGAGTTACGACCATGACCATCGCGATCATCGGTACCGGCAACATGGGAAGCGGCCTCGCCAGGCTTCTCGCTTCGAAGGGCATCGACGTGGCCATCGGCCACCGCGACCCGGCCAAGGCCGCCGCGTTGGCCGCCGAGATCGGCCCCCGTGCCCAGGGAGGCGGCTCCGAAGCGGCCGCGAAGCTCGCCGACATCGTCATCCTGGCGGTGAACTACGGCTCGGCAGAGGAGGCCCTGAAGGGCGCAGGCGATCTCACCGGCAAGATCGTCGTCGACATCTCGAACCCGATCACGCCGGACTACAAGGCACTCACCGTCGGGCACACCACCTCCGCCGCCGAGGAGATCCAGAAGCTCGTCCCGGGCGCGAGGGTCGTGAAGGCGTTCAACACCATCTTCTCCCAACTGCTGCCGTCGGAGGCCCGCGGGGGTCGGGAGGTTCAGGTTTTCCTCGCAGGTGACGACGAGGCCGCGAAGGAGGCCGTCTCGGGGGTGGTCTCCTCCGCCGGGTTCGCGCCTGTCGATGCCGGCCCGCTGAGCAACGCCCGGTACCTGGAGCCGGTCGGCGAGATCAACATCCACTTCGGGTTCTTCCTCGGCTGGGGCACCTCCGCGGCACCGGCCTGGATCAAGGCCGCCTGAAGGGTCGTTCCCCCAATGACAGAGCGAGGAACATCCATGTCGCGTGTCGTACGATTCCATGAGATCGGCAGCCCCGAAGTCCTCAAGGTCGAGGACATCCAGGTACCGGCGCCCAAGGCCGGAGAGGTCCAGATCCGCGTAAAGGCGATGGGCCTAAACCGTGCCGAGGTCATGTTCCGGACCGGCCAGTACGTGACCCAGCCGACCTTTCCCGCCATCACCGGCTACGAGGCCGCCGGGACCATCGAGACGGTCGGCCCCGGCGTTGAGGGCCTCACGGTCAGCGACAAGGTCAGCGTCGTGCCGTGCTTCATGCTCGGCGAGTACGGCCTGCACGGCGAACTGGTGAACGCACCCGCCTTCGGCGTGGTGAGACACCCTGACAACCTGTCCTGGGAAGAGGCAGCCGCCACCTGGATGATGTTCGTCACCGCCTACGGAGCGCTGGTCGACATCGCCAAGATGCAGGCGGGCGACGTGGTGCTGATCCGGGCCGCCTCGTCCAGCGTCGGCCTGGCCGCCATCCAGATCGTCAACATGTTGGGCGGCGCCTCCGTCGCGTTGACACGGGGCGGCGCGAAGCGGGACGCGCTGCTCGCGGCCGGCGCCCGGCACGTCATCGCGACAGCGGAGCAGGACCTCGTTGCCGAGGTTAAGTCGATCACCGGCGGCAAGGGCGCGCGCATCGCCTTCGACCCCGTGGGTGGGCCGGAAGTGCCGAAGATCCTCGAAGCGCTGTCGTTCCTCGGCATCTTTTTCCAGTACGGTGCGCTCGACTTCAGCGCCGTGCCGGTGCCGGTCCTGTCGCTGCTTGGCAAGAACCTGACCCTTCGGGGCTATCAGCTGTTCGAGGTCACGACGGACCCGGCGCGGCTTGAGCAAGCCAAGGCGTTCATCGTCGGTGGCCTGGCATCCGGTGCGCTGAAGCCCGTCATCGCCAAGACCTTCAAGCTCGACGAGATCGTGGAGGCGACCCGCTTCATGGAGAGCAACGAGCAGGTCGGAAAGATCGTGGTGACCGTCTGAACGGCCGAAAGCGGCCTCCGGGACCAAATGACAGCGACCCGCGCGGCAGCGACCTTGACTTCCTGCGGCTTCGTGACGTGCGCGGCCCTCAGCCGTTTCACGTCCTGGCACTTCAAGCCCTATCCTCGATAACGCTATCCCGACGTAGGCTGCGGGGACCACTGGAGAGGTTCGATGGATGTGAGGCTGGACGGCCGCGTTGCCGTGGTCACGGGCGGCAGCAAGGGGCTTGGTCTCGCCATCGCGACCCGGATGGCCGCCAGCGGTGCGGATGTCGTGATGCTGGCGCGCAACCCAGACGGGCTCGCGGCCGCACGGCGGCTCGTGGAGCCCACCGCACGTGGGCGGGTCCATACCGTCGCCTGCGACGTCTCACGGGCGGAGGAGTTGGAGGGAGCCTACGATGACGTGCTGCAGGCGCTCGGCCGGGTGGATATCCTGGTGAACAACGCGGGCGTCTCCCAGACTGGCGCCTTCACATCGATCACGGACGCCGTCTGGCAGGCAGACCTTGATCTTAAGCTGTTCGCCGCGATCCGCCTCGCGCGACTGGCTTGGCCCGGGATGGTGGAGCGTCGTTGGGGACGGATCATCAACGTGCTCAACACCGCGGCCAAGGCGCCCAAGGCCGGCTCGGCCCCGACGTCGGTCTCGCGCGCGGCCGGGCTGGCACTCACCAAGGTGCTGGCGGGTGAAGGCGCGCCGCACGGCATCCTCGTGAACGCCCTGCATGTCGGGTTGATCGACAGCGACCAGTGGGTCCGCCGCCACGCCGACACGGACGACGGCCAGCCCTACGCGGCCTTCCTGGCCGAGATGGCGCGCAGCATCCCCCTCGGCCGTGTCGGCACGCCCCAGGAGTTTGCCAACGTGGCGTGCTTCCTGGCGTCCGACCTCGCCGGCTACGTGACCGGAACCTCGATCAACGTCGACGGCAACCTCAGTCCGGTGACCTGAAGGGTTGGATCCTGCACGCATATGCCGCTCGGAGCGACGCTCTCAGTCGCGACATGGGATGCATCCCTTGAGGTCCCTCCGGCAGGAAAGCGAAACATCACTGCTATCCTCCACTCATGGGGATGCGGCTCCGTCCGACGGCAAACGCACGGGCGGCACGACCGAGCCCTCCAAGGGCGATGACCCACCCAATCGGCCAAGTGGTGCCGTCCGAGAGGGCGCCGACCAGCCTAGCGCCCAGGACGCCGAAGCCGCGAGAGTTCACGGGATCGGCCCCATGCACTGGCACGTAGGCACCGGCCGAGACGATCCGCGCACCGTCGGAGGAAGGCGGCATCGTGGCCCCGCCGGCCGGAACACCGGTCCCACTCGACGCCTTGCATCTGGGAAGGCTTTCCAAACGGCGAAGGGCAGGCACGATGCTCGCTGTCCTGGCGCTCGGTGCCTGGCTGGCGGCAGGATCTCTCGACCAGGGTAGGATCGGGGTCAGCACCGCGGAGGCGGCTGCCGACCGAGTTGGCTGCGAACGCCGCCGCACTTGAGGCGTCGTCACGCGCCGCGGAAAGCGCGGCGTCGCGGCCCCCATGAGCCCACAGGATTGTCGGGGGCGACGAGGGCCGTCGCGCAGGCTGCCCACCCCGTCCAGAGGAATGCGACCGTGGTCGCCTGGCGCGACCACCCCGCCTTACGCAGCCAGCCGCTTGCATGCCCGATCCGCTTAGCCGAGGCGGCGCCACCATCCTGTCCGCCCGGATTCGGTTCCAAGGATTTCCCTCCGCGCCGGCACCGCCACGCCCCGTCCTGGTGACCCTCGCCCCGGTATGCCGGCTGGCCTCTGTCAGTCGTCCGTAAGTTCCCTATCGAAGCAGGAGCACCAAAACGTCTTCGGCATTCATAAACTTGCGCCTAAACGCGCGGTTGTGAGCCGCCATCGATGGCAGTCACCAATAGCCCTTGCTGACACTGTCTCCGGAATACATCGACCCACACAATAACAGCTTCTCAGGGTTTTTACTGTGGCGACTGAGGGTTTCCCCCAATTGCCGCCCACAGGCCGGTCGGAGACCCTGGAGCCCGAGCCACAACCCGGAGGCAGACATGTGGCCCCTCACGCGTCACCTCGTCGGCGGCATGGTCCTGGCGACCGCGGCCTCGCTCGCTCCCGCGGCGCAAGCGGCGGAGGGCGGGCTCAGCTTCTACATCGAGGGGCAGGCTGTGCCGCTCGGCGGCATCGTTCCCCCGCCTGGCCTCTACTTCGACAGCACGACCTACTTCTACAGCGGCAAGGTCGGGGCGAACCGGCAGACCCAGATCGGCGGCAACGTGGTCGCCAACGTCAATGTGAACCTCGTGGCCGACTTCGCGACGGCGCTGTGGGTCACTCCGGTCCAGATCCTTGGCGGTGACCTCGCCTTCGCCTTCGTCATGCCCTTCGGCGAGCCTGCCGTCCGTGCGGGCGTCCTCCTCAACGGCCCCCTCATCAACCAGGCGTTCGGCCGCCCGATTGGAGCATCGGTGGGTGACAGCACCTTCAATCCGGGTGATCCCATCGTGTCGGCCAGCCTCGGATGGCATTCCGGCAACTGGCACTGGAAGCTGGCCGGGGTGCTCAGCATCCCGGCCGGCGGCTACGAGCCGGGGCAGCTCTCCAACGTCGCGCTGAACCGCTACATCGGCGACATCTCGGCCGGCGCCACCTACCTCGATCCGGCCCTCGGCATCGAGCTCTCCGCCGCGGCCGGGTTCACACTCAACGGCACCAACCCGGCGACGCGCTACAACACGGGCGACGAGTTCCACGTCGACGTGTCGGCCTCGAAGTACCTATCCAAGGAAGTCTCGGTCGGCGTCATCGCCTCGCACTACCAGCAGTTCACCGGCGATAGCGGACCTGGCGCCCGGCTCGGCCCGTTCAAGGGCCGGGTGACGGCGGTGGGCGGGACCATCGCCGTCACGGGTGAGCTCGGCAAGATCCCGGTTACCGCCCGCCTGAAGGTCTTGCGCGAAGTTGAGGTGGAGAACCGCTTCCAGGGCACCATCGGCTTCTTCGAGGTCTCGTTTCCGCTCTGGGTTGCACCGCCGAAGGCGGCAGCGGAGCCCAGGTCGCTGGTAACGAAGTCCTGAAGGGAACCTGCGACCCTTCAGGTGGGTGATCGTAGCTGGGGCACCAAGGCTTGCGGATCGCGAGCGGAAGGCGCCCGATGGCGCAAGGACACAGGCCCGCCGCCCATCCCGGGGCGACGGGCGTTCGGCATGCCCGGGAGCCACGCGGGAGGTCGTCATCTCGTGACTGTGAGCATCCTGATCGTCGACGACCATAGTGCCGTCCGACGCGGCGTCCGAGCCATCCTGGAAGGACGCGACGGCTTCGAGGTCCTAGCCGAGGCGGGCACCGGGGCCGAGGCCATCGAACTCGCCGCAGCGCACAAGCCAGACGTGGCGGTCATCGACTACTCGATGCCGGCCATGAACGGGTCCCAACTGGCCCGACGGATCCGGGAAGCCAGTCCGCACACCGAGGTCCTCGTGTACACCATGCACGAGAGCGACGCCCTGGTGCGTGACGTGCTGGGTGCCGGGGCGCGCGGCTACCTCCTCAAGTCGGATGCCGACCAGCACCTCATCGCCGCCGTCGACGCGCTTGCCCGCCACCAGCCCTACTTCACGGAGCGCGTAAACGAGGCGCTGCTCGCCCACTATCTCGCCCATCCGGGCGAGAGCTCTCAACTCGACACCTTGACCTGCCGGGAGCGCGAGGTGGTCCAGCTCATCGCCGAGGGCAACTCAAGCAAGCAAGTCAGCGTCGCCCTCGAAGTCACCCTGAAGACGGTCGAGAGCCATCGGGCCTCCGCCATGCACAAGCTCGGCCTGGAATCGACGGCCGCCCTGGTCCGCTACGCCGTGCGCAACAAGCTGGTGGAGCCCTAGGGGTAATTCCCGGCCCGTCTCAGGTAATTTTCAAGAGCCGCTTAGGGTTTCGCCCGATGGTCCTGCCGCAAATCATCTTCTAGGGTTGCGCCAAGTTAAGGTTCGAAGCTTTCGCGGCAGGCGGGACTGACTTCGCCGGGCGCCTATTCTCCAGGGAGGTGGCGATGCGGGTTCGGTACCGTGCACTGTGCCTTGCGGCCGTCGTGTTCCTTCTGCCGGGGGTGCAAGAGCCGGTCCAGGCGGTTCCCCTTGGCTCAGGGGCTATCTTCGGCTCCCTCCCGGACAGCACGGTCGAGCTCGTTGCCCGGCGCCATGCGTTTCGGGGCGGGGTCCGGGGCGGTTTCGCCGGCCGTCGGATGGGCGGCTACGGACGCGTCGAGCGTCCCGGCTTCGCCGGGGGCGGCGTGCAGCGCCGCGGCATGGCAGGCGGATATGCCCGGCGGGGCGGGGCCGTGGTGCGCCGGAACGTCGTGGTCGGTGGCGTCTACCGGCCCCGCGGTGCCTGGTGGCCCGCAGGCGGCGCCCTCGCGGCGGGGGCCGCCATCGGCTTCGTCGGCGCGGCGACGGCTGCGGCCTGGGCCGGCGCCCCCCCGGCGCCTGGCTACTGCTGGTTCTACACCGATTCCTCGCGGACGCAGGGCTTCTGGGACCGCTGCCCTGCCTAGGCATAGGAGGCTTCCATGGACATCCGTAAGTGCGCCGCCGAGGCCATCGGCACCTTCTGGCTCACCTTCGCGGGCTGCGGCAGCGCCGTGATCGCGGCCGCCTTCCCACAGGTCGGCATCGGCCTCGTCGGTGTTTCCCTCGCCTTCGGGCTGACCGTGGTCACCATGGCCTACGCCATCGGTCACGTCTCGGGCTGCCACCTCAACCCAGCGGTCACGGTCGGGCTCGCGGCGGGCGGCCGGTTCCCCTCCAAGGACATCGGCCCCTACATCGCCTCTCAGGTCGTCGGGGCCGTCATCGGCGCGGCGGTGCTCTACACCATCGCCAGTGGGGCCCCGGGCTTCGACCTGGCGAAGGGCTTCGCGGCCAACGGCTACGGAGAGCACTCGCCCGGGAGCTACGGGCTGGTCTCCTGCCTCTTGGCCGAGGTCGTCCTGACCATGATGTTCCTGTTCGTCATCATGGGGGCGACCCACGGCAAGGCGCCGGTCGGCTTCGCGCCGCTGGCCATCGGGCTCTGCCTGACCCTGGTCCACCTCGTCGGCATTCCGGTCACCAACCTCTCGGTCAACCCGGCCCGCAGCACGGGGCCCGCCCTGTTCGTGGGGGGATGGGCCATCGCGCAGCTCTGGCTGTTCTGGGTCGCCCCGGTCCTCGGGGGGGCCCTGGGCGGCATCCTGTATCGCTGGATCAGCGAGACGCCCTCGGCCGAAGTCACCGGCCTGACGCCACCCGCCCCGGCGGAGTAAGCCCGCGGCGAGGCGACCGCCCGGCGGCCCGGCATCCGGTCATCGCCTCACCGACCCTCTCGAACCCCAATGCGTGACGAGGAGGATCATATGAGCAATCACACGGTGCCGACGGGTGAGAAGCAGGGTGGCGGGAGCTGTTCGGACCTCAGCCGGCGGATGATCCTTCTCGGCGGGACCGCGCTCGCCGCCACTGCTGCCAGGACCGTGCCGGCCGTCGCGCAAGGGCAGCAACCCACGGCCTCCTCCGGCCGGCCGCCGAATATCCTGGTGATCTGGGGCGACGACATCGGCACCTGGAACATCAGCCACAACAGCCGCGGCATGATGGGCTACCGGACGCCGAACATCGACCGCATCGCTAGGGAGGGCGTGTCCTTCACCGATTATTACGGCCAGCAGAGCTGCACCGCCGGCCGGGCGGCCTTCCTCGGGGGCACCGTGCCGGTGCGCACCGGCATGACCAAGGTCGGCCTTCCCGGTGCCAAGCAGGGTTGGCAGGCGAGCGATCCGACCATCGCCGCACTGCTGAAGGACAAGGGCTACGCCACCGGTCAGTTCGGCAAGAACCACTTCGGCGACCAGGACGCCCACCTGCCGACCATGCACGGCTTCGACGAGTATTTCGGCAGCCTCTACCACTTGAACGCATCCGAGGAGCCGGAGAATTTCGATTACCCGAAGAACCCCGAGTTCCTGAAGAAATTCGGTCCGCGCGGCGTCCTCAGGACCAAGGCTGACGGGAAGGGTGGGCAGACCATCGAGGATACCGGTCCGCTGACCAAGAAACGCATGGAGACCATCGACGACGAGACCTCCGCCGCCGCGCTCGAATTCATCGAGCGGCAGGCGAAGGGGGCCGCCCCGTTCTTCTGCTGGTTCAACTCGACGCGCATGCATTATCGGACGCACGTCAAGGCCGAGCACCGCGGCACCTCAGGTCAGGACGAATACTCGGACGGGATGGTCGAGCACGACGCGCATGTCGGGCTGTTCCTCAAGAAGCTCGACGATCTCGGGATCGCGGACAATACGATTGTGTATTATTCGACCGACAACGGTCCGCATTACAATGCTTGGCCGGATGCCGGCACCACTCCGTTTCGAAGCGAGAAGAACTCCAACTGGGAGGGCGCCTATCGCGTCCCGGCCTTCGTGCGCTGGCCGGGCCACTTTCCCGCCGGCAGCACGCTCAACGGCATCGTGGCGCACGAGGATTGGATGGTCACGTTCCTGACACTCGCCGGCATGCCGGACGTCAAGGAACGGCTGATGAAGGGCGATACCTTCGCAGGCCGGAGATACCGGGCACATCCCGACGGCTACAACATGATCGACTATCTCAGCGGGAAGGCGAAGGAATCCCCACGCAATGAGTTCTGGTACGTCAACGACGACGGCCAGATCGTCGCCGCCCGCTGGCAGGACTGGAAGGTGGTGTTCCTGGAAAATCGCGGGCACGCCTTCGAGGTCTGGCGCGAGCCCTTCGTCGAACTCCGCGCCCCGTTGCTGTTCAACCTTCGCCGCGACCCGTTCGAGAAGTCGCAGCATAACTCGAACACCTACAACGATTGGTTCATGGAGCGCGCCTTCGTCGCCGTGCCAATCCAGGCGCTGGCTGCCAAGTTTCTGGCGACCATGAAGGACTACCCGCCCAGCCAATCCCCAGGCTCGTTCAACCTCAGCAAGATCGAGGAACAACTGAGGTCTTCCGGCTCCAACTGAGGATAGCGGTTCGCTCGCTCCGTCAGGGGGCGGGCGCAGCCGTCTAGCGGATCACCCGGCATCCGCTGAGACGTCGTGTCTTCGCCCAGCTCGCCGTCGCCGAGCGCGTCCCCGTCGAGGCGGTGACGCACGGTCCAGGGGCCGCATCGCGTCCGTACCGCCCATCGTGCCCGCTTCATGGAGCATGCCATGCCACGTCGAGGAAGGACCGTCGGACGCCGGACCATTTTGATGGGAGG
Organism: Methylobacterium soli; assembly: GCF_008806385.1. Classification (GTDB taxonomy): domain Bacteria; phylum Pseudomonadota; class Alphaproteobacteria; order Rhizobiales; family Beijerinckiaceae; genus Methylobacterium; species Methylobacterium soli. The sequence continues at coordinate 54,414 of NZ_VZZK01000027.1, forward strand.
GGCCATGGCGGTTCTCGTCCTGGCTGTCTTTCGCCCTTCGGGCGCCGAGGCGCAGGACGATCCGCTGCCCTCCTGGAACGAGGGAGTCGCCAAGCGGTCCATCACGGATTTCGTCGGACGCGTCACCAACCAGGGCGGCCCCGATCACGTCCCTCCCGCCGAGCGCATCGCGACCTTCGACAACGACGGCACCCTCTGGGTCGAGCAACCCTTCTACTTCCAGGGCGCCTTCGCCTTCGACCGGGTGAAGGCCCTCGCGCCCCGGCATCCCGAATGGAAGGACACGCAGCCCTTCAAGGGCATCCTTGAGGGCGACCCGAAGGCGGTCGCAGCCTCCGGGGAGAGGGGCCTCGTCGAGATCGTGGAGGCGACCCATTCCGGCATGACGACCGAGGCGTTCAACCAGACGGTCGCGGACTGGCTCCGAACCGCACGCCATCCGCGCTTCGACCGCCCCTTCGACAGCCTGGTCTACCAACCCATGCTGGAGCTCCTGGCATATCTGCGCGCCAACGGCTTCAAGACCTTCATCGTCTCCGGCGGCGGCGTCGAGTTCATGCGGGTCTTCGCCGAACGGGCCTACGGCATACCGCCGGAGCAGGTCGTCGGATCGTCCGGGCTGACCAGGTTCCGGCTCGCGCAGGACGGTACGCCGGAGCTCATCAAGGAGCCGAGGATCGAGTTCGTCGATGACGGGCCCGGCAAGCCCGCCGGCATCAACCGCTTCATCGGGCGCCGGCCGATCCTTGCCTTCGGCAACTCGGACGGCGACCAGCAGATGCTGGAATGGACGGCCGGCGGGGCGGGACCGCGCTTCCTCGGGCTGGTCCATCACACCGATGGCGAGCGCGAGTACGCGTACGACCGCCAGTCCCATGTCGGACGCCTCGACGAGGCCCTGGACGAGGCAGCGCAACGCGGTTGGACCGTGGTCGATATGAAGCGGGATTGGACGACCCTCTTCCCGCCCGCACCGAGGAGCGACCAGTGACGGATCGATATCGCCGATAATCTCTCGGACTACCAACTTCCTGCAGGATCTACAGCACAGGTTGCCATCTACACAGAGCACCTCGCGCCGGTGGCGGTTGTTCGGCGCATCCTTTTGCGAATAAAAAGCTGGCTCAACTACCTTGGCTGATATCTGGCACAGGAAGACACGGGCGATATTTTCATGTTCAATAGCTTTCAATGCCGTTGCCAAAACGCCTGTGCGCAGAAGCGGAAAAAGACCGAAATCCTGACAGATCGACTGGGTATCGTTCGATGAGCTAGCTCGGAGCCCCGGTGCCCGAAAACGCTGTATGATAATTTAATATCTGGAAACCACTCGCGACCGATCATTCATTCGGCGCGAAGTGTGGGACTGCTTGAATTTGTGATCGCGCGACTGTCAGCATACGCTTTGCAGAAGACTCGTCAGAAAGCGGACGGGCGGAAAGCCGCCCGAACCTGTTGTAGTCTCTGTTTCAACAAGCAGCCTGAGAGCGAACCTTCCCAGGGACTGCTAAGGGTCGGAAGCGGACGGTACCAACCGTTAGATTTCGACCACTAGCGGGATGTACCTAAGTACAAATAGCCGACGCTGTTAACCATCGACGTTCGCTCACCAGCTTGAGGGGGCTATCCATGCTGGACAAGGCTGCAATCTCCAGCATATAATTCACGCTCACCCAAAATTCGGCAAATTACTCTCGCCTGACCAGTTCATTCCTGGTGGGGCGAGTGGCCGTTCGTGACTGCGAGAGGTGACCCGCTTGATTATCGCCTTCACCGGTTCCGGTACTCACACCGATGCCACTCACGCCGCGCTGATCCTCGCCCATGCACTCTCGGCGGCAGGCGAACCTGTCATCGTGATCCGTTCCGCCGAGCTGAGCCCGCTGTCCGTTACCGAGCTCGAAGGTTCCGGCCTAGAGGTGGCCGAAGGGGCCACCCTCGTCGACTTGTCGGCCACTGTCTCAGGCGCTCAGGCACCTGCGCGGCACATCGTGCTAGACCTCGCCTCCGCTGACTTCCGTTCCCCCGCGATCCGGTGCGGGATCGACGTTCGGGTCATCACCGTCGGTCCGTATGCTCTGGACGAGAGCGCCGCAGCGGCACTTGGGGCGGATGATGCTCACCTCGTACCGGCCGCGCCAGCATGGTACCTCGGGTGTCGCCGCTCCGGCGGCGGACCAGCCGCCGCGTCATTCGCTGCCGCGATGGCGCGCTGCGGCCAAACAACCCGCGTCCTGCCTGTCGTACAGGGAGCACTCAGCCGCTCAGAAGCGACCGCGCTCACTACAAGGCATCCGAGGTCACGCGCCCTGCGAACCGGCCACCACCTTCTGGCTGTGTTGCGGAAGGTTGCAGCGGACCCGTTCGCCACCAGCGTGTCGGGCCCCGCGACAGATGCACTGTCGGAGACTGAACGAGTATCGGCGTGTGTTGATGAGCGCTCATTCCCCGAGCGGCTGCGCGAACTCGCCGATGACCTCGACGCGATCGAGGCCGGGCACGGACCGACCCCGGCGGACCTCGCCGGCGCTCCCATCCTCGACAACTGGAATTCCGAAATCACGGTCGTGCCTTGCTTGACAGGCTCGGTCTCCGAACACCCGAACATCCCGATGGGCCGGCCTGTGCGCACCAGCCAGGTTATCATGACAGATAACGCCACCTGGGCTCGAACCCTGAGCCGTTTTTACGCGCTGCGCATCCCGGCTGCTGCCGGTGGTCCTGGCCGCCTGCAATAGACGGCCCTTCGCGGCACGAGATCCATTGATGGATCCGACGTCCGAACCTCGCAATACATAATCCTCGCGTGGGCAAGCCCTAATGGGCTGGGGCATGCCTGCGGCTCGCCCACGGCCGGCTTCGCTCAAGACACCCTAGACGCCGATCCCTGGAACCTTGGAGGCGCCATGAGGTGCTGGATCTTTTCTGACCTCCACCGTGATGTCGGGCTACCCTGGACGCCGTCCTCGATCCCGGTTGCTGATGTCGCCATCGTGGCCGGCGACGTAGGAGAGGGACTTGTCGACAGCATCGGGTGGCTTGCTGCCGTGGTGCGCCCGCACATGCGAGTGGTGTTCACGGCAGGTAACCACGAATTCTACCACACGGCCAATGACGACGAGCTTCGGTTGGGCCGAGCCGCAGCCCGGAACCTGGGCATCGACTTCCTGGAAAACGACACCGTCGAGATCGACGGCGTCTCGTTCTTCGGCTGCACCCTCTGGACCGACTATAGCCTGGACGGAGAGGATCTCGTGCGCGCCTCGATGGAGGAGGCCCGCCGGGGTATCAACGACCATCGCCGCATAGCTTGGACTCATAAACCCGCGTGGCAGCGCTTCCGGCCTGAGGACGCGCTGGCGCTCCACCGTGCCTCCAGGGGCTTCCTGGAAGCCGGCCTTGCGGCATCCGCCTGTCCGGACGGGACGCCTCGTGCCCGCATCGTCGTCACGCACCACGCACCGAGCGCCCGCTCGGTGGCGCCCAAGTACCGTGACAAGCCCCTGAACCCTTACTTCGCGTCCCGCCTCGACAGCCTGATCGATGCCAGCGGACCCGACCTCTGGGTCCATGGACACACGCATACGAGTTTCGACTACCGCGTCGGCCGGACGCGGGTCGTCTGCAATCCCAAGGGCTACTCGGACGAGAACCGAGCCTTCGATCCCGCCCTGCTCGTCGAGGTGCCTTCCTGACGGCTCATCACCAGATCCGCCCCCGCATCAGTGACCCGTCGCAAGACCATGGAGGCACATGGCAAATCAGCCTTCCAATCCCGCCGGGCCATTGCTGCGCGGCGATAGGGGTCCCGTACCGGGACCGGCGACCGCGGCGATGCGGTGCGATGGTCCCACGACGCCGGGGCCAAGATGCGGTGACCGCGCATTTCCGGCCCCTTTCCGCCCCCGAGTACGCCGAGCAGATCTGCCTACCCCTCCCCTTCGGCCTCCGGTTCCTTCGTTTGGAACCGGCCAAGCCGACCTGATCCCGGAGAACGAGGCGGTTGCGCGGTCTCCGGCACGCTTGTGGATCCTATCCGACCTCAGGGTCGACCTTGACCCAGCGTTCGCCCTGCCAGATCCGCTTCCGTCGTTCGACGCCATCCTTGTCGCCGGGGGTATCGCCGCCGGCCTAGACGCTTCCCTCCGTTGGCTCGCTGCAGCCCTCGATGGCCGACAGGGGCACCGTCCCGTCATCTTCGTCCCGGGCAATATCGAATTCTGGTCTGACATCCCGCTCGTCGAGGCGCTCGCACGTGGACGCGCACTTGCCAGTGAATTGGGCCTGCACCTGCTATCCGACGACGCATTCCGCTTCGAAGCCTCGGACGGGAGCGGCGTGTTCGTGGTCGGCGCCACGATGTGGACGGACTGGGCTTTGGAAGGGCCGTTCCAGGGGAAGCTCGCCCGGGTCCACGCCCGGCACGGCTGGCCTGATGGCGAGCGCATCATGCTACGGCGGGACCGATTGTTGTCGCCACTTGATGTCCTCGCCGCCCATGCCCGCTCGCGGGCCTACGTCGAGGATGCCCTCGCCACCATCCGCTACCAGGCACTTGGGTATGCGAGCCCGCCGAAGGCCCCTGTGACCGGCGTGAGGCGGGGAGACCGCGCCATCGTGCTGACCTGCCATGGACCTTCACGGCATTCCCTGCCGCCGGACTGGCCTGGCTGGTTCCAAGATGGCTGGGTCGCCGCCTCCCTTGCCTCCGACCTCGAAGACGTCATGGACGCTTGGGGGGCGCCAGGCCTCTGGGTTCACGGGAACGTTCCGAAGGCGGTCGACTACGTCATCGGCCGCACGAGGGTCGTGGCGAACCCCCCGGGGCGGCCCCCAAGGCGACCTGCGGTTCAAACCGTCCCTTGTGGTGGACGCCTGACTTCGGGCGCGCGCGACCGAGTCAGACCTCAGACTCAATCGGAATCCGTCTCCGGCCTTGATGCCGACGGCGTTTGTGCGGAGGAGTGCATGGATATTCACGAACATCACCCTGGGGGCCGCAGGACGCCATGTCGGCCCGATGTGGCCTGCAGGCGGGCTCGATGCAGCCGCCGCGTGAGCGATAATGTGCTGGCGCTCTGGCGCTCCTGGAACCCGATTGCGATCAACGGGCGGGAAGCTGGCCAACTGGCGCAACTCATCTCCGCGACCGAGATCCTGCACGAGCGTCGCTGGAGAGCTGCCCGGGACGGAGATCCCGCTGCCTCGGCCGCCGTGGCCATCGACCATCTGCACCGAGCGCGCACCTGGTCGCCTCTGACCGACGTCATCATGGGCAACCTGATCCTCAGGGCCTGGGAGGGTGACGCGACAGCCCCTGTCATCATCGACCTCGCACTTCGCATGTTCGGCGAGCAGCTGCCCGATGGTCCCGTCCTGACACGACATGGGGACCCAGGGGCGCGCCGCCCGCGTCCCACGACGCGCGGGCCGAGCCGACGTCATCACAACGAGGCCGCGAGCAGCCGACGCTCGCAGCATCGACGTCCCAAGCTTGTCCGGGTCCGCCAAGGAGGTTGCGAATGAGTGCTGCTCCCCAGGGGTCCGATGCCCTCGCACGGACCTTCATCGACCTCCTTCGCCGCGAAGCGGGCCAGGATCGCACCGAACCAGCCATGCCCCTCGACGACCTGGATGGCTTGTTGGGGCTACCCGACCAGCGGGAGGCGAGGACGCCGCCCGCGCTGCGGCCCGACCTCGCTGCCGCAGCCGTGATGCTGGCACGGGCCATTGACGCCCAGGACGGGCTGCTCCTTTCCCTCAGGCGCGGCGCCCCGGTGGTATCGGTCGCGGTGCCCTCTTCCGACTGGACGGGATCGGTGGAGCGCGTCATCCGCGTGTGCGCCTTGGGCCAAGCTTGCTCGACGCGGAACGGGGATACGGCAGGGAGCGGCTACAGCACGCCCGAGCAGCGCGAGGCGGTGATCTTTGCGCGCGACGGCTCTTTGACGAGCACGCATCGGGCCGAAAGGGGCAACGAAGCGGTCGGTGATGCGGTCCAATTCGGCCATGCCGTTGTCGGCATCGCCCCGGATCCCGTCCGCCTGTTGCCGGCCGATCTCGTGCGTGCAGCCGAGTTCCATGTCGTGGTCGGTGCAATGGACCCGCGCGCAGTCGCGCTCGCCATCGAGGCAATCACGGGCACACTTCCGACGCGTCACCTCAACGAGCGGCTCGCCGCCGCCTGCGACCCGTCCGACCTGCGCCTCTCCCTTCATGCCCGCCGAGGAGCCGAGGAGGCGCTGAGCCGGCTGGAGGCCGTTCTGAGCGCCAAGCACCGTGACGTCGAGCCGGGGCCCCGGCTCGAAGGCTTGCACGGCTATGGCGCCGCCCGTGCATGGGGGATCGCCCTAGCCGACGACCTGAGGCGGTGGAGAGCAGGCGAGTTAGACTTTCGGGCGTGCGAGAGCGCCCTGCTCCTCAGCGGTCCTCCCGGCTGTGGAAAAACCCAATTCGCACTCGCCCTGGCCCGAAGCACCGAATTGCCGTTGCTCGCAGGCTCCCTGGGCCAGTGGCAATCCGCGAGGGACGGGCACCTCGGGCACACGCTCGCAGCCATGCGGCAGTTCTTCGAGCATGCGCGCCGGGAACCATGCATCGCACTGATCGACGAGATCGATAGCTTCGGCGACAGGAATACTTTCCCAGAAAATCATCGCGACTACAGTAGCCAAGTCGTCAATGCTTTGTTGGAGCATCTCGACGGCGCGGTTTCCCGTGAGGGCATCGTGGTTATTGGTGCCACCAACCACCCGGACCGGCTTGATCCAGCGCTTCGCCGGTCCGGCCGCCTTGACCGCCACATCCACATTGACCTGCCAAGTACCGACGACCTTGCCGCGATCATGCGGCACTATCTCGGCAAGGATCTTCCCGAGGTGGAATTAAGGCCTCTGGCCATGCAGGCCCGCGGCATGACCGGCGCTGATGTCGAGGTGCTCGTGCGGCGCGCACGCGGCTATGCGCGCAGGCGGACAGACACGGCTTTGACCGTCGGCGATCTCGCCGCTGCCGTTCGGGACGGGAGGCCATCGCTCGGCGAAGCAGTGCGCCTGCGCGCTGCGGTGCACGAGGCCGGGCATGGCCTAGCCTCGGTGATCGGCGCCAAGGCCAACTCCGTTTCCCTCTCCGTCCAGGAAACGGGTGGGCTCGCCGAGGTCAACGTCGATGCAGCCGTCGGCGTGGGGACGGAGGACGATTTCGAGGCGTTTTTAGTTCTCGCGCTCGCCGGCCGAGCCGCCGAGGAGGTGATGCTCGGGGACGTGTCGGCCGGAGCGGCCGGTGACCTCGCGGTAGCGACCCGCTGCGCCGGCATGATGGAGGCGCGTTGGGGCTTCTCGTCGGACTTACCGCTCGTCAGCGTGGGGAGCGGCGACGAGGTCGATATCGCGCGCATGCCCTGGCTCCTTAAGCCGGTGCAGGCGCGACTGGGCGCAGCCTACGAGCGGGCGCTCGACCTGATGCGCACCGAACGGCTCGCCTTGGAGCGTCTCGCCGAGGCCTTGTTCCGGAAGGGCTATCTGGAGGATGCGGAGGTCAGGGCACTCGTCGCCGGCAAGGCACGGCCTACCCGCAGGCGACGCCCCTCGCGCTCGTCCCTCTCTGGCGAGCCGCTTCGCCATCAGCCGGGATCAGGTTCGGCGCCCGGCGCGGAAACCCGACACAACGTGGAGTAGCCCCCGATGCCGCTTCAGACTTCTGCGAACAGTTTGCCCGCGCCGTCTCTATGCCGGCGCCAGGAAGCTCAGACCGGCACCCCAGGCCCAGCGCTGTTCGACCGTAAGAGTAGTGAGACAGTTTCCTTTCCGAGACCCGCCCTAGCGCCGCTTGCGCGGTCGCGGGTTGCCAACCAGCCCGTACCTAACGACTCCCTCTTGGTCCTCGACATCGAGACGGTTCCGGACACGGTCCTGGTGCCGCCAGACTGGCCCCCAGAGAAATTCCCGAAGACGGCGTGGCACAGGATCACGGCCATCTCCTTCGTTGAAGCTGGGATCAGGCGAGACGAGGTCACCGGAACGGAGGCGTACGCATTCAGGTGCTGCCGCAGCGGCGGGCAGCCGGGCTGGGACGAGGCGCGCTTGCTGAGAACCTTTTGGCGCTTCTTCGAGTCCGGCGGTTACCGCCTCGTGACCTGGAACGGCAGAAGTTTCGACGTCCCGACGCTACTGCTCCGGTCGATGATGCACGGCATCGCCGCCCCGGCTTGGTTCCAGAGGGGAACCAAGTGGGCCGGATACGGTCACCGGTATGCCCTCGACTGGCACGCGGACCTGATGGAAGCGATGGCGGATTTCGGCGCCTCGTCCCGCCTGACCCTGGATGAGGGAGCGGCCCTCGTGGGCGCGCCCGGGAAGCTTGGTGCGCACGGCTCGAAGGTCGCGTCCTGGATTGAGACCGGCGAAATCGAGCGCGTTCGTGCCTATTGCGAGACGGACTGCCTGAACCTGTCGATCCTCTACCTCCGCTGGGCGTTCCTGACCGGGCGCACCTGCGCAGCGAACCATGATGCGGCGGTCGAGAGCCTGATCGAATACCTCGACGCGCAGCGAGCGCGCCGCTCCCACCTCGGCGCCTTCCTCGATGCATGGATGTCGGCGCGTTCGACGTCACCCTTCGTCGGACGGCGCCGGTTGGCAGTTGATTCTGACGTGGCCTGAAACCAAGCGACGCAGCTAACCCTCTCGCACATCAAGCTGAGCCGCACTTGCGGTCTGCCGCCGCCCTTCGTCGGGGCAGCAGCGTTCCGGGACGAGTCCAGTCGAATTACAGGCGGCAGAGCACTCCAAGACCTTTGTTGGCGGATTGCCAACAAAGGCGATCTCGGCCCATCGGTGGGGTGCCAGCTCAAGCCGACCTTCGTTTGTTGGCAATCCGCCAACAAGGGCCACGGCCGTTGGCAATTTCCCAAGAAAGGTCGTCCACGCTGGCGGGATGGGCACTCGCATCTCCCTGGATGACATCGAGATCGCATGGCGCACGGTCGACGAAGCCGCGCGGTCGGGCCGTGGTGCGCTGGAGCGAGCCGCCCTTGAATTCGGCGTCAGCCGCGCCGTCGTCATGCACGCCGTGGATCGTGTGGAGCTCGCGTTCGGCGGGCACCCATTCTTTGTCGTTCGCGTGCGACGTACCGGCGAACTGACACCAGCCGGTGTGCTCTTTCACGAAAAGGGTCGGGCGCTTCTGCATAACTGGAGGGATCTTCACGCGGCGCTTGCGAAGCAGTCCCAGTGACCCGCACCGGCGAGTGCGCAAGAGCCAGGTCCGGTACATCGAGCACCGGGCGTCGCCTCCAGGGGTCGTGGCCTGAACCAGGAAGCGTCAGTCCGGTTTTACCGCCATGGCCCATCGCCTCGCCCTGATCACCGTCCTGCTGCTCGTCGCGCTCCCCGGCCCAGAACGGCTCGGACAAGCGCGCGGAGCTCTTCAAGAAGCCGTCCAGCTACCGAACCGCTTCCGGTCATGCGATGCGTCCGCAAGCCTCGGAACCTTGGCGGTTTGCCCTGCGTTGCGAGCACATACCGACATACGGAGTGCAACGGATGGGTAACCCGATGAACGCTGCAAGCAACAACCAAGTCGCACCTCCGTCATTGTTGCTGGCGTTCTTCGGTTTTGCTGCTTCGACCGCGACGATGACGGGCGCCATGACGGCTTTGAGCTTCTTGAGCTGAAGGACCTCAACGCCTCGTGGAAATCTAGTCGAAGACGCCGGTCTGCATCGCACTCCGCGTCCGATGCGTCCAGGCGGTGGCCCTCGACGCAGCCAGGTCAGTCGACGGCGCCAAGCGGATGCAGGCTGCGGCCTGCATCCGTTTTGAAGCCTCAGTCGCGGCCGTGGATCAGCAAGCCGAGCAGGTACCCGGCGCCCAGGGCCACCAGGATCGTACCGATGGGAGTCTCCGAGGCGTAGCTTCTGACCGCCTCGTTGCCGCGTCGGTAGGCTTCGTCCGCGCCAGGGATGCGCTCGCGGCCCTGCTTGAGCGCGTCCTGCGCCAGGCCGGCTGCCTGGCCGGCGATCTGCCCAGCGGCGGCCTTCGCCTGTCCCACAAGGTTCTCGATCGTGCCCTTGAGCTCGGTCGTTTGGCCCTCTGCCTTCGTCTTCCGGTCCCCGGTTAGGTCTCCGACCGCGCCCTCGACCTTACCAGCAGCCTTCTTGACCTCACCGGTCACGCGCTTCTCGTCCATGGTGGCACGCCTCCGTTGTGCCCGCTCGCTGCGGGTTTGCCGGGGCATCAACGCGGATCAGGTGAGATCGGCACCGCTGGAGAGATGCCGTCCAGGCCGGGGTGCGGAACGATGCCTCCCGGCCGCCGTTCCCTGTCGCATTCCACGGTTGCCGACCTGCGTCAGGAGAAGCCTCGATGAGCGATATCGCCCGGGATCCAAGACCTGCGTCCGAGGCCGCGGATCATGAGGAGCGGCTCGGGTTCGCTGACGCGATCCGGGGGCAGGCCACGGGCTATGCGGAGAAGCGCAAGACGGACGTGGCTCGGGCGGTCTCCGACGCCGCCGAGGCCATCCGAGGGAGCGGATCCGATTTCGCGAGCTACCCGCACGTGAAGGCCTTCTTCGACAATGCCGCTGAGGGTGTCGAGGAACTCGCAGGGGATATCTCCCGCCGCACCTTCGCTGAGATCTACGACGAGGTCGAGGCCGCCGTCCGCCGCCGCCCCGGGGTCACAGTGGCCGCTGCCGCGCTCGCTGGCTTTGCACTCTTCCGCTTGTTTCGGGCCTCGGAGATGCGGCCGATCCCACGGTCGCGCGCCGTTGTCTCAGCTGATGTTTTCCCCACCCCGGACGTGTGAGGCACGCCATGGCCCAGCCAGAGCCCCGGAGTACCGCCACCCTGGTCGGTGACGCGGTTCGCGAGACGCAGGACCTCGTGTCCAAGGAAATCGCCCTCTTCCGCACCGAGATGGGCGAGAGCCTGCATCACCTCACCCGCGCGCTCAGCCTGTTCATAGCGGCGGGCGTGTTCGCGCTGACGATGTTCCTGGTGCTGATCCTGGCCCTGGTGAAGGGGCTGGCGGTGTTGCTGCATTCTGAGGCGCTTGCTGCCCTGATCGTCGGAGCGGTGTTCGCGGTCATCGCCTTGGGCCTCGCGCTCTGGGGCCGAAGCAAGGTCTCCATCTCCGGGTTGGAGCCAACCCGAACCGGGCGGCAGGTCCGGCAGGATGCCGGCATCATCACGGAGCGCATGAGCGAATGACGAAGTCAGCCGACGATCTGGAGCATGAGGTTGAGGCGAGCCGGAGCAAGCTCGACCGGACGCTCGACAGTCTGCAGTCACGCCTCAACTTCTCTGGGGCCACCGCCAACCTGATGAACCCTGAGTGGCGAGCCCGTACCCTGCACGGGAACACGGACCGGTTCGTTGGTGCTGCCCGCACCAACCCGTTGCCGGTGCTCCTGATCCTGGGCGGCCTCGGCTTCCTCGTCTACGACGCGGTGAGCCGCGCTGCCGAAGCGCGGCGGCTCGCCATGAGGCCTGCGGCTCCACCACGGCCCAACACCGACAGGCACTTGGACGAGAACAGGCAGGACCGACTGCACGACAAACTCGACGCGGCCCTGGAAGAGAGTTTTCCCGGCAGCGACCCGGTCTCGGTAAGGATCACCAAGTAGCCTCGGACGCTGACATCCATGGAAGCTTCGAAAGATCGTCGGCACGGTCACAAAGCGACAGCTCCGCCCAGGCTCTGCCTAGCTTGCAACCCAACACGCTTCTGCAGCGAATAGGGGCATGTAGAAGCATTTTCCCGACAGGGTACGACTGATTAATCGCGTCCTATCTGCATTCGTTGCAAGGACGCGTATGCCCGTGTCGACCTCCATCGTTGCACGCGTTTAGCAAATTGCTGCCCCCAGACAAACCATCCCCCGAACAAGTGACAAACCCCATACGAATGCGCTTTCCTCAGGCCAATCAGATCAGTGACTTAGCTGGACGAGCCGGACAAACTATGGCGTTTCTGACAATTGGCTGTGATGAAGGGAAGACCAGCCAAGGACCGGCTCGCAACCGCGAAAGCTTGAAAGCCAAAGAGTAGCCCACGAGTGCATCGCCAAGAGCGGGCCGCCACCTTCAAGGTGCGGCCCGCTTTCGTTTTGGCACGTCCGCTCCCGCATGACGGGCGCTGCTGACGCTGAACCGGGGGATCGATGCCGCGATCACGCGCCCCGTGGTCAATCCTCCCGAGGAACAGGGGCGCCGGTCCCGGTACAATCCCGGCGCCACGTCGCAGAGCTAGGGCGTGCTAGGGCGAGAGGGGCGGATCCCCGGATGGGCCTCGCTCGAAGCACCCGCAGCGCGATCGCGGTCACCCGCACGGCCGCGCCTCTTCGCACAGGGCGAGCGCAAGACGGCGTCGCCGCGCATCAGGGTCGGCCGCTGCCGGGGGCCGCGAGGCGCGCGGCGGCGAGGATTCCGGTCCGGTCGTCCTGCGCGACGATCCGGCCGTTTCGCCGCGCGAGGCGATCGACCGGAATGGCGACCTGCCCGCCGCCGAGGAGACGGCGCAGGCGCACGACGGCGAGCTGGCGCATGCCGTCGGCCGAGGTCCTCACGTCGGCGATGCGCCCGACCGCGTGCCCGTCCGAGCTGTAGACCCACTGACCCTGGCCCATGCGCCGGAGGCTCTCCGCCAGGATCTGGTAATAGGCGTTGTCCCAGCCATCGGAGCGGGATGGCGGCACCGGGCCTTGCGCCGACGCCGAATGCGCCACGCCCAGGCCGAGGGCGAATGCGACCGTCAGCCTGCGCACAAATCCGGGGCCGGTCTCACGGCCGATGCTCATGGTGCGCCTCCGTCGCGCCGGACGCAGCGGAAGCCGATATGGCTGGTCGAGGTGTCGATCGGATGCGCATGCCGTGCGGCCGGGCGATAGCGGCGGCAATAATTCGGGGCGCAGAGATGCGATCCGCCCTTCACCACCCTGCGGGGTATCCGGATCCCGGGCTGGCCCGGGTCGTAGCTCTCGTCCGCCCGGCCGCCCCGGGGGTTCTGGGGAATGCAGCAGGCCTTGGCGGCGTCTGAGGCATGCCGCGGGACGTAGAAGTCGCTGGTCCATTCCCAGGCATTGCCGATCATGTCGCTGAGGCCGTAGCCGTTCGGCGGGAACGCGGTGACGGGCGAGGTCCGCTCGAACCCGTCCTCGGCGCGGTTCTCGTGCGGAAAGGCGCCCTGCCAGGTGTTGGCCATGTGGCGGCCGCCGGGCGTGAAGCTGTCGCCCCAGGCGAATTCGGCGCCGTCGAGCCCGCCGCGGGCGGCGTATTCCCACTCGGCCTCCGTCGGCACCGCCTTGCCGGCCCAGGCCGCGTAGGTCTCGGCATCCGCGTAGGCGACGTGGACCACCGGGTGCTCGTCCAAGCCCGCGATGGAGGAGCCTGGGCCATAGGGCCGGCGCCAGTGCACGCCGAACTTGAAGCGCCACCACGAGCCCCAGTCGCGCAGGTCGACAGGACCCCTCGGTGGCTTGAACACCAGGGAGCCCGCCTGCAGCATGTGCGGCAGCGCGCCCGGATAATCCTTCGGATCCGGCCGCTTCTCCGCGACGGTCACGTAGCCGGTCGCCCGCACGAAGGCCCGGAACTGCGCATTGGTGACCGGGGTGGGGTCGATCCAGAACCCGTCGACGCTGACCCGATGGACCGGCGCCTCCTCCGGGTAATGCCGGTCCGAGCCCATGCGGAACGTGCCGCCCGGCAGGAAGATCATGTCGGACGCGGGCGCTCGGGCGGGGGACCGGGTGAGCACGGGCACATCGGTCATCGCGCGCTCCGTCTAGGGGGTTGGTTGGGCCGAGGGACGGCGGCGCCTGCCAGGAACTCTGCCCGTGCACCCGATCCGGAAGCCATTCCGGAACGCGCGCCCCCGGGCGAGCGGCACGTGGACGACCGCTGGCGGCGGAACCGCGATCACGCCAGGGCGGAACGGTGCCGACCGGACCGGCTCGAACGCGCCGGGAATGATCGACGTCAAGCTCCACGGGAACGATGTTCGGCAGGAGCTTGGCATCGGCGCCTCGCAGGACCGAAGTTCGGTGCTTGAATCGGCATCGGCGGCCCGGCCCCGGGCCCTCCGACCGGAGGCAAGGTTAGGGGAAGCGTCGCCCGGCGCCTATCGGGCGAGCCCCTAGGGTGCGCTTGGGAGCACAGCGGATCTTGCGCGGCAAATCCTCGTGGCCGCCACCGGCCCCTCGAACGCCGCAGCCGTAGCCGAGCCCCCGGAATACTCGCCAGGGACGTTCGGCCGGCCGGTCCCGACGTCGATCTGCCCCGTTCGCGGGAACCTGTCGGGAGAGGCGCGCGGAGCGCCAGGATCGCGATCGGGGTGGCGGGCACCCTCCCCCGCTCAGGTCTGCGAAGGGCCGACCGTGTCGGCCGCGTAGGCCTCGCGCGATCCGAGCGGCTTCGGCGCGCCCTCGGTGCTGTCGCGGGCGGTCTGCCGTTCCATCTCGGCGTTCAGTTCGGCCCCGAGCAGCACGATGACGGCCGACAACCAGATCCATGTCATGAATCCGATCACGGCTCCCAAGGAGCCGTAGATGCGGTTGTAGCTGTCGAAGCTGGCGACGTACCAGGAGAACAGCACGGAGGCGCAGACCCAGGACAAAGCCGCGACGACGCTGCCCCAGGTCACCCAGCGCCACTTGGCATCGCGTCGGCTCGGACCGTAGCGGTAGATCAGCGACAGGCCGATGCTGACGAGCAGAAGCATCGCGGGCCAGCGCGCGATGCGCAGCGCCGCATCCGTGACCGCACCGAGGCCGATCAGCGTGAGGATAACGGGGAGCACCACCAGCATCGCGGTGATCGCCAGCGCGAACAGGATGCCGCTGAGGGTGAACAGGAGCGTCGTCGCGTAGAAGCGGATCAGCGTCCGCTTCTCGTTCTCCTTGTAGATGACGTTGAGCGCATCGAAGAGCGCGCTCACACCCGAATTGGCGCTCACGAACGCGATTCCGAGACTGACGATGGATGCGGCGCTGAGTGTGCCGGTGCTCTGCCGGGCCACCCGGATCAACTGATCCGCGATCAGGTCGAGGATTCCCTTCGGGAGAACGCCCGCCAGCAGGTTGAGATGCTGGCTGATGGCATTCGGATCTAGGAACAGCCCGTAGAGGGACACGATCGTCGCCAGGCCGGGGAAGATCGCCAGAAGCGCGAAGAACGCGACGCCGCCCGCCGTGGCGAGCACGCGGTCCCGCGGCACGGACCACACCACGCGCCAGAGGATGTCCATCCAGCCGCGAGCCGGGATCTGACCGGGCTGCGTCGCGGTTCGGCCGCGGCCGGGCTCACGGGCGCGCGCAAGATCGATCGCGGTCTCCTCCGGGGAACGCGTTCCGACCCGGCGCCATCCTGCCTCGTCCTCGGGCATCACGGTCCCCGCTCAAGCGCGATGTCGGCCCGCGCGCCTATAGGACGACGTGGTGCGGCCCGCGCAGGCCGGGACGGCTCGATGCGAGCGCGCGCGCGTCGCTCTGACTTCTCACGAGACGGCCCTGAGCTTGTCGGCCATCGATTGCGCCTTGTCCCGCCGCGACGAGAAGATCAGCGTGAAGAACACCCGCTGGACGCCGAGCTCGGCCAATCTGGCCTCGCATTGCTCCGCGAGCTTGCAGATGTCGCTCAGTTCGCCTTCGATGTTGGTGCCGTTCGGATGCATCTCGGCATCGAGGCCACTCGCATCGATGATTGCCTTGATCTCCTTCACGTAAGGCGAGACGGAGGGCCCGACGCCCATCGGGACGATGCAGAGATCAGCGACGACTTTCATGGTGGTCCTCGGCACGTTCGCGGATGCTCGGCAGGCCCCCACGGAAGCGTCGCGGCCGATCATCCTGAGCGGAGCGCCACCCTAGCAACCCGATCGATCCGCCGTCGATCCCGGCCTGATGGACGTCCGCAAACCCGCCGCCGGAACAAGGGCCGATGCGAACCCCGGGATGAATCGCCCGCGCCGGATCGGCCGAGCCACCGCGCGTCGGTAAGGCAGCACCCGGGACAAGGCACCCATGCATCGGCCCGATCCGGACGGCACCGAGCCCGACATGGTCCGAACCCGAACGTTGCCAGGCTTACGAAGTTTAAGTGTCCGCGTCCGGAGAAATGTCTCTGCGTGACATTCTCTCGGCGAATTCCAACACCGCCATGCGCGAAGGCTCGTCATCGATCGCCAGAAAGGCCTTCAACAATCTCAGACTGTCGAGAATTTGCTTTTCCTTGAATATTTTTTGTTCATCAGTGAGACTCAACACAGATGTGTCTCTCACAAAGGACTTTCGATTTTCTTCCGGGTTGAGAGCATCGGCGTCAACCCCGAGAGTACCGGCCAAGCGCTTGAGAAAGATCACGGCTGCTTCGTCCTGCGTCGTCACGCATCGCCTCTCTGAACATTCACGAATGAATGGTTAAATGAACCTGGAAAGATTTCAAGATTTTCGCATCGCGACAATCCGTCTTACCAGGCGTCCCGAGAGAACTTGACCTGTGCTTCGGACCGGCCAACGACGAATGAGCCTTTCGCAGATCAACGACATTTGATACCACCGTTTGTCACTGATCTGAAACTGCTGGTTGTGGCTGATATCCGTCAGGTTTCCTTCGAGATCATCCATCGGCTTCGGGATGCGCGAACCTGCACCGAGGTCTATGGCGAGTTGCGCGCGGCCGGCAGCCGCTTCGGTTACGACGCTTTCCTGATCGGCGGATTGCCTCAGACCGAGGCGGAAGGCCTGCTCGATTGCGCGATGATCTCGGGCTGGCCGCCAGGTTGGTCGCAGCGCTACCACGCCCGCGGCTACCTGCGGCAGGATCCGGTCATTCGGCGCATCCGCGTCACGGCAGATCCCTTCCTGTGGGCGGATGCCCCCTTCGACAAGGCGGATGAGCGCGCCGCCCAGGTGATGAACGAGGCCCGCGAATTCGCGCTGAACGATGGCTTCTGCGTGCCATTCCACGATCTGGATGGGACTGAGGCCGGTGTGAGCTTCGGCGGCGACCGCCTGACGCTGTCCGAGGACGAGAAGGCCGGGCTGCACCTCGTCGCGATCTACGCCATGTCGAAGGCCCGAGCGGTCACGCAAGCCCGCTCCCGCGGCGTCGAGCGCGCGAACGGGCATCTGACCGATCGTGAGATCGAGTGCCTCAAGTGGAGTGCGGCGGGCAAGAGCGCCTGGGACACGTCGCAGATCCTCACGATCTCCGCCCGCACCGTCGAGGCGCATCTGGCGAGCGCCGCGCGCAAGCTCAACGCCGTCAACCGCGTCCAGTCGATCGCGGAAGCCATGCGGCGCGGGATCATAACCTGAGACCACCGGCCCGCTCCACCTCGTAGATTTACGAATGTCGGCCGTGCCCGGCATGCCCGATCCTCCTGGAAACAGAGAGGTTGGGCATGTTCAAGCTGTTCAGCGGACAATCCGGATCAGGCAATGCCGATCTGATGGATAAGGTTTATCGGTTCCGCCACGATTTCTTCGTCGGTCACCTGAAGTGGGAGGCCTGCCGAAAGCCGGACGGGCGTGAGATCGACCAGTTCGACACGCCGCATTGTTACCATGTCGTCGGGCTGGAGAAGGGTGAGGTCGTCTCCTACTCCCGTCTCCTTCCGACGACCCGGCCCCACCTGCAGACGCACCTCTACCCCGAGATTCTTCAGGGCGCGCCCTCGCCCTCGGGCCCGCATATCTACGAGTGGACGCGATGCGCCGTCGCCCCCGCCAAGCGCGAGAGCAGCCGCGGCGGCGACGCGGTCTCGGGCCCGTCCTTCACGGCGGTGGCCGAGGCGGCGGCCTTCCTGGGCCTCGAAGGGCTCCTGGTGCAGACCCATCCGATCCTGGTGAGCCGCCTGATGAGCTTCGGCTGGGACGTCGATCCCCTCGCCTTGCCCTGCACCTACGGCGATTCCAGCATCCTGCCGATCTATGCCCGGCTCGCGCCGGATACGATCGAGACGCACCGGCAGACCTTCAAGCTGTCCGGCCCGGTGCTCGACGTCGAGCGCATCCGGATCCCGCGCCAGCCGGTCATCGACCTGCCGAGCCGACGCTCGGCCTAGCCGGCCTCTCCGCTAACACCCCAAGGTATCACCATGTCGGAGCCCATCGTGCTGTCGGGTCCAGAGCCAATCAGCCCCATCGAGCGAACCATCGCCTGCTGCCTCGAAGCGCGGGAGGCGATGGGTCAGATCGCCGACCCGTTCCTTCAGACGCTGATGGACATGCTGTTGCTGGAACTCGGCAGCCGCCTGGCCGCGGACCTGCACCCGTCCGTTCCCGACGCCTTCCGATCCTAGGAAACGAGGCCCGTCGGCACCGCAATCCCGGCGGTGCCGCGACCGCGATGGCAGGGAGCCGCTCGGTCCGTTCAGGCGGAACGACACAATCGTGGAAAGGCGCCGATCCTTTCCGGCAGGAGGAGTGTGCATGCCGCGCTACTACTTCGATCTCCACGACTGCATCTCGGTGCGCGACGAGCTAGGGCTCGACCTCCCGGATCTCGCGGCGGTGCGGACCGAGGCGCATCGCGCGCTCGCCGAGCTTGCCGCCAACCACACGGCCGAAGACGGCAGCGTGCAGATCTGCACGGAGGTCCGGGATCGGGAGGGGAACTGCGTCCTCAGCGCGACGCTGCTGATCCTGTCGAAGCTGCACACCCCCGTCATGAGCGGCCCCTGATCCGATTGTCCGGGCATCGATCCGCATGACGATGCGATCCGTCGGGCTCGCCACGGGACCGGCCGTTCGCCCTCTGGTCCACGCGGCGCCGCCGAGCCCCGAGCACCCGAATGGCCGCGGCGATCCGCCTCGGCTCAGGCCTTCCTGTGCGACGCTTCCGCCGAAGCGGAGGGGTGCCTGACGCGAGAGCGGATCTGTCCGCTCCCGGGCCTGAAACCCGCATCTGCCCTGCAAGCAACCTGAGAGGATTCCGCGTCACGGCCCGGGCCACCGGGGCCGGCCGGTCGGCCACCACGCGTCGAGCAACAATTTTGCTCAGCAGGGTCGCTCGTTCAATGAGCGTTCAAGTTAGAACCTCTTAAAAGTGCGGGACTCCTTTCCGCACGGATTTCTCATGATGCGACTTGCGCTGCCCGCCATCGCTGTGCCCGAAGCCGACGAGATCGATGTTGCGGCAGCGGTTCGGGACCACCTCGGTGTCGAGCTCCAGGCCTATTTCGGCGAGGCGCTGACCGAGGCGCTGCCGGAGCGGCTCCTCGGCCTTCTGACGCGGTTCGAGGTCGCCCTCGCGGCGCGCGGGCAGCAGGTGACGCAGGATTTTCGCGCCGGTTTGATGAAGGCGTTGCCGGCGCTGCGCACATTCGGCTTCTCCCTCACGGGGGACGCCACGCGAACCGACGATCTGGTCCAGGAGACCCTGGTGAAGGCCTGGGCCAACCAGCACCGGTTCCAGCCCGGCTCGAACATGGTCGCGTGGCTGTTCACCATCATGCGCAACCAGTTCTACTCGGAGATCCGCAAGGGCAAGCGCGAGGTCGAGGATGCCGAAGGCGCGCACGCGGCGCGCCTCACGGCCCAGCCCGAGCAGGACGGCGTCATCGCGCTGAAGCGCCTCTACGCGATCCTGGCGAAGGTGCCGGCCGCGCAGCGCGAAGCGCTCCTCCTCGTCGGTGCCGAAGGCTACACCTACGAGGAGGCCGCCGCGCGACTGCAATGTCAGGTCGGCACGGTGAAGAGCCGCGTCAGCCGGGCCCGGACGCATCTGGCCGGCCTGCTCGGCTTCGACGACGCCCAGGCCGCCGTCGACGGGATCTGACCCGCATTCCAGTGCAGCTCAAACCGCTCCCGGGTTCTCCCCGCTCACCAGACCGTCGGCTTCGGATTGCGCGCGTCGAAGCCCTTCTGATGCCAGTAGGGATAGATCGGCGTCTCCTGGCTCGCCGCATCGAGGCGGGCGATCTGGTCCTGGCTCAGCGACCAGCCGACTGCCCCGAGATTCTGCTTGAGCTGCTCCTCGTTGCGGGCCCCGACGACGATGTTGGCGACCGTCGGCCGGCTGAGGAGCCAGTTCAGGGCGACCTGCGCGACGCTCTTGCCGGTCTCAGCCGCGACCGCGTCGAGCGCATCGACCACGCCGAACAGATACGCGTCCGAGACCGGGGGTCCACCCTCCGCGCCGCCGGCGGCGATGCGTCCGCCCTGGGCCTCCTGGCCGCGTCTGATCTTGCCCGTGAGACGGCCCCAGCCGAGGGGGCTCCAGACCATCAGGGCGACCCCTTGGTCGAGCCCGAGCGGCATCAATTCCCACTCGTAATGGCGGCCGATCAGCGAGTAATAGCCCTGGTAGGCCACGTAGCGGGAGAGTCCGTATCGCTCCGAGGTGGAGAGCGCCTTCATCAGCTGCCAGCCAGAGAAGTTCGAGGCGCCGATATAGCCGATCTTGCCCGACGTCACGAGATCGTCGAGAGCCCGCAAGGTCTCGTCGACCGGCGTCAGCGCGTCGAAGCCGTGCATGAAGTAGACGTCGATATGATCGGTGCCGAGCCGTCGCAGGCTCGCCTCGCAGGCGCGCACCAGATGGTAGCGGGAGGACCCCGTCTCGTTCGGCCCCTCCCCCACCGGGAACGTCGCCTTGGTGGAGATCAGCGCCTGCGCGCGCTTGCCCTTCAGGGCTTGGCCGAGGATCTCCTCGGAGGCGCCCTGCGAGTAGATGTCGGCCGTGTCGAAGAAATTGACGCCCGCATCGAGGCAAAGGTCGACGAGCCGGCTCGCCTCCGCGACATCCGTCTGTCCCCAGCGCTGGAAGAACTCGTTGGTGCCCCCGAACGTGCCGGTGCCGAAACTGAGGACGGGCACCTTGAGGCCGGACCGCCCGAACTGCCGGTATTCCATGAGACCCTCGCTCCATCGAAACAATCGCCGAGATCGGCCGCCGGCCGACACGGCGACGGTCGTCCTGCCGCCCCTCCGTCCCATGTCTTAGGAGCAAGCACGCCCTCGGCAACCCGCATCCGGCGCCGTCCAGGGTGACTCTGCCCTGCGTTGAACGCTTCCGGTGCTCCGCGTGTTGGAGGCTCGTGACTTCGCCCGTGCAATCCCGCCTCGACAACGACGCGTTCCCGGAACCCGGCCCCGCCGGAGATCTCCGGCTCGGCCACCGCGCGTCGCTGTTCGCGCGCGGGCCGTGGATCGCCTTCGCGGGCCTCGCTCCGTGACACGGGACGGAGGGATGACGGGAGCCCTGCGTGCCAAGGACCTGCCCTATTGGCTGGCCATGGCCGCCGCCGTCGCGGGTATCGCCGCGGCCTGGTACCTCCTGCCGGTCGATGCCTGGTTTCGCGCCTTCGGCGCATGGGCCGGCGGCCTCGGAATCCTCGGTCCCGTCGCCTTCGGGGCAATCTTCTTCCTGGCGACGCTCCTCGTGATTCCGTGCACGCCGCTCACCCTCGCGGGGGCCGTGGCCTTCGGCTGGTGGGCGATGCCGGTCGTCCTCGTCTCCGCCACCGCCGCCTCGCTTCTCGCCTTCGCGGCCGGCCGCACGCTGCTTCGCGACCGGGTGCAGAGCGTGATCTCCCGGCGACCGGCCCTCAAGGCGACCGCGGAGGCCGTCGGCGACGGCGATTGGCGCCTGCTGATCCTGATGCGCCTGAGCCCCTTCGTGCCCTTCAACGCGCAGAACTACGCCCTCGGGATCACCGATGTCGGGCTCGGCGCCTTCCTGGTCTCGACGGTGATCGGCATGCTGCCCGGGACCGTTCTCTGCATCTATTTGGGCGTCATCGGCCGCGCGGCCGGCCAGGACAGCCCGGAGCACTGGCTGTCCCTCGGCCTCGGCCTCATCGCCACCGTGGCGGCGATCGTCCTCACCCGGCGCCGGGTCCGGGCCAAGCTGAAGGCGCGCGGGGCTTACGCGGGAGCATGACCATCGTCGCCGAACCGAATGCCGCGCCGTTGCGCGCGCCGAACCCGTGGCTGCGCCCGGGGGTCACCTGCTGCCGGCAGGACATCGCGCCGCGGGTCGCCCTCCTGCATGACGGCTCCGGCTATTTCGGCGCGGCCCGGCGCGCGCTCCTCGCGGCGCGCCGCTCGATCCTGCTGATCGGCTGGAGCTTCGACCCGCGCATGTGCCTGCGCCCGGATCAGCCGGGTGCGGCCGGCGACGAGTCGATCGCGGACCTTCTCCGGCGCCTGAAGGCGGAACGACCCGATCTCGAGATCCGGCTGCTGATCTGGGACATGCCGTGGCCGATCTCAGCCCAGAGCGACATGAAGCCCGAGGCGATCCGGGCGATCCTCGGCGCGAACATCGCCTTCGCGCTGGACAGCACCCTGCCCCTCGGGGCCTGCCATCACCAGAAGGTCCTCGTCATCGACGATCGCATCGGATTCTGCGGCGGCAGCGACTTCGAGGCCAATCGCAGGGACACGCCGGCTCACGGGGACCGCGACGCGCGCCGCCGTCTGCCGAGCGGAGAGGCCTACCCGCCGCGCCACGACGTGATGATGCTGGTGGATGGCGCGGCCGCGCAGGCACTCGGGGAGATCGCGCGGCAGCGCTGGTTCGACGCGACGGGGGAGCGCCTGAACGCTGCACCCGCACGCGGCGAGGCGGATCCCTGGCCCGCCGGAATCGCGCCGGATTTCGAGGATGTGGCGGTGGCGCTCACGCGCACGATCCCGGCCGCGGCCGGATCCGCCGCGATCCGGGAGAGCGAGGCTCTGTATCGGACGGCGATCCGCGAGGCGCGGGACGTCATCTACCTGGAGAACCAGTACTTCACCTCGCCACTCGTCGCGGCCGCCCTGGCGGAGCGGCTCGCGGAACCGGAGGGCCCGGACATCATCGTCGTGGTCGCCGAGCGCAGCCCGAACGGCTTCGATCGCCTGACCATGGACAGCGCCCGACGGGGCCTCATCGCCCATCTGCGCGCCGCCGACCGGTTCGACCGGTTCCGGATCGTCGCCCCACACACGGAGAATGGCCGGCCGATCCTGGTTCACTCCAAGGTCGCGGTCTTCGACGACCGCCTGTTGCGGGTCGGCTCGACCAACCTGAACAACCGCTCGTTCGGCTACGACACCGAGTGCGACCTCGCGATCGAGGCTTCGCTCTGCCCGGACGAAGCCAAGGCACGGGCTACGATCGCTTACGTCCGCAACGCCCTCCTGGCGCATCATGCCGGCTGCCCGCGCGACAGGTTCGGGGAGGCCGCGGCCCGGACGGGAAGCCTGCGCGCCGTCCTCGACGATTGCAGCCTCGTGCGCCCCGCCCGTCTGTGCCCGGTCGTGGCGTCGCCGCAAGGGCCCGTCGCCCGCTTCGTCGAGGCCTGGCATCTCGGCGATCCGTTCGACCGCGCCGATGCGTGGCGCCCCTGGCTGCGCCCGCGCGCCCTCCGGCAAGCGCGATCGCGCTGGACCGGCTCCGAGACGGAGGACGCATCCCGATCAGCCGCGACGCATCCGCGATCCGGACCGGCCACCCCGGGGCTGCCCTGAGCCCGGGCCCGCCATCAGCCGATTTTGCCAACCAGGAGGCCCGCCGGCTCCGCTGCCTCCGCTGCCTCCGCGGGGCATTCGGCACCGATATCGATCTCGGCGAGCAGCGGCAGGTGATCGGAGGCGATGCGGGCCAGCCGGCTGCGGACGATCTGCACGCGACCGACGCCGATCCCTGAGCCGACGAAGACATGGTCGAGCCGCAACAGCGGGAAATGGGTCGGGAATGTCGCGCGTCCCGATCCCGTCTGCCCGATCCGGCGCACGTCGGTCAGGCGCCCGGCCAGCCGCCGATAGGCACGGGACCAGAGCGTGGCGTTGAGATCGCCCATCAGCAGGTAGGGCGCCCGGCAGGCGGGGTGCCCGAACCAATCGGCGCCGAGGAGCGCGTTCACCTGCGCCACGCGCTCGCGGCCGAGCAGGCCGAGATGCGTGTTGACGACCTGAAGCATCACGCCGCCGATCTCGACCTCCGCCCAGATCGCGCCGCGCGGTTCCAGCCCGGGGCGGCGCGCGAGGCCCGGCAGGGCCCCCGCCCGGACGACCCGTGAGCGGTGCGGCGTCAGAATGGCATCGCCGTAGCGCTCCCCCGCCTGGTGCAGCGCAGGGTGGAAGTGGTGATGCAAACCGAGCAGCCGCGCGATCTCCTCCGCCTGGTCGATCCCCCCCGTCCGCGCCCGCCCGACATCGACCTCCTGCAGCGCGACGACATCAGCCTCGCAGGCGGCGATGACCTCGGCGATGCGCTCGGGCGCCACCTGCCCGTCGGTTCCGAGGCAGTGCCGGATGTTGTAGGTCAGAAGACGGATCAAGGGCGGGGGTTCGCTCCGTGTCTGCGCGATGGCGCGGTCCGGGCCGGTGCGCGGAGGGCCGGGGGCGGGAGATAGGGCGGGGCCGCGCGATCCGAAGCCCCCATTCCCGGAACGCCCGGAATCCTGCAACAGGCCTCGGCGATCCTCGCAGGGCCGCGAGCCACGACGGGACGACAGGATCCCGGTGGCCTTTCGCATTGACCGAATAGCGGGGATTCAGGCCCTTCGGGCGTCAAGCAAGGCTTAACCCTTTCGCGCCGCGGTTGTAGAAGTCGCGGCATGGCGACACCCAACCTCTCGACCCACGCGGGACAGGCGATCTACGCACCGGGAACGCTGGCGCTGTACGATCTCGTCGTGCTGCGCCTCTCCAACCCGCTGATCTGGCGCTGCCCGACACGCCGAATACTGAGCCTCTACGATCAAAATGCCACCGACAGCCACCTCGATGTCGGCGTCGGAACCGGCTGGTATCTCGACCGCTGCCGCTTCCCGGTCCCGCAACCGCGCATCGGGCTCCTCGACCTCAACCCGGACTCGCTGGCCGCGGCCTCGCACCGGATCGCGCGCTATCGCCCGCAGACCTTCCGGGCCGACGTGCTCGAACCCGTGTCGCTGCCCGTCACGCCGTTCCGGTCGATCAGCCTGACTTATCTGCTGCATTGCCTGCCCGGCGACATGGCCCGGAAGGCGGCCGTGTTCGATCATCTGGCGCCGCTCCTCTGGTCGGGCGGGGTGATGTTCGGTGCGACGCTTCTCTCCGAAGGCGTGGAGCGTTCCGGTCCGGCCAAGGCCCTGATGCGGGTCTACAACCGCAAGGGCATTTTCTCGAACGAGGCGGACACCCTCGGGGGCCTGCGCCGCATCCTGGAGCGCCGCTTCCGGCAGGTCGAGCTGAACGTGGTCGGATGTGCCGCGCTCTTCGTGGCCCGCGACCTGCGCTGAGGCCGCGCCCCGCGCGCTGGTGCCGGGGGCGCGCTGTCGCTATGACGCGCCCGATGCCGGTGCCGGCCGCCCCCGCGGCCGGGGACCGACCCTTCATCTCAGCGGAGCGAACCCATGAGCGAGCGCATCATCCTGCGGGCCGGCGAGGCCCTGGTGGCGGGCGGCCCGCCGAACACCGCCTCCGAGCCCGAGGTGATCATCGGTGAGCTCGACGGGCCGGTCGGCACCGCGCTCGCCACCCTGACGGGGGATCAGGTCGTCGGCCACAGCCGCGTCTTCGCCCTCCTCAACACGGACATCATGGTCCGGCCGGTGACGCTCTGCGTCTCGAAGGTCAGCGTCGAGACCGCGAAATACACCTCGATCCTGATGGGCACGGTGCAGTTCGCCATCGCCAACGGCGTGCTCGACGCCGTGCGCGCCGGCTACATCCCCAAGGAGAAGGCCAATGATCTCGGCATCATCTGCTCGGTCTGGTTGAGCCCGGGCGTGATCGAGGCCGAGACCGTCGACCACAAGGCGCTGTTCGAGATCCAGCGCAAGGGCATGACGGAAGCGATCCGCAAGGCGATGACGAACGAGCCCTCGATCGACTGGCTCTTGGAGAACCAGGACAAGATCATCCACAAATACTATCAGATGGGCCTCGACGGAAAAATCTGAGGCCGCCGTCCGGGCTGCTGCGCCCGCCGAACGGCGGCGCAGCAGCCCGGACGCGTTCAGGCGACGGCCGGGTCGGGATGGCGCACGGCCCGGTGTGCCTGCATCAGGACATCGAGGGGCAGCCAGGGCTTGGGCATGCGCACGGCATCCTCGGGCAGGCGGAGGGCGCCTTCGGAGCCCGACGCCACCACGAGGCGCACGGTCGGCCAGAGCTTGCCCACCGCCCGCGCCAGCTCGACGCCGTTCATCTCTCCGGCCAGCGAGACGCCGGTGAAGAGCATCGCGATATCGTCGCCGCAGCTCTGCAGCACCTCCACGGCGGCCTCGCCGCTCGCGCAGGTGATCACGTCGAGTTCCGTCTCTTCGAGCAACGCCACGGCGCGTGCCCGGTCCGCGGCATCGTCCTCGACCACCAGGGCCATCGGTGCCGTATGGGTGACCTTCCGCATCGTCTCCTGCCTTCCCGTCCTTGCCGTGTCCCGGCATGTCGTGCGTGCCGCCACGCCGCGGCGCAAATGCCCCACAGGCGGGCGCATCCCAAAGGCACGCGCTCCCCGGATGCTGGCGGCGGCCCTTAGGCACCGCTGGCGGCCCATAGGCGCCCCTGCGGCTTCGGGCGGAACGCCGCGCCTTGTGCCGGCTCACATCATCGCATCGACGGAGCGATCCGCGGCACCCTGTCGGGGTCCAATGATCTCGGGCGCCGATGGTTTCAGAAGATCAGTCGGATCGGGTCTTGAATTGGACCTTGGACTAGGCTTCGGATCGAGCCTTGCCGGAATGCCGGGCTCCGGGATCGGGAGGGCGCGCCACCCCTGAATTTTTACCGCTTCCCTCAACCCTCGACTGCGCGGACGGCTTGCAGCGCGTGTTGTGATGCAGCACAGTTCGCGGACCGGCGAGGCAGAACGCCGGACCAACAAGAAATGCCCCCACGTGAACGCGCCCGCCCGACGGCGGACGAGCAGAACAACGAACGGGCGGGCGGCGCGACGACGGGAGGAACGATGAGCGACATCGCTCTGGAGACAGACGACCTGACGATGGAGTTCAAAGGTTTTCGTGCCGTGAACGGAGTCGCCCTCCGGGTTCGGCGCGGCAGCATCCACGCGCTCATCGGCCCGAACGGGGCGGGCAAGACGACCTGCTTCAACCTTCTCACCAAGTTTCTCACGCCGACGGCGGGCTCGATCCGCTACAACGGCCGCGACATCACCCGCACGAAGCCCGCGGACGTGGCGCGCCTCGGCCTGGTGCGCTCCTTCCAGATCTCGGCCGTGTTCCCACACCTCACGGTGAAGGAGAATGTCCGTATCGCGCTGCAGCGGCACAAGCGCGGCGACAGCTTCGATTTCTGGCGCTCGGAGAGCGTGCTGCGCGCCCTGGACGCGGAAGCGCTCGCCCTCGTCGACGCGGTCGGCCTCTCCGCCTTCGCCAGTACCCTCGCGGTCGAGCTGTCCTACGGCCGCAAGCGGGCCCTCGAGATCGCCACGACGCTCGCGCTCGATCCCGAGATGCTCCTGCTGGACGAGCCGATGGCCGGAATGGGCCGTGAGGACGTCGACCGGACCGCGGAGCTGATCCGCCGGATCTCCAAGGATCGGACCATCCTGATGGTCGAGCACAACCTCTCGGTCGTGGCCTCCCTCTCGGACCACATCACCGTGCTGGCCCGCGGCAAGATCCTGGCCGAGGGCGATTACGCCACGGTCTCGAAGGATCCGCGGGTGGTCGAGGCCTATATCGGAGCCGGTCATGCCTGACGCCGCCCTCGCCGAGCGGGAGACCGCCTCCGCCTCCACCGCGGCGCCGAGCCTCGCCATCGAGGGGCTGGAGGGCTGGTACGGCGAGAGCCACGTGCTGCACGGCATGCGCTTCGACGTGCGTCCGGGCGAGGTGGTGACGCTGCTCGGGCGCAACGGCGCCGGCAAGACCACGACGCTGCGCGCCATCATCGGCATCCTCGGCAAGCGCGCGGGCTCGGTGCGCTACGACGGCGTCGAGACCATCCGCCTCTCCTCCCGGGCGATCGCCCGGCTGGGCATCGGCTACGTGCCCGAGGAGCGCGGGATCTTCTCCAGCCTCTCGGTCTACGAGAACCTGATGCTGCCGCCGCGGGTGAAGCCCGGCGGCATGTCGGTGCCCGAGATCTACACCCTGTTCCCGAACCTCGAGGAGCGTGCGGGCAGCCAGGGCACGAAGCTCTCGGGCGGCGAGCAGCAGATGCTCGCCATCGGGCGCATCCTGCGCACCGGCGCCAAGCTGATCCTCCTCGACGAGCCGACCGAGGGCTTGGCGCCCGTCATCGTTCAGCAGATCGGGCACACGCTCGCGCGCCTCAAGCGCGAGGGCTACACGATCCTCCTCGTCGAGCAGAACTTCCGCTTCGCCCAGACCATCGCGGACCGCCATTTCGTTGTCGAACAGGGGCGGGTTGTCGATTGTATCCTGAATGCGGAGCTTGACGCCAATATCGGCAAACTGCACGCTTATCTCGGGGTGTAGCAGCTCTGGGGGCCGGCGGACGCCATGTCCGCCAGAGAAGACAAGAAGAGTCGCCTCGCGGATCGTGCCAGCGACGGGTGTTGAGCCCGTGCACCGACCCGAAGATCATGCGGCGCAGAGGGAGTGGAATATGCTCAGAGGTATGCGGCTCGCCACGGCACTCGGCGTGCTGATGGCAGGATGCGTCGCGGCGCGTGCGGACGGACCGGTCCCGGTCAAGATCGGCGTGCTGAACGATCGCTCCGGCGTCTATTCCGACATCTCCGGGGAAGGCTCGGTGGTCGCCGCCCGCATGGCGCTCGAGGATTTCAAGCCGGCCGAGCACGGTCTCAAGGTCGAGATCGTCTCCGCCGATCACCAGAACAAGCCCGACGTCGGCTCGGCCATCGCCCGGCAATGGTATGACCGCGACGGCGTCGACGTGATCATGGACGTGGTCACCTCCTCGGTGGCGCTGGCGATCAACCAGGTGACGCGCGAGAAGAACAAGGTCCACATCAATTCGGGCGCGGGCAGCGCCGACCTCACCGGCTCGCAATGCACGCCCAACACCGTGCACTGGACCTACGACACCGCGGCTCTGGCCAACGGCACCGGCGGCGCGATGGTGAAGCGGGGCGGCGATACCTGGTTCTTCATCACGGCCGATTACGCCTTCGGCCAGGCGCTGCAGCGCGACACCTCGGCGGTCGTCACGAAGAATGGCGGCAAGGTCGTGGGGTCGGTGAAGACGCCCTTCCCGAACTCCGACTTCTCCTCGTTCCTGCTCCAGGCCCAGGCCTCGAAGGCCAAGGTGATCGGGCTCGCGAATGCGGGCGGCGACACGATCAACGCCGTCAAGCAGGCCGCCGAGTTCGGCATCACCGAGGGCGGCCAGGCTCTGGCGGGCCTCCTGATCTTCTCCTCCGACATCCACTCCCTGACCCCGAAGGTGGCGCAGGGCCTCGTGCTGACGGAGCCCTTCTACTGGGACCTCAACGACGCGACCCGCTCCTTCTCCGACCGCTTCGCGAAGCTCTTCGGCGGCAAGAAGCCGACGGCGGCCCAGGCCGGCGTCTACGCGGGCACGCTCCACTACCTCAAGGCCGTCGAGGCCCAGAAATCGGCCCGCGACGGCGCCGCCACGGTGGCCAAGATGAAGGAGCTGCCCACCGACGATCCGCTCTTCGGCAAGGGCGAGATCCGCGCCGACGGCCGCAAGATCCACGACATGTACCTGTTCGAGGTCAAGAAGCCCGCCGAGTCGAAGGGCGAGTGGGACCTCTACAAGCTGCTCGCCACCATTCCCGGCAAGGAGGCCTTCCGCCCCCTCAACGAGGGCGGCTGCCCGCTGGTCAAGGGCTGATCCCGGGACGGCCGGGCCGCCGCGCCCGGCCGAAACCCCGCATCGGCGGAACGAGGCGTAACCGAACATGATGACGATCCGTCCATGATGACCATCCTGGGGGTCCCGACCCAAGCGCTGTTCGGCCAGCTCCTCCTCGGGCTGATCAACGGCTCCTTCTACGCTCTGCTCTCTCTCGGGCTGGCGATCATCTTCGGCCTCCTGAACATCATCAACTTCGCCCACGGGGCGCAGTACATGATGGGCGCCTTCGTGGCTTGGATGCTCCTGAACTATGCGGGCCTGGGCTATTGGTGGGCGCTGATCCTGGCGCCCCTCGCGGTCGGGCTGTTCGGGGTTGTCCTCGAGCGGCTCCTGATCGCGCGGCTGTACAAGCTCGACCATCTCTACGGCCTGCTCCTGACCTTCGGGCTCGCCCTGATCATCCAGGGCCTGTTCCGCCAGCAATACGGCGTCTCGGGGCTGCCCTACGCGATCCCGCCCGAGCTCTCGGGCGGCCAGCGCCTGCCCTTCATGTTCCTGCCGAACTACCGGGGCTGGATCGTCGCCTTCTCGCTCGTGATCTGCATCGTCACCTGGCTCGTCATCGAGAAGACGAAGCTCGGCGCCTACCTGCGCGCCGCCACCGAGAACCCGACCCTCGTCCAGGCCTTCGGGGTCAACGTGCCCCTGCTCCTGACGCTCACCTACGGTTTCGGCGTGGCGCTGGCCGCGCTCGCGGGCGTCCTCGCCGCGCCGGTCTACTCGGTGAACCCGAATATGGGCGCCGACATCATCATCGTGGTCTTCGCGGTCGTCGTCATCGGCGGGATGGGCTCGATCCTCGGCTCGATCCTGACGGGCTTCGCCCTCGGCCTCGTCGAGGGCCTGACCAAGGTGTTCTACCCGGAGGCCTCGGCCACCGCGATCTTCGTCATCATGGTGGTGGTGCTGCTCGTGAAGCCCGCCGGCCTGTTCGGCAAACCCGCGTGACACCGCGCCTGCCCCCCTCGAGGACCTGACCCATGGCCCACGCCGCCGCCCCGGCCGATGCCGCCCCGATCGCAGCCGCCCTCCCCGAGACCCGGGACACCAAGGCCCTGCACCGCATCGTCTTCATCGGCCTTGCCGTGCTGCTCGCTGTGCTGCCCTTCGGGCTCTACCCCGTCTTCCTGATGAAGGTTCTGTGCTTCGCGCTGTTCGCGCTGGCCTTCAACCTGCTGCTGGGCTACGGCGGCCTCCTCAGCTTCGGCCATGCCGCCTATTTCGGCATGGCAAGCTATGTCAGCGCCTACGCGGCCAAGAACTGGGGCGTGACGCCCGAGATCGCGATCCTCGCCGGCACGCTGACCGCGGCGCTCCTCGGCCTCGCCTTCGGCGCGCTCGCGATCCGGCGCCAGGGCATCTACTTCTCGATGATCACCCTGGCGCTCGCCCAGATGGTGTTCTTCTTCTCGCTCCAGGCCAAGATGACGGGTGGCGAGGACGGCATCCAGGCGGTGCCGCGCGGACGGCTCTTCGGCCTGATCGACCTGTCCGATGACCGCGTGCTCTACGTCCTCGTGGCGCTGATCTTCTTCGGCGGCCTGCTCTTGATCTACCGGATCATCCACTCGCCGTTCGGGCAGGTGCTCAAGGCCATCCGGGACAACGAGCCGAGGGCGATCTCGCTCGGCTACCGCACGACCCGCTACAAGCTCGCGGTCTTCGTGCTCTCCACGACGCTCGCGGGGCTGGCCGGCGCCACCAAGGCCATCGTGTTCCAGCTCGCCTCCCTGACCGACGTGCACTGGTCGATGTCGGGCGAGGTGGTGCTGATGACGCTGGTCGGCGGCATGGGCACGGTGTTCGGGCCCATCGCCGGATCCTTCGTGATCGTCGCGATGGAGAACTACCTCGCGGAGTTCGGCGCCTGGGTGACGATCATCCAGGGCTGCGTCTTCGTGGTCTGCGTGCTCGTCTTCCGCGAGGGCATCGTCGGCCTCGTCGCGCGCAAGCTGCGCAAGCCCCTGTAGCGACGGGGAAGCCATGCGGATCGACGGCAGCGTCATCCTCGTCACCGGTGCGGCCTCGGGCCTCGGCGCGGCGGTGGCCGACCACCTGTCCGGCCTCGGCGCCCGCCTCGTCCTCGCCGACCGGGACCGGGACGGTGTCGTGGCCCGGGCCGATTCACTCGGGCCACTGGCCCGAGCGGTGCGGGTGGACGTCACCAGCGAGGCCGAGGGGCAGGCCGCCGTCGCGGCCGCTCTCGACACGTTCGGCCGGCTGTCCGGCCTGATCAACTGCGCCGGCATCGCGGTGAGCGAGCGCGTCCTCGGGCGCTCCGGCCCGCACGCTCTTGAGAGCTTCGCCCGCACCGTGCAGGTCAATCTCGTCGGCACCTTCAACATGATCCGCCTCGCCGCCGAGGCGATCGGGCGAAACGAGCCGGACGCGGAATCCGAGCGCGGCGTGATAGTCAACACCGCCTCGATCGCGGCCTTCGACGGCCAGATCGGCCAGGCGGCCTACGCGGCCGCGAAGGGTGGCGTCGCCAGCATGACCCTGCCGCTGGCACGCGAGCTCGCGCGTTTCGGCATCCGCGTGGTGACGATCGCACCGGGCGTGTTCGAGACGCCCATGATGGCGGCGATGCCGGAGGAGGTGAAGGCCTCGCTCGGCGCCTCCGTGCCGTTCCCGCCGCGCCTCGGTCGCCCGGCGGAATACGCCGCCCTGGTGCAGCACGCCCTCGAGAACCCCATGCTCAACGGCGAGGTAATCCGCCTCGACGGCGCGCTCCGGATGGCGCCGCGCTAGCGGCCGCTCCCGATCGCGCTGCCGCCGGGAACGGCGCTCAGTCCTCGATCGTGACGCGCTCCGACGCCGAACCGGTCTCCATTTCGGCGAAGGCGCGCCAGACCTCAGGGAGGTTAGACCCGATGCAGGATCCGATCGTCATCGTCGGGGCCGCCCGTACCCCGATCGGCGCGCTTCAGGGCGCCTTCGCGGACCTGTCGGCCCCGCGCCTCGGCGCGGCCGCCATCGCGGCGGCCCTGACGCGTTCCGGCCTCGCGCCGGAGGCGGTCGAGGAGGTGGTGTTCGGCTGCGTGCTTCCGGCC
The DNA here is from genome assembly GCF_008806385.1 of Methylobacterium soli. Taxonomy (GTDB): domain Bacteria; phylum Pseudomonadota; class Alphaproteobacteria; order Rhizobiales; family Beijerinckiaceae; genus Methylobacterium; species Methylobacterium soli. The sequence goes on from NZ_VZZK01000027.1 coordinate 87,224, forward strand.
GGCCAGGGACAGGCCCCGGCGCGCCAGGCCGCCCTCGGGGCAGGGTTGCCCCTCGCGGCCGGCGCCACCACGATCAACAAGATGTGCGGCTCCGGCATGAAGGCCGTGATGCTCGCCCACGACGCCCTCGCGGTCGGCAGCGTCGGAATCGCGGTGGCGGGCGGCATGGAGAGCATGACGAACGCCCCCTACCTCCTCGACCGGGCGCGCTCCGGCTACCGGATGGGCCACGGCACCATCCGCGACCACATGTTCCTCGATGGGCTGGAGGATGCCTACGACAAGGGCCGCCTGATGGGCACCTTCGCGGAAGATTGCGCCCAATCCTACCAGTTCACCCGCGAGGCGCAGGATGCCTACGCCCTCGCCTCGCTGGCGCGCGCCCGGGACGCCGCCGCCTCGGGCCGCTTCCGCGACGAGATCATCCCGGTGAGCGTCGGCGCCGGACAGACCGCGCGGGTCATCAGCGAGGACGAGCAGCCCGGGAAGGCCCGGCCCGACAAGATCCCGTCGTTGCGGCCCGCCTTCCGGGAGGGCGGGACCGTGACGGCCGCCAATGCCAGCTCGATCTCCGATGGGGCGGCGGCCCTCGTGCTGATGCGCCTGTCGGAGGCCGAGCGCCGGGGTTTGACGCCACTCGCGGCGCTGCGCGGGCACGCCTCGCACGCGCAGGCCCCGAACCTCTTCACCACGGCCCCCGTGGGCGCCGTCCGAAAGCTCCTGGAGCGGGTCGGCTGGGAGGCGGGCGCGGTCGATCTCTACGAGGTGAACGAGGCCTTCGCGGTGGTCGCCATGGCGGCGATGCGCGACCTCGACCTCCCGCATGAACGCGTCAACATCCATGGCGGCGCCTGCGCGCTCGGCCACCCGATCGGCGCCTCCGGTGCGCGCATCCTCGTGACCCTGCTGGCGGCGCTCCAGACCCACGGCCTCAGCCGCGGCGTCGCCAGCCTCTGCATCGGCGGCGGCGAGGCGACGGCCGTGGCGGTGGAGCGGCTTCACTAGGAGAACGCGCTCAGCCGGTCGGGCACCGCATCGGACGCGCGGCCTATTTCGGCTCCCCGTTGCCCCGCAATTCCGGGAAGTCGCCCTGCGTGAAGGCGATGCCCCGATAGGTGTCCTCGGTGCGGCCCTCATGCTCCAGGCGGCGAAGCTGGACGCGACGGATCTTGCCCGAGATGGTCTTCGGCAATTCCTCCACGAACTCGATGCTGCGCAGGCGCTTGAACGGCGCGAGGCGGGCATTGGTGAAGCGAAAGATCGCGAGCGCGGTCTCGCGGCTCGGCTCGGCGCCGGCGACCAGCGACAGATAGGCCTTCGGAATGCTGGAGCGGATCGCGTCCGGGGCCGGAATCACGGCGGCCTCCGCCACCGCCTCGTGCTCGATCAGCACGCTCTCCAGCTCGAACGGGCTGATGCGGTAGCCCGAGGATTTGAAGACGTCGTCGGAGCGCCCGACGAAGGTCAGGTAGCCGTCCTCGTCCAGGAAGGCGACGTCGCCCGTGCGGTAGACCGCGCCCTCGACGGGCGCGACGCCGCCGGTCTCGGTCTGGTAGCCCTGCATCAGCCCGGCCGGGCGCTCGGCCCCGAGGGCGAGGCAGACCTCACCCTCGCTCGCCGGATGGTCGTCGTGGTCGAGGATGCGGACCCGGTAGCCCGGCAGCGGCCGGCCCATCGCGCCGACCTTCACGGTCTGGCCCGGCGCGTTCGCGATCTGGGCCGTGGTCTCGGTCTGGCCGTAGCCATCCCGGATGGTGAGGCCCCAGGCCTGGCGCACCCGCTCGATCACCTCCGGGTTCAGGGGCTCGCCCGCCGCGCAGACCTCGCGCAGCGCCAGGGTCTGGGCGGTCAGGTCCTCCTGGATCATCAGGCGCCAGACGGTCGGGGGTGCGCAGAGCGTGGTGACGCCGCAGCGCGCCATCACGGCGAGCAGCGCCGGCGCGCTGAACGGCGCCTGGTTGCAGATGAAGACCGTCGCACCGGCATTCCAGGGGGCGAAGAACGAGCTCCAGGCATGTTTCGCCCAGCCGGGCGAGGAGACGTTGAGATGCACGTCGCCGGGTTGAAGCCCGAGCCAGTACATGGTCGAGAGGGCGCCGACCGGGTAGCTGCGATGGCTGTGCCGGACGAGCTTGGGCTTCGCCGTCGTCCCCGAGGTGAAGTAGAGGAGGAGCGGGTCCTCCGCGGCGGTGGCGGCCTCCGGCTCGAACCGCTCGGAGGCCGCATCGGCCGCCGCGTAGGGAAGCCAGCCAGGCGCCTCGGTGTGTCCGGTCACGACCCGGATCACCCCGGTGGTGTCGAGGGCGTCACATTTCGCGACCTGCTCCGGCCCGGCCACGATCATGCGGGCGTGGCCGCGGTCGAGCCGGTCGGCCAGTTCCTCGCCGGTGAGAAGCGTGGTCGCCGGAATCACCACGGCGCCGAGCTTCATCGCGGCCAGCATGGTCTCCCAGAGCGCCGGCACGTTGCCGAGGAGCAGGAGCAGGTGATCGCCGCGCCTCAGCCCGAGGCCGCGCAGGTGGTTCGCGACACGGTTCGAGCGGGCGCTCATCTCGGCGAAGCTCAGCCGCGTCTCGGCGCCCGAGGCGGCGTCGACGATCCAGAGCGCCAGACGGTCGCGGCTCTCCGGCCTCGAAGCGAGGTCGGCATCGAACCAGTCGAGCGCCCAGTTGAAGGCGGGCTCACCCGGCCATCGAAAACCCGAATAGGCGGCCTCGTAATCGGTCCGGTGGGTCAGCAGGAAATCGCGGGACTCCCGAAAGCTCGGCATGGACGTTCTCCCAAAGTCATCTTCGGCCAGGTTTTGCTTGGCACCGTTCTTGGCATCGTTCTTGGCATCGTTCTTGTGCAGCTGGTCTCCTGCACGCGCCTGCGCGAGCCTCGCTCCTCCCCCCGTCGCGGCCGGGGGGAGGAGCGCCCCCTTATCGGTTCTGGAACTTCGCCGGCCGCTTCTCCACGAAAGCAGCCATGCCCTCCTTCTGGTCGGCCGTGGCGAACATCGCGTGGAAGACCCGGCGCTCGAAGCGGATGCCCTCGGTGAGCGTGGTCTCGTCGGCGCGGTTCACCGCTTCCTTGGTCATCATCGCGATGGGCTTCGACATGCCCGCGATGGTCCCGGCGGTGCGCAGGGCGTCGTCCAGGAGCGTGTCGGCCGCCACCACGCGGGCGACGAGGCCGGAGCGCTCGGCCTCGGCCGCATCCATGTTGCGCCCGGTCAGGCACATCTCCATGGCCTTCGCCTTGCCGATGGCGCGCGTCAGGCGCTGGCTCCCGCCGATGCCGGGCATCACCCCGAGCTTGATCTCCGGCTGCCCGAAGACCGCGTTGTCGGCCGCCAGGATGATGTCGCACATCATGGCGAGCTCGCAGCCGCCGCCGAGGGCGTAGCCCGCCACCGCCGCGATGGTGGGCGTCCGCAGGGCGCTGAACCGATCCCAGGCGGAAAAGCGGTCGCCCGCATACATCTCCACGTAGGTGGCGCTCTGCATCTCCTTGATGTCGGCGCCCGCCGCGAAGGCCTTGGCCGATCCCGTGATCACGATGCAGCCGATCTCCGGATCGGCATCGGCCTCGGTCGCCGCCGCGATCAGCTCCTCGGTGAGCTGCGCGTTGAGGGCGTTCAGCGCCTTAGGGCGGTTCAGCGTGATCAGCAGGACGCGCCCGCGCGTCTCGGTGAGGATCGTCTCGTAGCCCATCAGCCCTGGTCTCCCGTGTGGCGGCCCCGGAGCAGGTTGATGATGGCGGAGAAATCCTCTCCCCCGTGCCCGAGGCCCTCGAACAGAGCGTAGAGTTGCACGGCCTCCGCGCCCAGCGGGGTCGAGGCGCCCGCGGCGCCGGCGGCGGCCTGCGCGAGGCGCAGGTCCTTCAGCATCAGGCTCGCGGCAAAGCCCGGCCGGTAGGCGTTGTTGGCGGGCGAGGTCGGCACCGGGCCCGGCACGGGGCAATAGGTGGTGAGCGACCAGCATTGGCCGGAGGAGACCGAGGCGACGTCGAACAGGGCCTGGCGCGACAGGCCGAGCTTTTCTCCGAGGGCGAAGGCCTCGCAGACCCCGATCATCGAGATGCCGAGGATCATGTTGTTGCAGATCTTGGCGGCCTGTCCCGCGCCCGCCTCGCCGCAATGGAAGATGCTCCGGCCCATCGCCTTGAGGATCGGCTCGGCGCGCGCGAAGGCGGCCTGACTGCCGCCCGCCATGAAGGTGAGCGTCCCGGCCTTGGCGCCCCCGGTCCCGCCCGAGACCGGCGCGTCGATCGAGGGGCAGCCCTGCGCCTCCGCGAGCGCGTGCGCCTTGCGGGCGCTCTCCACGTCGACCGTGGAGGAATCGATCAAGAGGGTGCCGGAGGGAAGCGCATCGGCGAGCTGCGTCCAGACCTCGACCACGTGGCGGCCGGCCGGCAGCATCGTCACGACGGTTCCGGCGGTCTCGGCGGCGTCCAGAGCCGAGCCGACGACCTCGATGCCGGCCTCCCTGGCGCTCTCCAGGGAGGCCGGATTCAGGTCGAACCCGCGCACGCGGTAGCCGGCCCGCACGAGGTTGGCCGCCATGGGTCCGCCCATGTTGCCCAGACCGACGAATCCGATGAGCTCAGTCATCTTCCGGTTTCTCCCGTTCTTCGCGGCGCGGCCTTCCCGGCCGCGCTCGCTTCCTGATCATCCCTCGCCCCGCCCGTCGGGGCGAGGCCTGAGCGGCAGCGACGGCTCCGGATCGGACACATGCCCCGATGCCCGTTCGAGGCCGACCGGCTCGCGCGCAAGGCCCGGACAGGGAGCCCGCCCGGCCCGTCAGCGCAAATTCGGAAACACCGGCTCCGCCCGCGGCTCGAGCCAGCGCGCGATCTCGGCCGGATCGACCGCCTCGAGTGTCGCGGGGCGCCAGCGCGGCCGGCGATCCTTGTCGATCACCGCCGCCCGAATGCCCTCGCGGAAATCGCCCTCGGCGAGGAGGGCCAGGGCGGCGTGGAACTCGCGCTCGAGGGCCGCCTCCAGCGAGGCGGCGCCGCGCCCACGCCGCAGCAGGCAGAGGGTGAGGACGAGGCTTGCCGGCGCCTTGGCCTGGAGCGTCGCCAGAATGCGCGCGGCGAAGTCCGAGCCGTCCGCCTGCAGCGCGGCCAGGATCTCATCCACCATGTCGTAGGCGAAGCAGCGGTCGATCACGTCCCGGACCTCTGCCAGGGGGGCGGGTCCCGGATCCTGCGCATGAGCCTCGATCGCGGCGCGCACGCCGTTCTGCCCGGCCTCCGGCGGCAGCGCCGCCAGCGCTCGGATCAGGTCCGGCAGGCGCGCGCTCGGGACCATCGCGTCGGCCAGTCCCGCGAAGATGGCGTCGGCGGCGCCGACCGCCTCGCCGGTCAGGCCGAGATAAGTGCCGATCTCGCCGGGCGCCCGGGGCAGTAGCCAGGTCGCGCCGACATCGGGCAGGAAGCCGATGCCGGTCTCGGGGGTGGCGATGCGCGAGCGCTCGGTGACGACGCGGTGGCGGGCATGGGCCGAGACGCCGACGCCGCCCCCCATGGTGATGCCGTCCATCAGGGCCACGAAGGGCTTCCGGTAACCTGCGATCCGGGCGTCGAGCCGGTACTCGTCGCGCCAGAACGACTCGGCGAAGCCCGTGCCCTCGCTCTCGTAGAGGGAGCGCAGGTCGCCGCCGGCGCAGAGGCCCCGCTCTCCCTCCCCGCTCAGCAGCACGGCCCCGATGGCGGGATCGGCGGCGAAGCGATCGAGGGCGGAATCGATGTCCCCGATCATCGCGTGCGTCAGCGCGTTCAGCGCCTTCGGCCGGTCGAGGCGGATGCGCCCGAGGCTGCCCGTCACCTCGACGATGACGTCGCTGCCCATCAGCGCCCCCCGAGCAGCGCGCGGGCGATGATCACCCGCATGATCTCGTTCGATCCTTCGAGGATCTGATGTACGCGCAGGTCGCGCACGATCTTCTCGATGCCGTAATCGGCGAGATAGCCGTAGCCGCCGTGAAGCTGCAGCGCCTCGTTCGCCACCGTGAAGGCCGCGTCGGTGACGAAGCGCTTGGCCATGGCGCTGAGGCGCATCATCTCGGGGGACTTGGCATCGAGCGCCGAGGCGGCGCGCCACAGGAAGGTCCGGGCGACCTCGACCTCGGTCGCCATGTCGGCGAGGCGGAACTGCAGGGCCTGAAGGTCGCTGAGGCGCTGCCCGAAGGCGCGGCGCTCGCTTATGTAGGCGATCGTCTTGTCGAGGGCCGCCTGCGCCCCGCCGAGCGAGCAGGCCGCGATGTTGAGGCGCCCGCCGTCGAGCCCCGCCATGGCGTAGCGGAAGCCCTCGCCCTCCGGGCCGAGGCGGTTCTCCACCGGCACGCGGGCGTCGTTGAAGATCACCGCGCGGGTGGGCTGGGCGTTCCAGCCCATCTTGTGCTCGTTGGCGCCGAAGGAGAGGCCCGGCGTGTCCTTGGGCACGACGAGGGCGGAGATGCCGCGGGGACCCTCGCCGCCGGTGCGGACCATGCAGACGTAGAGGTCGCTCGCGCCGGCGCCCGAGATGAACTGCTTCTCGCCGTTGAGCACGTAATGGTCGCCCCGGCGCTCGGCCCGCGTTCGGAGCGAGGCGGCGTCCGAGCCGGAGGCGGCCTCGGTGAGGCAGTAGCTCGCGATTCGGTCCATGCTCATCAGGCCGGGAAGCCAGCGGCGACGCTGCTCGGCGTCACCGTAGGTGTCGATCATCCAGGCGCACATGTTGTGGATCGACAGGAAGGCCGTCACGGTCGGGCAGCCCGTGGCCAGAGCCTCGAAGATCAGGACGGCGTCGAGGCGGGTCAGCCCCGAGCCGCCATGCTCCTCGCCCACGTAGATACCCGCCATGCCGAGCCCGGCGGCCTTGCGCAGGGTCTCGACCGGGAAGTGGCGCTCCCGGTCCCACGCGATCGCACGCGGAGCCAACTCCTCCGCCGCGAACGCCGCCGCCATGGCGCGGATCGCGGCCCTGTCCTCGTCGAGCGCGTGATCCATGGTCGGTCTCCCGCGTTGGGCCTCAGCGCATGGTCGGGATCGAGAACTCGGCGCCGCTCTTGATGCCGGACGGCCAGCGCGAGGTCACGGTCTTGGTCTTGGTGTAGAAGCGGATCGCGTCCGGCCCGTGCTGATTGAGGTCGCCGAAACCCGAGCGCTTCCAACCGCCGAAGGTGTGGTAGGCGATCGGCACCGGGATCGGCACGTTGACGCCGACCATCCCGACATTGACGCGCGCGGTGAAGTCGCGCGCCGCGTCGCCGTCCTGGGTGAAGATCGCGACGCCGTTGCCGTATTGGTGGGTCGAGGGCAGCGCCAGGGCCTCCTCGTAATCCTTGGCCCGCACCACCGAGAGCACGGGGCCGAAGATCTCCTCCTTGTAGATCGTCATGTCCGGGCGGACGCGGTCGAACAGCGAGCCCCCCATGTAGAAGCCGTTCTCGTAGCCCTGGAGCTTGAAGTCGCGCCCGTCGACGGCCAGTTCCGCGCCCTCGCGCAGCCCCGTGTCGATGTAGCCGCGCACGCGCTCCACCGCCTCGCGCGTGACGAGGGGCCCGTAATCGGCCGACCCGTCATGCGAGGGGCCGATCTTGAGGGACTCGACCCGCGGGATCAGGCGCTCCATCAGCCGGTCGGCGGTGGCCTCGCCCACCGGCACCGCCACCGAGATCGCCATGCAGCGCTCGCCGGCCGAGCCGTAGCCGGCGCCGATCAGGGCATCGACCGCCTGGCCCATATCGGCATCCGGCATCACGATCATGTGGTTCTTGGCGCCGCCGAAGCACTGGGCGCGCTTCCCCGTCTGCGCCGAGCGCACGTAGATGTACTCGGCGATGTTGGACGAGCCGACGAAGCCCACCGCGCGGATGTCCTCGTCGTCGAGGATCGCGTCGACGGCCTCCTTGTCG
>NZ_VZZK01000028.1 GCF_008806385.1 Methylobacterium soli
CGGTAGCTCGTCAGGCTCATAACCTGAAGGTCACAGGTTCAAATCCTGTCCCCGCAACCAACACCAACACACCGACACAGAACCCCGCCAGGCGAAAGCCTGGCGGGGTTTGCGCGTTGGGGCTAAAGCCCAGGGCATGCGCAAACTTCGTCTGATCGGCATCGGTACCGGCAATCCCGAGCATCTCACCTTGCAGGCCGTCGGGGCGCTGGAGAGCGTCGAGGTGGTGTTCATCCTCGACAAGGGTGAGGCAAAGGCCGAACTCCTGCGCCTGCGCCGCGAGATCTGCGAGCGCTTCATCACGCGCCCCTTCCGCTTCGTCGTGGCTCAGGACCCCGAGCGCGATCGCAATCCAGGCGATTATGCGGCCGCGGTCGAGGCTTGGCACACGGCGCGCGCCGTTCTCTACGAGACACTCATTCTGCGCGAACTCGCGGCGGGTGCCTGCGGCGCCATCCTGGTCTGGGGCGACCCGGCGCTCTACGATAGCACGCTGCGCATCATCGACCGCATCGTCGCGCGCGGTCACCTTCCCCTCGATTACGATGTCATCCCGGGCATCAGCAGCGTGCAGGCGCTCGCCGCGAGCCATCGCATTGCCCTGAACCGGATCGGAGGTCCGATCCACATCACGACCGGCCGCGCGATCGCCGACGGCCTGAAGCCGGATGCCGAGAGCACCGTGGTGATGCTCGATGGCGATCCACGCTTCGAGCATCTCGATCCGGATCTGACCATCTATTGGGGCGCCTATCTCGGCACGGCCAACGAGATCATCCTGGCCGGCCGCCTCGGCGCGGTGGCCGGCGAGATCCGGCGCCTGCGCGCCGAGGCCCGTGCCCACCACGGCTGGATCATGGACACCTACCTCCTGCGCGCACCGGATCGACGCTGAATCGCGCCTGCGCGGCCATTCGGCCACGGACGAACTCGACCGTTCCGCGCTAGAGCCGGACCATGCTGCAGCTTCGTCCCTACCAGCGCGCGAGCCTCGACGCGCTCGAGGCCTCTTGGAAGAGGGGAGGGCGCAACGACCTGATCGTGTTGCCGACGGGGGCCGGCAAGGCCCTCGTGATCGCGGCGCTCGTCCGTGAGACCCTGGCCGGCGATCCGGCGCAGCGCATCGCCATCGTGACCCATACACGCGAGTTGATCGCCCAGAACCATCAGGAACTCCTGGCTTACTGGCCGGAGGCACCCACCGGGCTCTACTCGGCAGGCTTGGGCCGGCACGAGGCCGAGGCGCAGATCCTGTTCTGCGGCATCCAGTCCGTCTCGCACCGGGTGGGCGAGATCGGTGCCTGCGATCTCGTCATCGTCGACGAGGCGCATCTGATCCCGCGCTCGGCGGAGACGCGCTACGGCCGCTTTCTCGCGGCCCTGCGGTCTCTCAAACCGGATCTGCGCGTCGTGGGCCTCACGGCGACGCCCTATCGCCTCGATTCCGGCCGCCTCGACGAGGGAGCCGGACGGGTCTTCGAGCGTATCGTCTACGAGGCGAATGTCGGCGACCTGATCCAGCAGGCCTATCTCTCGCCCCTCGTATCCAAGGCGACCCTGACGGCCCTCGACGTCAGCGGCGTCGGGAAACGCGGCGGAGATTACATCCCGAGTGCCCTCGAAGCGGCGGTGAACCAGGAATGGATCACCCGGGCCGCCGTGGAGGAGATGGTGAGCTACGGCGAGAACCGCCGCACTTGGCTCGCCTTCTGCGCCGGCCTTGCCCATGCGGCCGCAGTGCGCGACGCCATCCGCCGGCACGGGTTTTCCTGTGAGACGATTTCCGGCGAGACCGGCAAACGCGAGCGCGACCGGATCATCCGATCCTTTCGGGCGGGGCAGATCCGCTGCCTGACCTCCGTCGGCGTGCTGGCGACGGGCTTCAACGTGCCGGCGGTCGATCTCATCGCCCTGCTTCGCCCGACGCAGAGCACCGGCCTATACGTGCAGCAGGTTGGCCGTGCGCTTCGGCGGGCGCCCGGAAAATCGGACGCGCTGATCCTCGATTATGCCGGCCTCGTGCGCATGCACGGACCCATCGACATCGTGACGGCCCGGACCGCCGCGGCGGTGAAGGGCAGGGAAGGGGAGGTGCGCGCCAAGCCCTGCCCCGGCTGTGGCGCCCTGATCGCCCTCAATGCCAGCACCTGCGAGGCCTGCTGGGTCGAGCCGGGCGACGGGGAGGCGGAGGTGAAGCACGAGGCGGCGGCCGATGACGAGCTTCCGATCCTCTCCGAGCAAGCTCTGGCCTGGATACGGATCCGGGCCTGGAGCTTTCGGCGGCGGAAACAGGCCGGCCTGCCGGATTGCCTCGAGATCGATCTGCGCCTCGCCGATGACCGGCACCACGAACTCCGGCTCTGCCTGGAGCAGAGCGGCTATCCGCGCGAGAAGGCGGTGCAGTGCTGGCGTGGGTTCGGCGGCGGGCGCGACGCACCGATGACCGTCTCCGAGGCGCTGGACCGGCAGGACGATCTCATTCGGCCGGCGGCAATCCGGATCCGCAGCCAGGGGCGCCTCACCGAGACCATCGAGTACCGGTTCACGGATGGCCGCGCCTTCTCGGATCTCCACCGCCTGGACGATCGCGCGGCCTGAGACGGGGCAGGGGGGTTGGGGCCCCCTCACCCGCTCCGCCTCTCAGGCGGCTGGCGCGTCCGGCCGGAAGAACAGGCCGGCCTTGAGGCTGTCCCCGATGCGATGCGCGCGGTCGACCACCATGTCTGCGATGGGAGGCGTGAAGGCGGCGCTGGCCGTATCCTCGAAGAGATCGAGCCAGCGCGCGAAATGCGCGGGCTGAAGCGTCCCGACGGCCTGGTGCTTGCCGAAGGGATTGCCCTTGTAGCGGCCGGATTTCAGCAGCACCGAGGACCAGAAATCCTGGATCACCGCGAGATGGCGCGGCCATTCGGAATCCGGGATGGCACGGGCAAAGACCGGGCCGATCAGGTCGTCCTGGCGCACTCTCGCGTAGAAGGCAGTGAGAAACGCCTGCAGGCTCGCCTCCGTCAGGCTTGCATCGGGCATCGCGGTCCGGACCCTGATCTCCTGTCGGCGCTCAGCGCGCCGGCCAAGCCGGGGAGGGGCAAGAGATGCGCAAGGGGCAAGGCATGCCTGACACCTCCTCCGACATTCTGCCCCGATCCGACCCATTACAACCCCAGGGGAGGGCAATGAAGCCCCCTCGCCCAGGACGAATGTTCGCGCCAGCGGCGTTCCGCGCCGGGACGAGGCCTGAGTGCCGGGACGAGAGCCATCGATCCTGGGGACGCCGAACCTGGGACTTCAGGCCGATCAGGTTCCATAATATATCTTATGCGAATTAGAATGGCAGGGCCCGACGGGGCTGCTCCCCGTCGGCTCGCGGCCTTCAGCGCACCGAGACCCGGATCTCGGATTCGAACCCCGTGCCGTCCGGATTGATGATGAAGATCCGGTAGGTGTCGGTTCCCTCGAACCCCTCCTCCGCCTCGTAGATCATCTTCAGCCCCGGCACCCGCTTGGCGTTGCAGACCGCGAGCGGCGAGCCGGCCGCGTAGCGGGGAAAGGATTCGGTCTGGGCGAAGTCGACCTTGCCGTGCCTGGGCGCGGCGAGCAGCCGGGCCACGGTCGGCCCCTGCGTGGTGCAATCGGGAAAGAGCGACGCGAAGAACCCGATCGTGCGGGCTTCGCCCTTCGGCACAACGCGCGCCATCGGAAACACGGGCGGCGCCGGTTCGGGGATCGCGGCGGGTGCCGTGCTCTCGGCGCTTCCGGCCAGGCCCGAGCCGAACAGGAGAAGGTTCAGGGTCAAAATCGCGAGTCGCATGGGTCCCCCATTGCCGATCCGTACGCCAGCCGACGCCGTAGGGGTAGGGCGGGATCGGCCTCCGCAGAAGGCCGCTCAGTCGCCGATCCGGGCCCCCTCGCCCGCCCGGCTCCACCCGGGAGGCGGGGCGGGCCCATCGCCCGCTCCCCTGCCCTCCGCCAGCTGGAATCGGCCGAATCGGAGCGCGAGGGTCGGCAGGATCAGCAGATTGAGAATCGTGGAGGTCACGAGACCGCCGAGGATCACGATGGCCATCGGTCCCTCGATCTCGCGGCCGGGCTCACCGGCGCCGAGCGCCAAGGGCAGCAGGCCGAGACCGGTGACCAGGGAGGTCATCAGGATCGGCACGAGGCGGTCGGCGGCGCCCTCGATGGCGCAGTCCGTATCCCAGGAACGTCCCTCGACACTCACGAGATGCTCGTAATGCGAGATCATCATGATGGTGTTGCGCAGGCTGATGCCGAACAGGGTCACGAAGCCGACGATGGAGCCGAGCGACAGGACGGCCCCGGTGGCGAAGACCGCGAACACCCCGCCGACGAAGGCGAAGGGCAGGTTCACGAGCACCAGAAGGAGATTGCGCAGGGAGCCCGTCACCACGGCGAGCAGCAGCACGATTCCGAGCCCGGCCAGCGCCGAGTAGGTGAGGAGGTCGCGCCGGGCCCGCCCCTGCGCCTCCGCGGAGCCCGAGAAGGAGACGTAGACCCCCTCCGGCAGGCGGACCTCGCGAGCGATCTTGCGCTTGGCGGCGGTCACGAAGGAATCGATGTCCCGGCCAACCACATTGGCGGTCACCGCCTGGACGCGCTGGGCACCCTGGTGCTGGACCTGATAGCGCCCCGAGGTCTCGTAGATGTCGGCGACCTGAGAGAGGCGGATATAGGTCCCGCTCGGCGTGCGCAGGGGCAGGTCGCCGACCGCCGTCAGGCGCGCCCGCACACCCGAATCGAGGATGACGATGACGTTGAAGACGGCGTTCCCCTCGTAGGATTGGCCGACGATGTCGCCCTGGTAGGCGGTCCGGACGGATTCCAGCACCTCGATGGCGTCGAGGCCCCAATGGCGCAGATCGTTGGGACGGAGCCCCACATTGATCTGCGGAAGGCCCACGGGCGATGCCTGCTGGATGTCGCTCGCACCCCGCACCTCCGCGAGTTCCTTGGCGACCGCGCGGGCGGCAGCCTCGATCCGGTCGAGATCATTGCCGATCAGGTTGATGACCACAGGGGCGGTGAAGCCAGAGACCGTCTCCTCGATGCGCTCGGTGAGGAAGGTCTTCAGCGAGAACGCGGCGCCGGGGAACCCCGCCATCAGGGCACGGATCTGTGTTTCCACGGTCTTCTGGCCGGCACCGTCCAGGCCGGGTTCGAGGTCGATGTGGATCTCGCTGTAATGCGGACCGGCCGTGTCCTGGCCGGCCTCCGCCCGCCCGATCTGCGAGGCCACCGAACGGATCCCCTGGATGCGCAGCAACTCGGCCGTGATCAGGGTGCCGAGGCGCTCCGATTCCTGCAGCGAGGTGCCGGGTGCCCCCGCCATATGGAGGATCAGGTGTCCTTCCTTGAGATCGGGCAGGAAGGTCCCGCCGAAGAGGGGGGCAAGGGCCGCCCCCGACAGCGTCAGCACCACGCCGCTCGCGATGACGATGCGCGGGTAGCGATTGATACGGGTCAGGAGCCGCCCATAGATGCCCTGCGACCAACGCATCACCGGCGGGTCGCGGCTCTCGACCTGCCGCTGCCGAGTCAGCAGCAGCATGGCGAGCGCGGGCGTGACGGTGAGCGCCACCCCGAGGGAGGCAATCACGGCCAGGATGTAGGCGAGGCTCAAGGGGCCGAACAGGCGGCCGGCGACGCCCGACAGGGCAAGGACCGGGAGGAACACCAGAAGGACCGCGAAGGTCGCGTAGGCCACAGCCGTGCGCACCTCGAGGATCGCGTCGAGCACCACCCTCCCCTCCGCCCGCGGTTGGCTCAGGCGGCGGTTCTCGCGCAGGCGCCGCACCACGTTCTCGACGCCGATTACCGCGTCGTCCACCACCTCGCCGATGGCGATGGCGAGGCCGCCGAGCGTCATGGTGTTGAGGCTCTCGCCGAGCGCCTGGAGCGCCAGGACGGCCGCGATCAGCGAGAGCGGAATGGCGACGGCGCTGATCACGCAGGTGCGCCAATCGTACAGGAAGGCGAACAGCACCACGATGACGAGGAGGCCGCCGAGCGCCAGGGCCTGCAGGACGTTGTCGTTGGCGACCCGGATGAAGTTCGCGGGCCGGAACAGGTCAGGCCGCAGGGTCACCCCCTCGCGCTCCAGGGCGGGGCGCAGATCCTCGAGGGCTGCCTCGACGCGGGCGGTGACCTCGCGCGTGTTGGCGCCGTACTGGGCGCCGACCATCAGGAGGACCCCGGGCTTGCCGTCGACCAGGGCGGCACTGATCGGCGGCTCGGGCGCCGCCACGACATTGGCCACATCGCCCAGCACCACGCTCGCCCCGCCCTCGTTGACGAGGACCGTGCGGGCGATCTCCGCCGGTGTCAGCGCCTGCCCCTCGGTCTGGAGCACGATGCGCTGGTTGGGCGTGTCGACGAAGCCCGCCCCCCGGACGCCGGTGGCCTTGCGGGCCGCCGCGAGCACGTCGTTGAGCCCGACCCGGAACCGGATCAGGTCGCTCGGACGCACCTGCACCTGCAGCGAGCGCACCCCCCCGCCGTAGACCGAGACCTGGGCGATCCCCGGGACCGCGAGGAGGCGCAGCCGCACGGTCCAGTCGGCGAGGGTGCGCAGCTCCAGGCTCGACCGCTTCTCCGATGTCAGGCCGACGAGCAGCACCGTGCTGGTTGAGGAGGTCAACGCCGTCATGGCGGGCGGCATCACGCCCTGGGGCAGCCGCCCGGCAAGGGCCGTCAGGCGCTCGGTGACGAGCTGGCGCACGCGGTAGATGTCGTTGCCGGTGGTAAACACCGCCGTGATGACCGACAGCCCCTGGATCGAGGAGGAGCGCAGCGACTCGATGCCCGGCAAGCCGTTCACCGCGACCTCGATCGGCTGCGTCACCAGCACCTCGACCTGCTCCGGATTAAGGCCCGGCGCCTCGGTCTGAATCACCACCGAGGGTGGCGCGAATTCGGGGAAGACGTCGTACTTGGCATCGCCCAGCGTCATGAGGCCGAAGGCGAGCACCGCGAAGGCCAGGGCCAGCACGACGCCGCGGAAGCGCACCGCGAAGGCGACGAGGGCCGCCTGCGGCCCGGACGGGGGCATTCTCACGTCAGTCGTCGTCCGCGCCGCCGGAGACCTGGAGCAGGCTCTTCATCTCCTCGGACAGGAGCGCCTGCGCGCCCTTCAGCACGATCTCGGTCTCGCCGGTCAGATCCTCGACGACGTAGGCGTCGTCGGAGATCGGCGTGCTCGCCTTGAGCGGATGGCGCACGAAGGCGTTCTCGGACAGGCCGCGATAGACCCAGGTCCCGCCCTGCCAGTGCACGACCGCATCCTCCGGAACCAGGGTGCCGATCACGATGCGGTCGGCGGGCAGGAAGGCCAGGGTACTCATGCCGGGCATCAGGCCGCTATCCCCGGCCACGATGTAGAAGAAGCTCTGACCCTGGATGCGCGGATCGGTGCGGGTTGCTGCCGAGACGAAGCGCAGGGCGACACGGCTCGACTGGGGCGGCACCTCCGCGAAGGCGAGGCCGGGCGCACCCTTGAGCGCCTCGCCCGGCGGCAACGTCACCTGCATCAGGAAATCCGTGCGCTCGATCAGGCGGGTGATGACGGGCGAGCGCTCGACGATCGCCCTGCCGATCACCGGCCCCCATTCCTGCTGCGCCGTGGCCGCGAGGGTGCGGATCTGGGAATCCGCCGCCATCAGGGCCGCCTGGTCGGTCTGATAGGTGCCTTCCGTCGTCTCCACCTGCACTGTGGTGGCGTATTGGCCGAGGTTCTTCGCGCGCAGGGACGCGCTGCGCGAGACCTCGGCGCGCGCCTGCGCGGTCTGGAGCTGGGCCTTCGCGCTCGCGTAGGAGTTCGTGAGCTCGGTCACCCGGGCAAGGTCGAGGACACTGCCATAGGCCTGCAGTTCCTCCCGGTGTCTCTTCGCTGTCACGCGCGCGGTCTCAAGCCCGAGGCGCGCCCGCTCCTCGGGCGTCAGGCGGACCACCGTGCGCCCGTCCTCGATCGCCGTCCGGGTCGCCGGCAGGTGAGGGCGCTCGGCCGGCGCGGGAGCCACGCGCTCGCGCCAAGCCGAGAGCAGGGACGTCGTGCGGGCCTGCATCCCGGCGCGATACGGGGCGCCCGCCTCCGTGAAGGCGAAGACGCCGAGGACGACGGCCGACAAGATGAGGAGAACCAGAAGGGTGGGGCGCCGCCGCCGCTGAACCAAAGCCGCCTCCCCTCCCCTTCACTGCACCAGAACATTTCTTTGTCGAGGTCCTTGCCGGTTTTGCCCGGAAACGAATGCCGAATCTACCCGGTCCTGAACGATTTCGGTGTCCAGCCTATCCGTAATCGCGGCGCGTGCGATCCTGCCCCGGGCATTCCAATAGGAGAAGGCGGCTCCTGCCCGTCTCGCGGCGTGGTCAAAGCATCGCCGCGTTGACGGAGCCGGATGCGAGATCTCGCCCATGCCGAAAGCTCGGCGAGCCCTCCGCGATGTCGCGGCAGAGCGACTTGAAACACGTCGAGCCAAGCAAGCCCGGAGCGATCATGCGCAGCCCCGTCGCACCGAGCGGAGGCTTCCCTCGCGTGATGGCGCTGGACGATCCCCGGCCTCAGGCCGCTCGATCCGCTGCGCGGGCGCGTCGGTCCCTTCCTGCAGCATCGCGCGTCTGTCCCTGCGTCGGGTCAGTGATTGCACGAAGAAAAGGCATGATCGACAATGGATATAATCCGCATCGAGAATGTGTCAGCTCACACCTCCGTGCGACGCGGCACAGAAAGATAATATATATCGGATTAAAATATCCGTTTTATACTCGTAACGTAGCGCACATAACTCACTAGATCGCTCATCTATCTTCCGTCTCCTGGACGCAGAGCGGACCTCTGCGACAAAAAATGATGTCAACGAGAGGAAGAAACGATGGAGCGCTTCGTTGTCGCCACCTCCTTGGCCGTCGCGGTCGGACTGCCGGTCGCCGCGCAGGCGGGTGGGAGCGGCGGGGATCGTCAGGCAGCCGGCGGCGGGTTCATGAGCCCGTCTGTCAGCGACCCCTACCACGACCCGCGATCGATCGATTCGCAGCGCCGCGGCACCGGCCAGATCCTCGGCCAGTCGATGACGTCGGAGAATGCCGGCGCCCGCACTCCGCAGCGCGACCCCATCGCGCCGCGCTGGGCCAACGGCACCCTCCCCCCACGCGGCCGCTGACCTTCTCATCCCAGGTCGAACGGCTGAACATTCGGGACCGCGCGCCTGCAACCGTCTCGTTTCCGCAGGCCCCCGGCCGGTTCGGGTGCGAGCCAGCCCATCGCCATCATCGTTGCGGGGTCAACCGCCCAGGACCTGCTGTCCCGACGGCCGGACGCGTCTGTCCGGCCCACGACCCCGCAGGCCCGCGCAGACCTTCGTCATCACAAGAGGAACGACGTGGACAACATCATCCAGGGCATCTCGAATTTTCGCGGAAACGTCTTTCCGGGCCAACAGGACATGTATCGGCGCCTTGTCCGGGACGGGCAGCAACCGAAGGCGCTGATCATCGCCTGCGCGGATTCCCGCGTCTCGCCCGAGCACATCACCCAGACCGGTCCGGGCGAGCTGTTCGTCTGCCGCAACGCCGGCAACATCGTCCCGCCCTTCTCGCAGCAGAACGGCGGCGTCTCCTCGGCCATCGAGTACGCGGTCATCGCCCTCGGGGTCCGGGACATCGTGATCTGCGGCCACTCGGATTGCGGTGCGATGAAGGGATTGATGCACCCCGAGGCATTGAAGATCATGCCCAACGTCGCGGCCTGGCTGCGCCACAGCCACGCGGCGAGCCAGATCGTCTGCGAGGCCTACCCGGAGGGCATGGACCCGAAGGACCGTCACCGGGCGCTCGCCCTCGAGAATGTCGTGGTGCAGCTCAATCACCTGCGCACGCATCCGAGCGTGGCGGCGGGCCTCGCCAAGGGCCAGTTGCGGCTGCACGGCTGGTTCTTCGAACTCGAGACCGGAGACCTCCTGGCCTATTGCGGCGCGAAGGGTCGCTTCGTGCCCTTCACGGAGGCTGACGACGAATTCCCGGTCGCGCAGGCACCGGCCGTGCGGGTCGCCGCGCCCGAGATCGCGGGTTCGCTCCCGCATGCAGCGGAATGAGCGCGAGCATGCGGCGCGTCCCGAGCGTCTCCCTGCCGAGATTCCTGCCCGCCTCCCTCGCGCGGGACCTGCCGGCCTCCTTCGTGGTCTTCCTCGTCGCCCTGCCCCTCTGCATGGGCATCGCCATCGCGTCGGGCGTGCCGCCCGAGCGTGGCCTGATCACGGGCATCATCGGCGGGATCGTGGTGGGCCTGCTCGCGGGCGCGCCGCTCCAGGTGAGCGGTCCAGCCGCGGGCCTTGCCGTCATCGTGTTCGAGTTCGTGCGGACGCACGGACTCGGCATGCTCGGGCCCGTCCTCGTGCTCGCGGGCATCGTCCAGCTCGCCGCCGGGGCGATGCGGGTCGGCGGCTGGTTCCGGGCGATCTCGCCAGCGGTCGTGCACGGGATGCTCGCGGGCATCGGGGTCCTGATCGTCCTGGCGCAGATCCACGTGCTGGCCGACGGCGCGCCACAGGCGGGCGGGCTCGACAACCTCGTGGCGATCCCGGCCGCCTTCTTCGATTTCGTGTCCGGCGAGGGTGACCGGCCCGGGGCGCTCGCCGTCGGCCTCGTCACCATCGCGGCGATGATCGGGTGGGAGCGGTTTCGGCCGGCACGCCTGCGCCTCGTGCCCGGCGCCCTCATGGGGGTCCTGGCGGGCACGATCCTGGCGGTCACCGCCAGCCTCGGCGTCAAGCGCGTCGAGGTGCCGGAGGCGATCCTGTCGAGCCTGTCGCTGCCGGGCGCGGCGGAATGGGCGCGGCTGAGTGAGCCGACCATGATCGTGATGGCGGTGACCCTCGCCGTCATCGCCAGCGCTGAGAGCCTGCTCTCAGCCGCCGCCGTCGACCGGATGCATGACGGCCCGCGCACGCGGTACAACCGCGAGCTCGGGGCGCAGGGCGTCGGCAACGTCCTGTGCGGCCTCGTGGGCGGTCTGCCCATGACAGGCGTCATCGTGCGCTCCTCCGCCAACGTGCAGGCGGGCGCCATGA
The DNA here is from genome assembly GCF_008806385.1 of Methylobacterium soli. Classification (GTDB taxonomy): domain Bacteria; phylum Pseudomonadota; class Alphaproteobacteria; order Rhizobiales; family Beijerinckiaceae; genus Methylobacterium; species Methylobacterium soli. The sequence continues at coordinate 11,079 of NZ_VZZK01000028.1, forward strand.
CGCGGGCCTCGTCGGTGATGCACGGCGCCTGGATCCTGGCCTTCCTGCTGGTGCTGCCCTGGATCCTCGCGGTCGTGCCGACGGCCGCCCTCGCCGGCATCCTCGTGGTGACGGGCTGGCGCCTGGCAAGCCCCGCCCATGCGCTGCATCTCCTGGCGCGCTACGGCCTCGTGACGGCGGCGATCTGGCTCGTGACCCTCGTGATGGTGGTGGCGACCGATCTCCTGACCGGCGTGCTGGTCGGCCTCGGCCTCAGCCTGGTTCAGGCCCTTCCCGCCCTCCGCAAAGGTCCGCTTCGGATCGAGCGCGGCGGCGCGCCCATCGCCGGCGTGCCGGAGCTTCACTTGGCGGGCTCAGCCACCTTCCTGCAATTGCCTCAGCTCAACGAGGCGTTGGAGGAGGCCTCCAAGGGAGAGACGGTGCGCCTCGGGGTCGACCGGCTCCGTCACGTCGACCATACCTGCCTGGAGATGATCAAGGATTGGGCCGCCCGCCAGAGGGCCTCCGGCACGCGGGTCGAGGTGGTGGGCGGTTCGGGCCGGCTGCGCGAGACCCTGGCGGCGGCCATCAATCCGGCGAGCATCGTGCGGGCGCAGGCGAGGGCGGCCCGCGCCTGCGCGGCCGGAGTGCCGACCACGAACTGCGCCAGGACCCCGTCGCCCACATACTTGTCGACGATGCCGCCATGGCCGGTCACCGCCGCATGGGTGAGGGCCCGCACGTCGAGGAGCGCGCGCACCACCTCCTCCTGCGGCCGCTCACGGGTGAGGGCGGAGAAGCCGCGGATATCGAGGGCCATCAGGCAGGCATGGCGGTGGCGCACGGTGCCGATGCCCCCCTCGCGGGCGAGGTCCACGGCGACGCTGCCGGGGACGAAGCGGGCGAGCAGGGTCCGCTCATGCTCCAGTCTCAGGGCCGCCGCGACGGCGCTGCGCAGCCGGCGCGCTCCGTCGATCACCACGAGGCTCGCGGCCGCGAAGGTGAGGAGGCCCGGAACCTGATCGGACAGCGTGATCTGCGGCCCGAGGAACCCCTCCGGGTGGAGGAGACCGATCAGGATCGCGCTGCCCCAGGTCAGGGTCACGACGCCCGAGAACAGCACGGTGTGGGGAACCCGCATGCGCAGGCCCGTCTGCAGCAGCAGCAGGAAGGCCGGAAGCTGGCTCACCGCGTCCGAGGCGTCGTCGACGGCCCCTGCCCCCGCCAGCATGTGCTCGATGATGACGTAGACCGCCAGTCCGGCATTCAGCCCGGTCTCGCCCCAGGCGAGGGCCTCCGTTCGGCGTCCGGTCTCGCCATCCGCCAAGGCGACCGCGACGGCACCGGCCGCGTAGCTCGCGAGGATGAACCAGTGGCTCAGCGCATGGAGCGAGCCGTCATAGACCTGGGCCGTCATGAACAGGACGAGGACGATGACGATCTGCAGAGCGAACATGCGGCCGCCGGAGGTCGCTTGAAGCAGGCGAAGAGCCGCCGTCTCGCCGCCTGACGCCGCCACGCCCGCTCGCTTCCCGATAAGCTGGCGCCCCTTCACCCGATGCGGCTCAGGCGGCGAGCCGCGCCGAACCGGTTCAGGAAGCGCGGCTCCTTCTCGGGCGCGATCCGGATCGCGAGATGCAACGTGCCGCCCTCCTCCATGCGTCGGTCGAGCACCTCGGCATTCTCGTAGAGCCAGTGCAGTTGCGCCCCGTCCTCCGGCGGCAGGATGACCGCGAAGGTCGAGCGGCTGCGCGCGATGCGGGCCTCGATCCGGCTGACCAGGGCGGAGAGCCCCTCCCCCGTCAGGGCCGAGACCAGGACCGGCGCGGCGCTGTCCCGGTCGTTGCGGCCGGCCTCGCCGCCCTTGGCGCTGAGATTGAGGAGGCGCGTGCGCTCGCCCTCATCGAGCAGGTCGGTCTTGTTCCAGACCTCGATGATCCGGTCGGCATTCGTCTCGATGCCGAGTTCGTCGAGCACCTGCCCGACATCCTCGGCCTGGGCCTCGGTGTCGCCGTGGGAGACGTCGCGCACGTGCAGCAGGATGTCGGCCTCGATGACGTCCTCGAGCGTCGCCCGGAAGGCGGCGATCAGGGGCGTCGGCAGTTCGGAGATGAAGCCCACCGTGTCGGACAGGATCACGGTCTCGCCATGCGGCAGCTTGGTGGCGCGCGCGGTCGGGTCGAGGGTGGCGAACAGCATGTCCTGGGCCATCACCTCGGCCTTGGTGAGGACGTTGAACAGGGTCGACTTGCCGGCATTGGTGTAGCCCACGAGCGCGACGATCGGGTACGGCACCCGCGCCCGGCTCTGCCGGTGCAGGCCGCGGGTGCGGGTCACCGAGCCGAGGTCGCGCTCGATGCGCGTCATCCGTTCCTGGATCATCCGCCGGTCGGCCTCGATCTGGGTCTCGCCGGGGCCGCCGAGGAAGCCGAAGCCGCCGCGCTGACGCTCCAGGTGGGTCCAGGACCGGACGAGACGGCTCTTCTGGTAGGCGAGATGGGCGTGCTCGACCTGGAGACGTCCCTCGCGGGTCGAGGCGCGCCGGCCGAAGATCTCGAGGATCAGACCGGTCCGGTCGATCACCTTGGCGCCCCAGGCCTTCTCGAGGTTGCGCTGCTGCACCGGCGAGAGGGCGCAATCCATCACCACGAGGCCGATCGCGTCGGCCTTGATCAGGCCGGCGAGTTCCTCGACGCGCCCTTTGCCGAGAAAGGTCGAGGGGCGGATCCTGGGGAGTGTCAGAGGCATGGCCTGGACCACGTCGAGGTCGATCGCGGCGGCAAGCCCGACCGCCTCGTCGAGGCGCGCCGCATTCGAGCGCGGCGCCTGACGCTCGGCCGCACCCGCTGCCTGGGCGGCGGCGGCGCGGGTCAGATAGGGGCCGACCACGAGGGTCCGGGTCGCGGAGGCGATCTCGCCCTCGGGGGCGGCCATCGCCTGAAGCCGGGCTTCGCCCGAGGGAAGGGTCTCACTCATGAATTTTTGGTGCCCGTGTCCTGAATCCTCAGGACAATGGGTCTTCGTCGGCAACAGACAAGGGCGCAGGCCCCTGTCGGTTGCGGAAATCCCGCAGGACGGCGCGGGGCGCGCTCAGGCCTTGTCGGGCGCCGTCTCGTCCGGCTCGAAGAGCTGGACGGGGTGGCCCGGCATGATGGTGGAGATCGCGTGCTTGTAGACGAGCTGCGAGTGGCCATCGCGGCGCAGCAGCACGCAGAAATTGTCGAACCAGGTCACGACACCCTGAAGCTTGACACCGTTGACGAGGAAGATCGTCAGCGGAATCTTGTTCTTGCGGACATGGTTGAGGAACGTGTCCTGCAGGTTTTGTGCGCGCTCGCCCGCCATTTCTTCTTATCCTTATGTTGCCCTGGCGCCCGCCCCGGAGAGGCGACATCCGATTGCTCGGTTCTGGATCACCCCGCGCCGCCGCTCGCTCCGGGACGGAGAGCCCGGAACCTCGGCCGGACATATTACAGGTTCAATTCGCGTTCCGATGCAAGGGGGGCGACCCGTCCCGCCAAGATTACTCCGGCCCATCCAGGCGAATCACGGGCCGATGCCGAGGGACTTCAATTTGCGGTGCAGGGCCGAGCGCTCCATGCCGATGAACTCGGCCGTGCGCGAGATGTTGCCGGAGAAGCGCGCGATCTGCGCGACGAGGTATTCCCGCTCGAAGATCTCCCGGGCTTCGCGCAGCGCCAAGCTCATCAGCTTCTCGCCGCCCGCTCCGTTCGGAGTGGTGGGCACCAGCGCCCCGATCTCGGAGGGCAGCATCTCGGAGGTGACCTCCTGCTCCGGATCGGTGTGGGTGAGGATCATCAGCCGCTCGACGTTGTTGCGCAGCTGCCTGACGTTTCCGGGCCAGTCATGCGATTGCAGCACCGCCATCGCATCCTCGGCGATGCGCCGGCGCGGCAGGCCGGTCGCGGCCGAGATCTGATCCATGAAGAACGAGATCAGCTCCGGCACGTCCTCGCGCCGCTCGGAGAGCGAGGGCACGCGGATCGGCACCACCGAGAGACGGTGGAACAGGTCCTCGCGGAAGCGCCCGCCCGCGATCTCCTCGGCGAGATCGCGCGAGGAGGACGAGATGATCCGCACGTCCACGTGGACGCGGGTGGTGCCCCCGACCCGCTGGAAGTTCTGATCGACCAGGACCCGCAGGATGCGATTCTGGGTCTCGCGCGGCATGTCCGCGACCTCATCGATGTAGAGGGAACCGCCATGGGCCTCCTCCAGCGCGCCGACGCGGCGGACCCGCCCCTCCCCCGCCTCGACGCCGAAGAGCTCGGCCTCCATGGTCTCCGGGGTGATCGTGGCCGCGTTGATGACCACGAAGGGGCCGTTGGCCCGGCCCGAGGAGGCGTGGAGCGTGCGCGCGGAGAGCTCCTTGCCGGAGCCCGGTGCCCCCGAGATCATCACGCGGGCATTGGTGGGGGCCACGCGCTCCACCGTCTGGCGCAGCTGGTTGACGGCGACCGAGCCGCCGACGAGCCGGCTCGCCTGGCCCGAGCGCGCCTTGAGGTCCTTGACCTCGCGCTTGAGGCGCGAGGCCTCCAGGGCCCGCTCGGCCACCAGGATCAGGCGATCCGCCTTGAACGGCTTCTCGATGAAGTCGTAGGCGCCCGCCTTGATCGCCGAGACCGCGGTCTCGATGTTGCCGTGGCCCGAGATCATCACCACGGGCAGGTCGGGATGGCCCGCCTTGACGAGGTCGAGCACCTGCAACCCGTCGAGGCGCGAGCCCTGCAGCCAGATGTCGAGGAAGACGAGGTGGGGGCGCCGCGCCTCGATGGCCGCGAGCGCATCGTCGGAGCTGCCCGCCGTGCGGGTGCGGTGGCCCTCGTCGTCGAGGATGCCGGCCACGAGGTCGCGGATGTCGGCCTCGTCGTCGACGATCAGGATATCGGCGCTCATTGCAGCATCTCCGCGATCTGGGGGCCCGTCCGCGCGGTGCCCTTCTCTTCGTGTTCGCCAGGCTTCTCGTGGTCGCCAGGCTTTTCATGGTTGCCCTGGCGCTCGCCCAAGCTCGGGCTCAAGCCCTGGTCCGCCTGCGCGTCGGCGGCCAGGACGCGCGGCACCCGCATCCGCACGCGCCCGCCGCGCCCCGCCGGGTTGTCGTTCAACTCGATCCCGCCGCCATGCTCCTCCAGCACCTTGCTGACGATGGCGAGGCCGAGCCCGGTGCCGCCCTCGCGGGTCGTCATATAGGGCTCGAGCAGGCGCTGGCGCCCTTCGGCCGGAAATCCCTTGCCGTTGTCGGTCACCTCGATCACCGCGAAGGCCTCCTCGACGCTCAGAGCCAGCTCGACCCGTCCCTTGCCGAGCTCCGCCTCCGGCACCGCCGCGACCGCCTCGACGGCGTTCTTGAGGATGTTCGTCAGGACCTGAGACAGGAGACGGATGTCGAAGGCGGCGGTGACCCGCTCGGCCCCCTCCACGCCCCTGGCCGAGAAGGCGAAATCGAGGTCGGGATGCGCCACCCGGATCATGAACAGGTTCTGCTTGGCGATCTCGGTCAGGTCGTGCTCGGCGATGGCGGGCTTGGGCATCCGGGCGAAGGACGAGAACTCGTCCACCATGCGCTTGATCTCGTCGACCTGGCGCACGATCGTCGCGGTGCACTGGTCGAACACCTCACGATCGGTGGTGATGACCTTGCCGTACTTGCGCCGGATGCGCTCGGCCGAGAGCTGAATCGGCGTCAGCGGGTTCTTGATCTCGTGGGCGATGCGGCGGGCCACGTCCGCCCAGGCCGAGGTGCGCTGGGCCGAGACGAGGTCGGTGATGTCGTCGAGGGTCACCACGAAGCCCCGGGCCGCGCCCTGCGCCTGCTCGCTCGTCACCCGCACCGTCACGGTGCGCTCGCGCCCGTCGCGGGTGAGCTGGATCTGCTGCTGCAGCGCCCGCTGGCGGCCCTCGGCCTCGGGGAAGAGGGGCGCAAGCTCGGGCACGACCTGCGTCAGCGGCATGCCGATGAGATCCTCGCCCGCGAGCCCGAGCATGCGCTCGGCGCCGGGATTGGCAATGGTGACGAGGCCGCCCGCATCGACGCCGATGACGCCCGGCGAGACGCCCGACAGCACGGCCTCGGTGAAGCGGCGGCGCCGGTCGATCAGGTCGCTCGCGGCGGTCAGCCCGGCATGCTGGCGGCGCAGCTCCTGGGTCATCTTGTTGAAGCTCTCGCCGAGATGGGCGAGGTCGCCGTCGGCCTTCCGGGCCGGCACCTGCGCGTAGAAATTGCCCGAGGCGACCTGGTCGGCCGCGTTGATGAGACGCCGGATCGGCGCGACGAAGCGATTGGCGAAGTTGAGCCCGAACCAGACCGCCGACAGGAGCGCGATCAGCGCGATCAGGACGAAGACCGACGCGAAGGTGACCTGGATCGAGCGCTTCAGGGAATCGTAGGTGAGGTACTCGGCCGCCGCCGCCCGCGAGACGCCCGGGAAGTCGATGGCGAGCTGGCTGACCTCCCGCTGAACCAGGAGCACCGCGTCGTCATAGGCCGGCATGCGCAGGAGGGCGGCGAAGATGCGTCCTTCCGTCGGCAGCAGGCAGATCGGATCGTTCGATTTCGCCGCGTCCTCGAAGGCCGCCGCCGACGGCAGCCGCGTCTGCTTCAGGATGTCGATCTTGGCGCGGGCCACCACGTCGGTCGGCCCCCGCATGATCTGGGCGACCGGCAGGCCGAGATTCGTCGCGCGGGTGGTGAGAAAGTTCTCGAACCACTCACGGTTGACGTCGAAATTCGGTCGGGCGCGGGTCAGGTCGTCGTTGAGGATCCGGATCTCGCGGGCGAGGCTCTGGCATTGGTTCTCCTGGTAGGCGTCCGCCACCTCCACGGATTTCAGCACCACGTCGCGCACCCGGTCCGTGAAGCCGAGGGAGAGGCCGCGGTCGATCGTCACCGAGGCCACCACGGCGAGCAGGATGGTGGGCAGGATCGCGATCAGGCTGAACAGGCCGACGATGCGGGTGTGAAGCCGCGCCACCGCCGCATTGGCCCGGCGAGCATGCAGGAAGACCCGCGCCTCCCAGGCGATCACCACCACGAGGCTGAGGACGAGGAAGACGTTGATCGCAAGGAGTGTCACGCCGATCGTCGGCGTCGGCGTCACACGGATCACCCCGGCTAGGATCAGGAAGGTGGCGATTGCCGAGATCAGCGCCGTGGCGACCACGGCGGCACCGATCCAGCCGGGTCCGCGTGGGCCCGGTTTCATCGCCTCGGCAACGGAACTCTCCGCCGCGAACGGGTCAGACCCGCCCTGGGGCTCGGCGGAGGGGGCGTCGGCGACGCCGGCGTCCTCCAAGGAGCCGCCCGATTTCCTGGAACGTCGCAGAAACGGCATGCCTGATGCAAGGCCACAACAGTGTGGCGAAATTAATACGAATCGGGTCAGAAAGGCAGAATCTACAACCGCAAATCGACGACCGAGACATCGTCACGATTTAGGATCAATAGCGTCCCGGCCCGGTCTCGGCGGCTCGTACCCCACCGTCGCGCGCTTGAACAGGCTTGTATCGCGCGCAATCGAAAATGCCTTGCGGGAGGCGGGACGATCCACTGCTCCTTAGTCCTGAGAGGGGACAAGATCGCCCCGGCAGCCGCTGCGGCCCGCCCACGAGCCTTACCTGCAACGCGCGCGAAACCCTCGGCGCCAGCGCTGGACGGCGTCAGGCCTGAGCCTCGTCGCGCCGCTCAGAGGTCCGTCGTCACGCTCAGCCCGTCATAGGCCGGGCTCACGTGCGGCGGCAGCTTTCTGGCGAGCGTCGCGTAATCGAGATCGGTGTGGAGGTTCGTCAGGATGGCACGCCGTGGCGCGACCTCCTCGATCAGCGCGAGGGCATCCGAGACCGAGTAATGGGTCGGGTGCGGGGTCTCGCGCAGGGCGTCGATGATCAGGAGATCGAGGCCCCGCAGGCGGGCTTTGCTGGCGTCCGGCATCAGGCTGACATCGGGGGCATAGGCGGCAGACCCGAAGCGGAAGCCCAGAGCAGCCTCGTTGCCGTGCTCCATGCCGAAGGGCTCTGCCGTCAGCGCCCCGCCCGGTCCCTCGATCGAGACCGCCTCGCCCTCGACGAGGTCGTTCATATCGAGGACCGGCGGGTAGGCGCTGCCCGGCGGGGTGGCGAAACAATACCCGAAGCGGGCTTCCAGGAGGGCCCGGGTCGTCGCGTCGGCATAGACCGGGATGCGCCGCCGCATGTGGATGACCAAGGGACGGACATCGTCGATGCCGTGGGTGTGGTCGGCATGGGCATGGGTGAACAGCACGGCATCGAGGCGGCTGATCCCGGCATCGATGAGCTGCTCGCGCAGATCCGGCGAGGTGTCGACGAGGAGCATCGTCGTTCCTGCCCCGTCCTGCCGCTCGGCGAGGATCGAGCATCGGCGCCGGCGGTTGCGCGGCTCATCGGGGTCGCAGGCCCCCCAGCCATAGGCGACCCGCGGCACGCCGCCGGATGAGCCGCAACCGAGGATACGCAGCGTCAGCGTCGCCATCCGGACCTCCCGTCCGGTTGGTACAGGAGTGCCGCCCGTCCTGTCATGCTCCCATTCCCCGCAAGGGCTCCGGGCCCGCCTTCGAGAACAGGCGATGGAAGTTCGCACTCGTCAGGGCGGCGAAGTCCGGAAAGGACAATCCGAGCGTGCCGGCGAGGGAGCGCGCCGTATCGGCGGTGTAGGCCGGCTCGTTGGTGCGCCCGCGATGCGGCTCGGGGGCGAGGAACGGCGCGTCGGTCTCGACCAGGATCCGGTCCTGGGGCACTGCGCGCGCGATCTCGCGCAATTCATGCGAGCGCCGGAAGGTGACGATGCCGGAGAACGAGATCGAGAGCCCGAGGTCGACGCCGACCTCGGCCAGGCGCCGGCCCGACGAGAAACAATGCAGCACGGCCCGGAATGAACCGCGCCTCATCTCGTCGGTGAGCACCGCCTCCATGTGAGCGTCGGCATCGCGGGCATGGATCACCAGGGGCAATTCGGTCGCGCGAGCCGCCGCGATATGGGCGCGCAGCACCCGCTCCTGAACTGCCTCCGGCGCCGCGTCCTCGTAGTGGTAATCGAGGCCTGCCTCGCCGATGCCGATGCAGCGGGGATGGTCGGTCAGGGCGGCGATGGTCTCGGCCGGGACCTCCGGCTCCTCGGCGGCCCCGTGCGGATGAGTTCCCACGGTGTACCAGACCTCGGGATGCGCCTCCGCGATCGCCCGGTAGGTCTCCGTCTTGGCGATGCGCGTCGCGATCGTGAGCATCCGGGTCACGCCCGCCTCCCTGGCGCGCGCGATCACGCCCGGGAGGTCGGCGGAGAAATCCGGGAAGTCGAGATGGCAGTGGCTGTCGATCAGCATGGGGATCTACGGGGCAGGTGCGGGATCGTCCGCACCGCTTCGGGTGCGAACGCGCGGCAAGGGTGATGCGGGATGTGGCGCGGCGATCACGCGCGGGCTACCCCCGGCAGCCTCTCTCCCCGCCAGGGGAAAGGCTGCGCGATCGTCACGCCGCCTCCGGCTCGACGAAGCGGGGGAAGATCGGCGCGGGAGCCGGGAGGGCGGTGCCGGGCACGAGGCGATGCGCCTCGCCCACGTGACCGAGCGTCCGCGCCTCCGGCGAGACGGCGAGCAGGTCGAGAAGCGCCGCGCCGGCCGTCGGGACGACGGGCTGAACCAGGATGCCGACAGCCCGCAGGGTCTCGATCGTGACGTACAGGACGGTGTTCATCCGCTCAGGATCGGTCTTGCGCAAGCGCCAGGGCTCCTCGCCCGCGAAGTAGCGGTTGGCGCTGCCCACGACCGCCCAGATCTCGGCGAGCACCGTGTGCAGCGCCAGAGCCTCCAGGGCCGCCCGCGCCTGTCCGGGCAGCGCGTCGGCGGCGGAGAGCAGGGCCCGGTCGGCCTCCGTGAGGGGACCGGGCACCGGCACGGCGCCGTCGCAATTCTTGGCGATCATCGAGAGGGAGCGCTGGGCGAGATTCCCGAGATCGTTGGCCAGATCCGCGTTGATGCGCCCGATGATCGCCTCGTGGCTGTAATTGCCGTCGCCCCCGAAGGGCACCTCGCGCAGCACGAAGTAGCGGAGCTGATCGACGCCGTAGGTCGTGATCAGGTCCATCGGGTCGACGACATTGCCGAGCGACTTTGACATCTTCTCGCCCTTCGAGAGCAGGAAGCCGTGGCCGAAGACGCGTTTGGGGAGCGGCAACCCCGCCGACATCAGGAAGGCCGGCCAGTAGACCGCGTGGAAGCGGACGATGTCCTTGCCGATGACGTGGAGGTCGATCGGCCAATGGCGCCAGCGTGGGTCGCTCTCGTTGGGGAACCCGCAGACGGTCAGGTAATTCGTCAGCGCGTCGACCCAGACATACATCACGTGGCCGGGGGCATCCGGCACCGGCACGCCCCAATCGAAGGTGGTGCGGCTGACCGAGAGGTCCTTGAGGCCCTGGCGGACGAAGCTCGCGACCTCGTTACGTCGCGTCTCGGGACCGATGAAGTCGGGCTCGGCCTCGTAGAGCGCGAGCAGCTTCTCGCCGTAGGCCGAGAGGCGGAACAGGTAGTTCTCCTCCTCGGTCCACTCGACCGGGGTCTGCGTCGCCTTCGCGCGGCGCGTCCCGTCCGGCCCGATCTCGGTCTCGTCCTCGCCGTACCAGGCCTCGTCGCGCACCGAGTACCAGCCGATATATTTCGACAGGTAGATGTCTCCGTTGTCCTGCATCCGCTGCCAGATCGCCTGTGCGGCGGCGTAGTGGTCAGGCTCGGTGGTGCGGATGAAGCGGTCGTGGCTGCAGTTCAGCGCCTCTGCCATGAGGCGGAACTTCTGGGACATCTCATCGACCAGCGCCCTCGGGGTGGTCTCGAGGCGCGCCGCCGTCTGCTGGATCTTGAGGCCGTGCTCGTCCGTGCCCGTCGTGAAGAGCACGTCGTAGCCGTCGAGGCGCTTGTACCGGGCGATGGCATCGGTCGCGATCACCTCGTAGGCATGCCCGATATGGGGCGCGCCGTTCGGGTAGGAAATCGCGGTGGTGAGGCTGAATCTGCCCTTTGCCGGGTTTTGGGCCGTCACGTCAGAGATTCCCCGGATACGCGGTTCATGGGCCCCGGCGATCCCAACCTGGCAGGATCACGGGATCAAAGGATTTCGCAGGCTCCGGAGCATTCCTGAGCCGGCCGGTTCGGGCTCCCGCGAGACGACGCGCCCTTCAAAGCCCTGTCGCCCATTCCGCGCGGAGGGACGCGGCGGCTAGGCGGTCCGCACGGCGCCTGCAAGGTCCCCGAACAGGGACAGGACGAGGGGCCGGCGGTCGAGATTGTAGGTCGCGGCCTCCCGGGCGGCGCGGGCGATCTTGTCACACACCTCGACCAGGGCCGCAAGGCGAGCGGGCGGTTCGGCCCGGCGTCGGTCGAGCTCGGTCGAGACGAAGCGGAACACCGTCTCGAGGCTCGTCTCGAACAAGGCATCGGCCTCGCGGGCCGCGAGCTTGTCCGCGAGCGTCAGGATGCGGCGCCAATCCGGGTGATCGAGGCGCGCGAGCAGCGTCTCGACCTCGGTCACGACGGTTGCGGTGGCGGGATCGAGCATCGCCACGGCCCGTGCCACGGAGCCTTCCGCGAGAGCCGCGGCGCGCGCGAGCGAGGCTCCGTCCGGCACCTGGAAGGGAGCGGGGAAGCCCGCGATCACGGCGGCAACCTCCGCCTCGTCGAGGGGCCTCAACGTCAGGGCGCGGCAGCGCGAACGGATCGTGGGCAGGAGGCGGCCCGGCGCGTGGCTGACGATGAGGAAGAGCGATCGCGGCGGCGGTTCCTCCAGCATCTTGAGGAGCGCGTTGGCGCTGTTCGGATTCAGGTCCTCGGCGCTGTCGACGATGCAGATGCGGTAGCCCGCATTGCCGGCCGTCGCACCGAACAGGTCGAGGGCCTTGCGGGCTGCATCGACCGGAATCTTGGTGGGCAGGGTCTTGGCCCCGGGCACCCGGTGGCGCCGCAACGCGACGAGGTTCGGGTGCGAGAGCGCCGCGACCTTCCGGGCCGCCGGATGGTCCGGGGCGACGTGGAGATCATCCGGCGTCTGCTGACGGTCAGGATGAGCCAGGAGCCAGCGCGCCACCCGGTAGGCGAGGGTCGCCTTCCCGATGCCCTGCGGGCCCCCGAGCAGCCAGGCATGGTGCAGGCGTCCGGAGCCGATCGCGGCGGCAAAGGCCGCCTCGGCCGCCCGGTGCCCGACGAGCCGCGTCGCCTCGCGCGGGCGCGGCACCTCGGCGAGGTCTCCCGGCTCGACATCGTCGGGCGCCCGCTCAAGCGGCATCGTGGTGGCTCTCCGTGACGGCGGCGGGGAACAGGCCGGGCAGGCGGGCCGCCACGGCGGCACGGATCTCGGCCTCGACCGCGTCGGCCTCGCGGGCCGCATCGATCATGATGCAGCGATCGGGCTCCGAGGCCGCGATGGCGTGGAAACCGGCGCGCAGGCGGGCGTGGAACGCGAGGGCCTCGGCCTCGAAGCGGTCGGGCGCAGCGTCGTCGGCCCGCGCGCGCGCGCGGGCAAGGCCCGCCTCGGGAGGGAGATCGAGGATCAGGGTGAGGTCGGGCCGGGTGTCGCCCACGGCGATGCGCTCCAGCGCCCGGACGATGCTGGCATCGAGCCCGCCCGCCGCGCCCTGATACGCGCGGGTCGAATCCGCGAAGCGGTCGCAGAGCACGATCTCGCCGCGCCGCAGCGCCGGCCGGATCAGGCGATCGAGATGGTCGATCCGGGCCGCGGTGAACAGCAGCGCCTCCGCGAAGGCTCCGTAGGGCTTGGCGATGCCGGCCAGCAGGGCCTCGCGGATTTCCTCCGCCCGCGTCGAGCCGCCGGGCTCCCGGGTGGTCACGACCTCGCGGCCGCTCCGCTCGCGCAGGTAGCGGGCCAAGCGGCCGACCTGGGTCGACTTGCCGGCCCCCTCCCCGCCCTCGAACGTGATGAAGACGCCGGCTGGCGGGACCGCCTTCACGAGGGGTTGCTGGCCTTGCTGAAGGCGCGCCGGAACAGGCCGGTGCCGACCTCGAGGGCGGCGTCGAGCGCCCGCTGCGGGATCGTGCCCGCCGCCACGGTCTCGCCCGCGTAGAGCGGCTGGTCGAGGGCCACGGCGTCGCCGCGCATGATGCGCAGGCGGCCGATCTCGCGGCCCTGCTCCACCGGTGCGGTGAGCGGTCCCTGGTAGACGGCGCGCGCCGAGATCCGCTCGCCCGAGCCGCGCGGCAGCAGGAGGCGCACCGGCTTCCTGGCGACGAGGGGGACGCTGCCCTTCTCGCCGCCGAAGACCGAGGCCTCCGCGACGGTCTCGCCGGCGGTGAAGACCTGACGCGGCTCGAACGCGCGAAAACCCCATTCCATCAGCTTGCGGGATTCCGCGGCGCGGTCGCGGGCGGTCTTGAGGCCGCTCACCACCATGATGAGGCGCTGTCCGCTCTGCACGGCCGATCCGGTCAGCCCGTAGCCGGATTCCTCGAGATAGCCGGTCTTGAGGCCATCCGCCCCGATATCGAGGGCGAGCAGCGGATTGCGGTTCTGCTGCTTGATCTTGTTCCAGGTGAACTCACGCTCGGCGAAGATTTTGTAGAGGTCCGGGTAGGTGTCGATGAGGTGCATCGCGAGCTTGGCGAGATCGCGGGCAGTCACCTTCTGGTCCGGCGCGGAATAGCCCGTGGCATTGCGGAAGACCGACTTCGTCAGGCCGAGTTCCTTGGCCTTGGCGTTCATCATACCGGCGAAGGCCTCTTCCGAGCCTGCCATGTTCTCCGCGATCGTGATGGCCGCGTCATTGCCGGACTGCACGATGAGGCCGCGCAGCAGGTCCGACATCTTGATGCGGCTGTTGACTTGGGCGAACATCGAGGAGCCGCCGCCTCCGGCCCCCCCCCGGCGCCACGCGTCCTCCGTCACCGTGAACTCGGTGTCCATGGTGAGACGGCCGGATTTCAGGGCGTCGAAGACGATCTCGGTGGTCACCAGCTTGGCCATGCTGGCCGGCGAGAACGGCTCGTCGGCCGCCTTCTCGAACAGCACCGAGCCCGAATCCGCATCGATCAGGATCGCGTGCGGGGCTGCGGTCTGGAAATTCTGCGCGAGCGCGGGCCGGGCCGTCGGAAGGGCGAGGAGGCCGAGACAGGACAGGGCCGCGAGGATCGCCCGGATGGATCTCACACGCATCGATACCCTCGCCTTCGGATCGCCGCGCCGGCGTCCGTTCCCTATGCCCCGCAAAGCGAGACCCTACAGCGGTTTGCCCGCCAAATCGAACGCAAGTTCGCCGCGGGCGCCATGTGAGCTGGGAGCTGATTACCGTTTCCGAGATCCGGGCCGGCGCGATCCGGGGCCGCGCTCAGTAGATCTCCGCCAGCCGCGAACGGGGCCGTTGGGGCTTGGCCGGCGCGGAGGCCGGGCCCGTGGTCTTGCCGGGCGGGGCGGCATTCGGAGCCGCAGCGAGCTTCGCCATCGCCAGCTTGGCGGAAACCGGGATCGCGGCCGGCGCGGCACGCCCGACCGCGACACGCACGGGCTCCGGCGGCTTCGGACCAGAAGCGAAGCCCGGCTTGGCCGGGGCGGGCGAGCCCCGTGACGCGAGGTGGACGGGCGCCGCGGGCATCGGCCCGGATTTGCCGGCGGCCGCGGGAATCGCGAGCTTCGTCGGGGTGGCGCGCCCCGGATTGAGGCCGGCGACCTGGGTCGTCGGGGCGGTCGCGAGGGGCCGGTGGCCCTTGGCCGCCGCGAATGCGTGCCCTTGCGCGGATGTCGTCTCGGGGCGGAACGGGGTGGAGCGCGGGGCATTCGGCTGCAACGCGGGCGGCACCGCGACGGCGGCGCTCGCCAGGAGCACCGGGGCAGGCCGCGGCTGCCGGATCACCGGCGCCTCCTCGGGTGCCTCCTCCCGCGGCTTGAAGGCGAGCGGAGCCCGCGTGCGGGCCAGGGGCTCGGTGGTCTCGGCAGCGTCTTGGCCGAGATCCGCGAGCATGACCGGGGAGCGTCCGCCCACGGCGGCCGGCTGTCCGTCGGTGCGCAGGGTCGCCATCAGCTTGCGATCGTCGCTGCCGGCGACCGAGGCCTTGCCGACATACTCGACGCGCACCCGGGTGGTGCCCCGCCGATGAAACTCGAGGGCCTCGGCCACCGCCTCCGACACATCCATCACGCGGTCGGCGTGATAGGGGCCGCGATCGTTGACCCGAACGATCATCGAGTGCCCGTTCGCCACGTTGGTGACCCGGGCGTAGCTCGGCAGCGGCAGGGTCGGGTGCGCGGCCGCGATGGAGTGGCGGTCGAAGACCTCACCATTGGCCGTCTGGCGACCGTGGAAGGCGCTTCCGTACCAGGACGCGAGCCCCTCCCGCACGTAGCCCCGGGCATCCTCCCGGGGCACGTAGGTGCGGCCCGCCACCACGTAGGGCTTGCCCGAGAAGCGGCGTCCGCCGCCCTTCGGAATCACGTCGCCCTCGTTGTAGAGGCGCGGGCTGGCCTTGACCCCGTATTTCGGATCGACGCCGTTGCCGGACGAGGTGGCGGCGAATTTCTGCGGGTTGGTGCTGCAATTGGCGGTCGCCAGCGCGATGGCCGAGACCGCGAGAATGCGTCGGAGCGGGCGTGCGCGCAGTTGCGCCATCCCGGCCTTCGTCGAACGCGCCATACCAACCACTCGGGCTCACCGCATACGCCACCGGCCGCATCCGGCGCGGTGAGCACGGCCGGAGACGCCCTGCCGGGAGAGTGGCCGCGAAGCCGCCCGCCCGGAGACACGGAGAATTGTCGGGACGCCGTAAAGGAAAGCTGAATGGCCGGTGCCGGCAGGGTGTTCTCAACACCCAAATATCGAGAGATCCGTTCGCGCACAGAATGAACCCGCTGCCCGAATATCCGGAAATGATTGAGAAAAATCGTGCGGGGCCACGCATCCGCTCGATAGCGGCGCGCAGGATCGGGATGGCCTCTCGTCCCGAGAGGCCATCACCCAGGAAAGCGCATCAAAGATCGCCGACAAGTCTTTGCCGAGATGACCTTCTCGCCATCCGGCACACGCGCCCTCGGCCTCAGCGGGCGATCGTCTCCTTCAGCTGCTCGATCGAGCGCGCGCCGCGCTGCTTGAACAGAAGGTCGAGGGCCTCGAGCATGATGGCGTGCATCTTGGTGCGCTCCGCATAGGCGAGGTCGCGCAGCTGATCGTAGACCGGCGGCTCGAGATAGACCGACATCTGGCGGGCGCGCTCCTTCAGGGTGGCGCTCGGCCGACGCGCAGGCGCCGGAGCGACGTCGAGCTGGACGATCTCGGCGGTCGGCGGCCCCTGCACCAGGACGGGCTTGGCCGGCACGGGCTTCGGCGTCGGCGCCGCCGCAGCGACGATCGAGGCCAGATTGAGCTTAGGCGGCTTTGACATGCTTGGCCCCCTGCATCCGTCGCTCGATCCAGCTCCAGAGTCGACGCACCTCGGTCGCCGCCTGGCCCTTCGGGTTGAACTCGGTCACGCCCTGGCCGACGCCGATGGCGTCCTGATGATCGGTGCGCGCCACGATGTTGACGTCGGGCAGGATGCCCAGGACGGCGAGTCCGTCGGCGGCATCCCGGATGCGGTAGGAGCGCGGCGGCGTCTGGTTCAGCACGAAGGCGAACTTCTTCTCGAGCCGGTAGACGGCGGCCAGCGTCGGCTTGAAGGCGCGCAGATCCGCGGGGGTCGGGCGGCAGGGAATGATGCAGAGATCGGCGGCGCGGATCGCCGAGAGCGTGCCGGTGGAATCGACGCCGGGCGTGTCGATGAAGACGTAGTCGTAGGCCGACTCGCGCAGCTGCACCATCACGGCGTCGATCTGCGTCGCATCGATCTGCGCCACTTCCGGCCCCTCGGCGGTCCGATGATCGAGCCAGTCGCTGATCGTCGCCTGCCGGTCCATCTCGAGGATGCAGACGGAGTGCCCGGCTTCCTGGGCCGCGACCGCGAGCGAGATGCAGAGCGTGCTCTTGCCGCTGCCTCCCTTCTGCGTGACGAACGTGATGGCTTTCATCCCGGCCTTCCTTGGCTCGCGCTCCCCGCGACTGCGACGAGGGCACTGACAACTTAGGGTTAGGGCACGGCCGATCGGACCGGCGGCGCCGCACGGCCTGAGGTCGCGGGGAGAACGGCCGTGCCGTCGTCCTCCGACCCAAGGATGCGCGGATCCGTGATGTCGCTGATCATGGTTAACGGGAGGTTAAAGACGCCCGGGATCAACGCATCCTCGGATCACAGGACGCCGGCGGGGAGAGAATCTTGGCAGATGTTCCCGAGAGCAAATGCTACTTTTATGCTCAAACGAAAATATTATCTTAGGTTGTCAACTTCAGGGTTCATTTCAGTATTGCCCTTTTCATAACGCCCTCCATGGCTTAGATCTGCTGCAGCTCGACCCGCAACGCGAGCGCAAAGGAAACCTCAGGTTTATCCTCGCGGCGATCCACTGGCCCGAGGGCAGGGCTCCTTCGGCGCCGTTGAAGGATTTCCATGGCCGATGTCCTGCCTTGCGCGCCTTCCGACCTCGCGGCGGCCCTGGAAGCCTCCGGCTTCGTGGGATCGTGGATGCACGATCTCTGGGAGGGGCACATCACCCTCACGGCGCCCTTCGCGCGGATTCTCGGGATCGATCCGGAGCGGGCGGCCGAAGGCGTGCCGGTGGCGATCTTCCTGGAGCGCATGCATCCCGACGACCGGGCCAGGATCGAGAATCACCTTCACGTCGCGGGCGAGTCCGGGGGCCCGTTCGAGGCGGAGTTTCGAACCCTGCATGCGCGCCATGGCGTGCGAAACCTGCTCATGCGCGGCCGGATCGAGCAGGACGCGTCGGGCAGGGCGATCCGCGGCTGCGGCATCGCCATCGACCTCACGGAGAACCGCGCCGCGAACCTGCAGCAGGCCGAGCGCTTGGTGAACCGCATGGCCGAACACGCGATCGCGATGCGGGGGCTCGTCGAGGGTCTCAATCGGCCGGCCTTGGCCAAGCTCGTCGATGGCCTGATGATCGAGATCGGCTTCGAGCTGGCGCGGCACCTGCGCGGCGGGCAGGACCTGCGCCAGCATTGACGGCGGGCGCGTTCAGCGCGCCGTGCGGAACACCTGGAGGTCGAGGTCGCGTACCTTCTTGCGCAGGGTGTTCCGGTTCACGCCGAGAAGTTCGGCGGCGCGGATCTGATTGCCGCGGGTGGCCGCCAGCGCCGCCCCGATCAAGGGTCCCTCAATCTCCCGCAGGATGCGGTGATAGAGGCCGGGCGGCGGCAGGGTGTCACGGTAGCCCGAGAAGTACTCCGAGAGGTGCCGCTCGACGGCGCCCGACAAGGTCTCGTTCTCCCCGCCTCCCTTTCTGGCCCCGTTCATCCCCGATGCAGAGGCGGATTGTGCGAGCGGCAGGGTATCGAGCTCGGCCTCGATGACGGGGCCGGTGATGGTCTCCTGCGGATAGAGGGCAGCAAGGCGCCGCACGAGGTTCTCGAGTTCGCGCACGTTCCCGGGCCAGCGATAGCGCTTGAGCCGCTCCATCGCGTCGCCATCGAGGGTCTTGCGGGTCAGGCCCTCGCGCTCGACCAGGACGAAGAAGTGCCGCACGAGGTCCGGCACGTCCTCGGACCGCTCGCGCAGAGCCGGCAGGCGCAGGGGCACCACGTTCAGCCGGAAGAACAGATCCTCGCGGAAGATCCCTTGCTGGATCGAGACGCGCAGGTCCTTGTTGGTGGCCGCGATGATGCGGACATTGGTCTTGATCGGCACGCGACCGCCGACGGTGGTGTACTCGCCCTGCTGCAGCACGCGGAGCAGCCGGGTCTGGGCCTCCATCGGCATGTCGCCGATCTCGTCGAGGAAGAGGGTCCCGCCCTCCGCCTGCTCGAAGCGACCCGCCGAGCGCGAGAGCGCCCCCGTGAAGGCGCCCTTCTCGTGACCGAAGAGTTCGGACTCGATCAGGTCGCGCGGAATCGCCGCCATGTTGACCGGCACGAACGGTCCGGTGCGGCGGCGCCCGTAATCGTGGAGCGCGCGCGCCACCAGCTCCTTGCCGGTCCCGGATTCCCCCGTGATCATGACGGTGAGGTCCGTCGGCATCAGGCGTGCCAGCGCCCGGTATATCTCCTGCATGGCGGGCGAGCGGCCGACCAGCGGGATGTCCTCGTTCTCGGGGCCGGCACCGGCCGGGGCCGTGCCGCGGGGACGCGAGAGGGCGCGCCCGACGATCGCGATCAGCTCCTTCAGGTCGAAGGGCTTCGGCAGGTACTCGTAGGCGCCCCGCTCCGAGGCGCGGATCGCCGTCATGAAGGTGTTCTGCGCGCTCATCACGATGATCGGCAGTTCGGGCCTCACCCGCTTGATGCGGGGGAGGAGGTCGAACACGTTCTCGTCGGGCATGACCACGTCGGTGATGACGAGGTCGCCCTCCCCCTGTGCGACCCAGCGCCAGAGCGTCGAGCAATTGCCCGTGGAGCGGACTTCGTAGCCCGCTCGCGAGAGGGCCTGGTTGAGGACGGTGCGGATCGCTGCGTCGTCGTCCGCGACGATGATATGGCCGTTGGGCATGACTCTTACTCGGCCTCCACGACCGATTCGCGCCCATCCCGGGCGCTCGACATGGGGAGGAGAAGGCGGAAGGTGGTGCGCCGGGGCACGGGATCGCATTCGACGATACCCCCGTGGTCGCCGACGATCTTGGCGACCAATGCAAGACCGAGGCCGGAACCCTGACTCTTGGTGGTCACGAAGGGGTCGAACAGGTCGGGCAGGAGCTCGGCGGTGACCCCCGGGCCGTTGTCGCGCACCGCCACCTCGATCGGCAGGCTGACGCGCTCGCGCGAGCCGGGGATCTGCAGGCGAAGCCCGGTGCGGAAGGCCGTCGACAGGGTGATCTCGCCATCGACGGTGTCGGCGCCGATCGCCTCCGCGGCATTCTTCACGAGATTGAGGATCACCTGAATCAGCTGGTCGCGGTTGCCGAGGACCGGCGGCAAGGAGGGATCGTAATTTTCCACGAAGCGGATGTGACGGGCAAAGCCCGATTGGGCCGAGCGCTTCACCTGGTCGAGCACGCCGTGGACGTTCACGGGCCCCCGCTCCACCGGCCGCTCGTCGCCGAACAATTCCATGCGCTCGACGATGCGCACGATCCGGTCGGATTCGTCGCAGATCAGCCGGGTCAGCAAGCGATCCTCCTCGGCCCCCGACTGCTCCAGAAGCTGGGCCGCGCCGCGGATCCCCGCGAGCGGGTTCTTGATCTCGTGAGCCAGCATGGCGCCGAGGGCGATCATCGAGCGCGCCGCACCCCGATGGGTGAGCTGGCGATTCATCTTGTCGGCGATGGTGCGCTCCTGAAGCATCAGCACCACCGCGTCGCCCTCATCCCCGAGGGGCGTGGCGAAGACGTCGACGCTGCGCTCCTGCCCGGAGCGGGGCTGCACCAGCTCCACCCTGTACTCGCTGACGCTGGCGCGCCGGCGCCGGACCTCGGCCACGAGCGCGATGATCGGGGAGGAAAACGGGATGATGTCGCGCAGGCGCCGACGCTGCATCAGGCGCGCCGAGTGATCGAAGAAGCTCTCGGCGGCGTGATTGCATTGAAGGATGCGCTCATCCGCCCCGATGGTGAGCACCGGCAGGGGCAGCGCGTTGATCACGGACTCGGATGTCGGTGCGCCCTTGCTCCGGCCATTGGGATCCCGGCCGTTGGGCTCCCGGCTCTCGCTCCCGTCTCCGCTCATGCGGCCTCCCCGATCGATACCGCGGAGCCGTCCACGGTGCTGCAGGCGGGTTCGAGGAAGGCGCGCCGCAGAAGGGCGAGCGCCACCCCGGGATCGCCCGTGGTGAGAAGCCGGGTGCGGTCGGCGGCAGGCAGCGCACCAGGCCCCGCCCCGTCCACGTAGGCCGCCAGATGCTTGCGGGCGTGACGCACGCCCATCCGCATGCCGTAGAGGCCGAGGAGGCCTTCGTAGTGCTCCGAGGCGATGTTGGCCTTCTCCGCGCCGCTCAGAACCCGCGGGTCGCGCCCGGCCAGCGCCTCGGCGATCTCTCCGACGAGCCAGGGTCGGCCGACCGCCGCGCGCCCGACCATCACGCCGGCCGCCCCCGAGGCAGCGAGGCACGCCCGCGCCGCGGCGAGATCCGTGACGTCGCCGTTGGCGATCACCGGAATCGCCACGGACGCGACCACGGCCCGAATCGCCCGCCAATCGGCGCTACCCTTGTAGAATTGCTGCCGGGTGCGGCCATGCACCGTCACGGCCGAGAACCCGAGGGTCTCGGCGCGCCGCGCGAGATCCGGCGCATTCAGGCTGGCGTGATCCCAGCCGAGCCGCATCTTGAGGGTCACGGGAACCGAGACGGCGTCCCGCACGGCTGCCAGGATCCGGGCGGCGTGATCGAGATCGCGCATCAACGCCGAGCCCGCCTCGCCGCCCGTCACCGTCTTGGCCGGGCAGCCCATGTTGATGTCGATCACGTCGGCACCGGCCGCCGCGCACAGGCGCGCAGCCTCGGCCATGGGTTCGGGGGCACAGCCCGCGAGCTGCACAACGTGTGGATGAATTCCGCTTCCTTCGGCGCGCAGGCGCGCCTCGCTCGCGCCACGGGCGAATTCGGCCGCCGCCACCATCTCGGAGATGACCGCGCTGGCACCGAGACGCCGGGCGATCCGACGCATATGAAGGTCCGTGACCCCCGACAGGGGAGCGAGCAGCACCGGCGGGGCTGCAACCTCCGCGGTGCCCCCTGCAGCCCCCGAGCGCATAACGCTCAAATAATGATCATTCGACATTCTGCACAACGAATAGACAAAACCGGGGCAGACGCAAGCGGTTCGGGCGATTTGATTTCGGGTCGTGCCCCGCTTAAACGACGGGCGATCCCGGTCGGTCCGGCGCGGCGTGCCGCGACGGCTCGGCCGGATGTCCCCGCCGTCGCATCAATGCCCGGCGTAAAAACGGCATCCGCCTCCCCCATGGGCAGTCCAGGAGGCGCACGGGTTCGGGAAGCCTCATGTCCAGCACCGCGTTCAGCGTTGCCGCGGTGGTCGTCGCGGCGGGTCGCGGCATCCGCATCGGCGGCGGCATGCCCAAGCAGTACCGTCGCGTCGGCGGCCAGGCCGTCCTCACCCGGACACTCGCCGCGCTCGCGGCGCATCGCAGCATCGGCTGCATACAGCCAGTGATCGCGCCGAATGCGGCCGCCTTCTACCGCGAATGCCTCGAGGATCTCGATCCCCATCTGCGGGCAAAGCTCGCCGAACCGGTCGAGGGCGGCGCGACCCGCCAGCAATCCGTCCGCGCCGGGCTCGAAGCCCTCGATCGTGCGGGCGCCCCCGATCTCGTCCTCGTGCACGATGCGGCGCGGCCCTTCGTGGATTTCGGCCTGATCGACCGCGCCATCGCGGCCGGACGCGACCACCGCGCCGCCGTGCCGGGGATCGCCGTCAGCGACACGATCAAGATCGTGGAGGAGGCGGCCCCCGGGATCGGGCGCGTGCGCGAGACCCCTCCCCGCGAGGCCCTGCGCGCCGTCCAGACACCGCAATCCTTCGCCTTCTCGGCCCTGCGCGACGCGCACCGCGCCGCGGCGGAAGCCTCCCTTCACGGCTTCACCGATGACGGGGCGCTGGCCGAGTGGGCCGGGCTGCCGGTGGTGACGTTCGAGGGCGACCTGCGCAACCGCAAGATTACCCAGCCCGCGGATCTCATCGAGGCCGACCGTGCCTTCGCGGGGGCCGCTTCCAGGAATTCCGCCATGACCCAGTACGTGACCCGCCTCGGCACCGGCTTCGACGTGCACGCCTTCACGGAAGGCGATCATGTCTGGCTCGGCGGCATTCGAATCCCGGCCGATCGCGGCGTGCTGGCGCATTCGGATGGCGACGTGGCGCTGCACGCCCTCACGGACGCGCTCCTCGGGGCCATCGCGGACGGCGATATCGGCACCCACTTCCCGCCAAGCGACGAGAAATGGCGTGGGGCCGCCTCGGACCAGTTCCTGGCCCATGCGGTCTCGCTGGTGCGCGCGCGCGGCGGCCGCATCGACCATCTCGACATCACGGTGCTGGCCGAGGCTCCGCGGATCGGCGCCCACCGCGAGGCGATCCGGGCGCGCATCGCCGAGATCGCCGGGGTGCCGCTCTCGTCCGTTTCCATCAAAGCGACGACCACCGAGAAGCTCGGCTTCGTCGGGCGGGCCGAGGGGCTTGCCGCCCAGGCCGCCGCCACCGTGCGGCTGCCCGAGGAGGAGAGCGCCACGCTCCTCGATGCGCAGGCCGAGACGGCCATGCGTCAGGGCTGACCCGTAGCCATGATCGCCGATCCGGCCCTCCTTGCCCGCGCCGAGGCTCTGGTGGCGGCCTATGCGGCGGCGGGGCTCCGGATCGCCACCGCCGAATCCTGCACCGGCGGCCTCGTGGCCGGCCTGATCACCGCGGTGCCGGGCTCGTCATCCGTCCTGGAACGGGGCTTCGTCACCTACTCGAACGAGGCCAAGAGCGAGGCGATCGGGGTCCCGGCGGAGCTCATCGTGGCGCAGGGCGCCGTCAGCGAGCCCGTCGCCCGCGCCATGGCGCAGGGTGCGCTGCTGGCCTCGCGCTGCGACGTCGCGGTCGCCATCACGGGCATCGCGGGCCCAGGCGGGGGAAGCGGCCAGAAACCCGTCGGCCTCGTGCATTTCGGCCTTGCAGTGATCGGCGCGCCGGTCCGGCACCTGGAGCGCCGCTATGGCGACCTCGGGCGGGCCGAGATCCGCACCCGGGCGGTTGCGGACGCGCTCGGCCTCCTCGAAGGCGCACTTCCGAACGCGTAGCGCGCGCTCGCGCCATGCTCGGGACTGCGCGCGATGGTCCGCTTCGTACGCGGTCGCCGAAGGCTGCCCAAGCAGCGCCATGCGGGTGTAGGATGTCGCTCCGAACCCGGGAGGGCGGACCATGGATAGGCTCTCCGTGCAGGCCTGCATCGTCGGCGGCGGACCGGCCGGGATGATGACGGGATTCCTCCTCGCCCGCGCCGGCCTGACGGTGGCAGTCCTGGAAAAGCACGCGGATTTCCTGCGCGACTTCCGCGGCGACACGATCCATCCCTCGACTCTCGACGTGATGGACGAACTCGGCCTGCGCCGGGCCTTCCTCGCCCTGCCCCACCGGAAGGTCGCGACCCTGACCGCGTTCGTGGGCTCGCGCGGATTCCGGATCGCGGATTTCCGGCACCTGCGGACGCAGAACCGCTTCATCGCGCTGATGCCGCAATGGGACTTCCTCGATTTCCTGGCGGCGCAGGGGCGGCGCTATCCGGGCTTCCGCCTCCTCATGGAGACCGAGGCGACGGAGCTGATCGAGGCCGGGCCGCAGGTCACGGGAGTCCGCGCGCGCACGCCGGGCGGCCTCCTCGAAGTCAGCGCCGATCTCGTGATCGGGGCGGATGGGCGCCAGTCCGTGGTGCGCGAGCGCGCCGGCTTCGAGCGCGAGAGCTACGGGGCTCCGATGGACGTGCTCTGGTTCCGCCTGTCCCGGCATCCGGGCGACGTCGACGCCACCGGCGGCCGCTTCGGGCGCGGCCACATCCTCGTCACCCTCGACCGGGGCGATTACTGGCAATGCGCCTTCGTGGTGCCGAAGGGTGGCGATGCGGCGCTCCGCGCCCGCGGCCTGCCGGCCTTCCGTGAGGCTGTGGCGGAGCTCGCGCCTTTCCTGCGCGAGCGGGTCGCGGAGATCGACGATTGGGAGCGGGTGAAACTCCTGACCGTCCGGGTCGACCGGTTGAAGCGCTGGCACGCCCCGGGCCTGCTCTGCATCGGCGATGCGGCCCACGCGATGTCGCCCCTCGGGGGCGTTGGCATCAATCTGGCGATCCAGGATGCGGTGGCGGCCGCGAACCTCCTGGCGGCGCCCCTGCGGGAGGGCCGGCTCGTGGAGGCCGACCTGGCTCGGCTTCAGGCCCGCCGCATGCCGCCGACACGCCGGACGCAGGCGCTGCAGCGCCTGCTGCAGAATCGGGTCATCGCCCGCGTGCTCGATTCCGGCACGACGGCGCCTCTGAAGCCGCCCGTCGCCCTGCGCCTCCTCGACCGCTTCCCCTATCTTCAGCGCCTGCCGGCGCGGCTCGTCGGCCTCGGCGTCCGGCCCGAGCACGTCCGGGTGGCCGAAGCCCCTCAGGCGGCGGCGCCGTAGACCCGGTCGGCGCGGCTCTCGAACGCGTCCGTGAACTTGCGGAAGGCCCGGTCGAACATCTTCCCCATCAGGAGCCCGAGGGCGAAGCTCTTGAACTCGTAGGTGATGAAGAACTCGACGTGGCAGCCGCCGTTCGGGCCGGGCTTGAAGGCCCAGCGGTTCTCGAGATGGCGGAAGGGTCCGTCGATGTATTCCGCCGTGATCCGCAAACCCGGCCGGTCGAGGCTGACGCGCGTCGTGAAACGCTCGCGGATCGCCTTGTAGCCGACGCCCATCTCGGCGACGAGCACCTGCGTGCCCTCCCCCGGGCCGTCCTGGCGGCGCAGCACGCGCAGGGATTCGCAGAGCGGCAGGAACTCGGGGTAGCGCTCCACATCGGCCACGAGGTCGTACATCTGCTCGGGGCTGTGACGCACCGCGCGGGTGATCCGGAATGAGGGCATCGGCGCTTCGGTCTCAGGCGTGGGCGGGGTTGAGGCGGGCGAGGCGCGCGGCCTTCAGCCGGGCGAAATCCTCGCCCGCATGGTGCGAGGAGCGGGTCAGCGGCGTCGCCGAGACGAGCAGGAAGCCCTTCGCGTAGGCGGTGGTCTCGTAGCCCTTGAACTCGTCGGGCGGGATGAAGCGCACCACCTCGTGGTGCTTCTTCGTCGGCTGCAAGTACTGGCCGATGGTGAGGAAATCGACATCGGCCGAGCGCAGGTCGTCCATGAGCTGCACGACCTCGTTCCGCTCCTCACCGAGCCCCACCATGATGCCGGACTTGGTGAAGATCGTCGGGTCGAGTTCCTTCACCCGCTGGAGCAGGCGGACCGAGTGGAAGTAGCGGGCGCCCGGCCGCACCGTGAGGTAGTTGCCCGGCACCGTCTCGAGGTTGTGGTTGAAGACGTCGGGCTTGGCCGCGACCACGACCTCGAGGGCGCCGTCCTTGCGCAGGAAATCCGGGGTCAGGATCTCGATGGTGGTGCCGGGGCTCGCCCGGCGGATCGCCGCGATGGTGCGGGCAAAATGCTGCGCGCCTCCATCCGCGAGGTCGTCACGGTCGACGGAGGTGATGACAACGTGGTGCAGGCCGAGCTTGGCCACCGAATCGGCGATCTTCTCGGGCTCATCCGCATCGAGGGCCAGCGGCAGGCCGGTGCGCACGTTGCAGAAGGCGCAGGCCCGCGTGCAGGTGTCGCCCATGATCATGAAGGTGGCGTGCCGCTTCTCCCAGCACTCGCCGATATTGGGGCAGCCCGCCTCCTCGCAGACCGTGACCAGGCCATGCTCGCGCACGATCGCCCGGGTCTCGGCCCAGGCCGGCGAGCCCGGCGCCTTCACGCGGATCCAATCAGGCTTCTTCGCCTGGACCGGCTGATCGGGCCGATGCGCCTTCTCGGGATGGCGCTGGCGGGCCGGAAAGGCCGGCCGGGGATCGTTCTTCAGGATGTCGAGGACGACGGCCATGCCACACCGCGGGAAAGCGCCCGCGCGGGGCGGACCACATCAGGAGCCTGACTTAAGCCCTCCGCCCGCCCGCCGCAAACCGGCGTGACGGCGCGTCGCGACACAGTGCCGGCCTTCAGTCACCGGGAGCCCCGGTCTCGGCCGTGCGCAGGCCCCGTTCAGTACCGCATGCTGCGGCCCCGGATCGCCCGGTAGACCGTGATGATGATGACGGCCCCGACCGTGGCCGAGACGAGGTTGCGCCAGAAGCCGAAGACCGGGATGTCGAGCTTGGCGGCCAGGAAATTGCCGAGCAGGCCGCCGAGAATGCCCATGACGATGTTGGAGAAAAGCCCCATGTCGGAGGAAGTGAACTTCTCCGCGAGCCAACCCGCGAGCGCCCCGATGACGATCGCCATGAGCAGGCCGACCCCGGGCTGTCCGAGCGCACCGTAGACCTGACCGTCCATGCCCTGCTCCTTCTGGCGCGGCCGCATCGCGGGCCGCTTCGGAAGGATGGCCGGAAGCCCCGTCGCGAGTCCAGGCTCGGGCATCTCGGGTCCTGACAATCCGAGCCCCCTCCCCCTGTCTTCTGCCGTGCCTCGGATCGCTCCGGTTCTGCCTAAGGCATAGGCAGCCAAGACGGAACTCTGCGCAGTCCGCTGCCGTTACAAGCGGCAATCGGGCGCCGGATGTCCGGCGCTTCCCAACATCTCAGAGAGACAGCCCGTGACCCTTCGTTCGCTTCTCGCCGTCGCGCTCGTCGCCGGCATCCCGAGCCTCGCCTTGGCGCAGGACGGCGCCAAGCCCGCCGGAACCCCTCCCGCCGCGCCCTCCGCGACCGCGTCCCCGACCCCGAACTCCTCGTCGGCCGCCACGGTCAGCGAGAGCGGCATGAAGATGGCCGATTCGGCCACCACCAAGGTTCAGTTCATCACGACCCAGCCCGCCGACACGCTGACCTCGAAGCTGATCGGTCTCAACGTCTCGAACAACAACAACGAGTCGGTGGGCGAGATCGAGGATTTCGTGATTCTCGACGGCAAGACCATCCACGCCGTGATCATCGGCGTCGGCGGCTTCCTGGGCATCGGCGAGCGCTACGTCGCCGTGAGCCCCGCGAGCATCACGCTCTCCAAGAAGGACGACAAGCTGCGCGCGCTGGTGAACACCTCAAAGGACGAGCTCAAGAACGCGCCGGCCTTCGAGTACTCGAAGAAGAAGTCCTGATCTGTCGGGCGCCCCTCGCGGCGCCCGCCCTGCCCGACGAGGCCCGTGCGCGCCCCACCGGCACGCACGGGCCTTCTCGTGCCTGCGCCGACAACCTGGGGCGCCCATCGCGGGTGCATCCGCTCCCGGGCGAGGCTTTCGCCGACCAGGCCCGGGGGCCGCTAGGGCAGCGCGCATCCTCTTCAAGAATGTTCATCACGGCCAAGCTTGGTTAACCCTGACGCCGAGCGATTTGCGATGTGATGCGGCACGGGAGCGAAGATGGTCACGGCTTTGCGGAAGGCGGTTCGGCTGCGGCAGGTGATGCGGGGGCGGGATCTGCGCATTGCCGTGAGCGGCTGCGCCCGCGCGCCGGTCGCCGACCATCCAGACGCGAATCCGGTGCCGTGTCGTGGCCTCACGGCGCGTGAGTTGATCGGCATGGCTCAGGCGGCCCGGCGCTACAGCCAGCGTCACGCGGTCGATCCCGAGCGGAGCGGCTCCGCCGGCGAATGAGCCGCCAGGCGCGGCAAGGCCGCCCCGGTCATCGGGACGGCCTTGAGATTGGGTGATGCGCGCAATCGCTCGATCGGAACGGCTGCCGTCGGGCGATGCCGTGCGCCGGGATCTCAGCCGCGATGGGACGACGTCAGGGACGCGACCTGGCAGATGTTGCGAGCGGGCTCGTTGAGGATCGTCTGCGCGGCCGTGACTTCGGGTGCGGCCGCGACGCTCATGGCGGAGGGAGTCGGCTCCGATGCCGGCAGCGGAACCGCCCCGCGCCCGCGCTTCTCGTAGAAGGCATTGCCGCCCGCGAGCGCCACGTAATGCATGTTGCCGTAGGGGTAGCGGCGGCCGGCGGTGTGGAAGAACATCGCGCCGCCGACCTTCGGGTGACGCTCGCCGGAGATGACCGCATCGGCCACCTGCTCGATCCGGGGCAGGTCCTGCGTCCGCATGGGCTTCGTCAGGACGCCGGTGGCGAATTGGCGAGGCTGGCCGACGACGTCGCAGATCCGGTCCGGATAGGCCGCCGCTTCGAGGCGATTCATCACCACGGTGCCGACGGCGAGCAGGCCGTCCTGGTCCGCGCGCTTCGATTCGAAGTACATGGCGCGGGCGAGGCATTCCCGATCGGCGGTCGTGGCGGCCGCGAGCGGCTTGTGGCGGCCAATCGATCCGGTGGTCAGATCAGTATTCGGAGGAAGGCCACAGGCGCCAAGGCTCGGCAGGGCCATGATCAGGCCCAGAACAGCGATCGTGTTGGTGCCCTTAAAGCCCCGCATGCAGCCCCTCTCAATCCCGCGCTTCGCGTCGTTGATGCCCTTGATGCCTCAAGCCAAGCTTGATGGCAAATTCGCTATAGCCTGACATCGAGGGACAAGACTGGAACGGCGCCGGTGGCGGTGTCACGAGGAGAGATGCTTCGGCCGCCCTAACCGGTTGACGCCGCGGCCCTTCTCCGGATCGGAGGCGCGGGGTCGGCGGCGAGGTGTTGCCGTCCTGTTCTTGTGAGCCTCGCGGTGATGGTGTCTACCCGCCCGGTCTTCGCCCGCGCCCGCGGGTTTCACGAATCGCGATGGGGTCGCGTGCGTCACAGGGCCATTCTGATCGCGGCCCTCCTGCCGGCAGCGCCGCTCCTCGGATTGGCCCCCGCCCGGGCCGGGGCGGAGATGTTCCGCTGCATCACCAAGGGGGCGACCACGGTGCTGAAGGATGGAGGTCCGGAGGCGGTGGATGCGGTGGAGGGCAAGGGCGTCTCGATCACCCTCGACGCGGAGGGCACGAGCCTCGTCCTGATCAACGACGCGAACAGCGCGGTCGCCCGCTTCACCTGCCAGCGCGAGGGACGGCGCGCGGGCGTCGTCGCCTGCACCCGCCCCGACGAGAGCCTGCGCCTCAATCGCCGCACCGGCGTCATGCTGCGCACGGTGACCACAAGGGGCGTCGACTTCGTGCTCTCCTTCGTGCTGATCTGCACCCGGCCCAGGCCGACTGCGCGCGCGGCCCCCGCCTCGCTCGCGAGCGAGTGAGGGCCGGCCTCAGGGCAGTGCCGTCTGCGGATCCCCGGCCTTGCCGGCCTCGCGCCCCGCGTCGTCTCGCGCGCCTTGCCGCTTCAGGATCTCCTCGGCGGCGGCCAGGAAGGCACGCGTCGGGACGGCGAAGGACGGCCCAGGCGGCGCACCGGGACGCGGACCGGCGACGAGGACGCCGATGACCTTCGGGCTACCGTCCTCGACCTGCAGCAGGGCCGATCCGGATTCACCCGGAATGGCGCGGCAATCGTGGATCAGGAGCGGGGCTGGATCTGGCGCGAGGCGGGCGGCGCACTTGTCCTGCGCGCTCATGGTCTGGGACATGGTTCGGCGATAGCCGGCCCGACGGATATCGAGCCGCAGCTTGCGCGGGTCGTCCGGGGCGGCAAGATGCTCCAGTTCGAGGGGCTTGATCGGAATCGGGCTCGCGAGCTCGATCAGGGCCCAGTCGCCCGACATGTTCGGACGGCTCGTGCCGTAGGCGTAGGCGTAATCCGCCGGCTTGTGCACGGCATTGCCGATCGCGTGGGCGAGATACGCCCCCTGCGCGTAGCCCGCCACGAAATGGACCGAGCCCGGCTCGACCCAGCGCCCACGGGCCTTGTCCCAGAGGCAATGGGCGGCCGTGAGCGCGAGCCGCGGCCCGATCAGGGTCGCGGTGCAGAATTGGCGGCTCCCCGGCCCCGTGACCACGTTGAGCTTGCCGATGGCCGTGAACGGCCATTGCGCCGGGTCGAACGCCATTTCCTCGGCCCGCGCCGACCCGGCCCCCGGCGCGGCAAGCGCCAATGCGAGGGCCGCGAAAGCCAGCACCCGTGCCCCCGTCCGGCGGGTCCGGCTTCCGGGCCTCTCGTGCCCCCGCGTCATGGCCGTCTCCCCTGAACTCTGCCGGACCATGTGTTGCGGACAGGAGCCGTTGCAAGGGCACGCTCAATCCTCAGCGAGGGCATGCCGCGGAGAGCCCCCATCACGCCGAGCCAATGCAGGCCGCGGGCTGCCCGGAGAGGCCTGGATCTCGATCCTGTGAGCGCTTGTGGCGGAAAGTGAGGGGTTTATGACATTTTCGGCCGAATGGCGCGCCGTTAGAAGTCATCGGTCCATCCACGGAAGGCGGCACCCATGACGCTCGAGATCGGCTTCCTCCTCTTCCCGAATGTCCAACAGCTCGATCTCACGGGCCCTTACGAAGTCTTCGCCTCGCTGCCCGGCACGCGCCTGCACCTCGTGGCCGAGCACCTCGCTCCCGTGCGCGCCTCGACCGGGCTCATGCTGGCGCCGACGGTCACCTACGAGCAATGCC
The DNA here is from genome assembly GCF_008806385.1 of Methylobacterium soli. Lineage (GTDB taxonomy): Bacteria > Pseudomonadota > Alphaproteobacteria > Rhizobiales > Beijerinckiaceae > Methylobacterium > Methylobacterium soli. The sequence goes on from NZ_VZZK01000028.1 coordinate 42,189, forward strand.
CGGCCCTCGACGTGATCTGCGTGCCCGGCGGGATCGGGGTGAATGCTCTCCTGACCGATCCGGGCGCCCTCGCCTTCCTGCGTGAGCAAGCCTCGAGCGCGCGCTTCGTCACCTCCGTCTGCACCGGGGCCCTGGTTCTCGGGGCGGCGGGGCTTTTGCGGGGGCGCCGCGCGACCACGCACTGGGCGGCCCACGATCTCCTGGCCGCCTTCGGGGCGATTCCCGTGGATGCGCGGGTGGTCCGGGACGGCAACCTCGTCACCGGCGGCGGGGTGACGGCGGGGATCGATTTCGCCCTCGTCCTCGCGGCGGAACTCGTCGGGCCGATCGCGGCCGAGACGGTGGAACTGACCCTCGAATACGCCCCGGCTCCCCCCTTCGGCTCCGGCCGGCCGGATCAGGCCTCCGCCGCGGTGCTGGAGGCGGCCCGCGCGCAGCTCGCAGGGAGCCGCCGGGAACGCGAGGCGATCCTGGCCAAGATCACCGGATGAGGCCTCGCGCGACGGGGGTGCGGTCCGTGCCTCAGCCGGCCTGCGGCCCGGTGAGGCGGCTGCGCCAGGGCTTGCTCAGGAACACGAAGGCGAGCAGCACCCCGGCCGCGTACCAGCCGTGCAGGCTGTGATACCCGGTCTCCGGCGCCCAAGCGAAACCGCCGAGCACCGTGAAGGCGAGCATCGCCAAGCCGGTGCGCAGGGCGAGGGCCATCGGCTGTTGTAGGATGGGATCCCCCGCAGAGAGGGCAAGCCCGAGGCCCGTCATGGCAAACAACACGCCCCCAAGGGGCAGGCCCAGGAACAGCGAGACCACGAGCCTCAGGAATACGGAGGCCCAATCGTTCGGAACGGGCTCGGCCACGCTTCGGTCTTCCGGCAAATGAGGAGCGGACCTGGACGATCTAAGCCTCAACGCGCGGCCTGTCACAGGGAGGCTGCGAAAAACAAGCAGCCGAGTTGAGGACCGAGGCGGGTTTCGCGACGCGGAGCGCGCGGCGGCGATGGTCCCGGAGCCTCGTTCTGATCAGGCGACCGCCTGCTGCTCGGCGTGCCATGCGGAGGGTTCGACCCGTCACTTCGTCTGCGGCTTGCCGCCGCCGAAACTCCGGTTGAACAAGTTCATGAAGAGTTCCGATGCCTGCTCCGCGCTCTGAGGCGTGAACGACAGCCAGCTCTTCATCAGGGTCTCCGGCGAGAACCGGTCCATCTCGGCGAGCATCCGCCGCTCGACCTCCGCCATCACGGCGCCCTGCATCGGCTGGACATCCGGCAGCCCGAAGAACTGCCGCGCCTCCACCGGCGTACAATCGATCTCGACCGTGACCTTCATGACGCGTTGTCTCCTCGGCCTGCGGATGATCCCAAGGCGGATCATCCGGGTGCCCGTTCCCGGAATACGCTCGTGCTGAAGAACGGCCGAGCGCGCGTCAAGACGCGGCGCAGGGCCCGGCGGCCCTCGCGATCCGGGCGGATCAGCCCTTCCAGTTCTTCAGAGCTCCAAAGGGGCTGGCGGCGGGATCCGGCGGCGGCGGGTTCAGGATCGCCTCCACCTGCGCGACGGCATCGGCCAACGAGAAGGCGGCTCCGCCTGGCAGCTTTCCGCCCGCCGCATCCTTGTGGCCGCCGCCGCGGAACCGGCGGGCGCCCTCAAGCGCCGTCTCGTCGTTCGACCGGAAGGAGAGTGTGCCGACGCGCTGGACGTTGACGACGCGGCGCGCCCGCCCGCCCAGCATGATCAGGTCCGACACCCGCTGGAAGGTGCCGGAATCGAGACCGAAGGACAGGAGCGTTCCGTCCGAGAGCCTGTGGAACAGCTCGTCCGAGCGGGCGAGTGCCCGGGCGATCCGCATGCGGGTCGTCAGGGCCGGATCGTCCGCGGGATCATCCGCCATGAACGCGTCGACGATCCGGAGCCGGATGGCGCCGACCTGAGCCTCGACGCCGGCCGGCGTCGCCCCTTCGCGAAGGAGCGCCGCGACGCCCCGCAGCAGCGCCGCGATGAAGCGGTCGTGCCAGGGATGGCCCACCGGAACGAGGGTGCCGACATTGTCCCAGAAGACCTCGTCGAGGGCGAGGCCGCCTGCGAAACTGGGCCGCTCCTTCTTCCAGAGGTCGAGGGCATCGACGGCCTCGACGAGGGTCTGCAGCTCCCGCTCCAGATCCGCCGGGATCGCGCGGGTGGCGTAGAGCGCCCGGTGCTCGTAGGCCATGCGGGTGGCGCAGCGCCCCTCGTCGATCAGGACCGCGAGATCCGGATCCCCGAGATCGAAGCGCTTCAGGGTCGGGATCTCGGCATCGGGGATCGGCTCCAGGCCCTGATCGCGCAGCTGGTCGATCGAGGAGGCGTGGTGGTCGAGGACGATGAGGCGGTGGCGGGCGCCCTCCGGCCGGCGGCGGTTCAGGGCGGCGAAGCTCCGGATGAACTTCACCGCGACCGCCTCGAGACCGAGATCGGTCATGATCAGGAGTTCGGGCTCGGACGCCTTGTCGAGGCGCTTGAGTTCGGCTTCGACGATGGGGCCGACGTCGGAATAGCGGGGGATGTGGACGATCCGGGCGACGTCGAGGGCGGTGCCGACGATGGTCGAGGCGCCGTAGCCGTCGAGGTCGTGATGGGTGAGCTGGGTGACGTTCACGTGGGAATCCCGTCCTTGGAGCGCTGGCGCATCAGGGGCTTATGGGGGAGGCCGGCGGGCCGCGCGAGTCCCGGCGCGCGGGAAAGCGCGACGGCGGTGGACGATCGGTCCGGCGGCCTTGACCCGCGCCCGGCAAGGCGCATGGTCGGAACAATTCATGAACGATCCGTCCGAAATCCCGAGTGCCAGCCGCGAGCCCCGCATGAATCCGGGTGATCCGCCGGATCCGCCCCCCGCCGACCGCCTCCGGAAGGTGATCCATATCGACATGGACGCGTTCTACGCCTCTGTCGAGCAGCGCGACGACCAAGGGTTGCGCGGCCGGCCGCTCGCGGTCGGCGGCGCGCGCGAGCGGGGCGTGGTGGCGGCGGCGAGCTACGAGGCGCGGGCCTTCGGGGTGCGCTCGGCCATGCCGGCGGTGACGGCGCGCCGGCTCTGCCCCGACCTCGTCTTCGTGAAGCCCCGCTTCGACGTCTACCGGGCGATCTCGGAGGAGATCCGGGCGGTGTTTGCCGAGCACACCGCACTGATCGAGCCGGTGGCCCTCGACGAGGCCTATCTCGACGTGACCGAGAACCGGCAGGGCCTGCCGACCGCGACCGCGGTGGCGCGGGCGATCCGGGCGACGATCCGGGAGCGGACCGGGCTCGTGGCCTCGGCGGGGGTCTCCTACAACAAGTTCCTGGCCAAGGTCGCCTCCGATTACCGCAAGCCCGACGCCCTGTTCGTGATCACCCCCGCCATGGGCCCGGCCTTCGTGGAGGCGCTGGAGATCGGGCGCTTCCACGGGGTCGGGCCCGTGACGGAGGCGAAGATGAAGGGCCTCGGCATCCTCACCGGCCGCGATCTCAAGGCCCGCTCCCGCGAGGCCCTCGTCGCGCAGTTCGGCAGCGCCGGGGCCTATTACCACGCGGTGGCGCGGGGCATCGACGAGCGCCCGGTGCGGGCCCACCGCATCCGCAAGTCGATCGGGGCGGAAAACACCTTCGCGGACGACGCCACGGCCTACGAGACCCTGGCCGAGCGCCTCGGCCCGATCCTCGACAAGGTCTGGGCGGCCTGCCTCGCCAAGGAGATGCGCGGGCGCACCGTGACCCTCAAGGTCAAGTTCTCGAATTTCGAGCAGATCACCCGGGCCCGCTCCCTGCCCGAACCGGTCGCCGACCGCGACGCCCTGGAGCGGATCAGCCTCGCGATCCTGCGCGACGTCTTCCCGCTGCGCCGAAGCGTGCGGCTCATCGGCGTCTCGCTCTCGGCCCTGCACCACGGCCCGGCGGACGCGCCGCAGCAGCTCGGCCTCGCGCTCTGACGGGACGGGGCTGAACCCGGGGCGCCCGCGGCCGGTTGTCCGCAGGCGCCGTCACGAGACCGGAGCCCCCATGGATGCGACGTCGGACGCGATGCAGGCCTGCATCCAAGAATGCCTGCGCTGTTATCGGACCTGTCTCCGCATGGCCTCGCAGCATGGCCTGCCGGCCGGCGGCCCGCATGTCGCGCCGGAGCATTTTCGGCTGATGATGGCCTGCGCGAAGATGTGCAGCCTTATGGAGCAAATGCGCCAGAATGCACGCTAGACCAAGGCGTATGCCATCGCTTATTATGGCGGAAGCTATAGAAGAAGCCTTTCATGGCATGCGGATCGAGTGTTCAGGAAATCCTTGCCGGCCTAAACGCGTAGTTCGGCGGCAAATGACACACCAAACTTGCCAGTGAGGTGATTGAGGGAGATCGGCGGAACTTGGAAGAGTCTCTAGACGCCACCAATCCTGAAAAAGGACAGGATGCGGATGAGTGACGGCATTGATGAGGCTTGGGATGCCCGAGTAAAGGGCATTCTCAAAGCCGAGCTGAAGCGGAAAGGCATTACCTATGCACAGTTGGTCGATAAGCTCGCTGCTTTTGGCGTGAAGGAGACCGAGCCAAATATCCGCAACAAGCTTGCGCGGGGTAAATTCACTGCGGTTTTTATGATACAGATTTTAACTGCAATTGGATCAAATACCATCAGGATTGAATAGATCTGTCTGGCGCGTGGTTGGGGCCGGCACAAACCTAATAACCTTTTTGATTTTATATGTCGGCTCTTTAGGCTTGTTCTGGGCATCAAACGTTGTAGTGACCTCTAAGACGACCTGATAGGCATCCTCCGACAAAGCGCCGCCGCGGTCTAAGGCGTCTTGAGCTATGCTAGTTTCGGTTATGTCAACATATGCCCTGTCTTTACCAAGTCGAAACCGCCAACTGTTCGCTTTGGGGTCATAAACAGGCGATTACACGCTTAGCCAAGCTGGAATTTCTTCAATCTCAGGCTCATTGACCTCTTTGCTTTCCTCTATTCCTTTTGCGCATGAGGCTGCGATATCCGTCACTTCCTTGGGCGTAAACTCTTCTGCTATCGCACCAGCCTCGTTGCTGACTCGCATGGTGTCGAAGCCATCTTGGCCAAGCGGCAAGAAGGCGTCTTGAGTTGCGCGCAGGGCTCTTGCGTTTTTTGATAGATTATAAATCTCCGGCGTTAAATAAACGCTGTTTCCATCACCTTTGATTGTAACTTTTACAGTTCCACTGCGAGACGTATCGGTCTTTTCTTCAATGACATCTCGGCCTTTTCTCCACTGGAGGTACTTGATAAAACTAATCCCACCCGCCGCGACTACACCGCCTCCTGCAAGCGGCCCTTTCAGAAGCCCAATACATTCCAAGACCTCCTTTGCGGTCTTTACCTGATCGATTCCAAGCAGAAGCTTGGCTTGTTCGTATAATCCTACAACAAGTTTGAAGTTAATATTGAAGCATTTATGCTCAAAATCTGAAACAACCAAGACTTTTGTCGTTGATTTCTTGCCATTGAACTCGGTGTTGGCCTCGCGCAGAAGCTTGCCGAAGGCCATTAGAGCCGGCGCGAGGTTACGAACGTCTATTGAGTGGTCGTCAGCACGGGTCGGGCCATCATAGGCCACCGAGAACTCCTGCCGGCTCATCGGCACGTCCTCGACCTGGGCCATTTGCACTCCCCCGCCTGCGTTAGCGAAAAGTGCAAATCTCGGTTAAGTTGTCCATCCATAACTTGGCCGTACAGAATGCGTGACCGCAGCCCTGTGGCAAAACTGATGCAGTCCGGGAGCCGTGCTTTTTCTAGCATGCGAACATATGTAGAACAAACACACATTGTACTATAACCGACCATTTTCGAATGCCACCGTTTGCGATACATATGCATGCATCTGAGATGACATTTTGGTGCAATTGCTCTCCAGGACCGGAGATCTGCCGCAGTTGCGCGCACGTGATGCTGATCGGCGTGCCCGAGCACAAGCCCGCCTGCCGGGCCTGCGCGGAAAGCTGCCGGGCGATGGCGGGCTGATCCGGAGGCCGCAGGGGCTCCTAACGACGGCTAGCTGGAAGGCGCCCGGCCCGGTATCGGTCGGGATCCGTCCCACTTCGGGATCCCGGGCGTGGCCCGGCCGTTGCGTGGCGTCCTGCCGGCGCGGTTGTGCGTCCCCTTCCCGCTTGTCTCCCACAGATCGTCCCCATGGCCGCCTTGTCGAAAGCGTCGCGTCTCCTCGGCTGGCTGTTGCTGGCCGCCCTCCTGGTCGTGACGGTCTGTCCGATCGGCCTGCGCCCGGTGAGCGGCGCGCCGGTCTCGCTGGAGCGGTTCGGCGCCTTCGCGCTCCTGGGCTTCCTGTTCGCCGTCGGCTACCCGCACCGGCGCTGGCAGGTCGCCATCCTGACGGTGGCGGCGGCGGGCAGCCTCGAAGCCCTGCAGATGCTGCAGCCGACGCGCCACGGCCGGGCGGCCGATTTCCTGGTGAAGATGGGCGGCTGCGGCTTCGGCGCGGCCGCAGCCCTCCTGGCCGCCTCCCTCCGGTGGAGCCCGACGCGGCGCGGGTGACGCGCGGGCTCTAGGCCTCGGAGGCCGTGTGCCCGTTGCGCTCGGTGCGCCGCCCGGCCACCAGCCACAGGAGCGTGTCCATCAATTGCTGCTCGACGAAGGGCTTGCTCAGGACCGAGACGCCGGCAAACCGCTCCGGCAGCACCTTCCGGCTCCGCTCGTAGGCGGTCGCGAAAAGGAACGGCACGCCCTGGTTCTGCAACAGCTCCGCGACGGGCCAGACCTTCGCCTCGTCGATGTTGATGTCGAGCACCGCCCCCTGGAGCTGGCCCGCCTCGATCTGCGCCAGCACCATGGCGGCCTCGACCCGCCCCACCGGCCCGACCGGCGTCCAGCCCAGGGCGCGCACGGCCTGCTCCAGAACGTGGGCGATGAGCGCGTCGTCCTCCACGAGGAGAATGCGGGGCACGTCCGGGCTGGCCGCGAGCGGCGCGCCCGAGGTCCCCGCGGCGCCGGCGGGGCCCGGACCGAGGACCAGGGCGGTCTCGGGCACCTCCATGAAGAAGCGCAGCCCGGCCGGATCGTAGGTGACCTCGCTGCGCCCGTGCATCTCGTAGGCGATGACCCGCTGCGTCACGAAGGAGCCGAAGCCCCGCCGTGCCGGCGGCCTGACCTGGGGCCCGCCCTCCTCGCGCCAGACCAGCCTCAGGAGGCGCGCGGGCGCGGCGCCGGTGATCGTCCAGGCGATCCCCACATGCCCGCCCGGCAGGGAGAGCGCCCCGTACTTGGCCGCGTTCGTCGCCAGTTCGTGGAACACCATGCCGAAGGACGTGCCCATCCGGGGCAGGACCGTCATGCGATCGCCGTCGAGCCGGAGGTTGTCGCCGACCTTGGCATAGGGCAGCAGCTGCTCGATGATCAGGGTGTGTAGGTCGATCGCGCGCCAGGCGGCATCGCTGAGCAGGTTGTGCGAGGCCGCCATCGCCTGGATGCGCTGCTCGAAGCTGTGCACGTAGGAATCGAGGGTGACCGCGCTGCTCCGGGAATGCCGCGCCAGCGCCTGCACGGTCGCCAGCGTGTTCTTCACGCGGTGGTTCAGCTCGGCCAGCATCATCTCGTGGCGGCTCGCCGCCGCGGCGCGCTCGCGGGCGACCTGACCCGAGCGCGCGTGAGCGACCTCCAGCAGCGAGAGCCGCAGCAGCCGCACGGCCTCGATCTCCACCTCGGTCCAGGGCTTGGCGTGGAGCCGCACGGATTCGGTGTAGGTCTGGAAGGAGGCGCGCGGCGAGAGGCCGCCGTCGGGACGCCGCTCGAGGGCTTGAGCGGGATTGCCGGCCCAGCGGAGGGTCTCCACCAATTCCGGCCGGAACCAGAGGATGTGGGTGCTCGGATCGCGGGAGAGGGTCAGGACCAGCACGCCGCTGGCATGGCCGCCGAAGGCGCGCGCCGGCTCCCATTGCGCCGACAGGGAGGCCGTCGCGAACACCGCTTCGTCCGCGCCGGTGCGCGCGAGCCAGGCGACGATGGCGCGCACCTGATCCTCGCCCGGCGTGCGGCCGATTGCGGAGAACTCGTCCTCGACGAGCAGGGCCGCGCCCTCGGCATCGACATAGCCCAGCAGGTCGCTCCATTGGCGAACCAGCCCCTCCGACAGGTCCCCCTCCGCCGAGAGGCGCGGCACCAGCGTCTCGCGCGCGCGGCGCAGCATGTGGCGGTGCTCGTAGGCGGCCGCCTGCTCGCGCGCATCGACCTGGAACGAGAACATGTGCCCGAACAGCTCGCAGATGGCGCGCAGGGGCCGGGGAATGCGCTTGGGCGTCGTGTGATGGCAGGCGATCAGGCCCCAGAGCTGGCCGCCGACGATGATGGAGATCGTCATCGTGGCGGCGACCCCCATGTTGCGCAGGTACTGGAGGTGGATGGGGGCCACCGCCCGCAGGATGCACTGGCTCATGTCCAGCGTTCCGGGCGGCCTGCCCCGCCCCGCTCCGGCGAGGAGGGGGGCCGGCGCGTCATCCACGTCCGCGATGACGCGCAGCCAGTTCCGCAGGTAGAGCGCGCGAGCCTGCTGCGGAATGTCGGAGGCCGGATAGTGGAGGCCGAGATAGGGCTCCAGGCGCGCGCGGTGGCTCTCGGCCAGGACCCGGCCGGCGCCGTCGGGCAGGAAGCGGTAGATCATCACCCGGTCGTAGCCGGACAGGCGGCGAAGGGCCTCGGCGCCGGCCTGACAGAAGGCGGTGAGATCCGGGGCCGCCTGCACCGCCGCCAGCATCTCCTGGACGGTGGCGAGCGGGTCGCGCGCGGCGGCCCCCGGCGGGTCGGCGGCCTCGAACTCGAGCACCAGCCCGTCCCGCCCGGACCGGGACCGGCCGGACGGAGCGCCGAGGATGCGCGCGCGATGGAGGCTGGCATCCGCCGGCACCGGGCCGAGGCGGAGATCGGGATCGAGCGCGTGCACGGGCGTGGCGAGATCGCCCTGGTCGCGCAGCGCCTTCAGGACCTTCACGCGCCTCGGCCCGAACAGGGCGGTCAGCGAGTGGCCGAGGAGCGACGCCGCCGGGTATCCGAGAAGGCCCGGCGCGTCGCCCGCGGCGCCGAGCACGGTCAACCGCGCCGGATCGAGGACCAGGAGCGCCCCGTGCGGCTGGATCGAGCCGGGCAGGTGGATCGGCTCGCGCTCGCAATCGGCGTGATCGTTTGGCGGGGCTGGGGGCTTGCGCGTCGAAGGAATGATCGGGGTCATGGCCCGCGCCTACCTCGTCAGCCAGGGATGCACCCGCGACATGAACGGCTCCGTGGCAGCCTACGCCGGAGTCCCGCCCCAATCACCGCAATGTCGCCTGCCGTACAGTGCCGGCCCCGGCTCAGGGCCTCACCTGCATGGCGCGGAGGTAAGACCGCCGGCATTGCAGGGCCGCGAGGACGCGCTCGATCTCGGCGAGCACGCGCTCGGATTCGGCGGTGGCCTGGCCCTGCCGGGTCAGGTGCTCGATCAGCGCGACCTGCTCGGTCCGGCGCTCCTCGGCCTCGGCGATGAGGTCGTCCACGACCTCGAGGGTGGTGTCCTCGGGCAACACGATCATGGCTCGCGACGGCCTCTACGACGGCTGAGGCTCGCACGATCTGCCCGCGAGGTCGATGGCGCGGCGCGAACCGCCTCTCGGGCCCGCGGGACGGCAGGGTCGATTGGCTTTTGATGGAGAGGCGGCGCGCCGGACGGAGCAGACTCGCTCTCCCGACAGGAGGCCGCCATGAGCCTGAAGACGCTGATCCACGAGCCGATCGTCAACGACGCTCAGGGCGCGATCATCACCAGCGGGGTGACCCTGCTCGCCCTCGGCGGCCTGTTGCTGGGCCTGTTCTGAGCCCCTCAGAACGCGCGGCTCGTCGGCGAGCAGGTCCCCTCGAACGCATCGTCCGCCTCGGTCGGCGCCTGGCTGCGGTGGATCACGAGACGGAAGGTGCGGGCGGCCCGGTCGATCGTCAGCCGGTTGGTGACGCCGCCGCCGACATCCTGCCTGCCGACGATCTCGGCGTCGGTGAACGCCTCGGTGACGGCTCCCTCGCCGGAGCCGATGCTGAGCACCATCGCGTTCGGGACGTCGAGCGTCACCGTGAAGGAGAAGGCATCGGCGCGATCGCTCTGCGAGACCCCGGCGCAGAGCAGAAACGTCCGCTCGCCCTCCGCCGCCACGGCCCCCGACGATCCGAGGAGCAGGGCCACGACCACGTTCAGGGTGGTGAGCCTCATGATGGTGCGCCGCTCCTCATCCGCACGGGAGCCCGACATCAGCCGGTAAAACAGCCGGAGCGCAACCGCCTGTTTGCCGAAAAAATCTCCGCGATGCGACCCGGCGGGCGATGTCGCGGCGAGCCGCGCCGCGCCGTACGGAACGGGCGCGGAATGGGGTCGTCGAACTCAATGCTGGACGCGCAGCGAGGCATCTCGGCAAAGCCTCATTCCGCGACGCAGCACCGAATTTCATTGAGAGGAGACCCGTTCTCCCGACCCCGGATCACCCCAAAACCCGTGACGGAGGCGACGCGCCGGATCCCCGCGCCCTCGATCTAGGCGGCCTCCGACCGCGCCTCGCCGATTCGCGCCTCGTCGACATGCCACGCCGTCATCAGGTTGATCGACGCGGTCAGGACGGGGCGGTCGGTGGCATCGCGCACGGCGACGCGCAGCTTCGTTCCCGCGTAACGCTCAGGGTGATCGGCCGCGATCTCGCACAGGGCCCGCAATGCTTCCGACGAGACCGCTTCCCGGTCGGCACATTCCGTGCCGTCATGGTCACGGGTCGAGAACTGGGCATCGTGGAAATCAAAGAAGTAGCGGGCCATGCAGATGACCTTCCAGTCTCGGCTTGTTCTGCGAGGGGATCGAGCGGCTGCGCTCAGCGAATCGTATACTCAACTTATGTTATGCGGAACGGCCTGTGCCAAATCAATGTTCCACTCGGTACGTTAAGGTACGACACAGTATCGGCAAACGCTTGCGCCGCCCCTCGCGAGACTTCGGCCCGAGTCGAAATCGCCTGCCCTCTCAAGCGTTTAGCTGCCAAACCCGCGATCCTGCCCCCCGCGCCGCGATCTCCGACGCCGCGAGGACGCGGGCGCGACGGCGCCCCGCTGTGCTGTCGCGGCCACGCTCGGGCCCGACGGGTAACGCCGGCTCGGAACCAGAGATCGGGGGCCAGCGCGATGGCTGGCTCAAGGCCGAATGCGCGCTTCGTACATCGGATGTTAACGACCCGGCGCAGCGAAGACTGTAGATAACCGTCAAATCACGTTCTGCTGGATGAACGCCGTGGATTTGGACCGATTTGCATACGTGTCCGACCCTCCGGACACGGGCTGGAATGATGAGCCTTCGCGCGAAGAGCTGTTTTGCATGCTCAGATCGCCCCTCTACACCACCGATACGGACGGCTGGCTGACCTATTACAACGAAGCCGCCGCTGAATTCTGGGGTTACCGGCCTGTCCTGGGCCAGGCCCGGTGGTGCGGATCGTGGCGCCTGTACGAGCCGGGCGGCGCCCCCCTGCCCCACGACCGATGCCCCATGGCGATCGCCTTGCGGGAGCGCAGAGCCGTTCCGGGCGTCCAGGCGGTGCTTCAGCGGCCTGACGGGACGCGTGTGCCCTTCCTGCCTTGCCCGACGCTCCTCTTCGACCGAGGGGGAACGCTGGTCGGCGGCTCCAGCCTCATCCTGCCGTCCGGGGCGGCCGCGCCCGTCCAGCACCGGGACGGCGCGGCGAAGCGACGGACCAGCGAGAGCCCGCCCCGCGCCGTTCGGAGCCACAATACGGGCCCGCGCCGCGCCGCCTGAGCGCCGCGGCATCCCGCGGGCTTGAAGGCCCGCGACGGCGCCGATCCGGGTCGCGCGTCCTAGCGGTTGCGGATCGAGGCCGGCCGGCGGCTCGGCCGCAGAAGGCCGACCAGGCCGGACACGGCGACCATGCCGGCCAGCCCCACGAGGCAGAAGAAGCCCAGGACATGCCCCGGTCGGCCTTGCGCGAGAAGGATCGATACGATGATCACGGACAGCGCAACGGCGGTCAGAACGCTCATGAAGGGCTCCTGGAGGGAACCCGGGGAGTGACGCATCCCAGTGTGGCGGGAACGCGGCCTCGCTTCCCGATGCGAAGGCCGGGCGCCCGGAAAGGCTCCGGCGCCCGTGCCGCGTGATCAGGAGTGGATCACCTTGCCATACGCGTCGAGCACGCTCTCGTGCATCATCTCGGAGAGCGTCGGGTGCGGGAAGACCGTGTGCATCAGCTCCTCCTCGGTGGTCTCCAGCGTCATGGCGACGACGTAGCCCTGGATCAGCTCGGTCACCTCGGCCCCGACCATGTGGGCGCCCAGCAGCTGGCCGGTCTTGGCGTCGAACACCGTCTTGATCAGCCCGTCCGGCTCGCCGAGCGCGATGGCCTTGCCGTTGCCCGCGAAGGGGAAGCGGCCGACCTTCACGGAGAAGCCCTGCTCCTTGGCCTTGGCCTCGGTGAGGCCGACGCTGGCGATCTGGGGCTGGCAATAGGTGCAGCCCGGGATCTTGCCCTTGTCCATCGGGTGCGTGTGCAGGCCCTTGATGGTCTCGACGCAGATCACCCCCTCATGCTCGGCCTTGTGGGCGAGCATGGGCGGGCCGGCGACGTCCCCGATGGCGTAGAGGCCCGGCACGTTGGTGCGCCCGAGCCCGTCGGTGACGACGACGCCCCGGTCGATCGTCACCCCGAGCGCCTCGAGCCCGAGATTCTCGATGTTGCCGACGACGCCGACCGCCGAGATCAGCTTCTCCGCCGTGATCTGCTGGGATTTTCCGTCCGAGCCCTCGATCGTGGCGGTGACGCTGTCGGCGGCCTTCTCGACCTTGGTCACCTTGGCGCCGGTGAGGATCTTGATCCCCTGCTTCTCGAAGCGCTTGCGGGCGAGGGCGGCGATCTCGGCATCCTCCACCGGCAGGATCTGGGGCAGCAGCTCCACCACCGTCACCTCGGCGCCCATGGTGCGGTAGAACGAGGCGAACTCGATGCCGATCGCGCCCGAGCCCATCACCAGGAGGCTCTTGGGCATCGCCTCCGGCACCATGGCCTCGTAATAGGTCCAGATCTGGCGCTTGTCCGGCTCGATGCCGGGGATCGCCCGGGGGCGCGCCCCGGTCGCCACGATGATGTGCCGGGCGCTGTAGGTGCCCGCCCCCTTGGCGCCCTTCGGGGCCTCGGCGCGCTTCGTCTCCTTGACGGTGACCTGGCCCGGCTGGTTGCCCTTGGCGGCGGAATCGATCGCGGCCTCGCCCCAGATCACGTCGACCTTGTTCTTCTTGAGCAGCATGCCGACGCCGCCGTTGAGCCGGCCCGAGACGCCCCGCGAGCGCTTGACGATGGCGGCCGTGTCGAACCCGACCTTCTCGACCGAGAGCCCGTAATCGGAGGCGTGCTGCATGTAGTGGTAGATCTCGGCCGAGCGCAGCAGGGCCTTGGTGGGGATGCAGCCCCAGTTCAGGCAGATGCCGCCGAGATGCTCGCGATCGATCACCGCGGTCCTGAACCCGAGCTGCGCCGCCCGGATCGCCGTGACGTAGCCGCCGGGCCCGGCGCCGATGATGAGGACGTCGTAGGTGTCGGCCATGGTGCTATCCTCGGCGTGTGATGGGGATCGTTCCGGGGCTTGCGCGGCGGAGCCTGGACCCCCGACGCATGGACGGCATCGGCTGGATCCCGGCCTGCGGGTCCGGGTTCCGGGCTCACCGGCGGCGCCCCGGAATGACGGCTTTCGGGTGAGGCTCGGCAAGAGATCGTGCGGCGACGGGCGGAACGCCGCCCCTCACACCAGCATGCCCATCGGGTTCTCGATCAGGCTCTTGAAGGCCGCGATCAGCTCGGCACCGAGCGCCCCGTCGAGGACCCGGTGATCGCAGGAGAGCGTGGCGGTCATCATCTGCACGACCGCCGGGGCATTGTCCTTCACCACCACCCGCTTCTCGCCCGCGCCCACCGCCAGGATGGTCGATTGCGGCGGGTTGATCACGGCCGTGAAGTGCTTGATGCCGAACATGCCGAGGTTCGAGACCGAGGTGACGCCGCCCTGGTACTCCTCGGGCTTCAGCTTCTTGGCGCGGGCGCGCCCCGCGAAATCCTTCATCTCGTTGGAGATGGTCGAGAGGGTCTTCTCGTCGGCCCGGCGGATCACCGGAGTGAACAGGCCCCCGTCGATCGCCACCGCGACGCCGACCTCGGCGTTCTTGAAGCGCAGCACCCGGTCCTCGGCCCAGACCGCGTTGGCGGCCGGCACCCGGATCAGCGCGAGGCCCATCGCCTTGATGATGAAGTCGTTGACCGAGAGCTTGAAGTTCGGCTTGCCGTCCTTGTCCTTGCCGGCGCTGCCGTTGAGCTGCTCGCGCAGCTTCATCAGAGCGTCGATCTCGCAATCGACCGTGAGGTAGAAGTGGGGCGCGACCTGCATCGCCTCGGTGAGGCGCTTGGCGATGGTCTTGCGCATGCCGTCGAGGGGAACCTCCTCGTAGGCGCCCTTCTGGAAGAAGCCCCGGACCTGATCGAGGCTGAGGCCGGCGGGCGCCGAGGCGGCGGCTTTTTGAGGCGGCGCGGCCGGGGCCGGTGCCGCGGCGGGTGCGGCAGCGGCGGCCTTCGGGGCGCCCGCCTTGGCGGTGCCCCCGGCGATCGCGGCGCGGACGTCGCGCTCGATCACCCGGCCGTGGGGGCCCGAGCCCCGCACGGCCGAGAGGTCGATGCCGTCCTGGCGGGCGATGCGGCGGGCAAGCGGCGAGGCGAAGACGCGCCCGCCCGATTCCGCCGGCGCCGCGCCGTTCGGCTTGCCAGACTCAGCCTTGGCAGACTCAGCCTTGGCGGGCGCTCCCTGGGTGGGCGTGGCGCCGCCCGGCGCCTCGTTCACCCGCTCGTAGCTCATATGGCCGCCGCCGGGCGTGGTGTTCTGGTCGGCCGGGGAGGCGGCGGCGGCCGGCTTGGCGTCGCCGCCCCCGCCGGCCGGGGCCTGGACGCTGCCCGGATCCTCGCCCTCCGCCGCGATGAGGGCGATCAGGTCGTTGACCGGCACGTCCGCCGTGCCCTCGGGCACCAGGATCTTGGCGAGCACGCCCTCGTCGATCGCCTCGACCTCCATGGTGGCCTTGTCGGTCTCGATCTCGGCCAGCACGTCGCCGGACTTGATCGGGTCGCCCTCCTTCTTCAGCCACTTGGCAAGGTTGCCCTTCTCCATCGTGGGCGACAAAGCGGGCATCAGGACGTTGATGGGCATCGTAAGATTATCCTGATCGGCCAGTGGCCTGGCGTTGAATCTTGAGCGTTCAGTTCAGGGGGCCGTCCGGCCCGTCGGGGGGATCGCTCTCGGCCTCCAGGCCGGCCCGGATCTGCGCGAAGGCCTCCTCCTCCGAGAGGTCGGTCTCCTTGGCGTAGACCCGGGCCGCGTGGCGGGCGAGGTCGATCAGGAGGACGCCCCAGGTGAAGGGATCGTCGAAGGAGCGCCGAAGCGCGACGCTCACCGCCCCGTCGACGACGCTCGCGCGCAGGACCTCGACCCCGCCCTTCTCGAGGGCGTCAGGGGGCACGGAGAGGGGTTGGAACTCCTTCGGCATCTTACTTGTAGCAGACGCTTTTCGCGGCCTCGACCACCTCGGCCACGTTCGGCAAAGCAAGCTTCTCGAGATTGGCGGCGTAGGGCATCGGCACGTCCTTGCCGGTGATGCGCAGCACGGGCGCGTCGAGATAGTCGAAGGCGTCGACCATCAGGCGCGCCACGATCTCGGCGCCGACGCCCGATTGCGGGAATCCCTCCTCGACGGTGATGCAGCGGCCGGTCTTCTTGACCGACTCGACCACCGTGTCGGTGTCCATCGGGCGGATCGTGCGCAGGTCGATCACCTCCGCCTCGATGCCCTGCTCCGCCAGGGCCTGCGCGGCCTTGAGGGCGTAGGTCATGCCGATCGCGAAGGACACGATGGTGACGTCCGAGCCCTGGCGATGGATGCGGGCCTTGCCGATCGGCAGCACGAAATCGTCGAGCTTCGGCACCGGGAAGGTCTGCCCGTACAGGATCTCGTTCTCGAGGAAGATCACCGGGTTGGGGTCGCGGATCGCGGCCTTGAGCAGGCCCTTGGCGTCGGAGGCCGTGTAGGGGGCGATCACCTTGAGGCCGGGGACGTTCGAGTACCAGGCCGCGTAATCGTGGCTGTGCTGGGCGCCGACGCGGGCGGCGGCGCCGTTCGGGCCCCGGAAAACGATGGGGCAGCCGAGCTGGCCGCCCGACATGTAGAGGGTCTTGGCCGCCGAGTTGATGATGTGGTCGATCGCCTGCATGGCGAAGTTGAAGGTCATGAACTCGACGATCGGCCGCAGGCCCGTATAGGCCGCCCCGACGCCGATGCCCGCGAAGCCGTGCTCGGTGATGGGCGTGTCGACCACGCGGCGCGCCCCGAATTCCTGCAGCAGCCCCTGCGTGACCTTGTAGGCGCCCTGGTACTCGGCGACCTCCTCGCCCATCACGAAGACGTCCTCGTCCCGGCGCATCTCCTCCGCCATGGCGTCGCGCAGGGCCTCGCGCACCGTCATGGTCACCATCTCGGTGCCGGCGGGAAATTCCTCCATCACGGGCGCGGGCGCCTTGTTGGTGATGGTGGCGGGCGCGGCGGGCGCCCGGGGGGCGTCGTCGCCGGTCTTGGCGCTCGGCGCGGGCTTCGCGGCCTGCCCCTCGGCCTGCATGTCGGGGGCAGGCGCCGCCTGCCCGCCGGAATCGGCCCCGTTCGCCTTCGGCTTGCCGCCACTCGCGGCGGCCGCCGCGACATCCTCGCCCTCATCCGCGATGATGGCGATCGGCGTGTTGACGGCGACGCCCTCGGTGCCTTCCTGGATCAGGATCTTGGCGAGCACGCCCTCGTCGATCGCCTCGACCTCCATGGTCGCCTTGTCGGTCTCGATCTCGGCGAGCACGTCGCCGGATTTCACGGTGTCGCCCTCCTTCTTGAGCCACTTGGCGAGCTTTCCCTCCTCCATGGTCGGGGAGAGGGCGGGCATGAGGATGTCGGTCGCCATGGGTTACTCTGTCGGTGGGCGTCGGAGGGGCGGCCTGGTTCGGCGTCTTGTTGGATGTCGCGCCGTCAGGCGCGCGCTTCCAGCAGAATATCGGTCCAGAGCTCGGACGGATCGGGCTCGGGATCGTGGGTGGCGAATTCCGCGGAATCGTTCACGGTCTCGCGCACCTTGGCGTCGGTGGCCTTCAGATCGGCCTCCGGCACGCCGTGCAGCTCGATCAGGCGCTTGCGCACCATCTCGATCGGATCGTGCTCCTCGCGCATCTTCGAGACCTCGTCCTTGGTCCGGTACTTGGCCGGGTCGGACATGGAATGGCCGCGATAGCGGTAGGTCTGCATCTCGAGGATGTAGGGCCCCTCGCCCGTGCGGGCATGCGCGAGGGCACGCTGGGCCGCCTCGCGCACGGTGCGCACGTCCATGCCGTCGACCTGCTCGCCCGGGATGCCGAAGGAGAGGCCGCGCTTCGAGAAATCCGTCTGCGCCGAGGCGCGGGCGACCGAGGTGCCCATGGCGTAACGGTTGTTCTCGATGACGTAGACCACCGGCAACTTCCAGAGCGCCGCCATGTTGAAGCTCTCGTAGACCTGGCCCTGGTTGGCGGCGCCGTCGCCCATATAGGTGAGGCTGACCTTGCCGTTCTTCCGGTAGGCGTCCGCGAAGCCGAGGCCGGTGCCGAGGGAGACCTGCGCGCCGACGATGCCGTGGCCGCCGAAGAACTGCTTCTCGCGGGAGAACATGTGCATCGAGCCGCCCTTGCCGCGGCTGTAGCCGCCGCGGCGGCCGGTCAGCTCGGCCATGACGCCGTTCGGGTCCATGCCGCAGGCGAGCATGTGGCCGTGATCCCGGTATCCGGTGATCACCTGATCCCCGTCCTCGGAGGCCATCTGCATGCCGATAACCACGGCTTCCTGGCCGATATAGAGGTGGCAGAACCCGCCGATCAGACCCATGCCGTAGAGCTGGCCCGCCTTCTCCTCGAAGCGGCGGATCAGCAGCATCTCGTGATAGGCGTGGAGATCCTCGTCGCGGGTGAATTGCGGCGCGTTGGGCGCGGGACGGTGGGCCTCGGGCGCTTCGGCCAAGCCCGGCTCAGCGCTGGCTGGATCGAGCTTCGGTTGCCCCGCCTCGTTCGCGGCATCCATCGGCGACCTCCCGTAACCTGTCTCTTGGCTAAGGTTTAGGGCACGCCGCGGCGGATGGCGAGGGCCGCGTCTCTGACAGGAACAGGGCATTGTCAGCCCAAACCGGCCCTCCGATCGCCCGGAAAGAGCCGTTTGACGGCATCAGGGCCAGGTCAGGCCGCCGCTTCCGGACAGATTTATCGCCCTGCCCGGGTATGGGGCCGGGTGTCCTGTACCCTTGGTTGCAGCGACGCAGGTCGCCGCCGGGTCAGGGATCGATGATCACGACATCGTTGGCGTGGACGCGGCCGAGCACGACACGGGCGCGCTCCTCCAGGAGGTCGCGGTCGATCTGCTCGCTGCGCAGGAGCGCGACCCGGTGCTCCCAGACCGCCCGCTCCGCCTTGGCGGTGGCCAGTTCCTGGCTCAGCCCATAGGCCTGGATCTTGAGGGCGCGCTTGGCCTCGAGGCCGCGATTGCCGTTCTCGGCCTGGTACACGAAGTACCCGACCACGAGGGCCGACACGGTCCAGAGACCGAGCGGCATGAGTACGGTTCTGACGCGGCGACGGACGACCATGGGCCGACCCTGACCCGACAAGGTTAAGGAAGGCTTTTCGCCACGAGGGCCCGAGCAGGACGCCCCGGTCGGGGTCGCGCCGGAGCGCCCTGCCCGGCCCGTCTCCTCAGCGGCGCGCGATCTGCTTGATGGCGGCGCTGCCGGCGTAGCGCCCCTGCGCGCCGAGGCCCTCCTCGATGCGGATCAGCTGGTTGTACTTGGCCAGTCTGTCGGAGCGCGCCAGCGAGCCGGTCTTGATCTGCCCGCAATTCGTCGCGACCGCGAGGTCCGCGATGGTCGAATCCTCGGTCTCGCCGGAGCGGTGGGACATCACCGCCGTGTAGCCGGCGCGTTGCGCCATATCGACGGCGGCCAGCGTCTCGGTGAGCGAGCCGATCTGGTTCACCTTGACCAGGATCGCGTTGGCGGTGCCCGAATCGATGCCGCGCGCGAGCCGCTCGACATTCGTCACGAACAGGTCGTCGCCGACGAGCTGGCAGGAGGCGCCGATCTTCTCGGTGAGGAGCTTCCAGCCCTCCCAATCGTCCTCCGCCATGCCGTCCTCGATCGAGACGATCGGGTACTTGGCGGCGAGCTCGGCGAGGTAATCGACCTGGGCGGCGATGTCGCGGGTCTTGCCCTCGCCCTCGTAGCGGTAGGCGCCGTCCTTGAAGAACTCGGTGGCGGCGCAGTCCAGCGCCAGCACCATGTCGGCACCGGGCTTGAAGCCCGCCGCCTGGATCGATTCCATCACGAAGTCGAGCCCGGCCTCGGCCGAGGGGAGGTTGGGGGCGAAGCCGCCCTCGTCGCCCACATTGGTGTTGTGGCCGGCCTTCTTCAGCGCGCCCTTGAGCGTGTGGAACACCTCCGAGCCCATGCGCACGGCCTCGGCGAGCGAGGAGGCGCCCACCGGCATGATCATGAATTCCTGGAAGTCGATCGGGTTGTCGGCATGCGCGCCGCCGTTGATGATGTTCATCATCGGCACCGGCAGGACGCGCCCCTGCACGCCCCCGATGTAGCGGTAGAGGGGCAGGCCCGCGGTCTCGGCCGCGGCCTTGGCGACGGCGAGCGACACGCCCAGGATCGCGTTGGCGCCGAGGCGCGCCTTGTTGGGCGTGCCGTCGAGCTCGATCATCGCCTCGTCGATGGCGACCTGATCCTCGGCATCCATGCCGCCGATCGCGTCGAGGATCTCGGTCTGCACGGCGTTGACCGCCTTGCGCACGCCCTTGCCGCCGAACCGGCTCTTGTCGCCGTCGCGCAGCTCCACGGCCTCATGGGCGCCCGTCGAGGCGCCCGACGGCACGGCCGCGCGGCCGAAGGATCCGTCCTCGAGCAGCACGTCCACCTCGACGGTGGGGTTGCCGCGGCTGTCCAGAATCTCGCGGGCGGCGATGTTGGTGATCGCGGTCATCAAAGTTCCCTCTCGAGACGGCGTCGGGCTCGGGCCGGAGCCCCGGGGGCAGCCGGGCCGGCGCGCGACGGAGCGCCGCGGGCGGGATGCGGCATCGGCGCAGGGGCTTATCCGTCAACGCGCGGCGTCGGGCAAGCACCCGCTCCGCTTCGGAGGGACACGAAGCGCTGAATTCGCAAGGGGCCGGCCTCAAGTTTTTCTTGAGCGCGCCGCCATCCTGAATCCCCCCGCGCCCGGGTCGCAGGCAGAGGATGCATCCCGGGCGCGGGAGCGCTATAGGGCGCCCCATGACGAACGAGCCCCTGCAGCTCGGGCAGGCCAGCGCCCTGCCCGCCTCCCCCGACGAGGCCCGCCTCGACCGGGTGCCGAACCCGCATCCGGACACGGATTACCTCGCGCGCTTCACGGCGCCCGAGTTCACCTCGCTCTGCCCGGTGACCGGACAGCCGGATTTCGCCATCCTGGTGATCGACTACGTGCCGGATCGCTGGCTCGTGGAATCGAAGGCGCTGAAGCTCTACCTGCACAGCTTCCGCAACCACGGGGCCTTCCACGAGGATTGCACCGTGGCGATCGGCAAGCGGCTGCGCGACCTCCTGGAACCGCGCTACCTGCGCATCGGCGGCTTCTGGTATCCGCGCGGCGGCATCCCGATCGACGTGTTCTGGCAGACCGGCGCGCCGCCGACATCGATCTGGCTGCCCGATCCCGGCGTGCCGCCCTACCGGGCGCGCTAGAGCTGCGCCCGATCGCGTTGCAACGGGCTGGAAAATAGGCAGCCCCGGTCCGGTTCGGCGCGACGGCCCCCTCTCCCGTGCGGGAGAGGGTTGGGGTGAGGGGTGCGCGTCGTCCGGAGAAGTCGCACCCCTCACCCGGTCGGCTCGCGCCGACTCGACCTCTCCCGGACGGGAGAGGTGGGGCACAGCGTCATTCCAGGGCTCCGTTTCGCGGTCTCGGGATGACGGCGCGGGCAGCGCGATGGACCCCCTCTCCCGTGCGGGAGAGGGTTGGGGTGAGGGACGAGCGGCTTCAGGATGGAGCATGCGGTCGTATCGCCGACCGGGCGCCGATCGGGCGCACCTCGTTCTGAAAGGTCTCGACCCTCACCCTGTCCCTCTCCCGCACGGGAGAGGGGATCCGCGCCCGCTTCGGCACGGGCGCGGCCAACGGTCCCGTCGCAACGCGATTGGGAACAGCTCTAATCGCGCGCATGCGCTGATCGCGCGCATGAAAAAGGGCGGCCGGTTGGAACCGGCCGCCCTTCTTGTCTAGATCGCCGCGATCCTAGATCGCCGCGATGGCTCAGTAGCCGTAACCGTAACCGCCGCCGTAGCCGTAGGCCGGGGCGTAGCCGCGGTCGTAATAGCCGTAGCGGGGGCCGTAGGCGTCGCGCGCCGCGCCGGCCGCGATGGCGCCCGCGGCGAGACCCGCGATGCCGAGACCCACGGCCGCACCGGTGCCGATGCCGCGGCGCCCGCCGCGATAGCCGTGCCCGCCGTAGCCGTAGGCATGGCCGTGCCCGTAGCCGTGGCCGTAGCCACGCGGCCGGGCATCGGCAGCCGTCGCCGTGAGGGCGCCGATCGACAGAGTAACGGCGGAGATGAGAGCGAGCTTGCGCATGCTATCCTTTCACGAATGGTGATCCGATTGGGAAGTCCAACGCCCTTGCTGCCAAGTCGTTCCGGACGATCATGACCAACCCGCCTGAACGAATACCGAACGGGGAGGCCAGCGCCGCGCGATCATTTCGGGAGCCGCGCGGGAAACGTCTACACGCGCGTTCCACCTCGGTTCAGCGTGATGTCGCGCCCGGAACCGCCCTGCCCGGCCGCGCGACGATGATCGGGCGGCGGAATCCGAGGTCAGGCCTCGCCCGCGCGTCCGTCCTTTGCCAGCCGGTCGAAGGCCTGCAGCCGGGCCAGCAGCGCCGGCATGTCCTTGAGCGCCACCATGTTGGGGCCGTCGGAGGGGGCGCGGTCGGGGTCGGGATGCGTCTCGATGAAGAGGCCGGCGACGCCCACCGCGACGGCGGCGCGGGCGAGAACGGCGACGAATTCGCGCTGCCCGCCGGAGGTCGCCCCCTGGCCGCCCGGCTGCTGCACCGAGTGGGTCGCGTCGAACACCACCGGGAGACCGCCCGTCACCTGCGCCATGATGGGCAGGCTGCGCATGTCGGACACGAGGGTGTTGTAGCCGAAGGAGGCGCCGCGCTCCGTCACCAGCACGTTCGGGTTGCCGGCCCCCGTCAGCTTGGCGGCCACATGCGCCATGTCCCAGGGCGCGAGGAACTGCCCCTTCTTGACGTTGACGGTGCGGCCCGTGGCGGCCGCTGCCAGCAGGAGGTCGGTTTGGCGGCAGAGAAAGGCCGGGATCTGCAGCACGTCGACGACTTCGGCGGCGGGGGCGCATTGCTCGGCCGCGTGGACGTCGGTGAGCACCGGCAGGCCGAAACGCGCCTTGATCTCGGCGAAGATCGGCAGCGCCTCCGCGAGGCCGAGGCCCCGGGCCGAACCCGCCGAGGTGCGGTTCGCCTTGTCGAAGGAGGCCTTGAAGACGAGGCCGAGGCCGAGGCGGTCGGTCATCGCCTTGAGGGCTTCGGCGATCTCGAGGGCGTGCGCGCGGCCCTCGAGCTGGCAGGGGCCGGCGATCAGCCCGAGGGGCCGGTCGTTGGCGAAGGCGACGTCGCCGACGCGCACGGTGGCGGGAGCGGGGAGATTCAGGCTCGTCATGCGGGCGGTCTAGCCCGCGGAGCCGGCGCGGGAAAGTCCGGCCGGGGGAAACGCCGCCCGGCTCCGCAGCACCTCGGGACGCTGGCGCCGAAGCACGCAGACCGTGAGGTCGCCCGAGAGCGCGTCGCCGCGCGGGCCGGTCTCGCAGCGGAGCGCGGCCCGGCCGGCGAGGCCCTCCTGCGGGGCGCCCGTCAGCAGCGAATCCTGGTGCAGCCGCAAAGCCAGCACCTCGGCCTCCCGCGCCCGGGCGCCCGCGAGCCCCTGCGCGGCGAGCCCGATCAGAGTGAAGAAAGGCGCGCGCGGCTCGCGCTCCCGGGCGGCGAAGACCATCCGGGTCGGTTCGCGGCAATCGAGGCTCATGCGCTCCGCATCGGCCGCCCGGAACACCGCCAGGGGGCCGCTGCGCCCGGCCAGGGAGGCGCCGGTCGCGCGGATCATCCGGGCCGTGAGAGCGTCGCAGCCATTCGCCGCATGGGCAGGACCCGGGCAGCCGGCGGCGAGGAGAAGGCCGATCAGGAGGTGGCGCGGGATCATCTGGGCTTCGCGGGTGGGGGCTTCGGCACCGATGTAGCGCATTTCCGGCACCGGAGTATCCGGCACCGGAGTATCCGGTCCCGCCGGCCTCAGCGCTCCCCGAGGGAGCCGGTCGTGTCGGTCGGGCCCGCCCCGGCGCAGGCCGCGGGCGCATGGGCGCGCAGCATCCGGGGCAGCCGCACAGGGTGCTCGCCCGCCGCATCGTGCAGGATTCCCGTCAGCGCCTCCGTCGAGAGGGTGCCCCGGAAGGAGACGGGCCCGGCCTCCGTCTCCGCCGTGAAGGCCAGCGCCTTGGTCGCGTCGTCCAGGGCGAAATCGGTGCCCTGCGCCGGGGCGATCTCCTGCCCGAGGCCCGATTCGTAGACGAGGCCGTCGCCCTTCGGCGAGCGCCGGAGGGTGATGCGACGCCCCCCGAGCCCGCCGCTCGCCGTCAGGGTGCAGAGGTCGGCATAGACGTAGGTGCCCGAGTTCCAGGCGGGGCGCGCCGCGAGCGGGCCCGGCACGAGGGCCAGCGCCGACAGCGTCATGAGCGCACCACACAAACCCGCCGCGCGCATCGCACCACTCCCTCGCCCGACGGATCGCCACCCGGATCCGGGCGCGCGTGATGCGGGCGCCATGCAGGATTCGGGCGAGCGTGACTGTGCGATGCCTCACATCTGCGCCAGTCCGGCCGATCGCCGCCCGGGCCGCGCAGACGCGCGAGGGGATGGACCACGAAGGCCGGCGCCGCCCCCGGATGGGGGCGGCGCCGGGCAGGATGGCGGATCCGTGCGGAGGGCGCGGGCGTCAGCCGGCGTTCTTCGAGAGCGAGACCGCGACGAAGCGGGTGACGCCCTTCTGGCTCTTGATGCGCATCAGCACCGCCTTGCGGCCGCTCGATTCGGCCGAGCGGATGCGCTCGGCGACCTCGGAGGGCTTCGTCACGCTCTGGCCGGCGACGTCGAGGATGATGTCGCCCTGCTCGATGCCCTTGGCGGCGGCCGGCCCGTCGGGATCGACCTCCATCACCACCACGCCCGCGTCGGAGAGCCCGACCTCGGCGGCCGGGGCGAGGCTGAGGCCGAGGCGCGGCTGGCCATCGGTGGCATCGCCGCCGCGGCTCGCGACCTTGCCGCCATCGGTCGGCAGGGCCCCGAGGGTGATGGTCGCCGTGTCCGCCTTGCCGCCGCGCAGATAGGCGACCTCGACCTTGGCGCCGGGCTTTAGGCCGGCGATCTTGCGGGACAGGTCCTTGGCGTCGCCGACGGGGGTGCCGTTGACCGACTCGATCACGTCGCCGGACTTGAGGCCGGCCTTGGCGGCCGGCGTGCCGTTCTCGGCGTGATCCACGAGGGCGCCCTTCGGCTTGTCGAGGCCGAGCCCCTCGGCGATGTCCTGCGTCACGGGCTGGACCTGCACGCCGAGATAGCCGCGGGCCACCTTGCCGTCCGTGCGCAGCTGCTCGACCACCGCCTGCACGGTCTCGGCCGGGATCGCGAAGGCGAGGCCCACGCTGCCGCCCGAGGGCGAGGCGATCGCGGTGTTCACGCCCACCACCTCGCCGTTGACGTTGAAGGTGGGGCCGCCCGAATTGCCCTTGTTGATGGGGGCGTCGATCTGCAGGAAATCGTCGTAGGGGCCGGCGCCGATATCCCGGCCGCGGGCCGAGACGATGCCGGCCGTCACGGTGCCGCCGAGGCCGAACGGGTTGCCGATCGCCACCACCCAGTCGCCGACGCGCGGAGCGGCCTTGCCGAATTGCACGTAGGGATAGGTACCCGCATCCGTGATCTTCAGGAGGGCGATGTCGGTCTTGGCGTCCTTGCCGATGACCTTGGCGTCGAGGGTACGGTTGTCGTCGAGGGTGACCTGCACGGTCTTGGCGTGATCGACCACGTGGTTGTTCGTCACCACGTAGCCGTCGGCCGAGATGATGAAGCCCGAGCCCACGGCGCCGCGCTGGCCCTGGCGCTGCGGCGTGCCCGGGATGGCGCCGTTCGGGCCGCCCTGCCCGCCCTGGCCGAAGCGCTTGAAGAACTCGCGCAGCTGGGGCGGCACGTTCTGGAGGCCGCGGCCCTGGCCCGGGCCGTCCTCGTCGGCCTCGGCCGTGTCGTCGAGCTTCACCTTCACCGAGACGACGCCGGGCTTCACCTTGTCGACGATGTTGGCGAACGAGCCCGGCGGATGCTCCGGGGCCTCGATCGGGGTCTTGGGCAGGGCCTGGGCGAAGGCCGGGGTCGTCGGCTGGACGAAGCCGACGCCCACCGCGCCGCCGGCCACCAGGGCGGCCGCGGCGACGGAGGCGAGGGCGTTGCGGCGGAAACGGGTCGGCTGAACGGGCATCAGGGAGTCTCCGGGAGGGAAAGCGGCGCCGCTCGATGAGCGGAACGTGATGCTTTCTCTACGGAGGGGTGCCTGACCCGGCCGTGGCGCCCGCATTACGGTTTCGTCAGGTTCGGCCGGCAGGGCACGCGGGCCGTCAGGCCTCCAGCCGCGCCAAGGCCTCCCGGATCTTGACCAGCCGGGCGGCCTCGGCGTCGCGGCGCTCGCGCTGCTCGTCCACGACCTCCTCGGGGGCGCGGGCGATGAAATCGGCGTTGCCGAGCTTGGCCTCGATCTTCCGGATCTCGCCCTCGCCCTTCGCGGCCTCCTTGCGCAGCCGCGCGACCTCCGCCCCGAGATCGACGATGCCCTCGAGCGGCAGCGCCGCGACGCTGCCGCGCACGAGGAGCTGCACGGAATTCTTCGGCGCGGCCTCTTCGAAGCGGATCTCGGAGAGGCGGGCGAGCCGGACCAGGGTGTCGCGCCAGGTCTCGATCCGGGCCCGCACGGCGGAATCCGCCCCGACCAGCCAGAGCGGCACCTGCGCGCCCGCCGGGACATTGGTCTCCGAGCGGGCCGAGCGCACCTCGGAGACGAGATCGACGATGAAGCCGATCTCGGCCTCGGCGCCCGGATCCGCGAGACCTTCGAGCTGCGGCCAGGGGGCGAGCGCCAGGAGGCCGCGATCGGGCAGGCCCTCGCCCTTGATCGCCCAGAGCTCCTCCGTGAGGAACGGCATGAACGGGTGCAGGAGCTTGGCGATCTGGTCGATCAGGAAGGCGATGGTGGCCTGCGTCTCCGCCCGGGCGGCCGGATCGGCCCCCTCCCCCTGCAGGACCGGCTTGGCGAGTTCGAGGTACCAGTCGCAGAAGATGTTCCAGACGAAGCGATAGGCCGCGCCCGCCGCGTCGTTGAAGCGGTAGGCCGCGAGCGCGCCCTCGACCTCCGCCACCGCGCGCGCCGCCTCGCCGAGCGCCCAGCGGTTCAGGGTCTCGCGCGCGGCGTCGGGCCGGTAGCGCGGATCGAGGCGGCAGCCGTTCAGCTCGGCGAAGCGCGCCGCGTTCCAGAGCTTCGTGGTGAAGTTGCGGTAGCCCTCGACGCGGCTGACGCTCAGCTTGATGTCGCGCCCCTGCGCCGCCATCGCGGTCAGCGTGAAGCGCAGGGCATCCGCCCCGTACTGGTCGATGAGCACGAGGGGATCGACGACGTTCCCCTTCGACTTCGACATCTTGGCACCCTTCTCGTCGCGCACGAGGGTGTGCAGGTAGACGGTGTCGAAGGGCACGCGGTCGGTGACGTGCAGGCCCATCATCATCATGCGGGCGACCCAGAAGAACAGGATGTCCTTGCCGGTCACCAGGGTGTTGGTGGGGTAGTAGCGGGCGAGCTCGGGCGTGCTCTCGGGCCAGCCCAGCGTCGAGAACGGCCAGAGCGCGGAGGAGAACCAGGTGTCCAGGACGTCCGCGTCGCGGCGGAGTTCCACCGGGCGGCCGTGCCGGGCCTCGGCCAGCGCCAGGGCCTCCGCCTCGCTCAGCGCCACGTAGGGCGTGCCCTCGGGGTCGAACCAGGCCGGGATCTGGTGGCCCCACCAGAGCTGGCGCGAGATGCACCAGGGCTCGATGTTCTCCAGCCACTGGAAGAAGATCTTCTCGTAGTTCTCCGGCACGAACCGGGTCTGGCCGTCGCGCACGGCCTGAAGCGCCCGCTCGGCGAGCGGCTTCACGTTCAGGTACCATTGGTCGGTGAGATAGGGCTCGATCACGACGCCCGAGCGGTCGCCGTGGGGCACCGCGTGGGTGTTCGGCTCGATCAGCCGCAGCAGGCCCCGCGCCTCCATGAGGGCGACGACGCGGGTGCGCGCCGCGAACCGGTCGAGGCCGTGAAGCGCCAGCGCCTCCGGCTCAGGCGTGGCCGAATCGAGGAAATCCGCGTTGTCGGCCAGCAGGATGCGCGCCTCGGGATCCAGGATGTTGATCGGCCGGGTCCCGTGGCGGCGGCCCACCTCGAAATCGTTGAAATCATGCGCGGGCGTGATCTTGACCGCGCCGGTGCCCTTCTGGGGATCCGAATATTCGTCGGCCACGATCGGGATCAGCCGGTTGACGAGGGGCAGGCGCACGCGCTGGCCGACGAGGGCGGCGTAGCGCGCGTCCTCCGGATGCACCGCCACGGCGGTGTCGCCAAGCATCGTCTCGGGCCGGGTGGTGGCGACCGTGATGATCGCGCCGGTCTCGCGGCCGGCCGCGTCCACCACGGGATAGTCGAAGTGCCAGAGATGGCCCTTCACCTCGACCTGCTGCACCTCGAGATCCGAGATCGCGGTCTGGAACTTCGGGTCCCAGTTCACCAGGCGCTTGTCGCGGTAGATCAGCCCCTGGGCATGGAGGTCGACGAAGACCTTCAGGACCGCGGCCGAGAGGCCCTCGTCCATGGTGAAGCGCTCGCGCGACCAGTCGCAGGAGGCCCCGAGGCGCTTGAGCTGGTTGACGATGGCGCCGCCCGATTCCGCCTTCCAGGCCCAGACCCGCTCGACGAAGGCCTCGCGGCCGAGGCTGCGCCGGTCCGGCGCGCCGGTCTCGGCGAGGCGGCGCTCCACCACCATCTGGGTCGCGATGCCGGCATGGTCCATGCCCGGCTGCCACAGCACGTCGCGGCCGCGCATGCGCTCGAAGCGCACCAGTATGTCCTGCAGCGTGTTGTTGAGGGCATGGCCCATATGGAGCGTGCCCGTCACGTTCGGCGGCGGGATCACGATGCAATAGGGCTCGGCCCCGGCCCGGTCCGGGCGTCCGGCCCGGAAGGCTCCGTGCGCGTCCCAGGCGGCGCTGACGCGCGCCTCGGCGGCGGCGGGGGCGAAGGTCTTGTCCATCATGGGCGGCGGGCCAATCGTGCGGGCGTCCTGGGATTTCGCCCGCTTTCAACCCGTCCCGGGCCCCGCGTCAACACGAGGCCGCCCGATGGCCGCCCGATGACCGCCATCCGGGCCCGCGTTCCGGCGCGGGCGAGGTCGTCTCAGCGCCCGCGCGAGACCCGCTCGATCTCGGCGCGCACCAAGCGCTCGACCATGGTCGGCAGGTTGTCGTCGAGCCACGCCTTCAGCATCGGCCGGAGCATGTCCTTGACGAGGTCCTCCAGGGTGCGGCTGTTCTGGCTGAGCACCGTGTGGGCCAGCATGGAGAAGGCCTGGTTCACGCTGGCATCGGTCGTCGTCGAGGTCAGGCGCTCGACCGGCGCGTCGAGGAAGGGGTCGTGCAGTTCGGCGGGCGGCGGCTCCCGGCGCGGCGCGGGGGCGATGACGGCCCGTGGCGGCGGCTCGAAGACGGGCTCCGGCTCGGGCTCGGGCTCCACCTCGATGGCGTCGAAATCGAGGGCCTCGTCGCCGAAATCGATCGGCTCCGGCTCGATCGGCTGCGGGGCGGCCTCGAGCTTGCGCACGGGCTCGGCGACCTCGGCGAGGTCGAGCACGTCGTCGTTCTCAGGCGGCGGCGGGGCGGAGCGGACGGGGGTCGCCTCCGGCTTCACCGCCTGATCGTCGGCGATGATGCGGCGGATGGAGGCGAGGATCTCCTCCATCGAAGGCTCGGCGGCCTTGTCCTGCGTCTTGGGGCTCGCTGCACTCATCCGGACGGCGCTCGGCAGGGGGAGGAAGTCTAGAACGACGCCGGCCAGTATTTCACGCCCTGAGCCCTGGACAAGCGCATCCGCGACACAGTCCCGGAGAAATGGAGCGCGGTGCCCGGAGAAACGCGTGACGGGAGCGGATGCCGAGGCCCCCGCGCCTCAGCGCCCGTCCGTGGTGCGCACGCCGTACCAGAGATCCTTGACCTGGTCGTAATGGGTCTTGGCGCTGTAGGCGGCCACGGGCAACGCCGTGAAGCGGGCGGTGAGGCGGCCGATCGCCTGCACGACGCCGTAGGAGAACACGACGCGGTTGCGCTGGGCCACGATCAGGTTGACGCGGGCGTTGAGCAATTCCTGCTGCGCGTTCAGGACGTCGAGGGTGGTGCGCTGGCCGACGCGGGCCTCCTCGCGCACGCCGTTGAGCGCCACCTCGTTGGCCTGGACCTGGGCCTGGGAGGCGATCACCTGGGCCTTGGCGGCCTCGAGCTGGCCCCAGGCCGAGACCACGGCGGCCCGGATCTGGTCGCGCACCTGCTCGACCTGGATGCGGGCCTGCCCGACCTGCTCCTTGGCCTGGCGGATCTGCGCGTATTCCTGGCCGCCCTGGTAGATCGGGATCGTCAGCCGGCCGAGGATCGAGGCGGCGACGCCGTTCGAGTTGCGGATCTGCTGGTCGTAGCTCTGGGCGACCGAGCCCTGCAGGCTGACGCTCGGGTAGAGCGCGCCCTCAAGCACCTTCACCTGCGCCTCCGCGGCATCGACCGCGTGCATCTGCGACAGGATCGAGGGGTGCTCCTTGAGGCCGATATCGACCGCGGCGTTGAGGCTGGCCGGGACGTAGCGGTCGAGGGGACGGCCGGGGGCGAGCTGGCGCGGCTCGACGCCGATCACCTGCCGGTAGATGCCGATCGAGGAGCGCAGCTGCGACTCGGAGGCGCTGACCTGCGAGCGGGCGCCGGCGAGGCGCGCCTCGGCCTGGGCCACGTCGGTGCGGGTCACCTCGCCGACATTGAAGCGGTCGCGGGTCTGGCGGAGTTGCTCCTCGAGCACCTCGACGTTGTTGCGGTTGAGCTCCAGGTTGGCGGTGTCGCGCAGGACGTCCATGTAGGCCTGGGCGGCGTTGAACAGGGTCGAGAGCTCGGTGAAGCGCAGGCTCTCGCGCTGGCTGTAGACGGTCGATTCCGCGCGCCGGGTGGAGTTGTCGGTCTGGAAGCCGTTGAACAGGTTCTGGGTGACGGTGATGCCCGCCTGCCCCGGGATCAGGGTCTGCCGCAGGTTCGCGCCGGAGAGGTTGCCCTCGGTGTAGGTGGTGCCGATGCTGGCCTGGACGCCGACGGTGGGCCGGTAGCCCGACTGCGCGATGGCCACGTTCTCATCCGTCGCGCGCACGCCGGCACGCCCCGCATTGAGCTGCGGGTTGCCCGCATAGGCCCGTGCCAACGCGCTCTCCAGCGTCTCGGCCCGGACCGGGCTGGCGGCCGCGATGCTGGCCGCGGCAGCGATGCCGGTCAGCCGAAGCGCGGGGCGCGTCGCAGGTTTGCGTCTACTCACGTCGATCAGCCCTTGCGGTTTCTCGAAGGAACCGGATTCCCGTCTCGCGACGGTTGTGGCGCGTTGATACGCACCTTCCAGTTAAGCCCGCCCTAGCGCCGACATTAGCCGAGCTTGAACCGTCGGGCCCAGGGGCCCGGGGGTCCTGGCGGAAGAATCGTGGGAAGGTGGCGCATAAAAGCGACACTCGCAGAGCGCGAATTCAGGCGGATTCCGCCGATTTCACGTTGCAAGAACACGGGGTTGCCGCCGACAGGGCCTCCCGCGTCCTGATTCGTACCAAAGCACCCGGGCCGCGTTCCGGCAAGGAGCGCCGCGCCCCGCCACGCCCCGGCCGGGCCATGGCCCGGCATCCGAGGCGCGCGCGCCCGCCCGATTCCCACGGCGCGCGGGGCCTTCTGCAATCAGAACGAGAAGCCGGCCTCGGCCGCGAAGGCGGAGAGGCCCGGCAGGTTCGCGTCGAAGAGGGGGCGCGCCCCGAAGGCGTCGCCGGCCCGCACGAACAGCGTGGTCTTGGCGGCGCGATCCGGCCCCATCACGCAGACGAGGCGTCCCCCATCCTTGAGCTGGTCGAGGAGGGCCTGGGGCCGCAGCTCGACGCGGCCCTCCACCAGGATGGCATCGTAGGGCCCCTGCTCGGGCGCGCCGGCAGCCAGCGGCGCCTCGCGCAGCTCGATCTCGGCCCCGAGCCGTTCCCGCGCGGCCTGCGCCAGGGCCGTGACCGGCTCCAGGGCCAGCACCCGCCCGCCGAGGCGGGCCAGGATGGCGGCGGCGTATCCGTAGCCCGCCCCGATATCGAGGACGCGGTTGCCGGGCCGGATCGCCAGGGCCTGGATCATCCGGGCCAGGACCATCGGGGCCGGCAGGAAGCGGACGTCGCCGTCCTGGTCCCCGAGGCGCAGGGTCTGGTCGATATAGGCGAAATCCTCGCGGCCCGGGGGCACGAAACGCTCGCGCGGCACGGCGTCGAACGCGTCCAGGACCGCAATGTCGTTCACGTCGAAGGTCCGCAGCTGACAATCGACCATGAGGCGTCGCGCCTGCGCATAATCGAGCATGATGGCTGGTATCCCTCGACGCGTGTCGGTCTCGCGCCCTCGGCCGGGCCCGGGCGGGTCCGGGCCGGACGCCCAAGCTGGCGGGTTTGTCGTGGATCGGCCCGCAAAAGGCAAGGTTCCCGCGCGAAGGCCGGCGGCCCCCTGTCAGGCCCGCCCTCGCGCGCCCGGGACGGGGATGCGGCGGGTCGTCGATGCTGGATGAAGATTGGAGGCCTCGGAGGGAATCGAACCCCCGTGCAAGGATTTGCAGTCCTCTGCGTAACCACTCCGCCACGAGGCCGTCCGGCGCGGGCGGCCCTCGAGTCGGGGCCGGCAAGCGCGCCCCCGCCCGGGCGGCCGGTGCGGGGGAGAGGGGTCTCTAGCAGAGGCATGGTGCGGTGGGCAACGGTGTTTCTCTCCGCTCCCTCGCCCCGTCGCCCGCCCTTCGCCGCGCCCCTGCGGGCCCTCGCGCGCGTACCGTGATCGCCGGATGTCCCCGCCCCGCGGCTTCGTGACGGAATCGTCAAACAACCCGCAAAAGCACCCTTGCGCCCGGCATCCCCGATGTGTAGACACCCGGCCGTGGTCCCCGATAGCTCAGTTGGTAGAGCAAGCGACTGTTAATCGCTTTGTCGCAGGTTCGAGTCCTGCTCGGGGAGCCAAATACCTTCAGGCACTTAGCGCGATTTCCAGCCGGAGCTTGTTACCGGCATTTTTCAGTCTGTTACCGCAGTCTGTTCTGGAAGCGTTTCAGCCTTCTTTGCGGCCCCTTCGGCGGGCCGCCCGCAGCTCTGCCACGCGGCTCGACTGCACCACCCCTCCCCGGTTGTAGATCATCGTCGTCGACATCTGCGTGTGCGTCGCCGTGCGCATCACGTCGGCCGGCTCCGCGCCCGCCTCGAAGGCTTCCGACACGGCGCCCGCGCGGCTGTCCATGTTCCAGACCTCGTCCGGCCAGCCCGCGGCGCGTGCGATCTTCCGGAACGTGTGCGAGAAGTGGGTCCGCTTCCACGGCTTGCCCGAGCGCTCGTCGATCAGGATCGGCCCGACCCCTCGCGGCGGCAGCTCGGCCACGATGTCGGGATGCACTCGTAGATCATGCTCGGCCACCTCGTTGCCGTTCGACTTCGACGTCGGCTTGCGCAGGAGCATGGCCGCATCGATGTGGCTCCAGATCAGCCCCCAGTGCCAGACCCAGGCGCCGTCCGTGATCGCGCCGGCGATGCGCGCCCGCTCGTCCTCCGAGGGGCGGTACCACTCGCCGATGACGTCCTTCTGCCGCAGACCCAACTCGAACTGCAGGGTGACGGCGAGTGCGATGCTCGCCCGCCCGGCCTCGTGCGCGGCCTGCCGTAGGGCGACGATCTGCTCGTAGGTTGGCCGACGCTTGCGCGCCTTCGGCATCCGGAACTCGGTCTTCTCCAGCACGGCCGCGAGCTCGATCGCGTCGCTGTCGCGCAGCTCGCACCCATAATTCACGGCTCGGCGGAGCGTCTGGATACAGGCGTAGGCGCTGCGCTCGCCGAGCTCAGCGACCCATTCCTTGTGCCAGCGGCGCACGTCGCGCCCAACGATCTGCGACAGGTACTCGTCGCCGGCCTTGTCGACGAGGTGCCGGATGTACTTGCTGTAGAAGGTGCGGGTGTCCTGCCGCTTCTCGTGGAAGGGCGAGTCGGGATCGGTCTCGAACGCACGGCAAACCCAGGCGAGGGTGCCTTCCGGCGCAGCGTTGCGTGCGGGCTCCCGGCCCGAGGCCCATTCTATCATCTCGGCGTGCAGGATGGCGCAGCGGGACGCGATCTCGGGGGAGGGCCACTCGCCGAACAGGCGAACGGTCTTGGGCAGGTAGCCCTTCGCGACGAGCTTCTCGTCCGCGACCCAGTAGAGATCGACGCGCCCGTTGTGGCGCTTCATGCGCTTAAGACCTGGCGCGTACAGGTCGTGGTCTTTGGGCATCGGTACCCTCCTCTCCCCGGCGAAGCGGCCGGGCGGAAGCATGTTCGCCGACATGGTGACGGCGGTCGAGGAAGGCTTTGACGGCCGGCCAGTAGCGGCCGCCCATCATGACGTCGACCTTCGGGAATCCGCCGCGCTCGAGGACTGTGGCGAGGCTCGGCCAAGTCTTGGCGCGGCCGGGCCCGACGACGAAGCGAGCGATCTCGTCCTCCGTCGGGTAGAGGCAGGTCGGCTCGGCGCGCTCCTGGGAACGGGACGTGGACATGGTTCAGGCGCCCTCCCCTCCAAACGTCCGCTCGATCGCATCCCCTGCCGCAGCCATCACGCCCCGAGCATGAGCGCGGGCCTCCTCGCGGTTCAGGCGCAGCACCACGATCATCGGCTCGCCCTCGGTGGCGATGGTCGTCGTGAGATCGACCGTACCGTCGGGGTTGCGGGTTGTGGTGAGGGTCCAGGTGTCTGCCTGCTGCTCGTCAGCCATGGCGCACCTCATGCATCAAACCCAACATTACTCCGGAAGATCCCTGGAGGCGGCGGTGGCCCGGCATTATTAAAGTAAACGATCCCAAATTTGCGCTGCTGGCTACGGGTGCATTCCGATGTCTCAGTTTTTCAAAATGATATTCGATATGATCTGCCTGGGTATTGGCGTTACAGCATTTGTCATGATCACACGCGACATGTTGTTCTTCGAGAACGCCAAGGATGATGCAGAGCAAGACACGCAGAGCTAACGCCACCCCGCGCGCTTCGGCCGGGCTCAGCGCGGCCCATGCGTCGGCCGAGATCGACCCGAAGTTGCGCATCACGCCGAGTTCGAGGGTGACCTCGCCGTTGCAGGTCCGGACGGCGATCGCGGAGCCCTGGTGCGGGTCGGTGCCGGTGCGGTCGTGGTAGGTCATGCTGCGGCTCCGTCGCCGAGCACGCTGACAGGGGCAGCCGGGATACGGGTGACGAAATCACCGGCCATCCTGCTCTCCTCTCGTTCATTCCATCCATAACGGGAAATATGCGTTCCAAAGTTGCCGTTGATCGTCGTGTATCGAATTAACTTACTGGCAGTCCCTGGAGCCTGAGATCTCGCAAGATCTCGACGCGGGTGAGGTGCTGCCGTGATTTTGCATTCAGAAGCCAATGCTCGCTCAGCGCTGGTAGACGCGGAGATTCTGCTCCGGGACTGGCCACGGAGGTTTGAGTGCAAAGCCGTTCGGTTGACAGGTGGCCGGGCGCTGGTCGCAACGAGGTTCGTGAAAGACCTCCCCGACTGGTTCTGTCTCTCGTTGGCGCCCCACTTCGAGCCGCAACCCTGCACAGTGATCTGGCGCGGGCGCGACACACTGAAGGTCATGATGTTCGAGTGACTGCGGCGGGTCATGCCGCCACCTCGCGCAGCAGGGCGTCGATGTTGGCCCGGTGGACGCTAAAGCTGATCGCGGCAATCCAGGGGTTTGCGAGCCAGGAACCTTTGCCGTGCAGGCGTTCCCACAGCTGCTCGAAGGCGATGCGGTGCAAATGCTCGTTGCCGACGCCGTGGTCGCAGATTGGCTCCACGCCCTCAGCCTTCGAGTCGGCTTCGCTAATGTCCTGCAGCCGCTCAACCCGCACATCGGTCACGACCAGCGTCAGGCGCGACGCCCAGCGCGGCATGTGGATGGACGGGCGCCAGCGCGCGATCTCACCCTCAACGGTGCCCTCATCGGCCCGGTAGAACCCGCGTTCGGCAAGGGCCTGCGCGCCCGGGTCGCCGTGGGTCAGAGCGTCGAGCGGGGCCCACGCTTCCCGGACATAGAGCCGATCGCCGACCGTGTAAGGCAGCGGGAGAGCCGCGAGACATCCTGTGCTCTCGCAGATGACTTCGGGGTCGCGGCCTCGCTCGTCGGTCTCCACCACGATCTTGAGCGGATCGGTGAAGATGCCGGCGGCCCAACCGGGGAACCGAACGAGGCGCCGCGTCTGCGTCTTTCGGCCAGCCAGTAGCGCGCGGACCATGGGCGCGCTGAAGATGATGGGACGATCGCTCATGCCACCCGTCCTTCTTCCTGATCTGCAGGCGTGCTCGTAGGCGAAGCGGGGCGGCCGAGAGCGGCCATGGTGCGGGCCGGCGCGTAGGTCGGCACCTCGACAAAGCCGAGGGCGTTCAGGATGGCTGGGCTGGGCTTGCGGACGCGCGTGAGCACGTAGTGGATCGTCTGGACCGAGATACCGGCCCGACCGCCCCAGCGCTTGCGCCCGCCCGCGGCCGAGATCTCGCGCTCGAGAACGGCAATGACGTCATCCTGGGTCATCACCGCTCTCCCGCCAGCGCGAGCGCGGCCTTGGCGATGTCCCGCGCCTCGTCGTGCGTCCGCGTGGCCGCGACGCGCTCCAGCGCCTGCCACAGCACCTCCGGATCCAGCGGCGTGTGGATCGGGATGTGCCGGCGCGCGGCGCGGGATTCCCGGATCAGATCGCGAGGCGGGACGCTGAAATCGGGGATCGTCGAAAAGGCGTTGTCGGGGCGGGTCATGCGGCCACCCCACAAGCCCAGACCGTCACGGGCCCGCCGGCCGCGATGGCGACGCCGAGCAGCATCAGCGCCAGTGCGGTGAGGTCGGGGTCACCGGCCTCGGTGCGGGGCATGCGCAGCCAGGGCCAGGCGACGAAGAGGGCGGCGAGCACGATGACGGCCGTCAGGAGGGCGATGATGAGGGGCATCACGCCACCTCAAGATCGGCAGCCGGGGCGGTGACCGTCAGGTCGTCCACGATCGCGGCGCGCTCGTTCGCATGCTTGCCCAGACGGTGGACGTGCAGCTCAGTGGCGCCAATCCGAAGCGCCTCACCCGTCCAGGCCGCGATGCGCCCGACGATGCCGTCTGCGATGATGCTGATGGGCTCGGCAATGCCGGCCTCATCCCGCCGCACCGCGATCATGACGCCTGGGCCGGCATCGACAACGTTCGTCGTCGTCAGCTGGTGCACACCCACCACGTAGCGTTTGCCCGATACGCCGCGCCAGGCGGACAGGGCGAGAGCCGGGGTGCCGGAGAGCCCGGTGGCCGTGCGCAGGCGCTCCTCGCGGACGTTGGCGCGTTTGGAGCGGTCATCTTTCAGGTCTTGCAGGAAGCGGAAGTTGTCGAAGGTGCGGCGGCGCATCGGGCGGCTCCATCGCGGGGTGGCGATGGGCAGGATCATAATGGGCAAATGCCCTATGTCAACGCCGTAATGGGCAATAGCCCTCAGTGTATGCCCATCGGCTTTATCCACCTCTGTCCACAGGCGCTGAAAAATTCGGTCCGGAACCGTTCTTTATGTTCTTCCTTTGTTCTCAGAACACGGGCAGCCTGAGCGTACTCACCCAGACGGAGTCGGCGCATGTCGGAGGTCACGTTCTACGTTTTCCAACCCTTCAAGCGAGCTGCAAAGGGCAACCGCATCATCGCTGGCGACGCAGTGCAGGTGCCCAACCGGCGTAGCGCGGAACGCGCAGTCGAAGCACTTCGCGGAGGCTTGGTCGGGGCGCTCGCCTTCTCACGGACTGGCGATCCAACGGAAGGCGAATGGGGCGATGCTGAACTGATCGCCCAGAACGGTTTGATCCCCGAAGAATTCCTGTCAGCGAGCCTGCCCTGGTGAAGCGTGCAAAGACGGCGAAGAGCAAAGACCCGCGCCTCGATGTCCCGCTCACCGCCTCGGATGCTGTTCGCGTCTCATGCGACGATTGCGGTCATCTCGGCTTCCTCGATCGAGCGCGATTGGACGAACTGGAAAGGCTGGACTGTCGGACTTTCGGCGACCTTGGACGGCGCCTCAAATGTTGGGATTGCTTTGGCGCGGGAGGCCTAGGCAAAAACATATCATTAGAAATGATCTGTGATGATCCTACGCGAAAAGAGATCCGACGATCACATGGATTGACTTGACCAGCTTGCGATCAATCTCGATTTCTCCCGCAGGATTATGCTGATACAGCACGAGCATGGAGCCAGAGTATCGAACAAACTCTTTGATATAGCCTTCGGGCGCGTCACCCTCCTGCTCCGGGTGAATCTGCACAACGACATCATCCCCACGCCTCGCTGGCCTGTGGGGATGAACCCACACCTTCTCGCCTTCCTTGAAGCGCGGCCGCATGCTGTCGCCGGCCACGTAGGTGGCGTAGGCGTCTTCGACGTTCTCTAGGATCGGCGGGCGTGGAATCGTCTCGATCACCTGGCCGTTGTAGACGAGCCTTCCATCGTCCCCGCCCTTCACCACGCCCAGCACGTCGAGGGGCGGCCCGTATTGCGGTGCCGCTTCCCGGCGTATGACCGACGACTCGGCCGCAAGCGTAGCTCTGCCTCGAAGCTCCGCCGCTCCGTCGACAACGCCGACGAGCCAGTCGGCTGACTTTCCGAGCTCGGCGGCGACCTTGAATAGGTTTTCGAGCTTCCCTCGACCGCGTTTCAGCGCGTCACGGACGTAGGTCTCACCGAGCCCGGCCGCGATCGACAGCTCTTTCATCTCGCGCCCTTGCGCGTTCATTTCCTCTTCCAGGCGGCGGCGGACTGCATTGTCGAGCATGGTGGGAGACTGCCCACCCTTTTGCCCATCGCCAATATGGCAGATGCCCATTGACTTGATGGGCAAATGCCCTTTATCTCTCTCGTTATGAGCGAGACCAGCCAGCTTCTTCATGAGATCGAGGCCTTCATCGGCACCACCGATATGGCCGCGAGCACATTCGGCCGTAAGGCAGTCAACGACGGCAAGCTCGTGACGAGGTTACGAGCCGGTAGCACCGTTACCTTGGAGAAGGCCTCACGGATCCGGAGCTTCATCCGGGCGGCGAGCGGGTCGGAGGATGACACGCAAGAGCTCCAGGTGCCGGCCGCTCCGCCACCGCGCTCCCGCGCCGACGTGCCGGCCCCGCTGACCTGCCCGTTCCTGGAGGGGCTTACTGAAGGCCAATCTCGATGATGGCCTTCATCCGAGCCTTGGCCTTCTCGCGAACGATGAGTTCGTGCCCGGGTGCTACGCGGAAGTCGACTTGGTCGATCGCGGCCGAGCCCATCTCTTTCCAGTGCGCGGCCGTGTCGATCGGATCGATGTCGGCCTCGCGGCAGAGCGTTGCGACCCGCCGCAGCATCATCAGGACCACCTGCTGCTGGGCAGTCTGCTCGGCAATCATGTCGTCGAAATTCTCGGGGCGCATGCGGCTCTCCGCTGATCGCAAACAATCGATCAAGCAGCAGTATGCCTCTGTGCTTCGCGCAATACGAGACTTTACAGAGCATTCATACGCCCCTGTGCGATACTGCACGATCTAAGTATTGTACTTGCGTCGTTCTTACTTGATGAGGTCTGGCGTGAACAGTGAAACCCGTACCGATGCTGGGGTCTGCAAGACCGACGAGGTTGGTACCGTCATCAGCTTCATCGACCGTGCGGGCGGCATGCTGCTCGTCGGCGTGCAGCGTCAGTGGAACGAGCTGAACAGCACGGTTCTGTCGCAGGCGATGACGCCCGATGAGGCACGGCATTATGCCGCCCGCCTCGTGGAGGAAGCCGCGCTCGCCGAGGCCGAGGTGCCGTGCGTGCCGCGGCTCGTGAGCTCCACCCCCGCCGTCGTGAGCCCCTGGAGCGCGTGATGTCCGACGTCACTCGCATCTGCCTCGGCGCCGCGCTTCTCTACACGGTCGTCGTGCTGGGCACTGTCGCCCGCGAGTGGCAGCGCCTGTTCGTCGATGCCGTCGAGGTGCGTCCGTGATGCGCGCCTCATCCCAGAATTCGCGCCTCGGCGCGTCCGTTGCCCTGATGGGCGTTTCCTCCCTGACTGGCCGGGGCCTTTGGGCTCCGGCCCTTTCCGGGGCCGCTCGCTGCTCACGCTCTGCCTGCCAGGGCGGTCGTGAGCCACACGATCAGGCTGCGCGCGTCGTGCGCCGGGGTCGTCTTCGCCCGCTTCTTTCTGCGGGCCAGCGCTGCGGCAGCGCGCGGGAAGCGCGTCTGCCAGCGCGGTATCTTCTCTCTCTTCGTCCGCCGATCGCCCTGCCAGGGGCTCTCGGCATCTCGTCCCGCGATCTGGGCTGCCAGGCCGTCGATCGCGCTGTTTTCTACGTCCTGCGTACCCTTTCGAGCCTCCATGTCCGCCTCGCTCCTGTCGACGTGCAATCGACCACAGGAGCGGTGCCTTGCGGCTCAACCCCGATTTGCGAACGAAGCAACCAGAGAGCCGCGCGATGACGACAGTCGCTACGGCCAGTCGCTACGCGCGCCGCCTCGTCGAGGTCGAGGCGCGGACGACAGGTCAGCCGGTCAAGGAGGTCGCGAAGCATGTCGCCGCCCGCCTTCGCCAACCCTATGGTTCTATCTGGGGCTTGCTCTTCCGAGCCCCGAAGACGGTGAGCGCCGAACTGCTGGTGGCGCTCCAGGAAGCCGTCGAGCGTCAGGTCCGGCTGGAGATCCAGGCCCTTGAGAATGAGCTTCTGGCAGTCCGTCTGGGCGCTCTTCGCCGCGATGATCGAGCGCTGGAAGAGATCGAAGCGGGCATCGCAGGACTGAAGGCGCGCCTCGCCGCCTCCCAGGAGGTGGCGCGATGACTCTCGCTTCTCTCATCGTCACCCTGCCGTATCCGCCGAGCGCCAACCGCATGTGGCGGCACGTCGGCAAGAAGGTGCTGCGCTCGGCCGAATACGAGCGCTGGCGAGCCGCCTGCACCTCGATCATTCAGGCAGAGACGCGCGGCCGAGGCTTCGATGGCCCCTACGCAATGGCGCTCGCGATCGGCCGACCGGACCGCCGGCGCCGGGACATCGACAACCTCATCAAGCCGGTGGGCGACGCCCTCGTTCTGGCCGGCGCCGTCGCCGACGACAGCGACTGTCAGCACATCGAAGCCGGCTGGGCCAGCGACGTCGTTGGCGTCCGCGTCCGCCTGCTCGAGACCACGAGAATTCAGCCTTCCACGACCGCGGCGCGGTCGGGATGCGCCGGCGACGGGGAGGCTGCCGCGTCGGCCTCCCCTGAGCTGGCCGCCTAGCAACACCGAGGGGCACCCGGAGCACCGCCGACGGGCGGTCAGGTCGCCATCCCTGTCTTGTTCCGGGTGCCCCCGGGCCTTCCCAAGACATGGCGACCGCACAGGAGAGAAGTGATGGCAGTATCCTGGGACTCGCTAACACAAAAGAAGAGGCCGCGACCTCCGGTCATCCTGGAGTACGGGCCAGAGAAGAGCGGCAAGACCACGCTGGCGTCCGAGTTCCCGGCGCCCTGCTTCCTCCAAACGGAAGAAGGTGATGGCGTTCTCGACATCGCGAGCATGGGCAAGATCGAGAGCTTCGAGGACCTCATGTCGGCGATCGGCATGCTCTACGAGCGCGAGCATGAGTTCCAGACCGTGGTCCTCGACAGCGTCACCGCCCTGCAGCCCATCATCTGGGCCGAGACCGGCGAGCGCGGGGACGATAAGGGCAACAAGAAGAAGCGCATCGAGGATTTCGGCTACGGTAAGGGCTACGTCTACGCCCTCGCGGTCTGGCAGGAAGTGCTCGACGGGCTGAATGCCCTGCGGCGCGATCGCGGCATGACGATCATCTTGATCGCGCACTCCAAGATCGAGCGCTTCGACGACCCGGAGACGGTCGGCTACTCCCGTTACGAGATCGACCTGCACGACAAGGCGCGCGACTTTCTGAAGCGCGAAGCCGACGTCGTGCTGCTGGTGAAGCCGGATGTCACCGTGAAGTCCGAGGACGCCGGGTTCAACAAGAGCCGCGCCATCGGCCAGGGCGGCCGCTCCGTCTGGATGCACGCCACCTCGCGCCCAGCCTACGCGGCCGGCAACCGGTACGGCCTGCCCGAGAAGACGCTCTACGAGCCCGGCAAGGGTTTTGACGCGCTCGCCCCCTTCTTCCCCCATCTCGCGACGGCGGAAGCCGCTCGCATCGCAGCGGAGTGATCAGACATGGCTTACCTCGGCAACACCTTCGACCCGAACGAGGTCCCGGACGACGAGCGCTCCTTCGAGCCGATGCCGGCCGGCGACTACAACATGCAGATCGTCGAGAGCGACATCGCGCAGACCAAGGCTGGCGGCGACATGCTGAAGCTCACCCTGGAGGTGATCGATGGCCCGTTCGCCAACCGGAAGGTCTGGGACAACCTCAACATCCGGAACTCGAACGCGGTGGCGCAGGGCATCGCGCAGCGCGCGCTCGCCGACATCTGCGCGGCGACCGGCACCGGGCCGATCGAGGACAGCGAGGACCTGCACTTCAAGCCGCTCGTCGTCACCCTCAAGATCGAGCCGGCGCGGGGCGAGTACGACGCCCGCAATGCGGTGAAGAAGTACAAGGCGCGCGGCGGTCAGCCGCCGGCTGCGAAGGCGGCGCCGGCCCAGCGCTCGGCGCCTCCGGCGTCGAATGGCGCAACACGTCCCGCCGGCGGGCGTCCCTGGGCCGCACCGTCGGGCGGTGCCCGCCCGGTCGCTGGCGACCCGCCGTTCTAGTCTAGCCGGGCGGCCGGCCCCGGTTTGCCCTCCTGAACCGGCCGCCCTTCCACCCCATCCGATTTCACATCGCACGAGGCTCGTGTTCGATGAACGCTACCGCTTTGCCTGACAAGGCGCCTGACGACACCATCACTATCACCCTGAAACGGTCTGAAGCCGGACGCCTCGGCGAAGGCATGGCGGACCTGCTGTGCTGGTGCCGCGGCTACATGGCGGGCCGGCCTGAGCACGATGCCTACTCACCTATGGGTGTCGAGGAGACCCGCACCGTTCGGCTTGCCATCTTGGATGCGCTGAATAGTGGCCGGACGCGGGGGATGCCTTTCTGATGGCCGCGCTCCCTCCTCCTCTCTCTCACACTGCGCTTGCCATCGACGAGGCGTTCGTGCGGACCGCACGCGACGGCGACAGTGCCGGCGTACCGATGTCGGGCGTTGCGAACCCCTGCGACCGCGCGCTCTGGTACGCGTTCCGCTGGGCCGCGCCCGGCGAGCAGCCGGAAGGCGCGCGCCAGCGCCGCTTCGAGAGCGGCAATCTGTACGAGAGCCGCCTGCTGGCCATGCTCGGCATGATCGGCTGCGACGTGCAGGAGATCGACGAGGCCACCGGCAAGCAGATCCGGGTGGATCTGGCCGGCGGCCACCTCCGGGGCAAGCTCGACGGCGTCGCAACCGGCCTGCCGGAGGCGCCGGTCACGCCGCATGCAATCGAGTGCAAGAGCGCCAACGACAAGTCGTTCAAGGCGATCGCGAAAGGCCCGATCCGGGAGACGAAGCCGGAGCACTACGCCCAGATCCAGCTCTACATGCACGCGCTCGATCTGCGCCGTGGCCTCTACATGGTCGCGAATAAGAACGACGACGCCATCCACTGCGAGCGGGTCGAGTACGATCCGACCTTCTGCCTGGCGCTCGTGGCGCGCATCGAGCGCATCGTGGCCGCTCCGCGCCCGCCGGCTCGGCTCCATGACGACCCGACCACCAAGGCGGCCTTTGCCTGCCAGTGGTGCCCGGCGCGCGCGATCTGCCACGAGGGCGCGTTCCCGCGGCAGAACTGCCGGACCTGCATGTTCTCGTCGCC
Source organism: Methylobacterium soli (assembly GCF_008806385.1). Lineage (GTDB taxonomy): Bacteria > Pseudomonadota > Alphaproteobacteria > Rhizobiales > Beijerinckiaceae > Methylobacterium > Methylobacterium soli. Next base: position 85,590 of record NZ_VZZK01000028.1, read on the forward strand.
GAGCGACGGGCCGCGCTGGGACTGCGAGCGCCACGGGCGCCGGCTCTCCTACGACGGGATGCAGACCGGCTGCCCGGATCACCTCTTCATTCCCGATCTCGTGCCCGGCGAGCAGATCGATGCCGATCCCGCTCGGGGCACCGTGACCTACCGCATGGCCGACGGGTCCGTGTGGGTGGATGGCCAAGTCAATCTCAGGAGGACAGCATGACCGCGAAGAAGACCGATTCCGTCCTGTTCCGCGCAGAGGCGACCACTGCCGACTTGCTGCGTGCCGTCACCCGCGTCGCCGCCGTGACGGAGCGGCGAAACACCATCCCGATCTTGGGTTGCGTCGAGCTCGCCATGGGCTTTGGCACCATCGCGGTTCGCGGAACCGACCTCGACATCGAGGTTCGGACTGAGATCGAGGGTACCGGTGAGAGCGCAGTCTGCCTGCCGGCCTGCCGACTTCGCGACCTTCTTCGCGCCGTCTCACATGTCGAGCGCGTCAGTTTCGAGGCCGACGAGAACGGCGCCGTCACCATGACCGCCGGCGAGGTGACGGCAACCATGAACTCGCTGCCCGCGATCGACTTCCCGAACATGACAATGGGCAACAAGGCCTGGGGCGCGAGCCTCGCCGAGGGCGTGTTGCAGTTCCTGATCGGTGGCGTGTCGCACGCAATCTCACGTGAGGAGACGCGCTACTATCTCAACGGCATCTGCCTGGAAGTTAAGGACGGCATCCTCATCGCGGTGGCGACGGACGGCCACCGCTTGGCGAAGCGCGAGACTGGGCTGCCGGCGAAGACCGCAGATCAGGGCAATGTCATCTTCCCGCGGAAGGCCGCCGCGCTCGCCGTGCAGTATGCCGGAAAGGGCGAGGCGACAATTACTGCTCACAAGGGAGTGGCGGGCGATCGGGTCGGTTTTGTCGAGGTCATCGCCGACGGGGTGCGGCTGCGCGCCAAGACCATCGATGGCACCTTCCCGGATTGGCGCCGCGTCGTGCCGGTGGCGAGCAACACGGTCATTGCGATCGAGACGAAGGTGCTTCGGCGCGCCCTGAAGCTCTCGGCATCAAGCGGCTACGGCATGGTTCGGCCGACGAAGTTCGCGTTCGAGGCCGACGGCGTTCGCGTCTCCAGCAAGGATCCGGATTTCGGCGAGGCGCGGGCTAAGCTGGGCTGCGAGGTGTCGGCCAAGTTCGACGAGTTCGGCCTGAACGGTCGCTACCTCGACGAACTGGCAGCCAGCATGGAGCGGATCGGCTCCAAGACCATGCGGATGCACTTCACCTCGCCGGGCGCGCCGTTGCGCATCGTGCCGGATGAGGCCATCGCGGGCACGCTCAACGTTCTCATGCCGATGCGGGTGTGAGGATGCCCAGATCCGCCGACCTCACCCTCGCAGCGCTCTACGAAAACGCCCTGCGCGACATCGCCGAGATCCTGGCCGGCGCGTCCGGCCCGGAAGCCATGGCTGCGCTGGAGATCGCGGCCGACGCGCTCACGCATGCCCTCGACGAGATGGAGGCGGGCACATGCTGAGCCTTCGCGACTACCAACGCGCCAGCCTCGATGCGCTCTACGGTCACTGGGCGGAGGGCGGCGGCAACGGGCTCATCGTGCTGCCCACGGGCGCCGGCAAGGCGCTCGTCATCGCCGCGCTCGTCCGCGAGACGCTGGAGCGCTGGCCCGATCTGCGCATCTGCATCGTCACCCATGTGCGCGAGCTCGTCAGCCAGAACTTCAAGGAGCTGCTGGGATACTGGCCCGGCGCGCCGGCTGGCATCTACTCGGCCGGGCTCGGGCGCCGCGACACGCACTCGCGCATCCTGTTCTGCGGGATGCAGTCCGTCTGGAACAAGGTGGCGCGCCTCGGCGCCTTCGACCTCGTCATCGTTGACGAGGCGCATCTCATCCCGCGCGCGTCCGACACCAGCTAAGGCAAGTTTCTAGCCGGCCTGCAGGCGCTCACGCCCGACATGCGGGTGGTGGGCCTCACCGCCACGCCGTACCGGCTCGACAGCGGGCGCCTCGACGAGGGCGAGGGTCGAATCTTCGACCGCATCGTCTACGAGGCCAATGTCGGCGACCTTATCCGCGAGGGCTACCTGTCGCCGCTCGTCAGCAAGGCGCCCCTGACGCAGCTCGACACCACGGGCGTCGGCAAGCGCGGCGGCGACTTCATCCCGGGCCAGCTGGAGGCTGCGGTCAACCACGACGACATCACGCAGGCGGCGGTGTCTGAGATGGTGGCGCTAGGCGCAGATCGGCGCGCCTGGCTGGCCTTCTGCGCCGGGGTGAAGCACGCCGACGCCGTGCGCGACGCCGTGCGGGCCCGGGGCATCACCTGCGAGGCGGTGTCGGGCGAGACGCCGTCGGGCGAGCGCGACCGCATCATCGCCGCCTTCAAGGCTGGCCGGATCCGCTGCCTCACCAGCGTGGGCGTCCTCTCGACCGGGTTCAACGTGCCCCACGTGGACCTGATCGCGCTGCTGCGGCCGACGCAGAGCACGGGCCTCTACGTGCAGATCGTGGGGCGGGCGCTGCGGAAGGCTCAGGGCAAGGATGATGCGCTCATCCTCGACTACGCCGGGCTGGTGAAGACGCACGGGCCCATCGACGCCATCACGTCCCGCGGCAAGCCGAAGGCGCTGCGGAGGAAGGACGGCGAGGAGGAGGCCCGGGCAAAGGAATGCCCGAACTGCTCCACGCTGGTGGCGCTCAACACCCGCACCTGCACCACCTGCGGCCACGAGTGGACGCGCGACGAGGCGCCGAAGCACGAGGCCATCGCGGACGCCGAGCATGCCATCCTGTCTCTCGGCGCGCCGCCCTGGCTCGAGGTGTCGGGCATGTCTTTCGCCCGGCACACCAAGATCGGCTCGCCCGACAGCATGCGCGTGGAGTTCCATTGCGGAATCCAGACGCACCGCCTCTGGGTCTGCCTGGAGCACGGCGGCCGGGCTGCGGAGAAGGCGGGCCAGTGGTGGCGCCGGCTCGGCGGCGGCGCGGTGCCCGCCACGGTGGAGGATGCGCTGGATCGCGCCGAGGCCGATCTGGTCTGGCCGCACGCCATTCAGGTCCGGCAGGCCGGCAAGTTCTTCGAGGTGGTGGGCTATCGCTTCGCCGCGGGCGAGGGCTGGTCGACGCGTGCCGTGCTCAATGTGGAGGAAGCGGCGTGATCTGTCCGAAATGCGCCTCCGACACGCGCGTCGTCGACAGCCGGCCGGCCGAAGACGGCGCCATCATCGCGCGCCGCCGGGCGTGCATGACCTGCGGTCACCGCTTCGGCACGCAGGAAAGCACGTTCGACGTCGTGGCGCACCGGGCCCGCGGGCGCCGCACCAAGGCTGCCTGGCTCCAGCGCACGCCGCGCGAGGTGCGGCTCGGCGCGCAGCGCGGCTACGACGCGACCTACAAGGTGCGGTCCGCCGCGCGCGAAGAGGCAGCTGCCACCGGTCGCCCCGTCGCTGATGTCCTCCGGCAGTGGGGCGCGAGCCCGCCGTCATGACCAAACACCTCGACAATCCAGAGAGCTGCTTCGTGTGCCGCAGGCGCGCGGATGGACTAGGTCTACAAAAAGGCAACGCTGTCGGATGGCTGTGCCAGCAGTGCGCCGACGGTGAATACGGAGTGAGGATGATTCGCATGCCAGTGCGTGAATTCGACGAATATGAGCGAGCTGCGCTCGTGCGGGCGTCCCAAGGACGAGCGGGTCATTATCTCGACTGTCTTGGACGAACCGACCTTGCACAGTTGCATCCCGAGGAATGGCAGCATGTCTGCCGCCTCGTGATCGAGGACTTCGGGGACGAGATCAAACTGCAAGTCGGTAGCGGCTCGTCCGGTCACCCGGCCCGCGGCTTATTCAACGTTCATCAGACAGCGGACAACATCAACCAGAACGAGGCCGCGTGATGAAAATCGTAGCGCGACCTACTCGTTATGCTGGAACCCAGTTTCGCTCACGCCTCGAAGCCCGTTGGGCCGCGTTCTTCGATCTTGCCGGTTGGCGCTGGGAGTACGAGCCCGTTGATGGAGAGGGCTGGGTGCCAGATTTTTTCCTTATCGGAGCAGCGGGTCCCATCCCTGTGGAGGTGAAGCCGATACAATGGCCTACCTTTGATTCGCGCAGCTTAGATGTGATGAGCAAATCATCGGCTGCGTTTGATTCCTTAGTGCTCAACGGTGAAGAGCTTGCGAAAGTGCGTGAAGCTCGAGTTCCAGAGACACTAATCCTGGGCGCATATCCTTTCGAGTATCCTGGCCCTTACGCCAAAGATACGCTTGGCGTTCTTCTAAGCACTGAAGTGACCTTGCACGGGCAGCCATATCAACGGCGCGATATGGCTGCCCTCTATCGAGGAGCAAAACATCGGTGCGATTTCTCCGCCAGCGATGGGGCGTGGTTCTGCCGGATCGGCGGAGAGGTTGGCAAATATGCTTTAGAACCTCTTGACCCAGGCGAAACTGACGCGCTGTGGCGCGAAGCCGGCAACCGCGTTCAATGGAAGGGGGCTGGTCGCCATGGCTAACCTCGGATTCCTCTTCGACGCGGCTGCCCATCAGGCGCTCTCCAATTTGGCCGTGGCCCTGGATCTGGCGCGAGCGGGCATCGCTGTATTTCCCTGCCAGCCGGATGGGGATCAGGCGAAACGGCCTTACCCCGGCGTGTTTTGGCGCAACCAGAGCACTACGAACGAGCAGCGCATTGAGCAGTGGTGGGAACGTTGGCCGGACGCGGTTCCCGGCATCGATCTCGCCAAGACCGATTTCATCGTCATTGACCTGGATGGGGAGGGCGGCCAAGCCGACTGGCGCAATGTCACCGCTGACCGTCTCGTCTCGGCACCGCGGGTCGAAACACCCTCCGGAGGCTCGCATCTTTGGTTCCGGCGCAATGGCCGCGATCATGGCAATGGGCGCGGCGCTCTGCCGCCGAAACGCGATCATCAGGGAATTGATGTTCGCGGTTTCGGCGGCTACGTCATCGCTCCTGGCGCCACCATGCTGGACGGCCGGCGCTACGAAGCGGACGGCCACGACTTCCTTTCGGCCCAGTCAGCGCCGGACTGGCTCTGGGCAATTCTCGACGGTCCAGTTGACAAGGGGCAGAACGCAGCCCCCGCGCCGACATTGGCACCGGAGCCGCCCCGGCAATCCACCGACGATCGTCGCCGGGCCTATGGAGAAGCCGCGCTGGCGGCTGAGCGAGAGCGCGTTGCGACCTGCGGCAAGGGCGGGCGCAACGAGGCGTTGAACAAAGCGGCCTTCGCGCTCGGCACGCTCGTTGGTAGCGGGTGCCTGGGTGAGGCGCAGGTTCGCGCCGCACTCACCGACGCGGCCCAGGCTTGTGGGCTACTGAAGGATGATGGGCCCCGCGCCTGCCAAGCCACGCTGACTTCGGGCCTGCGCGCTGGGATCCTCAAGCCTCGCGACGTGCCCGAGAGCGGCGATTATGCGATTGACGTTGGAATCGGCGCCGATGTTGCGGCAAGCCTCCTGCAGGCGCGCGCGGTGGTGGAGGCTGAGGACGGCACGCTGGCCGACGCCGAGACCGGCGAGGTGCTGGGAGCGCCCGACCTCGACGACGAGTTGCCAACGAGCCTGACACGCGTGCCGGGCCTGCTCGGCGACCTTACGGACTGGATCTGCGCTTCGGCCCGGCGGCCGCAACGCGGGCTGGCGTTGGGCGCGGCGCTCACCATTCTGGGCACGGCCTGCGGGCGGCACTTGGCCGGCCCGACGGGCTCGGGCACCCACCTCTACGTGGTGGGACTGGCGCCGACAGGCGCCGGCAAGGACCACGCCCTCTCGCAGATCATGGCGGTGCTGAGCGCGGCTCGGATGAGCCAGTTCATCGGCCCCAGCCAGTTCATTTCCATGCCGGCCGTAATCAACTTCCTGGTTCGCGCGCCGCTCTCGGTCTGCGCCATGGACGAGTTCGGCTCCTTCATGAAGCGGATCAACAACCGCAAGGCCTCCGGCTTCGAGGGTGCCATCACGGGTGTCCTGCGCACCGCCTGGGGCGCCTCGTTCAAGCCGATGCCGACGCCAGAATGGGCCGGCAAGACCAGCTACGTCATCATGGCGCCGGCCATGTCGATCTATGGCGTGTCGACGGCCGAGGAGTTCTACGGCGCCCTGGAGGGCGGCGACACCTCCAACGGCGTTCTGAACCGCATGCTGGTCCTGGAGACGCGCCAGCGCCCGGCTGATCAGACGCCCACAGTGACGCAAGACCCGCCGCAAAGCCTCGCGGAGCGGGTTGCGGCCATCGTCGACCGGCAAGGGCCGCTCGCGGCCGCGCAACTCGCCATGTTCGACCGACCGCCACCGCGCCAGTCGGTGCCGTGGGGCCCGGGGGCAGAGGCGACGTTCAAAGCGTGCGTGGCCGATGTGGAGCGGCGATGCGACGGCGACGTGCGGGCCCAGGCCTTTTATGCCCGCGTGGCGGAGATGGCGGTGCGGCTCGCGACGATCCGGGCCGTGGGCATCGACAACGCGGCTCCTGCTGTGTTGCAGGCGGACATGGAATGGGGCGTGGCACTCGCCATGTGGTCCGCTGGCGCCATGGCGCGCGGCGCCACTGACTACATCGCGGACAGCGAGAACCAGTCCTCGGCCAACATGGTGCGCCGGGCAATCCGGGACGCCGGCGGAAGGATCAAGCACCGAGACCTGCTCCGGCGCCTAAACCACCGGATCAAGGATCGCGACTTGCGCGATATCGTGCGGGCCCTGGGAGAGGCCGAGCAGATCGCGATCGAAAAAACCGTTCCGAAGGGCGGGGGAACGCCGTCGGTTTGGTATTCCCTGGCAAGCACATAAATTTGATTAGCTTGCAATATAAGGTATGCTTGACTCATACACTGGAGCCTCAATCTCGTATTGTTTGAGCAAGTGCTCTGCGGCATATCTTTGGTTAGGCATCATGGCTGGCCCTACAATTACATGCTGGATGGCCAAGGAAGCTATGTCTTGGCCACCTATCATATCAAATCCGAGCATCATCTCGAGATAAGGGATCAGTTTTCTCTCTGTCGACCGCACCTTCACATTGCTGTCATTCCAATATTCAGCGAACAGCCTCACCTCGCACTCTTCGCTGAAATGCCGGTCTTTAATTATACTAACTACCCTCAGCACCCTTCTCCACCATCGAAAGGTGATGGGAGCAACATTTTCACTGTCAGTCCTTTTCAGGTCGCCACATAGATCGTTGAACAGCATATCAATTATTTGCCAATGCTGATTGCTATCGTAGAGCACCTTGCTCAATTTAAAGTTTTGCCCGTTTGCTATTTTTTGGACAAGATCCCGATCGAATGCAATCGAGAATCCAAAGCCGCCATTGTACCCCCTCCATTGGGAGAGGATGTCGCCGTTTACAGAAAAAGACGCAACATAGGCATTAGTGTATTCAATGCCCTCCATATAACCTTCAATATTATCGATAGCTGGCGCGCTAATCGCCGCTATTTCAGCCTTTCTCTTCTTATACGTATCAGAAAGAACGTCCCAGCCGATTTTAAATTCTCTTCTATCGTTCAAGAAGCGGGTGTCGGTCACCCAAAGCCCTCTTGATCGCAGGATGCCTTCCAAGCCTGCCGGCGTCGTGTAGTGGTACAGGATCGGCATTCATTGACACGGCAAGCAGCCGTCCTCAGGTAAAGAATCCACAAGCTTTGGTGACCTGACGACCGCGTCTGGCGGCCGACGGTTGTCAGATGACGACCGAACCTTAGCCATACGGTCGTCGCTGACAAGCGATGCGCTTGGCGGGCCTAAAGAAAACACCTAAATCACTGATATTGTTTATATATATGTTCAGTTGTCACGGTTGTCAGGAAATCAATTAGGTATCCTGATTCAGAAAAAAAACTGGTTGGGAGTTTTTACACGCAGACAACCGGACAACCGTAGCTCGGCGCCTGAGCGTGGTACTTTCGTTGCCAGTTCGCTTGCCTCCGGATCCGCTCCCGCTACCATCATCACCGCGCATACCCGACCGTGACCGCGGCGACCCCGAGAGAGGCCGCCGTGACGAACATCGAGAACACCGCCCGCCAGGCGAAGGCTCTTGCCCGGAAGAAGAAGGGCAAGGCCGCCATGCGGCGGGCCCGCAAGGCCAAGCCCTATCAGCGGGCCGCCCTGCCGACGCCTGAGCGCGTGCGCGCTCGCGCCAAGACCGAGCGCTTCGAGGTCGACGAAGCTCGCGACTGGGTCGTGGTGCGGACCGAGCAGAATCGGGCCTCGCGCTGCGCCAGCGCGCTTCGCGAGCGCGGCTTCCCCGTATTCGAGGCGCGCCAGGAAGAACGGCTGGTGGCCGAGAACGGCAAGGCCCGCGTCGCCCAGGTGCCGTTACTGCGGCGCCTGCTGTTCGTCGGCCTGAACGCGGCCGACACGCCCGGCGACCTCACCAGCGTCCAGTACGTCGAGAGCATGTGGGCGCGCGGCGAGGAGGCCTGGATCTGGACGCCGCGCGAATGGCTGGGCAGCGCCAGGCCGATCCGCATCGGGCCACTCGCCATGCAGAAATTCGCCGACCACATCACCGGTCACCGCCGCAACGGCAAGCTGGTGCCGGATCTCATCAAGGCCCTGTTCAAGGCCGGCGAGACCATCCGCATCACCGATGGGCCGTTCGCGACCTACAACGGGATTATCGAGCGCATTGACGCGCCGCGCGGGCGCTACACCGTGCTAGCGAGCATCTTCGGACGCGCAACACCTGTGGAGTTGAACGAAGATCAGTTGGAAGCCGCTTGACGTCGCCGGCGAATGCTGCATTTTCACCGGCAGGTTATCCGGGGAGCGCGCGTCCTAGCAGGCTGTTGAAGAAGTCGGCCAGCGGCGGGCGATGAAGGGGACTTCATCGCCGGCGTGGAA
>NZ_VZZK01000029.1 GCF_008806385.1 Methylobacterium soli
AAGCGCTTCCGGGAAGGAGTGAATCACGCCCAGCTCGGCCACGCCACGGACTTCTTCAACACCCTGTTAGAGGTCTGCTAACGTGTACAACATGATCTAGGTTTTTATTTCCCCTCAAGCCATTCGATCTCGACGTTTGGCTCATCCCAGAACATGGCCTCAATGGCCGCTGCGACCATGATCTGCGTGCGCCCGGCATCCTCTGACATGCCTGCCTTGGTCAGTTCGATGGTTGCATCCTCGACCATCGCAAGCGTAATTAGAAGTTTGCGCGACGATCTTTCGTGAGAGCGAGGTGGGAAAATTTCATCGAAGCCCATAACTGGATTTCCTATTTCTCGGCCATAAATGAGCCGAACTGCAGAGATCGCAGGCAAGAGCCGCCCTACGAGTCGGGAGATATCCTCAGGAAAAGGCTGGCGGGCACGCAGAGCCGCTAACGTAACAGCATCTGAGGCTAGTCTATGTCAACGCACGGTCGCGTGGACGAAGGGTATCGTCTATCGAAGTCACATAAGGCGAGGCGAACTTCTGATCAATCCAGACGGCAGGCTTCTATGATGGCAGTATAAAGAGCAACCTCACTCAGTCAAGGATGACATCGGAGGCGGCCGACATCATCAATCCTGTTTTCACGTGCTCGCCCGTCGTCGGACCCACCATCATTAGGAGCAGTGTGGCATCCCGGGCTAGGGCTTGGGCGACGTTCAGCCTCTCTGGCAGTTCTATTGAAAGCGTAGACGCAGAGGTAGGCATAGTTGATCCTCGGTCACTGAGTTGCCCCAAAACAGGCATCCAATCGGCGATGTCAAGGCCGAAACCAGTCCTATCAGGCTGGGCCCCATTTCATCGCAGCCTCGCATCACTCAGCAGCAACATGAAGGCTGGCTGCCGGATAGAGCGCAACTCTCGGGCGATCAGCGAAATAGCGATCCCCTCTCGACACGAGAGGCCCACTTGTGAACATACCAACCTACGGGGTTGTTTTGAACCCTGACTCCCTGAGGCAACCTGACGGCCGAAAATGTCGAGCATCCTCTATCTTCCCGCGCATTCGGTCTTGGAATGCGACGAAGTTCGCCTCTTGCAGTCACTTGGTCATAACGTGTACACAGTCTCGTCTCTTTTATCGCAGAAAGAACCATTTGCAGACACATCAAAGATTGATACCACCTATCTTAATACATTGCGCGGCTTTCATAAGGATCTGCCACAATCACGCCAGCAGCTTACTGCGGCGTTTATGTCGTTGTTTGATACAGTGATATCCGTCCACGATTATAGATGGTTGCAGGAAAACAGGCAGCTTCTAACAGGCAAGCGATGCATACTCAGGACGATTGGGCAGTACCTGCCTTCGCATGAGGCGGAATTGCGTGGCATCACCGAGCGCAATTTTGAGGTTGTTCGATACTCGCCGGCAGAACAGAACATCCAGGGATACGCAGGGCACGATGCAATCATAAGGTTTTATAAAGATCCAGACGAATATGGTGGATGGACTGGGGAGACTAGAGCTATCCTGTGCTTCGGAAACACGCTTCTGCGGCGCCCATCCCAAGTGCTTTTGAGTTTCATGCTGCAAGCGACTGCTGGCTTCGACCTTCGTTTGTACGGCGGCAGCAATGAAGGACTCAGCGCTTGGCGCGGGAAAGCGAAGCCAGAAGACATGGTTTCGTTATATAAAACTCATGCGGTTTACTATAGCCACCACACCCTCCCGGCCAGTTATACCCTATCCTTCATTGAAGCCTTGATGACAGGTACTCCTGTTGTAGCTCCAGGATTTAAGGCACTTGTGAACGCTACCCTTGGCGGTGGGTTCCGTGACGCCGCTGCCTTTTATGAGGTTCCGAGTATAGTCGAGAACGGAAAAAGCGGTTACACCGTAAACTCCGTTGAGGAAGCGCATGCGGCCTTTGCTCTTGTTCTCGCCGATCAAAAGGCCGCGGCTGCAATCGGAGCTGCAGGACGAAGGATGGCCATCAGCTTGTTTGGTATTGAAACGGTGAGAGCGCAGTGGCAAAGATTCCTTGGCAATTAATTATAGCTGCCGTCGCGCGTTAGCATAGCAGGATACTCATGTACAAGACGTACACCGTGCTCTCGGTCTATTGCGGCCCTATGACATAGACTTACCCAAGACTCGGATCGGGTCGAATGGAGATGGGGGCTACGTTATGGCGGACCGTTTCAGATCCGCTCAACGCGTTCTTAGTCTAGGGGTAGGAAATAACTCAGACTTCGAGTGGCAGCTCGCCTGTCAGGGTCACAAGATCAGCCTGTTCGATCCGACAGTAGATAGCCCGGCACGCCCTCATGGCAATTTCAGATTTTTCAAGGCCGGCGTTGCTGGAGAGGACCAAGGTGACAAACCCTACTTGTCCTTGCTAAGTATATTATCGAAAACGGACGTGCTCAACCGAAGTGACAGCATTCTGAAGATGGACGTTGAGGGAGCCGAGTACGAAGCATTGTCGAAGCTTCCACCTGAGCGCCTGAACTGTTTTGATCAAGTTGTCTTGGAGTTACATCACCTTAATCGGCTTGCAGACGCGAAATTTCGGATGAGTTTTATGGACGCGATCGAGCCTATCGCGGAACGATTTACGCTGTTTCATGTTCATGCAAACAATTGCGCCCCAGTCACATTTGTTGGGGGGGGCGAGCGGCGTCATGCCCCATGCAGTTGGGGGGTTTGCAGTCGCGTCCGTACTTGAGCTCTCATGGATAAAGACCGAAACTGTTCAGAGACAGCCGTCTAGCACCGTCTATCCAACTATATTGGATTACCCCAACCATCCAGCCCTGCCTGACCATTTGCTCGCCTTCTACCCATTCCTTCCAACTGTCTCAGGAGCAGCTGAGACGCTTGGCGCTATCTGCGAGATCAACGATCTTCGGCATAACGCCGCAGTGGCAAAGACTGTAAAATCTAAAGCGAGCGCATAGCTCGGGTGGAAAAAAGAAGGTGCTCACGCGCCGCCAGAACCGCTCCCGATCCGGTTGCAATCGGGCGCGGCTCCGTCGGGTCAAACCACGCCACCCAGCCCCCCCCGTTGCCAGCAGGCCAGCGATGCCGCGGCTCACCCATGCCAAATTTTATTGGTTCAACGCCTTGAGCGTCAGCGAACCAACATCCTGGAGTAGCGCTTTCAAGGAGACCGCTTTTAGGGTGGCGGATGCGATATCCCTGATCTCACCCGAAAACGCTGTCTCGTCCACCGGAGGTCGGGGAATGGTCATGAGTCCGTGTTGGAACACATTGTTCTCAACCGTGTTCGATCGGCGTGTCTGAAGATCCCAGAGCATCCAGAGAAGCAAATTCAGCGTGTGCTCGCGCTCGACTGGACTCGCAGTTTCGAAATCCATGGCGACCAATTCACCACCATAGAACGCCAGATTATGTGCTCGGAAGTCGTTCCAGTAGAGATTCGAATCAGAAAAACGCTGCAGGATTGAAAGTATTGAAAGAGCGGTAGCTCGGAGTGGAAAATCTCCAGACGGCAGAACCTCCGATAGCTTGCCCCCCGAAACTGTAGGCAGAGTAATCAGAGCCAAGTTTCCATCTATGGACGACCCTAAAAGAGGCAAGATGGAACGGTCGCGTCCTAACATCTTGTATGCTGCAACTTCGCAAGCAAACCTATTGTAGGTTTCGAGCTTATCTGGCTCAACGATGAAGCACTTGGTGAACGCCGCGTCCGATACGTAATATTTTCGGTCGCGCGTCCTTCCATCACGAATGGCAGAGCGCATGACACTCATCTCAGAATGTCGAATACCATTGATCCGTTTTGCAGTCTTGCGGACCCGGTAGAGCGGTCGGATAGTAGTTTCGCCAAGTGCCGGAAATTCTCCTAAGCGCGTGATTTCTAAGTCTTCAATTCCAGAGAATATGTCAAGTTCGTTAGCGGGAAGCTTATTTTTCCATTCAAATGACACGGCCTCCGTATTGCGCGCCAACTCGACATATATTTCATCAGATATGCTGAGCACACGATCCATCATCAAGCGCGTAGCCTCTAAGCCGAATTTGGCCACTACGTGATGTAAGACTGAAAACAAGAACATCACGTCAAATGCGCCAGGCTTAAGCGACTCCAAAAAACCAATAGAAAACTCTCCACGGACAAACGAAGCGCTCGTACCGAGTGTGTTGGCCAGGGTCGTGCAGAAATCGAGATTTGGTTGATGAGAATCGAGCCCCGTGACCCTTGCTCCCTTTTTGGCGAAGTACAGGCTTAGATAGCCCATTGAGCATCCCACATCGAGAATGCGGAGATTTGGAGCGGTTGTTCCGAGATAGCTGTCGAGCAACTCGCATCTGTCGGCACATTGACGCGAGATAGGCCGGCCGGTGAATGTACTCTCTAATCCAAACACTGGCTGATACGCGTCAACCTTGGCATAGGCCGCCTTAAGCGCATCCAGTTTGTCTTCCGAAATCTGTGCTGCTGCTGTCAATTTCTGTCCCAGCCTCCGAGGTCGCTGCATGCTCAGGCAGACGCGGCGCCTGCTAGGTTTTGCCTGGAGCCGCCGTCCTACACGACGATTAGACAATAATTGGTTGTTCGTCTAATTCCGCATTGGTGGCGAAGCCGGACCCATGGCGCCCGCTGTGCGTGGGGTGGCATGGCCACCAGGGATGCTGCGATGGCTTTCAAACGAACAGGCGCTTTGTTGGCCGGCCTTGCCGTCTCAGTAGTTGTTGGAAACGGCGCTGCTGCGGCGGAAGTTCAAATGCGCAGAGAAAATTTTAAATCTGTACAAATACTTGTATCGCCCGATTTTTCTGATCAAAGCTGGGCATCCATATGCAATGCCGTCGCATTTTCTCAAATCCCAGGCCTTGAGAGCACTTTCGTGGGAAGAGTGATGAACGCGCAGGACGGGGGCTGCGCGGGAACTGGGTGGTCGATAGGATTTTTTCGAATGGATTGGAAAGGGCCAAGATTGATCCTCGAAAAAATGGCATTGCGTCTTCCAGTTAAGAGCCCAGACGGAATCCTTATCAATAAGGGATACGATCCGCACGTGGTGTCCCATGAAGGCGAACTGTTGGTCGCATTCGAGTGTACCCATCACCAAGGGGTGAGTACGTGCATCGCACCGCTTTCGGTGAGCAAAGGCATAGATGTCAGCAGACTGTCGATTCCTGTTCGAGGCCTCCCGCTTGATCCCACAAACCCGAGTGGACATTCAGCATCGGCCTCTGTTCCGAAGCTCCTTTCGTTCAAGGGGCGATTGTACGTTTTCTGGTCGCCGGTCAAGCAAAGGAACCGCGATGGTACGTGGCTGAGCATTAACACCAGGGGCGCTGAACTCACGAAGGATCCTGCAACGGGGAAGCTTTGGGTCACTGGGGCGCGGAGCAGGCCCGTCCCTTCGGAGGATCCTGAGCTGACCGTCACCGTTGCCGATTTTGTCCGCAGTGATAAGACAGCTGATACGATTAACGAACTAATGGATGTTCAAGCAGAGGGAGACAGGGTCGCAGCTCTTGTTTCCCGTGGCGGTACAGAAGCTGGACAGCCGTGCTTAGCGTCGATTTCGAAAGCGCGGCCGTGCTACCGCCTCACAATTGCTTACGCCATCAACCCTCTCGCACCCAATGCATTTAATATCGCCGCTCCTCAAACTGTTGAGATTCCAAGCAATCCTCAGGCCTATGCTCGTTTTGTCACAAATCCTCAAGGCGAACGGAAGATATTGTCAATGTTCCATCCGTTTCAACTTGAAAAATTGGATAACTCGGCTCCGATTGAGCGTGGATTAACCTACTACCCGGCTCCGGGAACTGCTGAGGCACCGCGTTGACGTTCAAGCGGGATCAGCTGTTTGAAGCCAGCTGGCGTTCACAGTGGTAGCGCGCGTTGCAGACGGGTGCCTCGAGAATCCGGACGGCTTGAATGCGGATGGATCTGGAACTGCAGCACGGTGGTCTCGCGCATGATCGGCCGAAAGTACCGCTTGGTAGGATTGCAGGCGTAGGCCGGCGTGGCACGGTCCCGCGTCTTTCGTTGGGGCGGCATCGGCAGTAAGCGCCATGAGACTGATCGTGGCGATCGGCACAGTGGTCAGAATGCCTAGGCTTTGGGCATTTCAGGTCGATTTGCAGATCGCCCCCACCGATCCCGCACCACCGCCGCGACCGCGAGGCCGATGAGTATGCCGGCGAGGAGCGCCATGGCGAGGTGGCCGGAGGTGATCAATCCTCGACCTCGGCATGCCGTGGCGGTGGCGGCTCTTTGCCCTCGGCCTTGATGAACTCGATCAGCTGCGACACGCGGGCCTTGAGCTGGTCCACTGTGCGGGTGAGGACGCCGATCCGCTCCGACTGCCCCGAGATGATGTTGCGGAGTTCGGCCCGCTCCTTCGATGCCTGTTCCTCGGCCGCTCGCTGCGCCGCGCCGATCTTGTCGATCTGGCTCTCCAGGTGAGCGACGAGCCGGTCTTCCCGCTCCTTCAGCGCCGCCTCGCGCTTCAGGTAGAAGTCGCCCTCCTCGATGCGCACCTTGCGGGAGGAGGCGTGCTCATCAAGGTCCATCTTGCGGCCCTCCAGATCCGTCTTCCGGTTCGTGGACCGGTAGGTCAGGATACCTGTCACGATTGTGCCGAGCAGGGCGAGGACCGAGACAGCGTTCGCCTTGAGCGTCGCGAACAGGTCCGCAAGGGTATCCACATCACCGCTCTCTCAAACGCCATGGGGCTCACTCGGGGCGTCGGCGCGCACCCGAGCCTTGCCGATCTTCCGATTGGGCAGGTGGAGCGGGCGCGACTCGTAGTTCGCCACGCCGCCGGCGCCGACCTCGCCCAGGATCTCGTCGGCCTCGGTGCGACTGGTCACGATCAGGATCAGGCGCAGCGCCGTGCTGACGGAGGCGCCGGCCGTGACGGTCCGGGCGAACACATCCAGCCGGTATACCCCGAAATAGAGGGTCAGCACCTCGGTGACGTGGGTAGCCCCGCAGGCCACGATGAAGATCGCGAACAGCTTCAGGAAGATCGGATCGCGCAGGATGATGATCACGGCGCGGAGCACGTGCGCCCGGTTCCGGTAGATCAGGTACAGGATGCCGGCGATCGTGAAGTAGGAGAGCGCGATCGATCCGTTGAACAGCAGATACATCGCGATGATGATCGGGTCCGAGGACAGGCAGATGCTGTGCGGAACGTATTGGCTGGCGCCGAACAGGTCCGCGATCTGGGTGAGCCAGGACGTCACTCGACCACCTCGAACTCGATGCTGAACTGGGGATCGACGCGGCTGCGGCCACCCGGCCGGGCCGTGATGATGACCTGGCTCATGCGCCAGCGACCGGCGCGAACGCCGGACGGGAGCGTCATCGAGATGTCGATGCTCTCGTGCTTGCCGACCCCCCGCCCGGTCGTCGGCCGACGCTCGAACACGATGTCCGGGATCCCGATGGGCTGGGGCGTCAGGGCCGTGAAGGTGTTGAGCACCTCGCTCGGCGCCGCCTCCAGCCGCTCGTAGGAGAGCCGGTAGGCGAGCGGGCCGCCGCGCGGCACGACGCTCTGAGCCAGGATGGGGTCACTCAGCGGCGCGACGACGGGCCCGTCCGGGTCGAACACCTCGACGTCGAAGGCGGCAAAGAGGAACGGCGCGGGCGTCCGGGTTGCACACTTGGTCTCGCCGACGGCCCGGTAGTGCCAAAGACCGGGCGTGACGCCCGGCGGCATGTCGGCCGCGATATGGTCGAAGCCGGGCTTGCCGATCGGATACGGCGGCCGCTTGATCCGCTGGGTCAGCGTGAAGGCGTCCATGCCCTCGCCGTAGCGGGTCCAGGTGCGAACAATCCAGCGGTCGCAGCCGCCCTCGACGATGCGCCAGGGCAGATCGTACTCGACCTTGCCGCCGAGCGGGACGCGCAGTGTCCGCACCTTATCGGGACCGCGGTACTCGAACGCCTTGTTCTGCGGGGGCCCGTCGACCGCGATCACTGCACCCGTGCCGGCGGTGCCGTAGCTCAGAGCGAGTGCGAAGCCGGCCGCGAGGACGCAGACGGCGCTCGTGTTCGTGAAGGCGGCCCAGAGGCGGCTCGGCGCGGGAAGGAGGCGCATGGACGCTCAGCGGTTCGGGCGCCAACCGCACAGCGCGGCGCCCTCTTCGAGGATCTTGAGGTACTTCCGCTTGTCGGCAGCCGTCATGCCGTCGACCGTCTTCCGGCTGAAGGCGACGTCGTCCAGCGTGTGCGTGCGGCACCAGGTATCGACCTGCTCCGGATTGCAGGCGCCGAGGACGAGCGCGAGCCCGCCGATGATCAAGATCCGCTTCATGGCTTGGGTATCCAGCGATCGAGTTGACGGTTGACCTCGGGGTCGCTCATGCGATCCACCTCGGCCTGCGCGGCGCGCGTCCGCTCGATGGCTCGCGCCTCGTCGGCGCGGCGGCGGGCGAGCTCCGCCCGCGATCCCTTCCGGTAGATGCTGAAGGCCGACACGCCGACTGCGAGGCCGGCGAGTGCTTCAAGCAGCAGCTTCCAGGAGCGGAGGAAGTAGGCGAGCGAGACAACGGCAATGAAGGCCAGGGATCCGCCCAAAACCCATGGCCAGTAGTCGCGGACGAAGGACCACGCGGTCAGAAGATCCCAGATCATGCCGCCCCCTCAGCCGCAGGGGCATCGTCGTTGGCCGGGCTCGGCAGGCGGTCTGGCGAGCCCATGGGCACCGGGCGCAAATCCAGGGCATCGTTCAACTCAGCCGTGCGCTGCGCTGCCCAGGTCCGGTAGACGAGGCCGGCAACCGTCAGGAAGGCGCCCACGGCGGTGATGACGGCTAGGACCGTGCCAATCAGTTGGACGCGCTCGGCCGTTGGCGTGAGCGCATCCACGATCTGCGAGAGCGCCCCTCCCGCGGCGCCTGCCCCCCAGATGGCGTCGGCCTTCGGCGGCGGCTTCTTCGCGCATTCCAGGCGCGCGGGCTGGCTCATGTCCGCGACGTAGGTCGCGCGCACGTCAGTCATGCCAGCGCCAGTCGCCAAGCCCTGCCCGGCATCGCGCAGTTGGAAGACACGGCTCGTCCAGCCCTTGCCGTAGGTGCGGAAGGTCTTGAGCGCCTTCAGGAAGGCCATACGGCGATCGCAGATGGCCGCGATCAGCGCGTCATGATCCGGGTGGGCGCGGGCAGCAGCGATCGTCGCGTCACCCATGACGCCATCGACGCGGACGGTGCCGAGCGCGCGCTGCAGCCACTTGATCGACTGCGAAGGGCCGGAATTGATGGCGCCATCGCCGACCACGATGTCCACGCCGTCGGGCAGCTGGTCGCCGCAGACCTTCTTCCAGTAGTTCTCGCGGTAAATCTCGGCCACCTCCGCCGAGGTAATGCGGAACACGTCGCGCGCGGGCTGCCCCCGGTTTCGACGGAAGCCGTCGTAGACGCGCTGAGTGACGCCGAACGCGGTGCGGCCGCCGGGGTCCCGCGGATCATCGACCCGGCCGCCCTCGAAGATCAGCTCAAGCTTCAGCCACGCAGTGAAGTTGCCTGCGGTCATCGGGTTCTCGCAATGTCAGGAGATGCGCGGCGACCGGCCGGCTCGGATAGCCGACGGTCTCCGGATCGTCGAAGCGCTCGATCTTCGAATGCGCGATCAGGATGATCGTCATGCCGCGATCACGCCGCAGGGCGTTCAGCCCATCGAGCACTTCCTGCCAGACCGCGAGGGCGTAGACGTAGCCCTTGCCGTAGCCGAAATCCTCGATGCGCTTCTTCTTGTTGCCCTTGTCGTCGCCGCGGTCACCGGTCTCGGCCCAGACCAGGGCCTGGCAGGCGGTGACGCTGTCGAGCACCACGGTCTCGTAGGCGTGCTCGCGCTCGTAGAGCATGCCGATCGCGTCCATGAGTTCGCCGAAGCTCTCGATCTTGCCCATGCTCGCGATGTCGAGCACGCCGTCGCCCTCTTCGGTCTGCAGATAGACCGCGTTGGGGAACTCGGACGCCAGCGTCGTCTTGCCGGCCTTCTCAGGCCCGTAGAGCAGGATCGCTGGAGGCTTCGGCCTCTTCTTCTGCGTGAGTGAATCCCAGGATATCGCCATCATCGTTCTCCTGTGCGGTCGCCATGTCTTGGGAAGGCCCGGGGGCACCCGGAACAAGACAGGGATGGCGACCTGACCGCCCGTCGGCGGTGCTCCGGGTGCCCCTCGGTGTTGCTAGGCGGCCAGCTCAGGGGAGGCCGACGCGGCAGCCTCCCCGTCGCCGGCGCATCCCGACCGCGCCGCGGTCGTGGAAGGGGTGATGAGCTTGTCCGCGCAGTACCGGGCCAGGAGCGCGGCTTCCGCGCGTCCGTGGTCCTTCTTGCGGGTGAAGAGTGCGGAGCTCGCGGGGAACATCTGCAGCGCCAGAGCGCGCGATTGCTCCTTACCCTCGGGGCCGCCAGCGAGCCGGTAGGTCTTCTTCCAGGAAGCGGGCGTCACGAGGTGATAGGGCACCTCGCAAGCGGCCACAGCCACCTTGGCGGCGGCATAGGCCGAGCCGAACCGGAAGGCTTGCACAGCACCGTCCCGCGGCATGGGGCCCACGCGCTCCACGATGGCGACAGTCGGGCTCATCTGCCGAATGCGACGGATCAGGCTGGCCGGCTCGACCTCACCGTCCACGACTGGCATGTCCTCGACCACAACGCGGCCGGGCTCGGACGGGAAGTAGAAGGCCACGGCTCCCGTGAGGCCCGGATCGATGGCCAGAATGCAGGTCTCAGTCATCAATCACGCCTCGCTGTTTTCGAGAGCAATCTGGCGAAGCGTGTGCGCCATCTTCCGCGCTTCATCTGCCGCCTTCCTGAACTCGAGATCACTGCGGCGAGGTCTTCCAGCAGTGACCGAGGCAGCCAGCGCTTCAAGTTGATCAACAAGCGCTTGAGCCTGCTGTATTTCTTGCCGAAGCGACTTGGCTCGGGCAGCGTGCGCGGCGCGGATCGCGTCCATTTCCGCGGCATCAATCCGCCGCGCCTCTCCACGCCATAGATTTTCGGCACGCGCATAAGACATGGGCTCCGGCAAATGGGACGAGACGGCGCGGGCAGCGCGGGCGATGGCGAGTTTGATCGTGTCGCCGACCGGACGAGGCTCTGCGATCTCGCGAAGCATTGATGAGGCAAGGCTAAGCATGGACGGCGCTCTGCCCTTGGAAGGTTTTTCCAAGCTTGAGGGTAAGTTCTCCAGCACCTTGGAACTCCGCTGTGGTCGATTGCTCATCGACACCGGGGCAGCGAAGACGGAGGCGGAAGGCGAGCAGGGTACGCAGAACAGCGCGACGCAGAGCCTGGCAGCGAGAGCGAGCGCGAGAGGGAACGAAGCGAGCCCCGCCCTGGCAGGCGGGCGCACGCATTTGCGGGAGAAGCGAAAACACCACAGCCTGGCTCATGCCGCGAATTCCTCGCGGCGGGCCTCGGCCGGGTAGAGATCGGGGCGCAAATCATGACGGCTGACACCGCTGGCGTTCTCGACGGCGAGAACCCGGAGCGGAGGACAGATCTGCCACTGGCTGATGGCGGCGCCGGAGATGCCCAGTACGCGACCCAGCGCCGCCGGGCCGCCTGCCTTCTCGACCGCAAGTTTAAGCGCTGCTTCACTCATGGAAGCATCATAAGCATGGCTTACGCGCAAACGCAAGCGACACTTAGCTTGCCATACGGTAAGCAATGCTTATCGGCTTAGGTATGAGCACGCTGCTGGGAGACGCGCTGCGAGACGCGCGCGAGAAGCTGAAGCTGAGCAAGGCTCAGCTTGGGCGCGACCTGAAAATCAGCGGTGCGGCCATTTCGCAATGGGAAGCAGGCGAGACGGTCCCGACGACTCACAACCTGCTACGCGTCGCGAAGGCGCTGCGCATCAACCTCAACGAGGCGCCCTTCAGCCAGCACCTTCACGATGCAACCTCATTTGACGAGGCTGCGGGTGCATCGGTAAGGCATGGAGAGCAATCAGAGGCGGCGTCGAGCAATGTCCGTGAAGATCGAGAGGCGCCGCCCTTTGCTACGATCCAAGGCTTCAGCCGGGATGTCCCTATTCTAGGGACCGCTGTCGGCGGCGATGACGCCGACTTCCACATGAACGGCAAAGAAAGTGACCGGGCAATTCGGCCGCCCGGCTTGGCAATGGTGCGCGACCTCTTCGCTCTGCGCGTGACGAACGACAGCATGTACCCCGCCTGGAAGGACGGGGCGCTGTTCTACGTGAACCCGCACCGCAACCCGGTGATCGGTGACGACGTCGTCATCGAGCTACATCCGACGGAGCCTGGCGAGCCTGGCAAGGCATTCATGAAGCGCCTGAAGTCGCGTTCGCCGAGCAAGTATGTCGTCGAGCAGTTCAACCCTCCGAAAGAAATTGAGTTCAAACGGGAAGACGTCAGGCACGTCTACCGCGTGACGCCCTGGGAAGAAGCTTTAGGCTTCACATAGGGAGCAACAGAGGCAGCTTCATCGCACCGGTAATACGGTACGATGCTGATATTCTTGCTGACCTTCCCCTGCTCCGCGCACACCTTGCACTTCAGCTTGCGCCCCAGCTGCTCCACCGTGTGAATGCCGCGAGCGCCGATCAGGCTCGCGATCTGGCGCTTGTTTAGTCTCCGCAGGCGGCCGCAGTTCTCGCACGCGATACCCAGACCGATCAGCTCGTCCATACCTCCGACGTCAGGCATCGCACGTTCACCTTTCGTTCTCTTTCAGACAGTGCTCGCGCGCCCGTGACCCCGAGTCGAGTGGCAATTTTGCAGTCCACAGCAATCCACAAGGGCACAAGAAAAGGGCCGGCAGGCCGGTCTAAGCGCCACTTACGATTTCCGCTTGCGCTATTTCGTAAGTGCTGCTTATGATATGCCCATCGCCACCCCGCGATGGAGCCGCCCGATGCGCCGCCGCACCTTCGACAACTTCCGCTTCCTGCAAGACCTGAAAGATGACCGCTCCAAACGCGCCAACGTCCGCGAGGAGCGCCTGCGCACGGCCACCGGGCTCTCCGGCGCGCCCGCGCTCGCTTTGTCCGCCTGGCGCGGCGTGTCGGGCAAGCGCTACGTGGTGGGCGTCCACGCCATCGAGGCCGTGCAGCCCGCTGAGCTGACCGACGCCGTCGTGATCGCGGTGCGCCGGGACGAAGCCGGGCTCGCCACGCTCGTCCGCGCTTCCTACGACCTGATCGCCGAGAGCGCCGCAGGCTGGATCGCCTCGATGATCCGCGCGGACGCCACGGAGGTGCACGTTCACCGCCTTGCCAGCACTGCGGACGAGCGCGCAGCGATTGTCGTCGATCTCTCGCCCGCGGCCACGCCGGACATCAGCCTGCTCGCCTCCGAGCGCGGACTGCAGAGTGCGAGGGCCTGATGTCCCTCATCATCGCCCTCCTGGCGGCCGTCATCGTGCTCGCCGCCCTCGTCATCGCCTGGCCCTGGCTGCGCATGCCCCGCACCGAGGCCGGCGATCCGGACCTCACCGCACTGGCGCTGATGCTGCTCGGCGCCGCCATCGTGGCCGGCGGGCCGGTGACGGTTTGGGCGTGCGGGGTGGCGGTATGACCCGCCCCGACAACGCCTTCTCGACGATACCCGACTTCGCTCAGCCGCCGCGCGACCTGATCCAGGAATCCCGCGCCGCGCGCCGGGTCATCCCGATCCACACGCCGCCGGATCCGGAGGCGTTGCTGAGCGCCTTGGAGCGTGCAGCCGCCGCGCAGTCGCTCAGCGAGGTGCGGGCCATCGCTAAGGCTGCGCTCGCGCTGGCGGGGGAGCGCTAATGCCGGCCATCGACAGGACCGCCACGCCGACCGGCCCGACCCGCGCGCTCGCCTGGAACCGCAAGGTGACGGACGTCATGGTGCGCGACTTCTGCCGGCGACTGCGAGCCGGCGAGCCGGCCGGCGACATCGCCGCAGATCACGACGTCGACATCACCACCGTGCACAAGTGGACCACGCACGTGCCGCGCACAGCGCGCCGCGGGCCGAAATGCATCGTCGACTACGCGCACATCGTCCATGTGGCCGACCAAGTCGGCGTTACGGCCGCAGCCAAGCGCCTGGGCGTGAGCGTGCGCACCGTGGAGCGTGCGCGGCAGGTAGTGCGGGAGGCGCAGGCATGAAGCGCACCCGCACCGCGTTCGAGCGCCGAGACATCGAACTGGCCATTCGCCTACGCTCCGAGGGCGTGACCTGGGCCGACATCGCCGCTCGCCTCGGCCGCACGCGCAGCTCGATCGAGGCCACGGTCTGCCGCTACCGTAAGGGGCTCTGGGCACCGCAGCGCGAGGCCCTGCAGCAGCGCGACGCCGAGATGGAGCGCCTGGCCGAGGCCGGCGCGCCGCTGCGCGCGATCTGCGCTGCTGCTGGGCTCAAGACCGACGCCGCCCGCCGCCGGCTCCGCAATCTGGGGCTCGACCATGAGGTTCGGCGCAACCTGGCCAGGGCCCGCACCCTAGCCGCTCTCGGCCGCCCTGCTTCGCCGACGACCACCCCTGCAGATCAGAAAGAAGGACGGGTGGCATGATGCTCGACCGTCAGCAACCGCCTGAAGACGCTATCCCTCGGCCTTGTCAGGCTGTCCCGTCTTCGCGCCACCATCCGGGTCAGTCGAATCCTCGCCGGCCTCGTCCGGATCGGTGCGACCCTGCGGGGTCAGTCTCGGCGCGGCAATGTCGGACTCGTCCGCCTGCGAGCTGGGTTGATCCGGCTTGGGCTTGCCATCGGCCGACATGGTCAGGTGCGCGCGCGAGACGTCGTAGGCGGACGAGGCCAGATCTTCGTTCGACATCATTTCAATGGCGGGCATGGCGGGAATCCTCGAGCTGGGTCCAGTCCAACTCCCGCACGATTGATCGGTTCGGCCGGTCGAATGGGGGCCGCATGACCTGGGCCCTCCTCAACGCCGGCCGCATCGCCTTCCGCGGCACCCGGGTCGGCGCCCTCGACGCAGGCTTCAGCCTACCGTTTCCGGGTATCGTCGCGCGGTCGCAAGCGGACTTTCGGCTCTTGCGGGTGATCCGCGAGACCGCTGCGAACATTCATAAATCCCGATCCGCTCATGTCTCGGGTCCGCACGCGGTCCGGAATGGTCTCGTGGTGCGGGGCCATGTTTGGGGACCGCTCCGGGCCTCGTTGAGGACCAGTCGGGCTTTGGGCGAGCGCTGGTGCGACGAGAAGCCCAAAGAAAACGAAAGACATTTGCGGGCGCCTCATCACGAAAATTCCTCGGGTCTACATAATGAAAGACTTCCGAGAGACGCTTGGTTCCTGCCATTGCGGCGCCGTGTGCAATCAGAACGAGTAGCTAGACACGGCCGTAACACGGCAATGGGTAATCAGGTCACTGACGCCGCCGAGCGCTGCGGCGCGTGCGAGCGCGTGCGGCACCCGGATGGGACGGAGATAGCGCCGAAGCTAGAGCGGGGGTGGATGCTCATCCCCGCCAGCATGATCGAACACCGCAGGAGAGCCGCGTGAATCGTCCGCTGATCATCGACAGCTTCGCGGGCGGCGCTCAGTTGTTCAGTGAGCGCGGTGGCCCAAGCGCCATGGTCTGTGCCTTGATTTCTATCAGCCGTATCAACTTGTCGTCCGCGCCTTCCGCACGCCAGCCCTCAATCGCGGCTCGAAGAAAGCCACCGAATTCTTCGCGCTTCATCACCCCTTGCTTCTCCAAGAAGGTGATCAGGACATTCAAAATAGCGACTGTGGCGTTGTCGGTTGCGGCGATCGTTTCAGCTTGTGATGGCGTCATCGCGAGCTCCGAATCGATCATCAGAGCGAGAAAGATAGTCGCGCCTTTTCCTCACCTGAAGCCCGCGGAAGCGGACATATGCCTCCCCAGGATGACCCGTGCCGAGGCGCGCGAGATGGCGGACGATTTGCGCAGCGCAGCGGGTCGGGCTGAGGGGAGGATCAGGACGTGAACGCTGTCCCCGAAGGTCAACTCACTGGCGGACATGCCGAGAACATGACGGTCTGCCCGGTCCGAATCGGGAACAAACCCGCGCAGGACGACGCACCACCTGGCGCCTGGACCCTCACCACAACCCGCAGCCCCGACGGCATGGTCGATCTCACGACGACCATCGCCACCGAGGGCGAGCCGATGATCGTGGTGCTGCGCCTGACCCGCGAGGAGGCCCGAGCCCATGCTCGGGGCGTGATGGCTGCGGCGGGGGATGCGTTGGAGCGGACGTTTGGAGGGGAGGAGCAGCAGTGAGTGCCGTATCGCGTGAGGACATCTCCGACGACACCCCGCTGCGCCTCGCAACGGCGGCGGTGCTCGCCTTCCCGGGTGGCGGGATGACCGCTTCCGGCCTCCGACGTGAAGCCGCCCGCGGACGCCTAGCCATCGAGCGGATTGCGGGCAAAGACTACACCACGCTTGCAGCGATAGCCGAGATGAGAGCCCTATGCCGCGCCGCTCCGAAGGTCCTCACCTCAAACTTGAGCGAGCCGAGGTCGACGCGACCGGCAAGATCACCCGCCACGCCAGTTGGATCATCCGCGACGGCAAGCGGAAAGTCCGCACTGGATGCCGCGCGGATGAGGCTCGCGAAGCTCAGAAGCGGCTCGCCGCCTACATCACCGAACAGCACGCACCCGCTCGCGAACGCGACCGTCACCCGTCTCAGGTAGACGTGGCGGACGTGATCTCTGTCTACGTGGACGACGTGACGGCCCGCCTGAAGCGACCCCGCGAGATCGCCGCGCGCCTCGGCCGCGTGCTTGAGCACTTCGGCGACAAGAAGCTGAGCACGGTGACCGGCGCTTCGTGTCGAGCCTACGCGACTGCCCGAGGCAATTCGGGCGCGGCGCGGCGCGAGCTCGAGGATTTCCGAGCGGCGATCAACCACTACCACCACGAGGGATTCCTTGAGGTACCGGTCGCCGTCGTGCTGCCGGAGAAGGGCGCATCACGCGAGCGCTGGCTGACCCGATCCGAGGTCGCCCGGCTGATCTGGGCCGCCTGGCGCTACAAGGAAGTCCAGAAAGGATATCCGACTGGCCGGCGCTCGCGGCGCCACGTCGCCCGGTTCATCCTGGTCGCGCTCTACACGGGCACCCGGGCTGGTGCGATCTGTGGCGCGGCAATTCGGCCGACCGTCGGCAGCGGGTTCGTCGATCTCGACCAGGGCATGTTCTACCGCCGTGCGCCGGGCTCGCGCGAGACGAAGAAGCGGCAGCCGCCGATCCGGATGCACCCGCGTCTACTCGCTCATCTGCGTCGGTGGGAGCGTCTCGGCATTTCCAGCAAGTGGGTCGTGGAGTGGCAGGGACAGAAGGTGGGCCGGATCAATAAGGCGTTTCGCGCGGCTCGTACCGACGCCGGCCTCGGCCCAGACGTGATCCCGCATTCCCTTCGACACACGGCGGCGACGGTCCTCCTGCAGAACGGCTGCCCAGCGTGGGAGGCCGCCGGCTACCTCGGCATGACCCTGGAGGTGCTGGAGGGAATCTACGGCCACCACCACCCCGACCACTTCGGCGGAGCAGTCCAAGCCATCGGGACGCGGAAAACGTCCCACCGGGACGCTTTCAACGGAACCGAACGCGAACGGAGGGCCGCGAGATGATGCGCGCCGCTGAGGAAATCCGCGCACGTTCGTGCGGGAAACGCGTTCGGGACGTGGGGGTCGCAGGTTCAAATCCTGCCACTCCGACCAATCTTTCCCGAGACTGAGCGGATCCCCCATGCAGGGTGTGGGGTGGATCGCTCGTCGATCCCCTTGCTGAATCGCGCGATCGTGGCGCAACCGTCCTGGCCGGAACGGCGGCCGGTTCTGCCGGGCGCCATCGCGGGCAGTCGGCGGCAGGCCGGGCGGCGGTCGACGGCGCCCAGCCTGCCCATCGAGCCAGCCTGAGGAGGGCGACGGCGCGACCGCGCCAACCTGTCTCGGAGTGATTGCCGGATCGTTTACGCCGGTCGCCGATCACTGCCGGGCGGCGGGACGGCGCGGGAGGCCGCCATCGGACGCCCGACCTCACGGGCGCCCGGCCTGGGCCTCATGCGGCGCCCGGCATCACCGCGCCGCACGGGGCTGGAGCGGACCCGTCACCCCGTCGCCTCGATCCTCGATGAAGACGATCATGCGGGGGCGCGTGAGGAAGGTGAGACCGCCCAGGCCCGCCCCGCCGATCAGCCACAGGACGGCCGCGAGCGCGGCGCCGGAGGCGGAGCCCAGGGGCATGCCGGTTCCGGCCGCCGCGGCCATGCCGGCACCGGCGCCGGTGATGGCGGCCTCGACATAGGCCCAGAGCCACCACACGGTCAGGCCGTTGAAGCCGACGAACGCCCACTTGCAGAAATTGCCCACAACGCCACGCTTACGCGTGACCACCCGATACACCGATGTCATCCCGGTCCTTTGCCCGCTCAATGCGTGGGCGCTATGGCGCGGAAATGGGCATGCGAGATAGGGCGTGGATGGCAAAGCTGGATTGCCGGAACCGCTGGCGCGATGGGTTATCGCGCCCCGCGCGGGCTACGGCTTGCCGGCCCCGTCCTCGGGGCCGGACTCGCCGCGGGCGGCCGCCTCGGCTTCGGTGCCGGCCCGCTCCATCGGCCCGTCCTGGGCACGGACCTTGCCGGTCGTCGTGTCCTGCGGGCTGTTGGCAAGCCCCTCGCTCTCGGGCTTGCCCGCGGGCATCCGCTGGGCCTGCGTGTCGGTCTTGTCGTCGGGCATGCGGCTCTCCTCGCATGCCAACGCGGCACGCGGAGCCCGCGATCCCCGAAGGCCCGCCGCTACGCGGTGACTTGCGCCGGCCCCAGGAACTGCACCCAGAGGCGGGCGCCGTCCTGGCCCTGCTTCCGGCAGGTCACGCGGGCCAGTCGATCGTCGCAGGCGACGCCGACGGACAGAACGAAATGCTCGGGAATTCCGGCAGCGCTCATCAGTTCGAGGCACGCGCCCGCATCGTCATCGTCGCGCATGTGACAGCCGATGATCTCGCTCCCGAGCAGGATCTTGGCGGTGATGGGGGCGCTGACGCGCAAATCGGCTCGGTCTGGCTGCAAGCGCAGGCTCCTGTCCGTTTTGTGTGACGGCGCCCTTATGACCTCCAAGCATGACGAAAGCTTGACCGTACGGCCGGGTACCGAGCCCGGTCCCGCGCCGCCCGATCCCGATCCGCGCCGAGAGCCCGATTGGGCGATCAGGGAGCGGGCTGCAGCAGGTCGTCGAGCGCCCGCCGAACCGCCTCGAGTCCGGCCGCCGCCGCGATCTCGCAGGGGCGAAGCTTCGGAAGGCGCGGATCGGCTCGCGCAGGGCGCCGCTCGGCGCCCTGCCGCCTCGGCGTCAGCGGCGCCGCATCGGGGGCGGCAGAATCCGCGAGGGCGTTCGTCATTCCAATCCGTCTCCGGCTCCCCCGACGGGGATGTCGAAGATTACCAGCGCGTCAGTGGATCCTTCAGGGCTCAGACGGTGTAGGGCACCCGCCCCTTTCGGGGGATGCGGGATTGGAGCCCGAGACCATGCGCGCCGGGAACCGCGCGGCTCACAGGACCTGCGACAGGAAGCGGCGGGTGCGCTCGTCCTGCGCGGCGGTGAAGAACGTGCTCGGAGGGCCGTGCTCGACGATCACGCCCCGGTCGGTGAAGTAGATGTGGTCGGCGACGTCGCGGGCGAAGTTCATCTCGTGGGTGACGAGGAGGCAGGTCATGCCGTCCTCCGCGAGTTCCCGGATCGTCACCAGCACCTCCTTGACGGTCTCGGGATCGAGGGCGGCCGTGACCTCGTCGAACAGCATCACGTCGGGGCGCATCGCCAGGGAGCGGGCGATGGCGACGCGCTGCTGCTGGCCGCCGGAGAGCTCGCCCGGATAGCTGTCCTCCTTGCCGGCGAGCCGCACCTTGCGCATCAGCGCGCGCGCCCGTTCCTCGACCTCGCGCCGATCCTGGCCGAGGACGTGGATCGGCGCCATCATGACGTTCTGCAGCGCGGTCTTGTGCGGGAACAGGTTGTACTGCTGGAACACCATGCCGACCTTGCGGCGCAAGGCGAGCTTGTCGAGCTTGGGATCGGCCACCTCGATCCCCTCGACCCGGATCGTGCCCGAGGTGACGGGCACCAGGGCGTTGATGCAGCGGATCAGGGTCGACTTTCCCGAACCGGACGGGCCGATGATGCAGATCACCTCGCCCTTCCGCACGTCGAGGCTGATCCCCTTCAGGACCTCGACGGTGCCGAAGGATTTGTGAACGTCGACGAGTTGGACGATCGGCTTGGCGGGAGTCCAAGCGGGGGGCGCGGTGCCGGCCATGGTCACGAAATCATGCTCTCAGCGGATCTGGAAGCGCCGCTCCATGCGGGCGGTCCAGCGGTCGATCGGGTAGCAGTAGAGGAAGAAGCAGAGCAGGGCGAAGCCGTAGAGCGGCGCGAACAATTCGGGCCGCCCGCCCTCGGCGGCGTGGACCTGGGCGGTCAGGGTCAGCATCTCCGAGACGCCGACGATCGAGGCCTGCACGGTCGCCATCGCCACGAGGGCGTAGATGTTCATCCAGGGCGGCAGCATCCGCTTGACGCATTGGGGCAGGATGATCCGCCACAGGATCTGGCGGCGGGTGAAGGCCAGGGATTCGGCCGCCTCCCACTGCGTGGCGGGCACGGAGCGGACCGCCCCGCGCACGACCTCGGCGACGTTGGCCATCACCGGCAGGGAGAACCCGAAGGTCGCCTTGACCCAATCCGGCAACGGGATGCGCAGGCCCAGCACCGTCACCTGGAACGGCACCAGGAACATCACGAAGAACAGCAGCACCAGCCAGGGCGCGTTGCGGAAGAACTGCGTCACCGCCCAGGCGGCCCGGCGCAGCACCGGCTGCTCGGACAGGATCGCGAGGCCGAGCCCGACGCCCGCGACCGTGCCGATCAGCATCGCCAGAAGCGAGATCGCGATGTTGAAGGCGAAGCCCGTGAGGAGGAGCGGCGCCCATTTGACGATGACCGCCAGCGGCGAGAGCTGGGGCGCGCCGGCCTGCGCCCAGGCCGAGCCGGCGGCCAGCACCGCGCCGAGGCCGAGGAGCAACCCGTGCCGTCCGCGCAGGCGCGGGGCGAAGCGCGTCGGGACGACGCGGAACGGGTGAAGGACCGGGAGCACGTCGCGTCCGTCGGACCGGTCGCTCATCGTCCGTATCCGGGGATGCGCAGGGCCCGCTCCCAGCGATGCATGATCCAGACGAGCACGCCGACGAGGATCCCGTAGGTGGCGAGCAGCACGCACATCATCTCGAAGACGTTCTGCGATTCCGACCAGATCTGCTTGACCGCGTAGAGGGTCTCCGGGACCGCGATCGCGTAGGCGAGGGTCGTGGTCTTCAGGAGATTGATGAGGTTGTTGTTCAGGGCCGGCAGGCAGATGCGCAGGGCAAGCGGCAGGATGATGAACAGGTAGGCCTTGAGGCGGGTATAGCCGAGGGACTCGGCGGCCTCGACGGTGGTCTTCGGAACGGCCTCGATGCCGGAGCGGAAGATCTCGACGTTGAAGGCGCCGGCGAACAGCGACAGCGAGATGATCGCCCACTGGACGTTGTTGAGGATCGGCTCGCGCAGGCCCGAGGCGCTCTCGGCCGCCGGCAGCAGGGTGCCGAGGCCGAAATAGAAGAAGAAGATCTGCACCAGCGGCGGCGTGTTGCGGAAGAGCACGACATAGCCGTTGACGAGGCCGCGCAGGGTCCGCGAGGGGCCGCTCTGCAGGAGCGCCCCGACCGCGCCGATGACCAGGCTGACGAGGATCGTGCTGATGCCGAGGAAGAGCGTCGTCTTCAAACCGTTGAGATAGCGCTGGAAATCGTAGGAATCGTAGAACACCGTGAAGTTGAGGCCGGTGCTCTCGTAGAGACGCTGGAACCAGTCCGGGATGACATCCATCAAGCAACTCTCGGCGGCCGGGGGGCAGGCCCCCGGCTCAGGTTGACGATTCCGGCCCGGGCAGCCCGGCGCGGCGCCGGGCCCCCGCGCGGGCGCTCGGCCTCAATTGGTGGCGTTCTTGTACTTCTCGTGCATCGCCTTCGAGTAATCCGTCGGCTCGATGCCCCACTTCTTCTCCTCCGCGACGACGAACCCGGTCTTCATCCAGTCCTTGGTCGTGGTCTCGAGGAGCGCCTGCAGGGTAGAATTGCCGGGCGCCACCGCCATGATCCACGGGGCCTCGAGCACGCCCTTCAGCGGCATGGCGTATTCGGCCTTCCACTCCTCGTCGAGCAGGCGGCCCTGGATGAAGGTCTGGTCGTAGAGATAGCCGACGCAATTGCCCTGCTTGAGCGCGAAGAGCGGCTTCTCCGACCCGTCGAAGGCGACGATCTCCGCCCCGTAGGTGCGGGCGATGTCCTTGTTGTACCAGGCGCCCGAGGTGGCGCAGACGGGCTTGCCCTTCAGCTCGGCCCAATCCTTGATGCCCGACTTCTTGGGCAGCAGCACGTTGACGAAGTCCGAGTAATATTGCGGGTCGATCGCCTGGACGACCCGGCGGCGCTCGGGCTTGTCCGAGACCGTCGCGATCAGGAGGTCGACCTTGCCCTGCTGCAGGAACTCGATCCGGTTCGAGGAGACCACGGGCACGAGTTCGAGCTTGACGCCGAGACGCTTGGCGACGTCGGCCGCGAGATCCGGCTCGATGCCGATGATGGTGCCGCTCGGGTCACGGAAGCCGAAGGGCTTGTAATCCGCCTTGACGCCGACGACGAGCGTTCCGCGCTGCTTGATCGCGTCGACGCCGTCGGCGGCACCGGCCGTCCCGAGGCCGAAGCCGAGCCCTGACAGGATTGCGGCCGCGTGGATCAGGGCACAGGTCGTCTTACGCATGGGATCACGCCTTTCTGGATGAATTCGGGGGCTGGAACCTCGCAACGTCGATTGCGAGGATCGACGCTTGCCGCGCCGAGTGCAACGGCTGACTGCGCTTCACCGGTGCGGTGCCGACCGATTGTATACAAGCAAGGCAGAGGCCAGCGGCCGCGCCCGACCGGCCTCCCCTGCGGCGGGGCGCCCTAGCGGAAGCGGCCGAGCGCGAAGGGCGCGAGGTCGACGGGGCTTCGCCCCCGCGCGAGCAACCCGGCCACCGCCTCGCCGATGCCGGCGGAATGCTTGAAGCCGTGGCCCGAACAGGCGGAGACGACGAGGATGCGGTCCTGCTCCGGGTGCCGGTCGATGATGAAGCCGCGGTCCGGCGTCACGGTGTAGAGGCAGGCCGCCGCCTGCGCGACCTCCGGCGTCGCGCCGGCCAGCCGCCCCTGCACGTGCTGGCGATACATCTCGGCCGATTCGGCCGCGCTCACCATCCGGTCGACCGCGTCGGCCGTGGTGGAGGCGGCGTATTGCTCGGTCGCGACCTTGATCCGGCGCTCGCCGGGCATCGGCGGGAAGCCGTAGAAATAATCGACCTCCCGCGGCCCGTGCATCCAGATGAAGACCGGCGCGTCGGGCCCGAAGGGCGTCGTGTCGTCGAGGGCGTACCAGTGCAGGACCTGCCGGTTGACCGCGAGCAGCCGTCCGAAGGGATCGCCGAGGAGGGGCGCTGCCCAGGCGCCTGCCGCCACGACCACCCGGTCGGCTCGGAGCGTGCCGTCCGGGGTCTCGATGCGCACGCCCGCGCCGTCCTGCGCGATCGCGCGGACATCCGTGCCCGTGCGGATCTCGGCCCCGTGCGCCACCGCCTGCGCCAGCTGCGCGGCAATGCAGCGCTCCGGCGCGACGTAGCCGCCGCCGGGCTCGAAATAGGCCTTCTCGTCGCCGGCGAGGTTCAGGAATTGCGGGAATTGCCGGGCGACCGCGCGCCCGTCGAGCACCGCGTGCGGGATACCGGACGCCTCCGCCACCGCGACCGAACGCGCCACGAAATCCGGCTTGCCATGGTGCAGGGTCTCGCCCTGGCCCGGGGACAGGACCAGCACGCCGCAGGAGGTGAGCAGGGTCTCGCCGGTTGCCGCCTCGAGCTCGCGCCAGATGCGGTGAGAGGCGAGGACGAAGGGCACGTAATCGCCGCCTTCGCCGACGGCCTGGCGGGTGATCCGGGTCTCGCCGTGGCTCGAGCCCAGCGCGTGGGGCGGCGCGAAGCGATCGAGACCGACGACCTCCGCCCCGCTCCGGGCGAGCTGGTACAGGACGGCGCTGCCCATGGCGCCGAGGCCAACCACCGCGACATCGACCCGCTCACGCATACCCGCTTCCCGTTCCTGTCCAGATTCTGCCGCGAAGGTCTTTTTTCGCTGTGCGTCGAGTCACGTAGCCCGGAGCAAATCCAGGCCGAACCCACCGGGCTGCCCGGCCGCATCTGCCTCGCCCGCAACCCGCGGGCGTTCGGCAAATCCCGTACCAGCCCGGCACCGCCCAGCCGGCCCGGAACCGACGGCGCCATCGCGGGGCGCGCCGGGGACCGCCTCCGGCATCAAGGCCTCAATAGCCGCGGGCCCGATCGACCGCCTCCGGACATCGCCCGCTCGCGCGGTAGCGGCGCACGTTGGCGGCGACGATCCCGGCGGCCGAGACGCGGTCCGTCGGCGCCGAGATATGGGGCAGCACCGTCACCCGCGGGTGATCCCAGAGGGCGGAATCCGGGGGCAAGGGCTCCACGTCGAAGACGTCGAGGATGGCGTGAGCGAGGTGCCTCGAATCCAGCGCCGCGATCAGGTCCGGGGTCACGACGATCGGTCCGCGGGCGAAGTTGATCAGGCTCGCGCCGGGCTTCATCTGCGCGAGCCGCGCGCCGTCCAGGAGACCGCGCGTCTCGGCGGTCAGCGGCAGGAGGCAGACCACGATGTCGCTGTGCGCCAGGAGGCCGGACAGCCCGGCGGCGCCGGTCGCGGTCTTTATGCCGGGCAGCGTTTGCTCGGATCGGCTCCAGCCCGCCACCGAGAAGCCGGCGCGGAGCAGGCAGGCGGCGGCGGCGGCGCCGAGCGCGCCGAGGCCGAGCAGCCCGACCCGTGTCCGCGACGGCGCGCGATAGGGAAGCGCCTGCCAGACCCGCCGGCGCTGCTGCCCGGCATAGGCCGGCATGTCGCGGTGGAGATAGAGGGTCCAGGCGAGGACGGCCTCCGCCATCGCCCGCGACAATTCCGGGTCGATGAGCCGAACGATCGGGGGGGCGTCCGCGCCGAGCTCGCCGACCAGCCGCTCGACGCCGGCCCAGAGGCTCTGCACCCAGGCGAGGTTCGGGAGCGCGGCGACATCCGCGGGATCGGGATTTGCGACGATGGCGATGTCGGCCTGCCGGCGCTGCTCGGCGCTCAGCACCGAGAAGGGAAGGATCGTCTCCTCGGGCATGGCAGCGGCCAGCGCCGCGCGCCATTCCTCCTGCGTCGCCGCATCCCCGCGCGTGACCAGGGCAATCGGGTTCGTCATCTCAGCGCATGCCGCCATCGTTCAGGCGATACCACGCGATCACGGCCGACACGTAGACGCGGTGGAGCGCGTGGAGGGGAAGCCGCGCGACCGGCGTCGGGGCGACGGGCAGCGCCTCGGCATTGCCGGTGGCGACATACTCGGCGATCGCCCGCCCCATCGCGGATTGGAGGCCGACGCCCCGCCCCTGGCAGCCGATATCGATGAACAGGCCCGGTTCCGGCTCGTGCAGGTGGGGCAGGAAATCCCGCGTGATCGCGACCCGGCCGCACCAGCGGTAATCGAAGGTGACGGCGCCGAGCTGGGGAAACAGCTTGCCGACGATGCGCTCGAGATGCGCCCAATCCGCCGGCCCGCGCGGCTCGCGGAACGGGCCGCGGCCGCCGAGGAGCAGCCGGCCGGTATGGTCGAGGCGGAAATACAGCAGGAGCTTGCGGGTGTCGGAGGAGACGTGCCCCTCCGGCAGGATCGAGCGGCGCAGATTGTCGGACAGGGGCGCCGTCGCGACCTGGAAGGAATTCGCCGCGATGATGCTTTCGGCGAGGTCGGGCCAGAGCGGGCCGGTATAGCCGTTGGTGCAGAGGATCACCCGCTCGGCCCTGAGGCTGGCGCCCCGCGCGGTCGTCACGTGCCAGCCGTCGCGCGCGCGCCTCAGGCCCGTGACGGGGCTGTTGCCGTGAATGGTCGCGCCGGCGGCCTGGGCGGCGCGCGCGAGGCCCCGGGCGTAGCTCAGGGGCTGGACGGCTCCGCCCCGGCCGTCGAGCCAGCCGCCGAGATAGCGCTCGGTGCCGAGGAGCCGGTCCGTCTCGCCCTTGTCGAGGGCCCGCGCCGGGGCCCCGAGGCGGGCCCATTGCTCGGCCCGCCGCCCGACCTCGTCGAGTCCGGCCGGCGTATGCGCGCCCTGGATCCAGCCGTTGCGCCGGTGGGGCACGTCGAGGTTATGCGTCTCGATCAGGCCGAACACCGTGTCGGCGGTGCTGCCGGCAAAGCGCGCGAGGCGCGCGCCGCGCTCCTGCCCGAACTTGGCGACGAGGTCGTCGGGGTCGAACTTGAGGCCGGGGATGACCTGCCCGCCATTGCGCCCCGAGCCGCCGAAGCCGACCTCGCGCGCCTCGAGGACGACCGGCCGGATGCCGCGCTCGGCGAGGTGCAGGGCCGTCGACAGGCCGCAATAGCCCGCGCCGACGATAACGACATCGGCCTGGCCCGACCGGTCGAGCGGTGGAGTCTCCGGAGCCGGTGCCGCGGTGGCGGCCCAGAGGGAGGGTTCGAGAGGGAAGGGTTCCGCCACGCGTCAGCTCGCCTGTGTGCCTGTGGGGTCTCGCCGGTCGATCGTCGCGCTAGAGTGGGTTCAGCACCCGGCGCAGGAAGTCCTGCGTGCGCGGATGGGCCGGCCGGCTGAGGATGTCCGCGGCGGGGCCCTGCTCCACCAGCACGCCGCCATCGAGGAAGAGGACGCGGTCGGCCACCTCGCGGGCGAATCCCATCTCGTGGGTCACCACCAGCATGGTCATGCCCTCTTCGGCGAGGCCGCGCATGACGCGCAGCACGTCGCCGACGAGTTCCGGATCCAGGGCGGAGGTCGGCTCGTCGAACAGGATCGCGTCGGGCCGCATGGCGAGCGCCCGCGCGATGGCGACGCGCTGCTGCTGGCCTCCGGATAATTCCCGCGGATAGGCGTCCTCCTTGCCGGTGAGTCCGACCTTCGCCAGCAGCGCGCGGGCGCGCTCCTGCGCCTCGGCCCGCGGCTCGCGCTTCACGTGGATCGGACCCTCGACGACGTTCTCGAGCGCCGTCCGGTTCGAGAACAGGTTGAAGCGCTGGAACACCATCGAGACGCGAGTGCGGATCTCGCGGATGCTGCGGGCGTTGCGGTCGACGCGGGTGCCCGACACCCGGATTTCGCCGCCGTCATAGGCCTCGAGGCCGTTGACGCAGCGCAGGAGCGTGGACTTTCCGGAGCCGGACGGCCCGATGATGCACACGACCTCGCCCTTGGCGACCTCCGCGGAGACGCCCTTGATGACCTCCAGCGAGCCGTAATGCTTGTGCACGTCCGTGAGGCAAATCATGAACGATCCGCCCGTTTCTCGAGATGGCGCACGAGCAGGATCAGGGGCAGGCTGAGCGCGAGATACATCAGGGCCACGAGGGTGAAGACGCTGGTGTTCTTGAAGGTCGAGGAGGCGATGAGCTTGCCCTGCAGGGCCAGCTCCGCGACCGTGATGGTCGAGGCCTGCGAGGAATCCTTGAGCATCATGATCATGAGGTTGCCGTAGGGCGGCAGGGCGATGCGGATCGCCTGCGGCAGCACCACCCGCCGCATGGTGAGCCACCAGCCCATGCCGATGGCCTGGGCCGCCTCGACCTGGCCGCGGTCCACCGCCTCGATCCCGGCCCGGAAATTCTCGGCCTGATAGGCCGAGTAGGCGATGCCGAGCCCGATGATGCCCGCCTGGACGGCGGTGAGCGAGACGCCGAATTCGGGCAGCACGAAGTAGATGTAGAAGAGCTGCACGATGATCGGGATGCCGCGCAGGATGTTGACCATCACCACGCTGAATCCCGACAGGACCCGGCTGCCCGAGACCCGGAGCATCGCCCAGAACAGGCCCAGCACCGTCGAGACCGCGAGCGACGCGACCGTGATCAGGACCGTGAGCTGCACGCCCTGGAACAGGATCGGCAGGAATTCCCGCGCGTCGGAGAGGAACTCGGTCATCCGGCGGCCTTCCGGTCAGAGGTGGCTCAGGACGGGTCGGCGGAGGGCTGCAGGCCCCACTTGTCGAGGATCGCCTTGAGGCCGCCATCCTGCTTGAGCTTGGCGATGGCCGCGTTGATCCGCTGCAGCAGGTCGCCCTCGCCCTTGCGCAGGGCGACCCCGATGGAGGCGGTCACGCGCGGCTTGAAGCCCTCGACCATGCGCACGCCCTGGAAGGTGCCCTGCTTGACGTAGTAGGCGAGGATCGGGCTGTCGGCGAAGCCGGCCTTGAGGCGCCCGGAATTCACGTCCCGGATGATGTCCGGGATGGTGTCGTAGATCTTCACCTCGGCGAAGAGGCCGGACTTCTTCAGCGGCTCGACGAAGGCGGTGCCGACCTGGGCGCCGACGGTCTCGCCCTTGAGGTCCTCGAAGGTGGAATAGGCCTTGGTGTCCGCCTTCGGGACGATCAGGCCCTCGCCGTAGCTGTAGACCGGCTCGGAGAAGTCCACGACCTCCCGGCGCTGGGGCGTGATGAACATCGCGGCCGAGATCAGGTCGATCTTCCGGGCCGTGAGCGCCGGGATCAGGGTCGAGAATTGCAGCGGCTCCACCGCCGGCACGAAGCCCGCCTCCTTCCCGACCGCGTTGATCAGGTCGACCATGACGCCCTGGATGCTGTTCGTCTTCGTGTCGAGGAAGGTGAAGGGGAGCCCGGTGGGCGTGGCGCCGACCCGGAGGGCCGGCTCGGCCTGCGCGGGCGGGACGACGAGCGTCGCCAGGGCGAGGCAGGCTGCACGAACGAGATAGCGCATCTCTCAATCCTCCTGCGGCAGCGAAACCGGCGCCGCGGCTCGATCGACACTTTCATGTACGTGAAGATTACGGCATAACCGGCGGCATGACGCAAGTCGATTTCACGTGCATGAAAGCGTGTTTCGGTTGCAGGCGGTTTCCGTAGCGGCAGTTCGGGCTGGGCAGTTCGGCATGGGCAGAACGAGCGGACAGGTCATGTCATCGGGCGATGCCGTCGACGTGGCGGTCGGGCAGCGCCTCAGGGCGCTGCGGCTCGCGCGCGGCCTGTCCCTCGAGAAGGTCGCGGCGAGCACCGGCGTGTCGATCGGCTTCCTCAGCCAGGTGGAGCGCGGGCTGTCCTCGCCCTCCTTGCGCATGCTCGCCCTCCTGGCCGACACCCTGCAGACGGGGCTGGCGGGCCTGTTCGGCTCCGAGACCGAGGCCCGCGACGACGCGATCGTCACCCGCGAGCAGGACCGCCCGAACCTGTGGCTCTGGCGGGCGGGAATCACCAAGCAATTGCTGACGCCGAGCGGCACGGCCGGGGGTTTGAGCCTGTTCCGGACCGTGCTCGAGCCGAAGGCGAGCACCGGCGACGATTCGTTCAGCCACGATGGCGAGGAGGCCGGGCTGGTGCTCGAAGGGGACCTCGTGCTCACCGTGGAGGACCAGACGCTGCGGCTCGCGACGGGCGACAGCTTCCGCTTCGCGAGCCGCCGGCCCCACCGCTTCGGCAACCCCTCGGCGACGACCCGGACCGTCGTGCTCTGGGTCAACGCGATCCTGCCCACCCTCCCGGCCTGAGCGGGGCGGCGGCTTCGCGATGAACACAACTTCAAGATGCATAAAGGTGCCGAGATCGGACGATCACGCAGGGGCGCCCAAGCCGGCCCATGCGACCCGACGGCGCTTACGACCCTCGCCCTCCCCTCGGCAGCTTCGATGGCGGCCCCCATATCCCTCGCCGCCGCCTTCCGCCCGACCCGCCGCAGGATCGAATAGGTCCGAATTTGAACCGAACCGTTAGTTGATCCCTAACCGTGATCGCTCAGTCTCGCGGGCAGCGAGGTTGCGGTGATGCTCGGTATCCTGCGTCAGGTTTGGCGGGTCGCGACGGCGACGCTGGCGATCGGGGCGCTCGTGGCCGCGGCGCTCTACTCGGCCGACCTCGCGGATCGGCGCGGGGTCAATCCCTTCGCCCTGCGGACGACGGATCCGGTGGCCACGGGCTCGATCGGCCCGAAGCCGCATCCGCGGCCGAGCTGGCTCGGCATCCGCGGCTGAGCCCCTCAGGCCAGCCGCATCGCGGCGACCCCGACGACGACCAGGAGGGCCGCGGTGGCCCGGGTCGCCGGAAGCGGCTCCTTCAGGATGGTCACGCAGATCAGGACCGCGAAGAGTACGCTGGTCTCGCGCGTCGCCGCCACCAGCGGAATCGGCGCCACCGTCATCGCCCAGATCGCGATCCAGTAGGAGCCGAGGGACAGGAGGCCCCCGATCATCCCCGGGACCAGGACCCGCCGCATCGGCTCCAGGACCGCCCTGCCCCGCCGCCACAGCACGAACAGCAGGAGCGGGATCCCGTCCACCACGAACAGGGCGGCGGAATAGGCGTGGGGATTCTCGGCCACGCGCGCCCCGATCCCGTCCACCAGGGTGTAGCCGCAGATCAGGAGCGCGGTCAGCCCCGCATAGGCGAGGGCCTGCGGCCGCAGCCGCTGCCCCTTGCCGCGGCTAAGCGCGATCAGGCCGACGCCGGCGCAGAGGAGCAGGATGCCGAGCCCGGCGAGCGGCGCCACGGCCTCGCGCAGGATCACGACCGAGACCAGCATCGTCAGCAGCGGCGCGCTGCCCCGGGCGATCGGGTAGACCTGGCTCATGTCGGCGTGCCGGTAGGCCTCCGTCAGCGCGACGTAGTAGCCGAGATGCAGCAGGATCGAGCCGAGGAGCCACGGCCAGGCCTCGAACCGCGGCAGGCCGAACCAGGCGAGCGCCGGCAGGGCGATCACGCCCGCCGCCGCCGTGATCAGCGCCATGGTGAGGATCGGCTCGAGGCGCAGCTTCACCATCGCG
The DNA here is from genome assembly GCF_008806385.1 of Methylobacterium soli. Classification (GTDB taxonomy): domain Bacteria; phylum Pseudomonadota; class Alphaproteobacteria; order Rhizobiales; family Beijerinckiaceae; genus Methylobacterium; species Methylobacterium soli. The sequence continues at coordinate 30,888 of NZ_VZZK01000029.1, forward strand.
TTCCAGCCCGCATGCATGCAGGCGCCGGCGAGGACTGCGGCGAAGACGGCGGGACTCATGCGGCGGGTCTCATGCGGCAAGACTCATGCGGCGGGACTCATAGGCTGGACCTCATGCGGCGTCGCCGCGTCGGTCCGAACGGGCCCGGTAGGGCGTGAGCCCGAGCCAGGCGGGGACGCGGCGGCCGGCGACCTCGATCTCGAACCTGCGCGCGTCGAGGCCCGCCTGGTCGAGGCCGAGGCCCCCCGTCGCGATCCGCCCGATGGCCACGAGGCCCCCGAGGGTCGCGCTGAGCGCCGCCGAGGTGACCTCGCCGACCGGCCGGCCCTCCTCGAGGATCAGCTCGCCGCCCCAGGCCATCACGTCGCCCGGCAGATCGACGAAGAGCGAGACGAGGCGGCGGTCCGGCACGGCGTCCCGCGCGGCGACGAGCGCCTCGCGACCCGCGAAGGCCGGCTTGTCGAAGCGCACGACGTGGCCGAGGCCGGCCTCGAAGGGCGTGACGTCGGGTCCGATATCGCGGCCCCAGGCGGCGTAGCCCATCTCGATCCGCAGCGCGTCGACCGCGTAGGCGCCGACATCGCGCAGACCCAGCGCTTCGCCCGCCGCCGTCAGGGTGTCGTAGACGCCGGCCGCGAACTCCGTCGGCACGATGAGCTCGAACCCGTCCCCGCCGACATAGCTGCGCCGCACCGCCCGGAGGGTGGCGTAGCCGACATCGATCTCGCGCAGCCCCTCTTGCGGGATCGTATCGATCCCGTGCGGGATCGTCCCGATCCCGTGCGGGATCGACCCCAACCCGGGCGGGATCGACCCGGTCCCCGACCGGCTCACCCGCCCGAGAAGCTCGGCGGCGCGCGGGCCGGCGAGCGCCAGCACGGCGTAGGCGGAGGTCATGTCGGTGACCACCGCGCAGGCCGCGGCCGGGATGCGGCTGCGCAGGAGGTGCTCGTCGCGGACCGCCTGCCCCGAGCCGGTGATGACCAGGAAGGAATCCGCGGCGAGCCGGGCCACCGTCACCTCGCTCTCGAAGCCGCCGCGGGCGTTCAGGATCGGGCTGTAGCGGCTCTCGCCGGGCTCCATGGCCATGTCGGCGCAGCAGATCTCCTGCAGCACCGCGAGGGCGTCGCGGCCCTGGACCAGGAGCTTGCCGAAGCTCGTCATGTCGACGAGGCCGACGCCCTCGCGGATCGCGCGCTGCTCGGCCGCGACCGCCCCGGTCCAGGCCCCGCGCCCGAAGGTGTAGGCGGGCCCGGCCGCCGCGATCTGCGCATCGAAGAGGTTCGGGCGCTCCCAGCCCATCTTCGCGCCGAACACCGCCCCCTTCGCGGCGAGCCGGTCATAGAGCGGCGAGCGGCGCAGCGGGCGGGCCGAGACGAGCTCCCGGTTCGGCCAGGGCATGGCGTAGTGCAGGCCGAGGGTCTCCTTGACCCGGTCGTGCAGCCAGGTCGGGTTGGCGTTGAACCGCGCGAAGCGCCGGATGTCGACGGCCCAGAGGTCGTCGGTCGGCTCGCCCGCGACGAGCCACTCGGCGAGCGCGCGCCCGGCCCCGCCCCCGAGCGCGATGCCCGCCGAGTTGAAGCCCGCGGCCACGTAGACGCCGGCGCAATCGGGCGATGGGCCGAGCAGGCAATTGTTGTCCGGCGTGAAGCTCTCCGGGCCGTTGAGGAACAGCTTGACCGGCGCGGTCTCCAGGGCGGGCACGCGCCGGATCGCGTTCTCCATCAGGATCTCGAACTGGTCCCAGTCGTCGGGCAGGAGCTGGAACGCGAAATCCTCCGGGATGCCGTCCATGCCCCAGGGCTTGGCCTGCGGCTCGAACCCGCCCATCACGAGGCCGCCGACCTCCTCCTTGAAATAGATGTAGCCGTCGGGGTCGCGCATCACCGGCAGGTCCGGGCTCACCCCCGGGATCGCGTCGGTGACGATGTACATGTGCTCGGCCGAATGCAGGGGCACCGACACGCCGCAGAGGGCGCCGACCTGGCGCGACCACTGGCCGGCCGCGATCACCAGGGTCTCGCAGGCGATGCGGCCCCGGTCGGTGACCACCGCCGCGACCCGGCCCGCCACCGTCTCGATCGACCGGACCCCGGTCCGCTCGAAGAGGCGCGCACCCCCGAGCCGGGCGCCGCGGGCGAGCGCCGCCGTGACGTCGGAGGGGTTGGCCTTGCCGTCGCCGGGCAGCCAGACCGCGCCGAGGAGGTCCTCGTGGCGCATCGGCGCCCAGAGCCGGCCGGCCTCGGCGGGATCGAGACGCTCGATCTCGACGCCCTGGGCCCGGGCGCTGGCGACGTTGCGGGCCAGCACCGTCATGCGCTCGGGCGTGCGGGCGACCGTGAGGGAGCCGCAGCGCTTCCAGCCGGTGGCGAGCCCCGTCTCGGCCTCCAGGCGCTCGTAGAGCCCCGTGGAGTAGCGGATCATCCGGGTCAGGCTCGCCTGCTGGCGCAATTGCCCGACGAGGCCGGCGGAGTGCCAGGTCGTCCCGCTCGACAGGCGGTCCTTCTCCAGCAGGACCACGTCGCGATGGCCGAGACCCACGAGATGGTAGGCGATCGACGTGCCGACGATGCCGCCCCCGATGATCACGGTCCGGGCCTGGGTCGGGAAAGCGCTGGCGGTCATCGGCGGCATCTCCTGCGGCTGCCCAGCCCTAGCCGAGGCCCGTCAGAAAATACAACAAAAAACCACAAAATCTCACATCAACGGGCCAGGACGAGGTCGAGGCCGCGCTCGGCGAGCGCGCCCGCCATGGCGGGCGGTGGGGCCGCGTCGACGATGAGCCCGGTGCCCCGCGGGATCGGCTGGAGCCGGATCGGGGTGAGGCGGCCGAACTTCGTGCGGTCGGCCACGATGTAGGCGCGCTCGGCCGAGGCCAGCATGCGGGCGCGCAGATCGGTCGGGAGCAGGGCGAAGTCGGTGATCTCGCCCGCGGACGAGATGCCGCCCGCCCCCACGAAGGCGAGGTCGGCCCGGAACCGGGCGAGCGCCGCGATCGCCTCGGTGCCGAAGGCGGCCTCGTCGCCGACGCTCACCTCGCCGCCGAGCATGTGGACCCGGATGCCGGGGATCCGACAGAGGCAGAGCCCGATCGGCAGGCTGTTGGTGCAGATCGTCAGCCCGGTCCAGGCCGGCCTTTCCCGCGACGCGCTCGGGTCGAGCCCGGCAAGCGCGTGCGCCAGGGCGAGCGTGGTCGCGCCGGAATCCAGGAGGACGACCATGCCGTCCTCGACGAGGCGGGCGCCGGCCCGGCCGATCGCGGCCTTGCCCTCCGGGTTGTCGCTCTGCCGATCGGCCAGCGCCGGCTCGTCGGCCCGGCGCGTCGCGCCCCCATGCACGATGGCGAGGTGGCCGCGGCCGGCGAGCGCCTTGAGATCGCGCCGGATCGTCTCCCGCGAGACGTCGAAGACCAATGCCATCTCCTCGACGCTGACATTGCCGTCGGCGGAGAGGCGCCGCAGGATCTCGTCATGCCGCCGGGCCGCGATGGGACGGGGCGGCTGGCTCATGCGTGCTTCCCGGGGCTCATGCCGCCACGGTCCCGGCCGGCATCGCGGTTGTGCGGGCCAAGGCTCCGGGCGAGGTCGAAGACGGCGCGGATCAGGCGCAGGTTGCGCCGGCGCGCGAGGCACGCGATGGCGTGCCGGTTGACGAGGTCCGGACCCGCGATCGGCACCGCGCGGATGCGGGCATCCTCGCCGCGCTCCAGGGAGGAGACGATGCCGAGGCCGAGGCCGGCGGCGGCGGCCTCGATCACCGCCTCGCGGCTGTCGAGCTCCATCAGGATCGCGGGCGCGACGCCGCGGCGGCGGCAGGCCGCATCGAAGGTCCGGCGCGTGACCGAGGTCGGCTCGCGCAGCACCATCGCGGCGCCATCGAGGCGGCGGAGGTCGATCTCGGCCTCGTCCGCGAGGGCATGGCCCCGCGGGAGGACCACGCAGATGCGCGAGGCCGCGATCTCCTCGATATGCAGGTCGGGATGGGGCTGCACCTCGGTGACCACGCCGATGCTCGCCCGCTCGGCCAGGAGCGCCTCGCAGGTCTCGGCGGCATTGCCGAGGATCAGGCTCACGGTGATGCCAGGGTGGCTCTCGCGCAGGCGCGCCAGCAGGGGCATGACGACGTGCGGGCCGTCCACCGCGATCTCGATGCGGCCGGAAACGAGGGCGCGGTTGGCGAGCAACAGGTCCTCGGCCTGCTCGACGAGGCCGAAGAGCGGCCCGGTCAGCGCCGCGAGGGCGTGACCCTGGGGCGTCAGCGCGACGCTGCGCGCCGTCCGGCGGAACAGCACGAGGTCGTAGCGCTCCTCCAGCGCCTTGATGTGCCCGGTCACCGCCGGCTGGCTGATGCAGAGCCGCTTGGCCGCCCGGGTGAAGCTGCCCTCGCGCGAGACGGCGTCGAAGGCGCGGAGCTGGAACAGGTTCATCGGCGCCTATCGACGAGACTGATGGCAGGCATTACGACAAACGATTTGATCTGATGGATGGCCCGAACGCAAGATCCGCCCGTCCCGAGACCCACCGCCTCGCGGATTCGCTCGGGTAGGCGAGCCTCGGCAGGACGATCATGACAGCAGCCTCCGCGCCCATCCTCCTGACGCCCATCCTCCTGACGCCTGGCCCCCTGACCACCTCGGAGCGCACCCGCGCCGCGATGCTGACGGATTGGGGCTCCTGGGACGGCAGCTTCAATGCGCTGACCGCCAGCCTCTGCGACAAGCTCGTGGCCATCGCCCATGGCACCGGCAGCCATGTCTGCGTGCCGCTCCAAGGCAGCGGGACCTTCGCGGTCGAGGCGGCCATCGGCACCTTCGTGCCGCGCCGCGGCAAGGTGCTGGTCTGCGTGAACGGCGCCTACGGCAAGCGGCTCGCGAAGATCTGCGAGGCGCTCGGGCGCGACCACGTGATCCACGAGACCGGCGACGATGTTCCGACGACCCCGGAGGCCGTGGACCGGCTGCTCGCGGCGGACCGGGCGATCAGCCATGTCGGGCTGATCCATTGCGAGACCAGCACGGGCATCCTCAACCCGCTGGAGGCGATCGCCGCGGTGGTGGCGCGCCACGGCCGCGCCCTCATCATCGACGCGATGAGCTCCTTCGGGGCGCTGCCGATCGACGCGCGCCAAATCCCCTTCGAGGCCCTGATCGCGGCCTCGGGCAAGTGCCTCGAAGGCGTGCCCGGCATGGGCTTCGTGATCGCCCGCAGCGAAGCGCTCCTGGCCAGCGCGGGCAACACCGCCTCCCTCGCCCTCGATCTGCGCGACCAGCACCTCTACATGCAGCGCACCGGCCAGTGGCGCTTCACGCCGCCGACCCACGTGGTCGCGGCCCTGCACGAGGCCTTGCTGCAATACGAGGAAGAGGGCGGCCTGCCGGCGCGCCACGCCCGCTACGCGCGCAACTGCCAAGTCCTGATCGCCGGGATGGCGAAGCTCGGCCTGCGCAGCTTCCTCGCCCCCGAGATCCAGGCGCCCATCATCGTGACCTTCCACGCGCCGCGCGACGGCCGTTATCGCTTCACCGAATTCTACGAGGCCGTGCGCGCCAAGGGCTTCATCCTCTATCCGGGAAAGCTCACCGAGCTCGAAACCTTCCGGGTCGGCTGCATCGGCAGCGTCGGATCCGCCGAGATGGAGCGCGCCGTGGACGCCGTCGCGGACACCCTCCGCGCGATGAAGATCGAGACGATCTGACCGCCCCTTCCCGCCGAATGCCAGCCCCGGGGACACCCGCCATGCCCTACGAGACCCCACGCAAGCTCCAGGCCGCGATCTTGGATTGGGCTGGAACGGTCGTCGATTTCGGCTCCTTCGCGCCGACCCAGATCTTCGTGGAGGCCTTCGGCGAGTTCGGCGTCGCTATCAGCCTCGCGGAGGCCCGCGGCCCCATGGGCATGGGCAAGTGGGACCATATCCGCACGCTCTGCGACCAGCCCGAGATCGCGGCGCGCTACGCGGCAAGGTTCGGGCGCGAGGCCACGGACGACGACGTGACGGCGATCTACGAGCGCTTCATGCCGCTCCAGATCGAGAAGATCGCGGAGCATTCCGCCCTGATCCCGGGGGCGCTCGAGGCGATCGCGGCCCTGCGCGCCAGGGACATCCAGATCGGCTCCTGCTCGGGCTACCCCGCGCGCGTGATGGAGCGCGTCGTCGCGCTGGCGCGCCAGAACGGCTACGTCGCCGACCACGTGGTGGCGACCGACGAGGTCCCGAACGGCCGCCCCTGGCCGGCGCAGGCCCTCGCCAACGTCATCGCCCTCGGCGTCGACGACGTCGCCGCCTGCGTCAAGGTCGACGACACCGTGCCGGGCATCCTCGAAGGGCGGCGCGCCGGGATGTGGACCGTGGCGCTGACCTGCTCGGGCAACGCGCTGGGGCTCAGCTACGAGGCGTTCCGGGCGCTGCCGCCGGAGCGCCTCGCCGCCGAGCGGACCCGCATCGCGGCGCTATTTGCCGAGTCGAGGCCCCACTTCCTGATCGACACGATCGCCGACCTGCCGGGTGTCGTGCAGGACATCGAAGGATTGCTCGCCGCGGGCCGCATGCCGCAAGCCTGCTGAGGCACGCGCCGCACGGGCGGCGCGCCGAAACCCGAACGATCATCACTGCCCAGCACAGCGTGCCGGGCAGCAAAGATGCGTTTCCGATTAATCGCCAACAATATTGATCGAAACTGCACAATTACTGGTCGTGCGTTGCAAAAACAAGGATCTTGTCGAGGGCAGAATTTGTCGTTCTACTGTCATGTCGCCGGACATATAGGAATGTGACGGTACGACATCGGAGCCAGACTCATGAAAGCCCTCGGATCCCTCGCGCTTGCCCTTGCCCTACTTGGATCGGCCGCGCAGGCAGCCGATCGCACCAAGCTCACGATCTACACGGCCCTCGAGAACGACCAGCTCGGCCCCGTGAAGGCCAGCATCGAGCGGGCGGTGCCGGAGGTCGAGGTGGTCTGGGTCCGCGACTCGACCGGGGTGATCACGGCGCGTTTCCTGGCCGAGAAGGAGAACCCGCGCGCCGATCTGGTGATCGGCCTCGCGGCTTCGAGCCTCCTGATGTTCGAGAAGCTCGGCCTCCTAGCCGAGTACAAGCCGCAAGGCGCCGACGCCCTCAAGGCCGAGTTCCGGGACCCGAAGGCGCCCTATACCTGGACCGGCATGGACGCCTATCTGGGCGTCGTCTGCTTCAACACCGCCGAGGCGTCCCGCGACGGGATCGGCACGCCCGCGCGCTGGTCCGACCTGCTGGCCCCCGGCCTCAAGGGCAAGATCGTGATGCCCCACCCGGCCTCCTCGGGCACCGGCTACCTGATGGTGGCCGGCTGGCTGCAGAGCATGGGCGAGGAGAAGGGCTGGGCCTTCATGGACAAGCTCCACGAGAACATGGCCGCCTACCTGCATTCGGGCTCGGCGCCCTGCGTCCAGGCCGCCCGCGGCGAGCGGGTCGCCGGCCTGTCGCTCGACATGCGCGGGGCTGCCGAGAAGAGCAAGGGCGCGCCGATCGAGGTGGTCGTGCCCCAGGACGGCACGGGCTGGGACGAGGAGGCCCTGGCGGTCGTCGCGACGACGAAGAACCTGGCGCTCGCCCGCAAGGTCGCCGATTGGGGCGCCAGCAAGGGCGCGAACGAGGTCTACGCCAAGAGCTACGCGATCGTCGCCTATCCGGGCGCGGCGAGCGCCCCGGCGAACTATCCGGCCAACGCCGAGGCGGGCATGATCAAGAACGATCTCGGCTGGATGGCCGAGAACCGCGAGCGCATCCTGGCCGAGTGGTCGCGCCGCTACGAGAGCAAGGCGGCCGCCAAGAAGTAGGGCTTCCGGATCAACCCCGGCGCGCGGCCGGCGCGCCGGCCGAGACGCAGAGGACCGACGCCATGACGAGTGCCGAGGCGACGATGCCGTTCCTGACGGTTCGCGGGCTGTCGAAGAGCTATGGCGGCTTCCGGGCCCTCGATGAGATCGACCTCGACATCCAGCGCGGCGAGTTCGTCTGCTTTCTCGGCCCCTCGGGTTGCGGCAAGACCACCCTGCTGCGGATGATCGCCGGGCTCGACCGCCAGGATACGGGGCGGATCGCGCTCGGCGGCGTCGACGTCTCGACGGCGCCCCCCGCCGAGCGCGATTTCGGCATCGTGTTCCAGTCCTACGCCCTGTTTCCGAACCTGACGGTCGCGGCCAACATCGCCTACGGCCTCGTCAACCGCCGGATGAAGCGGGCGCGGATCGAGGCGCGCGTGGCGGAACTCCTCGCCCTGATCGGCCTGCCGGACCAGGGCGACAAGCACCCGGTCCAGCTCTCCGGCGGCCAGCAGCAGCGGGTGGCGCTCGCCCGGGCCCTCGCGACCTCGCCCTCGCTCCTCCTTCTGGACGAGCCCCTCTCGGCCCTCGACGCGAAGGTCCGCACGCGCCTGCGCACGGAGATCCGGCAGCTTCAGAAGCGGCTCGGCATCACCACCATCATGGTGACGCACGACCAGGAGGAGGCGCTCGCCATGGCCGACCGCGTCGTGGTGATGAACCGGGGCCGGATCGAGCAGGTCGGGGCGCCGCACGAGATCTACCGCAACCCGGCGAGCGCCTTCGTGGCCGACTTCATCGGCGCCATGACCTTCCTGGACGCGACCGTCGAGGGCGAGCGCGCGCTGCGCGTCGGCTCGGTCGCGCTCGTCTGCGAGGACGGCCGCGGCTTCATCCCCGGCAGTCCCATCCGCCTCGGCTTCCGCCCCGAGGAGATCCGCGTCGGCAACGTCACGCCGGGCGACGTCAACGCCCTCGAGGTGCGGGTGCAGAGTCTCGAATTCCTCGGCTCCTTCACCCGGGCGCGGCTGGAGCCGAGCCGCGACCTCGGCGGCAGCCTCGTGGCGGATCTCTCCGCCAACCTGTCGGGGGACCTCGGGCTGAGCGAGGGCCAGTACCTCTACGTCGCCCTTCCGCCCAAGGCCCTGCGGGCCTTTCCGCAAGCCTCGGCGACATCGCCGCCGCAGGCCTCGGCGGCATCGGCGACATGAGCGCCGCGACGAGCGAGAGCCCGCGCGTGGCCGAGGGCGCCCCCGCGATCCCGCTGCCGGTGGTCCTGCCCCGGGCCGTGCGTCGCCTCTCCGAGCGCGCGGTGGCGACCGGCCTCATCGCGCTCATGGGCGGGCTTCTCGTCCTCATCATCGCGCTGCCGCTCGGGGCGCTGCTGATCAAGAGCCTGGAGGCCCCCTCCGGCGGGCTCGCCGGCCTCGACAATTTCCGCACCTATTTCGCGACGCCGACCCTCGTCGAGGCGCTCACCAACAGCCTGACGATCGCCGCCCTCTGCGTGATGATCGTGCTGCCGCTCGCCTTCGGCTATGCCTACGCGCTGACGCGCACGGCGATGTGGTTCAAGGGGCTTCTCCTCGCCGCCGCCCTGCTGCCGATCTTCGCGCCGTCCCTGCTCTCGGGCATCGCCCTCACCTACATCCTGGGCAATCAGGGGCTCCTGCGCGGGCTCCTGATGGGGCATTCCGTCTACGGGCCGATCGGCATCGTCGTCGCCGAGTGCCTCTACGCCTTCCCGCACGCCCTCATCATCCTGATCACCGCCCTGTCGCTGTCGGACGGGCGGCTCTACGAGGCGGCCGCCGCGATGGGCACGAGCCGCCTGCGCACCTTCGCCACCGTGACGCTGCCGGGCGCCCGCTACGGCCTCGTCAGCGCGGCCTTCGTGGTCTTCACCCTGGTGGTGACCGATTTCGGCATCCCCAAGGTGATCGGCGGCCAGTATGCGGTGCTCGCCACCGACGCCTACCGGCAGGTCGTCGGGCAGCAGAACTTCCCGATGGGGGCCGTCGTCGGCCTGCTGATGCTGGTCCCGGCCGTGATCGCCTTCGGGGTCGACCGGGTGATCCAGCGGCGCCAGACCTCGCTCCTGTCGGCCCGCTCCGTCCCCTACGAGCCGAAGCCCCGGCGCGGGCGCGACCAGGCCTTCCTGGCCTATGCCGTCCTCGTCGCGGGCGTGATCGTGGCGACCTACGGCGTCGCGGTCTGGGCCTCCTTCATCCGCTACTGGCCCTACAACCTCGCCTTGACCCTCGACCATTACGATTTCGGTGCGGCCGATGCCGATGGCTGGTCGCCCTACTGGAACTCCCTGATCATGGCGGCCTCGGTCGCGGCAATCGGCACCGCTTTAGTGTTCTGCGGCGCCTACCTGATCGAGAAGCTCAGGACCTTCGCGGCGGGCCGGATGCTGGCGCAGTTCCTGGCGATGCTGCCGCTCGCGGTGCCGGGCCTCGTGCTCGGCCTCGGCTACGTGTTCTTCTTCAACGCGCCCTGGAACCCGCTCAACGTCCTGTACGGGACGCTGGTGCTGCTCGCGATCAACACGCTGGCCCATTACTACACGGTGGCCCACGTCACCGCCGCGACGGCGCTGAAGCAGATCGACCCGGAATTCGAGGCGGTCTCGGCCTCCCTCAAGGTGCCGTTCTGGCAGACCTTCACGCGGGTGAGCCTGCCGATCTGCCTGCCGACCGTGCTGGAACTCGCCGCCTACCTGTTCGTCAACGCCATGACGACGGTCTCGGCGGTGATCTTCCTCTACGGCGCGGACACCAAGCTCGCCTCGATCGCGATCGTCCACATGGACGAGGCGGGCGCCACCGCCTCGGCCGCCGCGATGGCGAGCGTGATCATGGCCACCGCCCTCGGGGCGCGGCTCATCCTCGTCCTCGTCAATCGCGGCGTGGTCCATCGCCTGCAGCGCTGGCGCCGCCGCGAAGCCTGACCGCGAGAAAGCAAGCGATGATCGCCGAATCCGAGAGCGACACCAACCTCACCGATCGCCGCGCCGCCTGGCAGGCGCGCAGCCTCGATGCCGCGACCCGGACCCTGCTCGCGCGGGATTCCGCGGCCTTCCTGCACCAATCCGTCTCGACGCCCTGCCTCAACGCCATCGCGCGGGCCGAGGGGATCTGGATCGAGGACGTGGCCGGGCGCCGCTTCATGGATTTCCACGGCAACAACGTCCACCACATCGGCTACGGCCATCCGCGCCTCAAGCGCGCCATCGCGGAGCAGATGGACGCCCTCCCCTTCGCGCCCCGGCGCTACGCCTGCGCGCCGGCGGTCCGGCTCGCCGAGACGCTCGGGGCGATCAGCCCGGGCAATCTCGGCAAGGTGCTGTTCACCACCGGCGGCTCGGACGCGATCGAGGTCGCCGTGAAAATCGCCCGCGCGGCGACCGGGCGCCACAAGACCCTGTCGTTCTGGGATTCCTTCCACGGGGCCGGCACCGGCGCCGCCGCGATGTCGGGCGAGATGCTGTTCCGCTCCGGACCCGCCGGGCCGATGGTGGCGGGCGCCCTCCAGGTCGCGCCCTTCGGGGGTTATCGCTGCCCCTACGGCACGGATTCGGCGGATGCGAGCGGCCGGGCCTGCGCCCGCATGATCGACTACGTGCTCGCCCGCGACACCGATGTCGCGGCCCTCATCGCCGAGCCGACCCGGGCGGTGCCCTACATCCCGCCCCCCGGCTTCTGGGCGGAGGTCCGCGCCATCTGCGACCGGCACGGCGTGCTCCTGATCTTCGACGAGATCCCGACCGGCCTCGGCAAGACCGGCAAGATGTTCTCCTGCGAGCATGACGGCGTGGCGCCCGACATCCTGGTCCTCGGCAAGGGGCTCGGCGGCGGCATCCTGCCGATCGCGGCGGTGATCGCCGATCGGCGCCTCGATGTCGGCGGGGATTGGGCCTTCGGCCACTACACCCACGAGAAGAACCCGGTGACGGCCCGCGCCGCCCTCGAGACCATCGCGATCATCGAGGAGGAGGGCCTCGTCGAGAACGCCGCGCGCGTCGGGCGCCTCGCCCTCGAGCGGCTGGAGGCGATGAAGCACCGCCTGCCCGCCATCGGCGACGTGCGCGGGCGCGGCTGCCTGATCGGGATCGAGCTGGTGCGGGACCGGGACTCGCGCGCCCCGGACGGGGCGCTGGCCGAGGCCGTGCTCTACCGCGCCCTCGATACCGGCCTGTCCTTCAAGACCACCATGGGCAACGTCCTGACCCTGACGCCGCCGCTGATCGTGAGCGAGGCGCAGATGCTCGACGCCCTCGCGATCATCGAGCGCGCGATCGCGGCGGGCCGGCCATGACCGGGACCATCGTCCTCCTCGACCTCGCCGGCTGGGTCGCGCTCCTGCTCTGGGGCATCCACATGATCCGGACCGGGGTGCAGCGCGCCTACGGCCCGGATCTGAGCCGCATCCTCGGCGCCAGCCTGAACCATCCGCTGAAAGCCCTCCTGGCCGGGCTCGGCGTGACGATGCTGCTCCAGAGCAGCACGGCGACCGGCCTGATGGCGACCGCCTTCGCGGCGGGCGGCCTCGTCGCGCTGGGGCCGGCGCTCGCCGTGATGCTGGGCGCGAATATCGGCACGGCCCTGATCGTCAAGGCGCTCTCCTTCGACATCGCCAAGGTCGCGCCGATCCTGATCCTGGTCGGCGCCGTAACGTTTCGCCGGGCCGGCGGGGCGAGGGGCCGGGCACTCGGCCGGGTCGCGATCGGCCTCGGCCTCGTCCTGCTGTCGCTGATCCAGCTCGTCGCGACGCTTGCGCCCTACGGGAGCACTCCCGGCACGCACGCGCTTCTCGGTCTCGTCGCGGGAGATCCGGTCATCGCCCTGCTGCTCGCCGCGCTCCTGGCCTGGGCGGCCCATTCGAGCGTCGCGGTCGTGCTTCTCGTCGCGGCCTTCGCCCAGCAGGGCATCGTCCCCCTCGCCACCGCCCTCGCGCTCGTGCTCGGCGCCAATCTCGGAAGCGCCCTGAACCCGCTCGTAGCGAGCCGGGAGGTCACGGGGCGGCGCGTGGCGCTCGGCAACGTCCTCGTGCGGCTGTCCGGCTGCGTCCTCGCCCTGCCGCTCCTGCCCTGGATCGCGGGCGGGCTCGGCCCGCGCCTCGGCGGCCCGGGCCTCGCCGTGGCGGATTTCCACGTCCTGTTCAATCTCGGCCTCGCCCTCGCGGCCCTGCCCCTGCTCGGGCGCCTCGGGCGGCTCCTGCAACGCCTGCTGCCCGACTCGGGCGCCTCGGGCGCCGAGCCGGCCCTGCGCCTCGATGCGGGGCTCGTGGAGATGCCCTCCGTGGCACTCGGGCTCGCCTCCCGGCACGCGCTGCGCATGGCCGACCTCCTCGAGGGCATGCTGGCCGATGCCGCGCGCCTGCTGCGCGAGGGGGACAGGCCGCAGGAGCGGATCCGCCTCGCCGAGCGGACCCTCGAGACCCGCGGGGCGGAGGTGCAGCGCTTCCTCGCCGGCCTCGACGCGGACGCCCTGACGGAGGCCGAGGAGCGCCGCCTCGCCGCGCTCGTCAGCTTCACGATCCAGCTCGGGCACGCCGCCGACGTGCTCACCCGCAACGTCGTCGCCCAGGTCGGGCGCCGCCGCAAGCTCGGCGCGACCCGCGCCGCCGGCGACGCGCTCGACCTCGCGGCGCTGTTGGACCGCCTCTCCGCGAATCTGCGCATGGCGGCCTCCCTCCTCGTCACCGAGGACGAGGCCGCGGCCCGCCACCTCGCCAACGAGAAGCGCGGCTTCCGGGCCCTGGAGGAACAGCGCATCGAGGCGCATGTCGCGCTGCTGCGCGGGGCGCCGGCGCGCGATGCCGCGCTCTGGGGAATCGAGCTCGACCTGGTGCGCGACCTGAAGCGGATCAACGACCACCTCGTCGCCTCCGCGGCCTACCCGATCCTGCGCGCCAGCGGCGACCTGCTGGAGAGCCGCCTGCGGACGACGGCGTCGGGCGCCGCCTGAGGCGAGGCCTCAGACCGGCTCGGCAAAGCCCGCAAACGCCCGGACCAGCTCGGCGTAGATCGCTTGCTTGAAAGGCACCACCAGGTCGACGATCGCCGGGAGCCGCTCCCAGCGCCAATCCGAGAATTCCGGCGCGATCCCGTCCGGGGCGCGGGCGACGTCGATCTCCGCATCCGCGCCGGTGAAGCGCAGGGCGTACCAGCGCTGGCGCTGCCCGCGAAACCGCGCGAGGCGGTGGGGCGGCCCGGCATAGGGCAGGAAATCGTAGGTGAGCCAGTCCGGATGGGCGCCGAGCAGGACGGCGCTGCGGATGCCCGTCTCCTCGAAGAGCTCGCGATGGGCCGCCGCCTCCGCATCCTCGCCGGCATCGATGCCGCCCTGGGGCATCTGCCAGGCGTGGCCCGGCAGGATGATCTCGGGGCCGTCATCCGCGATCCGCCGGGCGATCAGAACGCGCCCGCGACGGTCGAAGAGCGCCACGCCGACATTCGGGCGGTAGGGCAGAGCATCGTTCAAGGGCGGGGTCTTCGCGTGTGGTCCGTGGCCGGACGTCCTTGCCACCGGCCGCGCGGCTTCGCAAACGGCCTGCGCGCGACAGCCCCCTTGAACGCGGATGCGCCGCGGCGGATCATCGTGGCGGCCGGACCACGAGACCCTGTCCTGCCGCCGGCCGCATCGAACCCGGAAGGGTCCCGCCTGAGCATCCCGCCCCTGTCCGAATCCGACGCGCAGGCCCTCTCCCGGGAGGCCGCGCGGGCGGCCGTCCTGCGCAGGCTCGACCTCACGACCCTGAAGCTCTTCGTGGCGATGTGCGAGGAGGGCACCCTCACGGGGGCGGCGCGGCGCGAGGCCATCGCGCCCTCGGCCGTGAGCAAGCGCCTCGCGGAGCTGGAGCAAACCCTCGGCATCGCGCTGTTCCAGCGCCGGGCCACCGGGATGGTGGCCACGCCCTCGGGCGACACGCTGCTGCACCATGCCCGCCGCATGCTCCGCAACGCCGAGCAGGCGGCCCTCGAACTGGCCGAGCACGCCAAGGGCGTGCGGGGCTTCGTGCGCATGCTCGCCAATCTCTCGGCCATCGTGCAGTTCCTGCCCGAGGACCTGCGGGGCTTCCTCGCGGCTCAGCCCGCCCTCCGGGTGGAGCTGGAGGAGCGGCCGAGCAACCGCGTCGTGGCCGGCGTGCGGGACGGGGCCGCCGATCTCGGCATCTGCGCCGGCGACACGCCGACCCACGATCTCGCGAGCCTGCCCTATCGGCGCGACCGGCTCGTCCTCGTGATGCGGGCCGACCACCCGCTGGCCGGGCATCCGGAACTCCCCTTCTCCGCGACCCTCGACCACGACCATGTCGGGCTCCACGCGGAAAGCTCGATCTACGGCAGCGTCCGGGCCGAGGCGCAGCGCCTCGGGCGCCCGCTGCGGCTGCGCGTCCACGTGCCGAGCTTCGACGCGGTCTGCCGGATGTCGCAGGCGAAGCTCGGCCTCGGCGTGGTCCCGTCCGGAGTGTTCGATCTCCTGGGGCCCCAGATGCGGCTCACCGCGGTGCCCCTGACGGATGCCTGGGCGCACCGCGAATTGCGGATCGTCACCCGCCAAACGGCCCTGCCGCCGGCCGCGCGCCTTCTCCTCGACCACCTTCTTGTGGAGATCTGAGGCGCCGGCCTGTCCGCGTCCGACCCATGTCGGGCATCCTGACGGCGGCCGGGCCTCCCCCAAAGCTGCCGTAGGTTGCCCAATACGGTTACTAACTCGATCAGTGGATCACTTGTTGGGTTTCTCAACCACCAGATAGATCCAGTCTGCATGAGCCCTTTCCGTCTGAGCCTCAGTTATTTCGAATTCAAGCAAGCCATGACCGATAAGCTTGTCATTTAGCTCTCGCTTTGTCCAATATCGAAAAAATCTTGGGGCATTGATCTTTTTATTATGCCATTCGGAGCCCTGACCAACTTTGATGGTGAAGGCGAATACTCCGCCCGGATTGAGCATGTCAATTGTTTTCGTCAAAACATCATCGAACTCAACCTCATTGAAGTGCGGCATCACAGCATTTGCAATGACTGCATCATAGTTTTGGTCAAATTTATCGGTCAAAACATTGAACTTTACAACCTTAAATCCTTTAAGGCGGATGTCTTCGACGAACTCATCGATTGCATCACGGCATGTTAAGGAGTAGCCTTTACTCGTGATATACCTTGCATAGCGGGCGTGCGCGGTCCCAATCTCGAATATTCTTGCATCTTTAGCAAAGCGCGCGAGGACCCTGTCGATCCAATCCTTCGATGCACCTGTCACATTTTGCGACGAATTTGCATCGTACTCGCGAAATTTCTCCGCATATGATTTGAGAGTTATCTGATTTTCTTTCGACAAAATTCATCCCCCATGAATAGCCCTTAATTCTTCTCTAGCCGCATTCGAGTGACGGTGAAACAGGCTGCGACCCTTCTGCCTTTTGTCCATTTCCAGGCGGTTACAACTCGAAAGCTGAAGGGCAGAAAACCACCCCTTGCGGACCCTGGTCAGTCGGCCAAGCCGTAGATGTCCAGCCCTAGCGGGAGGCCGCGCTCGCCCAGCATCGATAGAATCTGGGGCTGCAACTCTGTCCCTTCGTTGCCCTCTCGCAGGAACAGGCCGCAAAAGACATCACACTGGTAGCGGTGGGACAGTTCGCGCCAGAGGGACGGGTCGCTCGGGAGCCTGGTGAGGAGCGCGCCGATCTGCGTGTTGAGATCGCCAGGGATGCCGGCATCGAGCCGCCACGACCCGGACCAGGCGACGACATCGCGACCTGATGCCGTGCGACGCGTATCGCCTTTCCGCGCCCACCCCGTAGGTTCGATGCCCAGTCGTTGCGTGATCTCGTCCGGATCGAGGGGGTCGCCGAAGATCCGCAGCGCAACCATCGTGCGAGCAAGTTAAGATATGCCGTCCATCCTAGCGCAACGGTGACGTCCGCACACCACCGAGCCTTTGTGAAAACCCTGGCATCGCTGGCCGCGATAGAATTTCGTTCTCTCAAGCAGCGATGCCGCGCCTTCTGGTGAGCACTTTTCCAATCTCTGGCACGCCAGAAAGAGCATGGTTTGGAAATTTGCTCTACGGCTGCGTGACGCGGCTACGTTTTCACACAGCCTGGACCCCAAGCAGAGTTAGAAGCTGCGCGTGTCTGGCAAGCTCATTGGAAGTTTTGACACCTGAACTGCTGCCGCTTCCAAACTGTGCGGAGCAGCATGTAGACGCCGAGCAGCGCCACGACCGCAGCACCCACGCCATGCCCAGAGCGCCAAAGGCCGATACTCGCGCTTGCGCATGCGAGCGAGGACCAAACCCCCTCCCAGACGGTGTAGCGGCGCACGCGGTTCGGCATATTCCGATCCCACACCCAGTAGTCGGCCGCGGCACGAATATCGTCCTCGCTGAAACTGTTGGGCAATCTGGACCGGACCTCAGCGAGCGCGGCTTGCGAGCACCACGCAGTCAGCCCGAAGAAGACGATCGATAACGCGTATAGGACCCCGACCATGATCCGGCGCTCCGCAGGTGGAGATCATCGATTGCGATCTTATAGTGCTACGCGAACCATTACGGTCGCCACAACGCGACAGCGAAACTTCCGTTATTTATCCCTAATGGGCCTCAATCCAATTTACATCAGTGTACAGCCGCTTGCGACCGAGGCTGTGTGAAAACGCGCGAGCGGGAGAAGGATTTACCCTCAAGCAATCTCGACAATGCTGAAAAGGGCGTCCGATTGGCGTCAGAACGGCCCTTGGCGGACTGGAATGTCTGTCACACAGAAGATCGTTCTGCGATTCTGGAAAGGGCCGGTGTTTTCTCACAACGTTCACCCCGAGCGGCCATCCCCCCCTTTCGACCCAACCTCGCCGCAAAAGGCGATCGACATCATCCTTGGAAGCGGACATTCCTGACATCGTTATTCCGACAGCAATATGTACGGAGTGACCCCATGCGACTTCGTCATGAAAGACTGATGTCCCTTTCGAAGCCGAGGAGCGCAAGTTCAGCAATGTCGGACGCCGCGCAGGCAAGATGTTGACCGCCGACAGGTGCATCTTGATCGGCCCTTCGATGTGCCTCCTATTTCCTGTTGCGAGAACGCTCCGAGGTCGAGGACCCAAGCCCTGGAATGCAGTGACCGCTTCAGAAATCAGGTATGATGAAGAGGAAATTCGGCTGTGTTGTTGATGTGCTACAGCCTTGGGCCTCGCCGTGATGTCTGGAGGATAGTCAGGGCTTCGACCAGCGACACGAACGCTGGCTCGGATCAGCTCTAACCTCCAATAGGGCATCGCCGAGACGCTCAACACCGTAGGGCCTAGGCAGGCGGTGAGCAGCCCAACGCGGTTCTTCGGATGAGCGGGCACGTTGCGATCACATGACCAGGGTAGAGAAGCCGGTGTCGATCTCGGCGATATCAGAGGGCGGCTTCGAAGCACGACAGGTCATTCTCGCCCTCGTCGTCTCGATCTTCATCATCGCGGCGGGGACGTTGGCCGGTGTCAGCCAGTACGCCGGCTCTCGCGCGGCTCTGATTGGCGATGCGCAGACCCGGGCCTCACGCTTCGAGACGGTTTATCGCGAGGCCTCCGAGGCGCGCCTCCAAGCTTTGCGCCTTGGCGCGGAGATCATCGCACGGGACACGCTCATCGTCGCCGCGCTCATGCAGCGCGACCGCCCAGAACTCGCCCGGCGTTCGGTGCCCCTCTTCGAGCAGGTTCTGAAGCCCCGCTTCGGCGTCACCATCCTGGGCTTCCAGGTCGCTGCCGACGTCAATTTCTTCAGGGCTCATCGTCCTGACCTCTTCGGAGACAGCCTGGCGGATCGTGCGATGGTTGCCGCCGTCATGAAAACGCGCGTCCCGGTGGTTGGCCTGGAAATCGGCCGCCTCGGCCCGGAACTGCGCGTGATCGCACCGGTCGTGTCTGGCGACACGTTCGTCGGCAATCTCGAACTCGGCAGCTCGCCTTGGGATGCGTTGCAGATTGCCGCGCAGGCGACCGGTCTCGACTTCGGCTTCGCCCTCGACCGTCGTGTCGCCGAGACCCTCGACCGGACGCGCGGAACGACCGACTTGGCGAAGGGTGAGGTGCTCTACATCCGCTTCTCCCGGACCGAGGCGCGCGATCTTCTCGCCCTCATACCGTTCAACCCGGCCGAGACCGCCGCTCAATCCTCGCAGGCTGATGGCCGCGAGGCCTTCGTGCAGACGATCCCGATCGTCGACGTGAGCCGGCAGCCGGTGATCCACATCACCGTGGCGGACGACCTGACCGACGCGCTTGCCCGGGCCCGCAACCGGATCGTCCTGTACACCGCATCGGCGACAGCGATCCTGCTGGCGGTCATGCTGATCGGACTCTTCCAGTTCCGCGCGTTGCGTGCGCGCCTGGAACGCAGCTTCTCCGGGCGCCTCCAGGAAGTGCGGAGCAAGGCACGGGCCTACGACCAGATCCGCCAATCGCTGAACGACCTCAATGCATGGAAACTTGGGCTTCTCACCGAATTGATTCTGCTGATCCGCGACCCGCTCATCGCCGTCCAGGGCGCGATCAATACGGCGATGCGCGGCGATCCCGAGGTCTCCGGACCGTCCCTTGCCTTCGCGGCCAGCGAGGTCCACCGCCTGAACACCGCGGTGGAAGACCAGGCGACGATGCTCCTCATGCGCGACCGCCTCAGGCGCGCCGAGCCGGAACCCGTCGATGTGACGGCTTTGACGTCCGCAGTCGCCGCCGAGGCAGGCGGGCCACCCGCGATCCAGATCAATGCGTCGGCGGGCCTCCCGCCGGTGCGTTGCGACGCATCGCTCCTGCGCGCGGCGTTCCGAACCGTCGTCCTCGTGCTGCAGCGGCGCTCGGATGCGACGTCCCTCGTCATGGCGATCAAGACGGAGGATGGCGTGATCGTCGGCCGCATCGTGGGATCCGGCGCCTGGAAAGGGACGATGCCGAGCCTCGACGAGCTGGTGGCGTTCGGCATGGCGACGGACAAGGAAGCCGGCAGCTCGCTGATCCTGGCCCGGCTCACCTTCGAGCATTTCGACGGCTCTCTGTCCCTCCTCGACAATGAGCCGAACCGGGTCGGCTTCCAATTCACTCTGAAGGTTGCCTGATGGGTGCGCGCCTCCTGCCGCGACCGCCGCTGGCCCTGATCCTGTCCTTCCTGGCAGTCTCGGGATTGCTCCTCCTCGAAGATCTGTTCGCCCGCCCCTTCACCTTCCTGACCGGCATCAGCTTTGAGGCCGTTCGGCGCGCTGAGACGGCGCTCCTGCTCGGCATCGCCACCCTTCTCGTCGCGCGCTTCGTCCGGCGCGACCTGATCCACGGTTTGCTGGAGCGTCGGGCCGGCAAGGCCTTGCCTCATCTCATCGGCGACGTGGCGAGCCTGTTCGTCTTCGTTGTCGGCGCCGCCATCATCATGACGGGCGTGTACGGCTGGGACATCGGCGCCGTCGTCGCAGCCGGCGGCTTAAGCCTCGCCATCCTCGGACTGGCGCTCAAGGATGTCATCCTCGCTGTCTTCAACGGTGCCGCGCTGAACGTGGAGAACGCCTTCATGGTCGGCGATCGCGTCAAGATCGGCGAGGTCGACGGCACCGTGGTGCAGTCGACTTGGCGCAGCACCACGATCCTGACCAAGGCGCGGCGCCTCGTCACGATCCCGAACATCGCCCTCGGCACGACCTCGATCACGAATTTCGACCGGCCGGACAAGAGCGAGCAACGCATCCTGGAGATCTGCCTCGACTACGACGTCACGGCGGAAAGCGCGGAGCGGATCTTGCTCGCTGGCGTGCTCGGGGCCGCGGGGATCACACTCGTCGATGCGCCACGGGTCCACGCCATCCGCCTCGATCGAGACGGCGTGGTCTACGCAATCCGCTACGTGATCGCGAGCCACGACCAGGGGCTGTCTTCCGATCACGCGGTCATCAAGAGCATCCTGGCGCATCTGCGCGACGCGGGGATCGGCGTCGCCTATCCGAAGCAGGAGGTCGTGAACGCCGAGCGTCGAATCCGTGTCGCGGATCGCACCGTCGATCGGCGCGTGCTCGTGCAGCAATGCGGGCTGTTCCGCGGTCTGCCACCGGCGGTCCAAGCCCGGATCGCCGATGCGTTGATCGAGCAGACGGTTCAGGCGGGCGCCTCACTCATCGCGGCGGGCACGGTGCGCTCATCGCTCTTCATCGTCGGCGAGGGCTTGATCAAGCGGCTCCGCGCTCGGCCCGACCGGCCCGGCTTCGTAGAGGAACGTTATATCGCAACCCAGGCTTTCGGACGACGCGCCTTCCTATCCGGCCTACCCCACCCAGCCCCGATCGGGGCCATCACGCAAAGCCTCGTCTTCGAACTCACCCGCACCGCTTTCGCAGGCATTCTCGCGACACATCCCGAGATCAAGGTGCTGCTGGCGACGAACTTCGCGCGCTCTCCGACCCTCGACATCACGCATGCGACGGAAGTCAGTGCACTCGAAGCCCGCGCCGAACGCCCGATGGCCTTCTATCTCGGCCTGCTGGAATCGATCGCATCAACGGAAGCGACCATTCGTTGATGCGACAGACCCGTCGGTCCGGTTCGCGCCTTCGAGCAAATCTCCGCGGCGCGTCTCCTTGATGTCCGCTTGAGGTCAACACCTTCCGGCCTGCGATGTCCGCTTCAGCCGTCAAGATGCTTGAAAGCGGACGCTCGCAAATCCGCCCGAGACGAACATTCAACAAGCACTACCAAGCGTCCGATTATCATCGCGACGAGGCGGCGGCACGTAACGCGAATCCGGCCCGGCGTTCTCCGTTGGAGAACGCCCAATGGTGCATGACGTTTGGACACGCCCGGCGCGCCTCCGATACTCTCCGGGACAATCAATTCGGAGGTAACGTCGATGACTGGTCCGCTTGCCGGAATCCGCGTGCTCGAACTCGGAAACCTGATCGCCGCGCCGTTCGCCGCGCGCCTGCTGGCCGAGTTCGGGGCCGACGTGGTGAAGGTCGAGACCCCCGGATCGGGCGACCCCCTGCGCAAGTGGCGCAAGCTGCACGAGGGCACCTCGCTCTGGTGGTACCTTCAGTCGCGCAACAAGAAATCCATCGCGGTCGACCTCAAGGCGCCGGACGGGCTCGCGGTGGTCAAGGCGCTGGCGGCCGGGGCCGACGTGGTGATCGAGAACTTCCGGCCCGGCGGCCTGGAGAAGCTCGGCCTCGGCTGGGACGTCCTCTCCGCGCTGAACCCGAGCCTGACCATGGTGCGGATCTCCGGCTACGGCCAGACCGGCCCCTACCGCGACCGCCCCGGCTTCGGGGCGATCGGCGAGGCCATGGGGGGCATCCGCTACACCACCGGATCGCCCGAGAGCCCCCCGGCCCGCGTCGGCGTCAGCATCGGCGACACCCTGGCCTCGCTCCACGGCGTGATCGGCGCGCTGATGTCGCTCCTGCACGTGAAGACCCAAGGCGGACGCGGGCAGGTGGTCGACGTCTCGCTGGTCGAGAGCGTGTTCAACGTCATGGAGAGCCTGGTGCCCGAGTACGACCTCCTCGGCGAGGTCCGGACCCGCACCGGCGGCGCCCTGCCGGGCATCACGCCCTCCAACACCTACCCGACCCGCGACGGCGGCTACGTCGTGATCGCGGGCAACAGCGACCCGATCTTCCGCCGCCTCATGAGCGCGATCGGCCGGCCCGACCTCGCGGAGGACCCGGCCCTGCGCAGCAATGACGGCCGCTCGGCCCAGGCCGCCATGCTGGACGCGACGATCGCCGCGTGGTCGGGCGCGCGCACGATCGAGGAGGTGCTCTGCGTCCTGGACGCGGCCGAGGTGCCGGCGGGGCGGATCTACTCGGTGGCCGACATCGTCGCCGACCCGCATTACGCCGCCCGCGACATGATCCTGCCGACGGAGCTGCCCGGCGGCACGCGGGTGAAGATGCCCGGCATCGTGCCGAAACTCTCGGGGACGCCGGGGGGCGTGCGCTGGTCCGGACCGGCGCTCGGCGCCCATACGGACGAGGTGCTGGCAGGCCTCGGCTACGACGCGGAGGCCATCGCGCGCCTGCGCGGCGCCGGAGCCGTCGCGTGAGCGCCGCGCCCATGAGCCCCGGGTCCATGAGCCCCGCGTCCATGAGCCTCTCGGCCGACGCCCTGATCGTGCAGGAGGTCGCGCCCCGCGACGGCCTCCAGATCGAGCCCGCCTTCGTCCCGACCGAGGCGAAGATCGCCCTGATCGACGCCCTCTCGGCCGCGGGCTTCTCCCGCATCGAGGTGAGCTCGTTCGTCTCGCCCAAGGCCGTGCCGGCGCTCCGCGACGCCGCGGAGGTCTTCGCCGGCATCGCCCGGCGTCCCGGCACGATCTACGTGGCGCTGGTGCCGAACCTGAAGGGCGCCGAGCGGGCGCTCGCGGCGGGCGCCGACGAGATCAACCTCGTGATGTCGGCGAGCGAGACCCACAACCGCGCCAACATGGGCATGTCCTGCGAGGCGTCGCTGGACGCCTTCCGCCACATGGTCGCGGCCGCCCGGACCACGCGCGCGACGATCAACGCCACCATCGCCACCGCCTTCGGCTGCCCCTTCGAGGGCGCGCAGCCGGTCGAGAAGGTGGAGGCGCTCGTCGGGCGCTACCTCGATCTCGGGGTCGACGGCGTGACGCTCGCCGACACGACCGGCATGGCGAACCCGCGCCAGGTCGCCGACCTCGTCGGCCGCACCCTGGCGCGGGTTCCGGCCGAGCGCCTGACCCTGCATGTCCACAACACGCGGGGCGCCGGCATCGCCAACGTGCTCGCCGCGCACGCGGCCGGGGCACGGCGCTTCGATGCGGCGCTGGGCGGCCTCGGCGGCTGCCCGTTCGCGCCCGGCGCCACCGGCAATGTCTGCACCGAGGATCTGGTCAGCCTCTGCCACGAGATGGGCCTCGCGACGGGCCTCGACCTCGACGCGCTGATCGGCCTGGCGCGGGGTCTGCCCGCCCTCGTCGGCCACGACGTGCCCGGCCAGGTCGCGAAGGCCGGACGCCCCTGCGACCTCCATCCCGCGCCCGCGCGCAACGCGGCCTGAACCGCGAGGCCGGACGACACCGCCCGTCAGAGGCGGACCGGCACGAAACCTCAGAACGCCTCAGGGAGAAAACCATGACCGCCGCCATGCCGGCCGCGCTCGACACGATCGAGCCGGTCTCCGAACCTGCCGTCTTCCGCAAGATCGCCTGGCGGCTGATGCCGCTGATCATGGTCTGCTACCTGTTCGCCTTCTTCGACCGGATCAACATCAGCTTCGCCAAGTTCCAGCTCCAGAGCGATCTCGGCTTCAGCAACACGGCCTACGGCCTCGGGGCGAGCCTGTTCGTCGTCGGCTACGTGATCTTCGAGGTGCCCTCGAATCTGCTGCTCTACCGGGTCGGCGCGCGGCGCTGGATCGCCCGGATCATGATCTCCTGGGGGCTGGCCACCGCCGCGATGATGTTCATCGCCAGCGAGTGGCACTTCTACACCCTGCGCTTCCTCATCGGGGCGATGGAGGCGGGCTTCGCGCCCGGCATCCTGTACTACCTGACCCTGTGGTTCCCGGCCTCGCACCGGGGCCGCATTACCTCGCTGCTCTTCGTCGCCTCGGCCTTCTCGGGCATCTTCGGGGCGCCGGTCGCAGGGCTGATCCTGACCGCCCTCAACGGCGTCGCCGGGCTCGCGGGCTGGCAATGGCTGTTCCTGGCCGGCGGCCTGCCCTGCCTGCTGCTCGGCGGGCTCGTGCTCAGCCGCTTCGACGACCGGGTCTCGGATGCCCGCTGGCTCACCGAGGCCGAGAAGGCCCTGGTGGCGTCCCGGATCGCGCAGGCCAATCGCGGCATCGGCGACCACTCCCTTCTCGGCGCCCTGCGCTCGCCGGGCTTCCTGACCATCGGGCTGATCTACTTCCTCCTGCAGGTCGGCTCCTACGGGCTGAATTTCTGGGGGCCGGACCTGATCAAGACCGCGAGCGGCGCGAGCACCGGGATCGTCGGCGTCCTGGCGGCGATCCCGTATATCTGCGGCGCGATCAGCATGGTGGTGATCGGGCGCTTCTCGGACGCCTCGGGTGAGCGCCCGAAATTCGTGGCGGGGCTCGCGGTCGCGGCGGCGATCGGGTTCTTCGCCGCGGGCCTGTTCGATCGCCAGATCGTGCCGCTGATGCTCGCCCTCGCGCTCCTCGGCGCCGGCATCGTCGCCTCGATCCCGACCTTCTGGACGCTGCCCCCGAAGCTCGTCACCGGGGTGGGGGCGGCCGGCGGCATCGCGCTCATCAACACCCTCGGGCAGTTCGGCGGCATCGTCAGCCCGGTGATGGTCGGCTGGATCAAGGACCTCACCGGCTCGACGACGCCCGCCCTCTACCTGATCGGCACCGTCTGCCTGATCGCGGCCCTGCTCGCCCTGTTCGCCCTGCCCACGAGCCTGCGCCGGAACGACCGGGCGGCCTGAGGCCCGCGGACGGCCGGTCCGGGGCTCCGGCGGCGCCGGGGCCTCAGACCGGAAGCACGTTCGTGTACTTCACCTGCCCCAGCGCGAAGCTCGACTCGATCGAGCCGACGCCGCCGAGGCGGGTGAGCTTGTCCTTGAGGAAGCGCTCGTAGGCCGCGAGATCCGGCACGACGACCCGCACGAGGTAATCGTGCCGGCCGGTCATCAGGTAGCACTCGACCACCTCCGGCCAGCGCGCCACCGCCTCGGCGAAGCGGTCGAGCTCCTCCTCCCGCTGCCGCTCCAGCTTCACCGAGGCGAAGACGCTGATCGGCAGGCCGACCTTGGCCTGATCGACGAGCGCCACGTAGCCCTTCAGGATGCCCGCCTCCTCCAGGATCCGGATCCGCCGCAGGCAGGGCGAGGCCGAGAGCCCGACCCGGCCCGCGAGGTCCTGGATCGTGGCGCGCCCGTCGCGCTGCAGCTCGGCCAGGATTCGCCGGTCAATGGCGTCGATGCTCGGTTTTGGCATGGATGCGCCGCCTGACCTTCGCGATTGGTGGATCCTGCCGAAAAAATCCTCCACCGCGCGGGATTTGGCAAATCCCACCCCGGCGCCGGTGACATGATCGTCCGGCCTCGGAGATCCCCATGCCCCACGATCCGCGCCAGCCCTACCTGACCGAGCTCGAGCGCAAGGCGCTCTGGCTCTCGACCTGGATGATCCACAACGCCAACCACGTCCGGCCGAATCTCGACGGCATGAAGGTCGGCGGTCACCAGGCCTCCTCGGCCTCCCTGGCGACGATCCTGACCGCCCTCTACTTCGCGGTCCTGCGCCCCGAGGACCGAGTGGCGGTGAAGCCGCATGCGAGCCCGATCTTCCACGCGATCCAGTACCTCGCCGGGCGCCAGAGCCGGGACAAGCTCGAGCGCTTCCGCGGCTTCGGCGGCGCGCAATCCTACCCCTCGCGCACCAAGGACACCGACGACGTCGATTTCTCCACGGGCTCGGTGGGGCTCGGCGTCGCCCAGACCCTGTTCGGCGCGCTGGTGCGCGATTACGTGCGCGCCCATGGCTGGGGCCTCGACACGCCGGAAGGCCGCATGGTCGCCCTCGTGGGCGATGCCGAGATGGACGAGGGCAACATCTTCGAGGCCCTGATGGAGGGCTGGAAGCAGGGCCTGCGCCGGACCTGGTGGATCATCGACTACAACCGCCAGAGCCTCGACGCGGTGATCCGCGAGGGCCTCTACGACCGCTTCGAGCAGATCTTCCGGGCCTTCGGCTGGGACGTGGTGGTGCTGAAATACGGCTCGCTGATGGAGGAGGCCTTCGCGGAGGCCGGCGGCGCGCGCCTGCGCGCCTGGATCGACGGCGCGCCGAACCAGCTCTACGCGGCGCTGACCTTCCAGGGCGGGGCCGCCTGGCGCCGCCGGCTCGAGGCCGATTTCGCCGAGGATGCGGACGCCCTCGCGCTGATCGGGCGGCGCAGCGACGACGCCCTCGCGCTCCTCATGGGCAATCTCGGCGGGCATGATCTCGTCAGCCTGCTCGACGCCTTCGCGGCGGCCGACAACGACCGGCCGACCGTGTTCATCGCCTACACGATCAAGGGCTACGGCCTGCCGCTCGCCGGGCACAAGGACAACCATTCGGGCCTGCTGACCCCGGCCCAGGTCGAGCTCCTGCGCGAGAAGGCGGGGGTGCGCCCGGGCCGCGAATGGGAGCCCTTCGAGGGCAGCGCCCTGCCGGAGGCGGAGCTGCGGGACTTCATCGCGCGGGCGCCCTTCTTCGGCGAGGGCCCGCGCCTGCGCGGGGCGCCGCGCCTGCCGGTGCCGGAGGCCTTCCCGGCGCCGCGCCAGCCGACGATGTCGACCCAGGCCGGCTTCGGCCTGATCCTCAACGAGCTCGCCCGCTCCGACGCGCCCATCGTCGAGCGCATCGTCACGACCTCGCCGGACGTCACCGTCTCGACCAATCTCGGCGGCTGGGTGAACCGGCGCGGTCTGTTCGCCCGCGAGGAGATGCGCGACCTGTTCCGGGCCGAGCGCATCCCCTCGACCTTCACCTGGGACTTCTCCGCGACGGGCCAGCATATCGAGCTCGGCATCGCGGAGATGAACCTGTTCACCCTGCTCTCCGGGCTCGGGCTCTCGCACCGATTGTTCGGCGAGCGTCTGATCCCGATCGGGACGCTCTACGATCCCTTCATCGCCCGCGGCCTCGATGCCCTGAACTATGCCTGCTACCAGGATGCCCGCTTCATCATCGCGGCGACGCCTTCGGGCGTGACGCTGGCGCCGGAGGGCGGGGCGCACCAGTCGATCGGGACGCCCCTGATCGGGCTGTCGCAGGACGGCCTCGCGACCTTCGAGCCCGCCTTCGTGGACGAGCTGTCGGTGATCCTGGCCCACGCCCTCGACTACGTCCAGCGCGACGGGCAGGACGGGGAGGCGCGCGGCGGCTCGGTCTACCTGCGGCTCTCGACCCGGACCCTCGCGCAGCCCCAGCGCACCCTGTCGCGGGAGCGCGGCGACTCGATCGTCGCGGGGGCCTATTGGCTGCGCGAGCCCGGCCCCAATGCCGAGATCGTGGTGGCGTATACGGGCGCGGTGGCGCCAGAGGCGATCGAGGCGGTCGGGCTGATGGCGGAGGACCGGCGCGATGTCGGGCTCCTGGCCGTGACCTCGGCCGACCGCCTCCACGCGGGCTGGACCGAGGCCCAGCGCGCCCGCGAGGGCGGACGGCGCGAGGCGCGCAGCCACGTGGAGACGCTGCTGGCCGGCCTCCCGGCCCATTGCGGCCTCGTCACGGTGATCGACGGCCACCCCGCGACGCTCGGCTGGCTCGGCGCGGTGCAGGGGCATCGCACGCGGGCGCTCGGCGTCGAGCGCTTCGGCCAGACCGGCACGGTCGCGGACCTCTACCGGCATTACGGCCTCGACGCGCGCGGCATCGTGGGCGCCGCCCTGGGGCTCGCACCGGAGCGGCCGATCCGCCACCTGCGCGCCGCCTCGGCGTGAGGGCGTCAGGCGCGGGGCGCGTCGTCGGGTGCCCGCAGGCGGTAGCCGACGCCGGTCTCGGTGAGGAGGAGGCGGGGCCGCTCGGGATCGGCCTCGAGCTTCTGGCGGAGCTGGCGCATGTAGACCCGCAGGTATTGCGGGTCCGAGGAGGTCGAGACCGCGCTCATCAGCTGGGCGTGCGTGAGCACCTTGCCGGCATGCTGCACCATCACCCGCAGGAAATCGTACTCGCGCGGCGTCAGCTTCACCTCGGTCCCGTTCAGCCGCACGATGCGCCGCACCAGGTCGACGCTGAGGCCCTCGACCTGGAACAGGGCGCGCTCGCCCTGCACCGCGAGCTGGTGGCGTAGCGCCGTGCGGATCCGGGCCAGGAGCTCGCCCATCCCGAAGGGCTTTGTGACGTAGTCGTCGGCGCCGAGATCGAGGGCCTCGACCTTGCCGCTCTCGTCGTCGCGGCTCGACAGCACCACGACGGGCAGGTCGGGATGCCCCTCGCGGATGAGGCGCAGGAGATCGTGCCCGCGCATGTCCGGCAGGCCGAGATCGAGGATCACGAGGTCGACCGCCACTTGGGCCAGCGCCTCGCGGGCGATCCGGGCGTTCGGGGCCTCGACGACGCCGTATCCTTGCGTCGCCAGCCCCACCCGCAGGAGCTTGCGGATGGGGGGCTCGTCGTCGATGACGAGGATCTGCAGGCTCATGCGACGGCGTCCCGGGCGGGGTTGCGCGATCCGGGCGGGATCGGCAGGGTCAGGGTGAAGACGGCGCCGGCCCGGTCGCGCCGGTTGGCGGCCGTGATCCGGCCGCCCATCGCCTCGATGAAGCCCCGCGCGATGGCGAGCCCGAGGCCCGTGCCGGCGCGGACGCGGTCGCCCTTGCGGACCCGGTAGAACTTGTCGAACACCCGCTCGACATCCGCCTCCGGAAGGCCCTCGCCCTCGTCGAGGACCTGCAGGTGAAGCTCCGCGCCGGCCCGCCGGACCTGCACCCGCACGGTCGAGTCGTCAGGCGCATATTTGGCGGCGTTGTCGAGGAGGTTGACCAGGACCTGCTCGAACAGGACCGGGTCGAGGCGCAGGGCCGGAAGATCGGCCGGGACATCGATCTCGACGCGGTGCCCGGCCAGGACTGCCTCGGTGCGGCGCAACGCCGTGTCGATGGTCTCGCCGACATCCTGGGGCGCGAGGTTCGGCGCCACGGCGCCGGCCTCGAGGCGGGTCATGTCGAGGAGGTTGGCGATGAAGCGGTTCAGCCGCTCGGATTCCGCGATGATCGTGGCGAGCAGGTCGGCCTTCGCGGCGGCCGGGAGGGCGTCGTCGAGGTCGCGCAGGGTGCTGGCGGCCCCCAGCACCGAGGCGAGCGGCGTGCGCAGGTCGTGGCTGATCGAGGTGAGCAGGGCCTGGCGCAGGCGGTCGGTCTCGGCGGCCCGCTCGGCCCGGTCGAGATCCTCGACGAGGCGCACCCGCTCGATGGCGAGCGCCCCCTGGTCGGTGAGCGCGTCGAGGAGCCGGCGGCTCTCCGGCGTCAGGATCGGGCCGGTGCCGTCGGCATCGAGGCCGATCACCCCGATCGTGCCGCGCCCCGTGCGCATCGGCAGGAACAGGCGCCGGGCCCCGGGCAGCGTGTCGGCGCCGCGCCCGGTCGGCCGGTCGTTGCGGAAGGCCCATTGGGCCGCGGCGAGGTCGGCCGCGTCGAGGCGGTCCTCGGGCGGGTATCCGGCCCGGACCACGACGCCGGCATCTTCCGGCAGCAGCAGGACGACGCGGACCCGCAGCATTGCGGCGACCTGGGCGGAGGTCGCCCAGAGCACGTCGTCGAGGGTGCCGCAGCTCGCGAGCTTGCGGCTGAAGCCGTAGAGCCGCTCCGTCGCCCGGGCATGGGCCTGGCTGATCACCGCCGTCCTGCGCGACTGGGCGGCGAGGTTCGACACCAGCACGGCCACGAGCGTGAAGAGCAGGAACGCCGCCACGTTCGTCGGATCGGCGATGGTGAAGGTGTAGACCGGCGGCAGGAAGAAGAAATTGTAGGAGAGCGAGGCGGCCACGACGGCGGCGAGCGAGGGGCCGAGGCCGAGACGCACGGCGACCGCCACCACGGCGGTGAGGAGGAAGAGATCCGCGTTCTCGACGCCGAGGACGGGCTGGAGCGCGAGGGCGAGGCCGAGGCCGAGCGCCGTCGCCGCGAGAGCGAGGCCGTAGCCGCGGAGGTCGAGACCCGGCCGGCCCGGCGCGGTGGCGACCGTCCTGCGCCGCGCCTCATCCGCCGGCACCGCTTCGCCCGGAATCACGTGGATGCTGATCGGGCCGCTCCGGCGCAGAAGGGCGTGGACGAGGGAGCCGTTGACGAGTTCGAAGGCCCAGGAGCGCGTCGCCTTGCCGACCACGATGTGGCTGACATTGGCGGAACGCGCATAGGCCAGGATGTCGTCGGCCGGATGCCGGCCGCCCGGCAGCGTGACGGCATCGCCCCCAAGCCGGTCGGCGAGGCGCAGGGCGTCGGCGATCCGGTCGCGCGCGGCCTCGCTGAGGGCGGCCGCGCGGGCGCCCTCCACGGTGAGCGCCGTCCAGGGGGCGTGCAGGCGGTCGGCGAGGCGCTTGGCGTAGCGCACCAGCCCGGCCGAGCGTGGATCCTCGCTGACGCAGACGAGGACCCGCTCGCCCGCCCCCCAGGGGCCCGCGATGGCATGCGCCCGCATGTGGCTGAGGAGCTCGTCGTCGACCCGGTCGGCGGTGCGCCGCAGGGCGAGCTCGCGCAGGGCGGTCAGATTGCCGCGCGAGAAGTAATGCGTCAGCGCCCGCTCGGCATGGCCCGGAAGGTAGACCTTGCCGTCCTTCAGGCGCTGGATCAGGTCGTCGGGGTTGAGGTCGACCACCTCGATGTCGTCGGCGCGGTCGAGGATCCCGTCCGGCACCGTCTCGCGCACCCGGATGCGGGTAATCTGCGCCACGATGTCGTTGAGGCTCTCGACATGCTGGATGTTGAGGGTGGTGTGCACGTCGATCCCGGCATCGAGCAGATCCTCGACGTCCTGGTAGCGCTTCGGGTGGCGCGAGCCCGGGGCGTTGGTGTGGGCGAGCTCGTCCACCAGGGCGAGGGCCGGCCTGCGCGCCAGCAGCGCGTCGAGGTCCATCTCCTCGAGCGGCGTGCCGTGATGGGACACGCGCCGGCGCGGCAGCACCTCCAGCCCCTCGATCAGCGCCTCGGTCTCCGCCCGGCCATGGGTCTCCACCACCCCCACCACCACGTCGGTCCCGGCCTTGCGGCGCGCCCGGCCGATGGTGAGCATCTCGAAGGTCTTGCCCACCCCCGGGGCCGCCCCGAGGAAGACCTTGAGCCGGCCGCGCGTCGGCGCCGCCCGGCGCGCCGCGTCGAGCAGGGCGTCGGGCGAGGGTCGGTTCAGGTCTCGGCCGGTTTCGGACATGCCGGATCCTAGCCGAAGCTGCTACTTCCGGGCGAGATCGCCAAGCGCGAGGTTGAGCGCCAGCACGTTGACCCGCGGCTCGCCGAGGAGGCCGAGGGTCCGGCCCTCGATATGGGCGCTCACGAGGGCGCGAATCCGGTCCTCCGGCAGGTTCCGGGCCCTGGCGATGCGCGGGACCTGGAACAGGGCGGCCTCGGGCGAGATGTCCGGGTCGAGGCCGGAGCCGCTCGTCGTGACGAGGTCGACGGGCACCGGCTGCCCGGGATTCTCGGCCCTCAGGGCGTCGAGATCCCCCTTGACGCGTTCGGCGAGCGCGGCGCTCGTGGGCCCGAGATTGGAGCCGCCGGAATTCGCCGCGTTGTCGGGCGCCGGCACGGTCTTGGCGGAATCGGAGGGGTCCGGCGCCGTGGTGGCCGAGGGCCGGCCGTGGAAATCGCCGGCGCCGGTGAAGCTCTGCCCGATCAGGCGGGAGCCGACGATCCGGCCGTCGCGCTCGATCAGGCTGCCGGCGGCCTCCGCCGGGAAGACCCATCCCGCGATGCCGGTCATCGCGAGGGGATAGGCGAGCCCGGTGATCGCCGTGAGGGCGACGAGCAGGACGAGGGCGGGGCGAAGCTCTGTCAGCATGGGGGTGATCTCCTTGGGGATCAGGCGAGGTGCAGGGCGGTGACGGCGAGGTCGATGGCCTTGATGCCGAGGAAGGGCACCAGGATGCCGCCGAGGCCGTAGATCAGGAGGTTGCGCCGCAGCAGCGCGGCGGCGCCGACCGCCCGGTAGGACACCCCGCGCAGCGCCAGCGGGATCAGCGCGACGATCACGAGGGCGTTGAAGATGATGGCCGAGAGGATCGCGCTCTGGGGCGAGGCGAGGCCCATGACGTTGAGCGCCTGGAGCTGCGGATAGAGCCCGAGGAACATCGCCGGGATGATGGCGAAGTACTTCGCCACGTCGTTGGCGATCGAGAAGGTCGTGAGCGCCCCGCGCGTCATCAGGAGCTGCTTGCCGATGCCCACGATCTCGATGAGCTTCGTCGGATCGGAATCGAGGTCGACCATGTTGCCGGCCTCGCGCGCCGCCACCGTGCCGGTGTTCATGGCGACGCCGACATCGGCCTGGGCGAGCGCGGGGGCGTCGTTGGTGCCGTCGCCGCACATGGCGACGAGCTTGCCCTCCGCCTGCTCGCGCCGGATCAGCGCCAGCTTGTCCTCGGGGGTGGCCTGGGCGAGGAAATCGTCGACGCCCGCTTCCGCCGCGATGGCGGCCGCCGTCATGGGGTTGTCGCCCGTGATCATGACCGTGCGGATGCCCATGCGGCGCAGCTCCGCGAAGCGCTCCCGGATGCCGCCCTTCACGATGTCCTTCAGGCAGACCACGCCGAGCAGCCGCCCGTCGCGGGCGACCGCCAGCGGCGTGCCGCCGGCCTTGGCGATCTCCTCCGCGATGGAGCGGATCTCGCCCACGGTCTCGCTCTCGGCGGCCGGGTGGTAGGCGAGCGCCGCGCTGGAGCCGCGGCTCGCCATCGGCTGTCCGGAGACGGAGGCGATGACCGCGTCGACCGCGCCCTTGCGGATGTGGGAACCGTCGAGGTCCACGCCCGACATCCGCGACTGCGCCGTGAAGGGCACGAAGGTGGCGTTGAGCCCGGCCATGTCCCGGGCGCGGAGCCCGTACTTGTCCTTGGCCAGCACCACGATGGAGCGGCCTTCCGGCGTCTCGTCGGCGAGCGAGGCGAGCTGGGCGGCATCCGCGAGATCCTGCTCGGTGACGCCGCGCACGGGCCGGAACGCCGTGGCCTGCCGGTTGCCGAGCGTGATCGTGCCGGTCTTGTCGAGGAGCAGCGTGTCGACGTCGCCCGCCGCCTCCACGGCCCGGCCCGACATGGCCAGCACGTTGAAGCGCACCAGCCGGTCCATGCCGGCGATGCCGATGGCCGAGAGCAGCGCCCCGATCGTGGTCGGGATCAGGGTCACGAACAGGGCCACGAGGACGACGAGCGGGATCGCGCCGCCCGCGTAGCGCGCGAAGCTCGGGATCGAGGCCACCGCGAACACGAACACGATGGTGAGGCCTGCGAGCAGGATGTTGAGAGCGATCTCGTTCGGGGTCTTCTGGCGCGCCGCGCCCTCCACGAGGGCGATCATGCGGTCGACGAAGGTCGAGCCCGCCGCCGACGTGATCCGCACCCGGATCTCGTCGGACAGGACCTGCGTGCCCCCCGTCACCGCCGAGCGGTCGCCGCCCGATTCCCGGATCACGGGGGCGGATTCGCCCGTGATGGCCGCCTCGTTGACCGAGGCCACCCCGGCGATCACCTCGCCGTCGGAGGGGATGAGGTCGCCCGCCTCGACCAGCACCACGTCGCCGACCGTCAAGAGGGTGCCCGGGACCGTCTCGTAGTCGCGCCCGGATCCCGTGAGGCGCTTGGCCATGGTCTCGGTGCGGGCGCGCCGCAGGCTGTCGGCCTGGGCCTTGCCGCGCCCCTCCGCCAGCGCCTCGGCGACGTTGGCAAAGAGCAGCGTGAACCAGAGCCAGAGGATGATCTGGCCCGAGAAGAACAGGCCCGGCGCGCCCGTGGCGAGGTCGCGCAGGAAGAGGATCGTGGTGAGGAGCGCCACCACCTCGACCACGAACATGACCGGATTCCGGATCATGACGCGCGGATCGAGCTTGCGCAGGGCGGCGAGGAGGGCCGGCCCGACGAGGGCGGCGTTGAACAGGGAGGAGGCGGGACGGGACATGGTCGGGTGTCCGAGCAGGAGTGATGAGGCCCGGCAGGCCGGGCCGGGGTTCGAGGCCGGGATGCGTGAGCGTGAGGCTCAGGGCGCGACGGCCCGGGCCATCAGGGCGGCCGCCGCCATCAGGGCGAGCCCGCCGATGAGAGCGACGGCGAGGAGCGCCAGGATCAGGTCGGAGAGCCGGGCCGGCGCGACGGCGCCCTTCGCGCCGACGGGACGCGATGGCGGGGCGCGGCGGATCAGGCGCGGGATGCGGCGCGGCGGGAGGACGTGGCGCACGGCTCAGCCCCCCGTCGCGAAGGTCTGGCCGGCGGCGCCCGCGAGGTGCTCGACCACGGGCCCGAGCGCCAGCGCGGGGAAGAAAGTCAAGCCGCCGACGATCAGGATGACGCCCACCAGCATCCCGACGAACAGGCCGCCATGGGTCGGCAAGGTCCCGGCCGAGGCCGGCACAGTCCGCTTGGCCGCGAGCGAGCCCGCGATCGCGAGCGCCGGGATGATCACGAAGAACCGCCCCACCAGCATCCCGAAGGCGAGGGTCGTGTTGTAGAAGAGCGTGTTGCCGCTGAGCCCGCCGAAGGCCGAGCCGTTATTGGCGGCAGCCGAGGTGAAGGCGTAGAGGATCTCCGAGAAGCCGTGCGGGCCCGCATTGGCGGGTCCGGCGAGGCCCGCGGCCAGGATTGTGGCGAGCGCGGTGAAGCCCAGCATCATCAGGGGCAGGCACAGGATGGCGAGCATGGCCATCTTGACCTCCCGCGCCTCGATCTTCTTGCCGAGATATTCGGGGGTGCGCCCGACCATCAGGCCGGCCACGAAGATCGCCACGATGACGAAGACCAGCATCCCGTAGAGGCCCGCCCCGACGCCGCCCACGATGATCTCGCCGAGTTGCATGTTGATCATCGGGATCAGGCCGCCGAGCGCCGTGAAGGAATCGTGCATCGCGTTCACGGCGCCGCACGAGGCCGCCGTCGTCACCACGGCGAACAAAGCGGAGGCGACGATCCCGAAGCGGACCTCCTTGCCCTCGAGGTTGCCGCCCGCGAGGCCGAAGCCGTTCAGGACGGGGCTGCCGGCGGCCTCGCTCCCGTAGGTGACGGCGACGCCGGCCAGGAACAGGATGCCCATGGCGGCCAGGATCGCCCAGCCCTGGCGCTCGTCGCCGACCATGCGGCCGAAGACGTTGGTCAGGGCGGCGCCGAGCGCGAAGATCGAAACGATCTGGACGAAGTTCGACAGCGCCGTCGGGTTCTCGAACGGGTGGGCCGCGTTGGCGTTGAAGAACCCGCCCCCGTTGGTGCCCAGCATCTTGATGGCGACCTGGCTCGCCACCGGCCCGACCGCGATGGTCTGCCGCGCGCCCTCCAGCGTCGTCGCGTCAACATAGGGCCCGAGGGTCTGCGGCACGCCCTGCGCGACCAGGAACAGCGTGTAGACGATGCAGAGCGGCAGCAGCACGTAGAGGGTGCAGCGGGTGAGATCGACCCAGAACGAGCCCACCGTCCGGGCCGAGGCCCGCGAGAACCCGCGGATCAGCGCGAGGGCGAGCGCGATGCCGGTCGCGGCCGACAGGAAGTTCTGGTGCGTCAGCCCCAGCATCTGAGCCAGGTAGGAGAGCGTGCTCTCGCCGCCGTAATTCTGCCAGTTGGTGTTCGTGACGAAGCTCGCCGCGGTGTTGAAGGCGAGATCGGGCGCCACGGCCGCCTGGCCGGCCGGGTTCAGCGGCAGCCAGTCCTGCAGGCGCAGGATCGCGTAGAGGATGAGGAAGCCGAGCGCGTGGAAGCCCAGCATGGCGAGGCCGTAGCCGAGCCAGCTCTGCTCGTGGCGCGCGTCGATGCCGGCGGCGCGGTAGAGCCCGCGCTCGACGGGGCCGAGCACGGGCGAGAGAATGGTGCGATCGCCCGAGAAGACGCGCGTCATGTACCCGCCGAGCGGCTTCACGAGCGCCAGCACGACCGCGCAGAACAGCGCGATCTGGATCCAGCCGTTGAGAGTCATGGGATTGGTCCGTCCGGGCCGCTCAGAACCGCTCGGGGCGGACGAGGGCGTAGGTGAGATAGCCGAGGAGCCCCAGGGTCACGAGGGCGCCGAGCGCGAGGTCGAGGGTCATGGCGGGAGCCTCCCTCAGAGCCGGTCGCAGAGGGCGACGTAGCCGGCCGCGGCCGCGAAGAAGGCGAGGCCGGCGGCGATGAAGACGATGTCGAGCATGGTGCGTCCAGATCCGATCCCGGCCCTGGCGCGGACATCCGGCTGGCCGGGGCCGCCGGGTCCGCCACTGGGCCGAGACGGGATCATCGCCCGGATGCGCGTGAGGATTCGAGACGGAGGGACCCGCGATCGTATCAGGGACGCATGAGGATCCGGGCTGCCGCGCCCCGGATCGCCAGCCGCAAGGGCACGCCGCCGGCGGGGGCGCTCCGGGACTCCACGCCGGCGTCCGGGCTCAGGCGATCCTGCTCAGGCGATCCTGCTCAGCCGATCTTGCCGCCGCCCCGGCGCGTGAGCGCGACGACCGACGGACGCGGCGGCAGGTTGGGCTGGAAATCGGGCCAGCGCGTCGCGGGCCGCTCGAAGCGCGCGGGCGCGGAATCGTCCTCGGACTCGCCCGGATGCTGCACGGCCACGAAGAAGGTCTCGTCGTCCGGCGTGAAGCACGGGCCGCACATCTCGGCGCCGACGGGAACCCGGAAGAAGTGCCGGGCGGTGCCGCGGCGCGGCCCCTCGGTCTCGAGGGCCCAGATCCCGTCGGTGCGCCCCGGGCGAGGATGCCGGCGGCACCCTCGTGCTTCACCCGCCCGAGCGCCGTGCGCTTCCTGGGGACCGAGGCCGGATCGAAGAGATCGGGGAGAGGGGCGACATCGCGCGGAACGGTCCGGAGGGTTCGGGAGGATGCGGCGAGGCTCGGGGACCTGCGTGTCAGGGGTGTGACACGATCCACCGGGCCGGCCGCCGCCAGCCCGGGACCGGCGCCCGCCGGACCGGCATCGCGCAATTGAGTTTTGCAAAATCCGGTCTAGCGTGGCCGTGGAACCGGTGCGACGGTGCCGCGGTCGGGCTCTTCGGACCTGGCATGGCTCCGCTGGCATTCACGTCCTGTCTCGCCGGCGGGGCCGCTCGTGCTGCGGCGTGCCGGCCGTGGCCGGTGCCGCAACTTTGGTCGTATGGCGGGAGCGATGAGAGACGGCTATCCTTTCGGCCGTCGCGTCGTCCCAGCCTGTCTGATCGAAGTGGCCGGCGGGCCTGCGGTATCCGAACCCACGACACCGCATGGCCCGCTGATCCCCTGCCCTGATCCCCTGCCCGCGGCGATCCCCTCAGCGATGGCCCTCTCCGGCCTGGGTTCGCGCCTGCCCGTTCCCAGGATGAGGCAGGCTCCCGCCCTCACCCGGCCTGACAGCCCCCGGGATGGGGACGCGCGATCCGCTCCGGGCCGCCTAATCCTCAATAAGTGTTAAGACGATTGCGAACATTGCAGCATCAAATCGCCACAAGTGGAAATGGTACACGCATTGCAACGAGACCAATGATGAGTGTTTTCGTATCAAGATGACCCGGAATCGGTCTATAGAATCGAGAGCGCGCAGGTGAGAACGCCGCAAGGGGCTAGGCAGTGACCCGTTTTAAAACATCTGAGCTTGCGAGAGACATCCGTCCGCACGAGGCTGAGGCGGATGGCAGGGACCAAGAGCCTGTGCGCCTGACGGCTGCGGCGGACGATACGCTGCGGCAGATCTCGGATGCGCTCGGCATCACCGTGGCGCTGTTCTCACCGAACGTGATCCCGCTCCGCGTGCAGGCCGGCGAGACGGTCGGGCTGCACGAGGCCACGGCGCTGGTCCAGGCCTATCTGCGGATCGAGGATGCGGCCACGCGGCAGCGCTGCCTCGCCTTCGTCCAAGCCGCGACCGCGTAAGCCACGGGCGATCCCCGGCGGCCTCCGTCAGGCGGGCCGGGCGACGGCACCCGGTTCCCCGCAGGCGTGGCAGAAGCGATCGAAGGTGCTCTTGCGCTGCTCGCAGCGCACGCACCGCTCGAAGACGCCGATGCCGCAATGCGGGCAGTAATTCGTGTTCGGATCCGCGAGGTTGAGGGACCGCTCGCAGCCGGGGCAGACCTTCTTGGCGAGGTGCGCCAGGGCCTGGTCCGTCGCGATCTCGGTCCGGCGCTCCTCGTTCGGACGCGCTTCCGCCTCCTTCTGCCGGGCCAGATAGGCCTGGAACCCGTTGATGGCGGCCCGGCCCGCGATCAGCG
Organism: Methylobacterium soli; assembly: GCF_008806385.1. Lineage (GTDB taxonomy): Bacteria > Pseudomonadota > Alphaproteobacteria > Rhizobiales > Beijerinckiaceae > Methylobacterium > Methylobacterium soli. The sequence continues at coordinate 69,554 of NZ_VZZK01000029.1, forward strand.
TGACGATGATGCCGACGCCGTACTGCACGTAGCCGCCATAGCTCGGCAGGTAGGGCACGAGCTCGACGAAGAACGCGAAGGCGGCAAAGAACCCGAAGCCCCAGATGAAGGGCCAGTTGCGGGTGTGGCGCCGCTTGAGGAGGAGCCAGCCCGCCAGGGCGAGGAGCGGCAGGGTCAGGGCGAGCCGGTAGCCGAAGACGCGCAGCTCCTGCCCGGTCTCGGCCGCCCGCAGCCTCTCGGCGGCGACGACGCGGATCTCGGTCTCGACGCGCTCCTGCGCGGCTCCGCGCTCGGACAGGTCGAGGCTCTCTCGGGCGAGCCCTTCGAGGCGCGTCTCGATGCTGCGCTCGGCCTCCTTGAGGGCATCGAGGCGCTCGGTTCGGCTCACGAGGCCCGGATCCTGGTCGACGCGCTGCGTCGCGTCCCGCGTCTTCAGCCAGTTCGAGAAGGTCTCGCGCGCCGCCGCCGAGGCGGATCGCGCCGCTTCAAGTTCGAGCTCGGCCTGCTCGACGCGGCGCTGGTTCTCCTGCCGGTCACGGCGGATCTGCCGCAAGGCCTCGGCGGTGGGTCCGGCCCGGTCGCGGTCGAGGAACTGCTCCAGGGTGTAGTGCTGCTCGACTTGCGGCAGGTCGCCGACGACCAGGGCCCCGAGGGCGGTCAGGAACCACGCGAAGGCAAGGGCGACGAGCCAGAGGGCGCGGTTGAACCAGCGCTCCGACGATCTCGATCCGACTTTCACTCCGGCCCCCTTCCGCGCCGCAGCTTCGTCCCGGGATGCCCGCTCCCCCCGTGAGCGCGTGGCGAGCCCGTTGCGGCCTGCCGCACGCAAGACGTGCGAGGCGCCCGCTTGGTGCGACCAGCGATCATTGAAGGTTCGTGGCGCGAGACGCTAGAGCATGGCGGTGCCGGCCGTCACATTCCGGGTCGGCCGGTGACGGCGCCCGGCCGCCAAAGGATCGCGACCGGAGCGCGTCAGCAGCCGCGGCAGATCGACTTCGCCGCACTGCGGCCGGCTTCCTCCACCCGCCGCATGGCCACTTCGGCATCCTGGACGGGCGCGGCGGCCGCGCGACCCGAGGCTGCCCGTGGCGACGGGCTCGCGCGCCGCCTCGGCGATGGCCCGGTAGGCCGGCGAGCCGGGGCCGGTCGGGCGATCGAGTTCGGCGAAATTCGTGGATCCGCGCGTCGCGAAGCGGGTCCGCAGGGCCGCGGCGCGGCTGAGCGCGGCGAACGGATCGACGCCGCCGGCGCGCCCCGCCGGATGCGCGCGCTCGGCCCGGTGCCGGGCCGGCTCAGCCAAGTGCCGAACCGGCTCGACCAAGTTCCGGGCCGGCTCGGCGAAGTGCCGGGCCGGTTCGGCCGGCGGCAGGCTGGCGTAGCGCGCGGTCGGAGCCGGCATCATGCGCGAGCACCCGGTCATGAGCAGCAGCGCCGGGCCGGCAATGATCAGAGCTCTCGCCACGTTGTTCCCCACCCAGCAGTCGACGCGGGTGCGCTTAAGCCATGGGGGCGATTAAGACTCGGTTCGATGCATCCCTGCGCGGCCATCCCAGTTTGGAATCGCCGGCCGGGCCTTGCGGGAGAGCGGGGCCTGAAGGAGCCGATCTCGGCCCGCATGCGGGGCGAGGGAGGATCCGGCCGCCCGCGCGCCGTCCCGCCGCTCACTCCGCCGCGGAGGCGCGGCGGGGCTCCTGGGCCTTCGGGTCCAGTACGGCGCGCTCGGTCCCCGCCTGGTCCTCGATCGCGACGGTGCCGCTCGGCTGAAGGCGGACGATCGTGTCGAACCGGCTCGCCTGCGCCTCGCTGTCGACGACCGCGACCACGCTCATCTCCGCCCGATCGTCGAACAGGACGTCGATCGCCCCGTGCAGGCCGGCGCCTTCGAGGCGCTCGATCGCCCCGTCGACGATCAGGATCTCGGGCCGGCGCACGAGGGAGCGGGCGAGATCGATGACGATGCGCTGGTAGGGCGCGAGGCTCTGGCCCTTGTTGCCCACCCGGAAATCGAGGCCGCGCAGGTTCACGTCGCTCTCGAGGCCGAACTCCTCGATGACGGCGTGGACATGCCGGTTCACCTGGGCCTCGGCATGCACCTTGGTGAGGTTGATCCGCCCGAAGAGGAGATTGTCCATGATGGAGCTGCGCCGGTTGATCGTCTCCGGGTCGTAGAGCTCGATCGCCCCCGCGGAGCCGGCATTGAGCGCCTCCTCGACCGCCTCGCGGGCCTTGACGACGCGCCCCATGATCACGGGTTCGAGCAGGCCGAGGCGCCAGCGCGGCTCGACGTAGTAGAGCGCCAGCGCCAGGAACGCCTCCGTGTCGGCATGGCGGAGGGAGCGGTGGTGCTGCACCCGGCCGAGCCTTTCCTCGAACTCGGGCAGCTCGTCGGGGGCGATAATGGAGAAGCGCCGCCACAGCGGATGCCCGACCGGCAGGTCCCGGAAGATCTCGATCAGGTTCCCGGCGATGTTGATCCCCATGGTGACGAGGTCGTCGAGGAGCCCCTGGCGCAGGAGGACGGCCCGGAGATGCGGCTCGCTGGCGAGGCTGCGGCCGACGAGGCTCGGCACCCGCGGCACGCCGAACAGCAGGTTCTCGGCGACCGAGGCCTGGACGTTGTAGACCCGCCGGTCGAACGGGATCACGAGGTCGCCGAGGCGGTTCTCGACGAGGTGGGACCGAAGCCGGTGGCGCGCCGCGATGATGCGCTGGGCGAGTTCGCTCCCGGGCTGGATGCTGCTCTGCGCCGACAGGCCGAACCGGTAGAGGTCCTCCTTCATCCCGAGCCCCGACAGGAGGGCGATGATGCGGCGGTCGAGTTCCGCCACGTTGGCGACGCCCGCGATCGCGAGGTCGATCCAATCGCCCGAGAGGCTGTCGGTCGCGGTGCCGGTCGCCATCGCCTCGAAGAGTTCCCGCTCGCCCGCGCCGGAGGCGGGGAGGCTCTCGGCCGGACGGCGGCGCAGGCCGTACACGATGTTGTCCCGGATCGAGCCGCCGAACAGGGTCGGCTCCGCGCCCGCATAGGCGATCCGCCGGGAGAGGACGGAGCGCGGCAGGGTGGCGAGGTCGTGGCCGCCGATCCGGACCGTGCCGGATTGCGGCGTGTGCAGGCCCGTGAGCAGGCGCGCGAACAGGTGCGGGACCTCGCTGCCCGGCGAGAGCACGGCGATCCGGGCCGGCAGCGGAAGGCTGAACGAGCCGACGCTCTGGGCATTGCCGCCGTGCGGGCTGCGCAGGCTCAGGGCGTCCGCCGCGAGGGGGCTGCCGAGGCGCGGCACCGCGCCCTCCACCTCGGGTTCGGCCTGACGCAGGCGCTGGGGCGCGAAATGGGCCGCGACGGTCTCGTACTTCACCTCGACGTCGAGGCGCTGCTGGTCCCAGTCGATCAGCTCCTTGAGGGGGGGCGGCAGGTCGCGATAGGCCGCGAGCACGGCCACGAGCTGGCCCACATCGAGCTCGCCGCGCAGCGCGAACACGCCGCCGACCGCGTAGAACAGGAACGGGGTGATCTGCGCCAGCATGTTGTTCAGGTACTTGACCATGAACTTGCGCTTGTAGATCTGCAGCCGCAGGCTGAAGAGGCTGTAGAGCCGGGCCCCGATCTCGGCCTGTTCCCAGCGCCCGGAATCGTTGATGCGCACGGCCTCGATCCCGTCGAGCACCTCGCCGATGCGCCCGGCGAACATCCGCGAGGCGAGCTGGCGCTCCCGATTGAGCCTGAGCAGCTCGCGGCGCAGCCGCGGGATGATGATGACCTGCAGCCCGACGATGGAGGCCGCCGCGAGGCCCAGCACCACGTTCTGCATCAGGATGAAGGCCAGGGCCGTCGTCGCCTGGGCGCCCAGGTAGGCCGGCACCACGATGGCATCGCCGATGAAGGAGCCGATGGGCTCGACCTCGTCCTTGATGATGGTGGCGGTCTCGGAGGGCTTGATCTCCCGGAGTGCCTCCGGCTTGAAGCGCAGCATCAGGGTGAAGAGCTGGAAGCGCAGCCGCCGCAGCATGCGCTCGCCGAGGGCACCCTTGGCGAGGTTGATCCAGTACTTGAACGCCCCGTTGATCAGGACGAGGAGCAGGAACAGCCCGGACAGGCCGAGCAGCAGCGTGAGGCGGTCGAGCTGGAACCCGTCGAAGGCGTGGAGCACGCCGCCGCCGAGCCAGGCCGGGCGATGGATCGTGAATTCGAGGAAGCTCGCGGTGTTCTCGCCATGGGCGAAAGCCTTGCCCATGATCGCGTCGTTGACGATGCGGCGCGGCAAGTCGAGCGAAGCGAAATAGAACGGCAGCGACGCGACAACAACGCCGCAGATCAGAAACTGATCGCGCTTCGAATGACGCCAGATATACCCGAACAACCTCGGTTCGAGTTCATTCATCGCGATGGTTCCATGCGGCGGCACGCGGCCGGCCAACTCAGTGGGCAGGGCTCCTGAATGGTCGGAGCGGCCGCGCACAGACAAATGCACGCCGCCTGTAAAATGGCAAAGCCTGACGTGCGCAACCCGAGCATATCATATAGGGTGCCGGCCGGTCGCGCGGGCTCGATGATGACCGTTCTGGAAAAACCGTCCGTCACGAAGGCATCGCACGCGGAAGGGGGCGCCCGGCGCCCGGTCCGGCGTGTCCTCATCTACAGCCACGACACCTTCGGGCTCGGCCACCTGCGCCGCTCCCGGGCCATTGCGCATGCGCTGGTCGCGGGCGCCTCCGACCTGCAGGTCCTCATCGTGTCCGGCTCGTCGGTGGTCGACAGCTTCGCCTTCCGGCCCGGAGTCCGCTACGTGCGGGTGCCGGGCGTCACCAAGCGCACGGATGGCGGCTACGCAAGCCTCGACCCCGCGGTTCCCCTCGACCGGACGGTGGCGGAGCGCACCGCGATCATCAGCCGGATGGCCGAGGCCTTCGACCCGGATCTCGCGATCATCGACAAGGAACCGACCGGATTCCACGGCGAGATGCTGCCGACGCTGCGCACCCTCGCGGCCCGCGGCTGCCGCCTGATCCTCGGGCTGCGCGACATCCTGGACGACGCGGCGCTCCTCGTGCCCGAATGGCAGCGCAAGGGCGGCTCCGAGGCGGTTCGGGCCTTCTACGACGAGATCTGGGTCTACGGCGTGGCCCGCATCCACGAGCCGGTGGCGGCCCTCGCCCTCGGCCCCGAGATCGAGGCGCGCCTGCATTACACCGGCTATCTGCGCCGCGAGGCGACGCGCTCCGCTCCGGTGCGGCACGATGCGCCCGCCATGCCCTTCCTGCTCGTCACGCCCGGCGGCGGCGGCGACGGCGGCGGGCTGATCGATTGGGTGATCGCCGCCTACGAGGCGGATCCGGGCATCGACCTGCCGGCCCTCATCGCCTTCGGGCCCTTCCTCGAACCGCGGGCGCGCCGCGCCTTCGAGGCGCGGATCGCGCGCACGGACAAACTGTCCGCCATCACCTTCGACAGCGAGATCGAGGTTCTGATGCGCGAGGCGGCGGGCATCGTCGCCATGGGAGGGTACAACACCTTCTGCGAGATCCTCTCCTTCGATCTGCCGAGCCTCCTCGTCCCCCGCACGGAGCCGCGCCGCGAGCAGCTGATCCGGGCGCGCGCCGCCGAGGCGCTCGGGCTCGCCCAGGTGCTCCTCGAACAGGACGGGCGCGATCCCCTGCGGATGGCCGCCGCCCTGCGGGCCCTGCCGCGGCAGGCGCCCCCCTCGCGGGTCGTGGTGCCGGGCCTCCTCGACGGGCTCGACGTGATCCGCGAGCGGGTGCTCGGGGAGGCGGCGCCCGTCGCGGCCCTGCGCCGGCTGGGGTGCCGCGCATGACGGGAACCGCCCGGCCAGGCGGGGCGGCGCGCATCGCCATCCTGGTCAAGGGGTATCCGCGCCTGTCCGAGACCTTCATCGCGCAGGAGATCCTGGCCCTCGAGCGCCGCGGCCTGCCCCTGGACATCTGGGCCCTGCGGCGCCCGACGGACACGCTGCGTCACCCGATGCATGATGCGATCCGGGCGCCCGTCGCCTACCTGCCCGAATATCTCCGCGAGGCGCCCTGGCGCGGCCTCAGGGCCCTGGCCTGGAGCCTGCGCCGCCCGGGATTGGCCCGGCTCCTCGCGGTGTTCTGGCGCGACCTGCGCCGCGACCCGACGCCCAATCGCGGCCGGCGCCTCGGGCAGGCCCTGATCCTCGCCCGGGAACTGCCCGACGCGGTCGCGCATCTGCACGTGCATTTCCTGCACACGCCGGCCAGCGTCGCGCGCTACGCCGCCCTCCTGACCGGCCGAAGCTGGAGTTTCTCCGCCCACGCCAAGGACATCTGGACGACCCCGGCCTGGGAGCTGTCCGAGAAGATGGCCAGCGCCTCCTGGGGGGTCACCTGCACGCGGGACGGCCTCGCGCGGCTGACCGAATGCGGCGCCGGCAGGGTGAGCCTCGCCTATCACGGGCTCGATCTCGGCCGATTTCCAGCCCCCGCCGCACGCCCGCCGCGCGACGGCAGGCAGGCGGCCGATCCGCTGAGGATCCTGTCGGTCGGGCGCCTCGTGGCCAAGAAGGGCTTCGACGATTTCATCGACGCCCTCGCGTGCCTGCCCCGAAGCCTGCACTGGCGCGCCTCGCTGATCGGGGGCGGAGACTTGCGCGAGGCCCTCGCGGCGCGGGTGCGCGAGGCCGGGTTGTCCGAGCGCGTGACGTTCCTCGGCGCGCGGGCGCAGCCCGACGTGATCGCGGCGATGCGCGAGGCCGATTTGTTCGTCCTGCCGACGAAGCCCGCCGCCACCGGGGACCGGGACGGCTTGCCGAACGTGCTGATGGAGGCGGCGAGCCAGGGACTGCCCATCGTGGCCACGGATTTCGCCGGGACGCCCGAGCTGATCCGGAACGGCACGCACGGCCTCCTGGTCCCGCCGGGCGACGTGCCGGCGCTTGCCGACGCGATGGCGCGCCTGGCCGGCGACCCGGAGGCGCGCCGACGCCTCGCCGACGCGGCCTACCGCCGCCTGGCCGGCGAGTTCACGGTCGAGCGCGGCATCGCCCTGATGGCGGCCCGCTTCGGCCAGGCTGTCGGCCAAGATCCGGGGGAGGCCCCGGGAATCCCCGCTCAGGCGCCGGAGGCCGCATGCGCCTGCGGGTCCTGATCGCGGTGACGCATCTTCTCGGGGCCGGGCACCTCACGCGCGCGGCGGCCCTCGCCCGAGCCCTCGCCCGAGCCGGCCACGGGGTGACCTTGGTCTCCGGCGGCCTCCCGGTCCCCCTCGTCCGGCTCGACGGCGTCCAGACGGTTCAGCTTCCGCCCGTGCAGGTGCGCGGCACCGCCTTCGGCACGCTCCTGGGCGCCGACGGGCAGCCCGTCGGCAGCGAGACCCTGGCGCAACGGCAGACCGGGCTGCTCGACGCCCTGGCGGAATGCGCGCCCGATCTCGTGATCACCGAGCTGTTCCCCTTCGGACGCCGCGGCCTCGCGCCGGAATTCCTGGCTCTGATCGAGGCCGCGCGGGCGCGTCGTCCGCGCCCCCTCGTGGTCGCCTCGATCCGCGACGTCCTCGTCGCCCCGGATCAACCGCGCAAGGTCCAGGCGACGCACGGGCGGATCGCGGAATTCTACGACGCCGTCCTGGTCCACGGCGATGCCGGCCTCGTGCCCCTCGACGCCTCCTGGCCCGTCGACGCCGCCTTGCGGGCGCGGCTGCACTACACCGGCTATATCGACGAGGGCGCGATTGTGGCGACCGCGAGCGCGCCGCGGGCGGGCATCGTGGTCTCGGGCGGATCGAGCGCGGCCGGGCTCGGGCTCTACCGCGCCGCCGCCGAGGCCGCCCGCCTGAGGCCTGAATGGGGCTGGCGCATCCTGGTGGGCCAACGACTGCCGGAGGCGGATTTCGCCGCGCTCAGCCAGGGCCTGCCCCCCGGCACCGTCGCGCGGGCCCGGCCGGACTTCCGGGCGCTCCTCGCCGGAGCCGCTGTGTCCGTCAGCCAGGCGGGTTACAACACTGCAACCGACCTTCTGGCAACGGGCACCCGGGCCGTCCTCGTCCCCTTCGAGGCCGGCCGCGAGACCGAGCAGCGCGCCCGGGCCGAATGCCTCGCCGCGCGCGGCCTCGCCCGGGTGCTGCCGGAGGCCGACCTCAGTGCACGGACCCTCATCGAGGCCGTCTCGGCCGAGCGCGCCGCGCCGCCCGCCGGCGATCACGGGATCGATCTCGACGGGGCGGCCCGCTCGGTCGCCATCCTGGAATCCCTTGCCGCCGACGCCGTGCGCGTTCGTCGAAACCTCGGGCCGCGCCCCCCAAGCGATCCCCTGTTGGCGGCCCTCGATGCCGCGGCCGAGAGTGGCCGCACGATTCCGCTGTGGTGGCGCGACGACGACGCCGTCGCCCAAAACCCAGGCCTCGACACCCTGCTCGCCCTCTCCGAGCAACACGGGCTCCCGATCCTGATCGCGGCGATCCCGGCGCTCAGCGAGGCATCCCTCGCCGAGCGGATCGCCCGTTCGCCGGACCATGGCCTCGGTGTGCACGGCCTCAGCCACGCGAACCACGCTCCGCCGGGCGTCAAGCCGGCCGAGTTCGGGGCCCATCGCCCGCACGCGGCCCTGGTCGCGGACGCCGCCGAGGCCCTGCGCCTCGCGCGCGATCGGTTCGGGCCGAGCCTTCTGCCGGTCTTCGTGCCGCCCTGGAACCGCTTCGCGCCGGATCTGGAAGACGATCTGGCGCGGCTCGGCTACGTTGGCGTCTCGGCCGCCGATGGCGCGGCGACAGCGGAGCGCGCGCGGGTGGACATCCATCTCGATCCTGTCGACTGGCGCGGGAGCCGCAGCCTGCGCGATCCGGACCAACTCCGCGCCCGCCTCGCCCGCCGGATCACGGAGCATCCCGGCGAGCCGATCGGCCTCCTGACGCATCACCGGGTCCACGACGCGGCGATCTGGGCCTTCCTCGGCGACCTCCTCACGCGCCTCGTGCGCCATCCGGCGATTCGGGCTCTGGGGCCCCGGGACCTGTTCGGGCCGGGCGGCTGGCAAGGGCGGCGGGCCGCGCGGCAGACCGAGCGGCAGACCGAGCGGCCGGTCGCGGGTGCGTGCGCATGACGTCGCTCCTGTCGATCCGCGACCTGACCATCGATTTCCGCACCGACCGCCAGAGCTTCCGCGCCCTCGACGGCCTCTCCCTCGACGTCGCGCCGGGCCGCACCCTCGCCCTCGTGGGCGAATCTGGCTCGGGCAAGTCGGTGACCGCGCAGGCGATCCTGCGCATCCTGCCGAGATCGGCCGCGATCACCGCCGGGCGCATCCTGTTCACGGAACCGGGCGGGTCGGGCGCGCCCACCGACATCACCGCCCTGCCGGCCGACGGTCCGGGGATGCGCGCCCTGCGCGGCGGCCGCATCGCGATGATCTTTCAGGAACCGATGACCTGCCTGTCGCCGCTGCACACGATCGGCGATCAGGTCGGCGAGGCCCTGCGCGTGCATACCGGGGCGAGCCGCGCCGAGGCGGATGCGCAGACCCGCGACGCCCTGGAGCGCGTCGGCTTTCCCGATCCGCAGCGGGCGCTGCACACCTACCCGTTCGAGCTGTCCGGCGGCCTGCGCCAGCGCGCGATGATCGCCATGGCGCTGATCATGCGGCCCGCGCTCCTGGTGGCGGACGAGCCGACCACCGCCCTCGACGTCACGACGCAGGCGCAGATCCTGGCGCTGCTCGGCCGGCTCCAGGCCGAGACCGGGATGTCGATCCTGCTCATCACCCACGATCTCGGGGTCGTCGCCAACATGGCCCACGACGTCGCCGTGCTCTACCGGGGACGGCTCGTGGAGGCCGGCACGCGCGAGGACGTGCTGCGCCGCCCCGGCCACCCCTACCTGCGGGCCCTGATCAAGGCGGTGCCGCGCTTCGACATGGCGCCCGGCGAGCGCCTGACGCCGATCACGCCCGCGCGGGTGACGATCCCGCCGCGGGCGCCCCCTACGCCGCGGGCCGGCCCGATCCTGTCAGTCGAGGGCGTCAGCAAGGTCTTCGCCCTCCGCTCATCCAGGGCCGCCGGCCAGGCCGGCCTGATCCGGGCGGTCTCGGACGTCTCCCTCGCGGTGGAGGCGGGCCGGACCCTCGGGCTCGTGGGCGAATCCGGCTCGGGCAAGACCACCCTGTCGAAGATCGTGATGCGAGCGATCGCGCCGAGCGCCGGCCGGGTGATGTTCGATGCCGGCACGGGGCCGCGCGACGTGCAGGCGCTCGCGGGTGCCGACCTCTTCGCCTACCGGCGCGCGGTGCAGTTCGTCTTCCAGGATCCCTATTCCTCCCTCGACCCGCGGATGACGGTCGGCGAGATCGTGGCCGAGCCGATGAAGATCCACGGCGTCCCGAAGCGGGAGCGGCAGCAGCGGGCGCGCGACCTGATGGCGATGGTGGGCCTCGAGGCCGGCGGCCTCTCGCGCTACCCGCATGCCTTCTCGGGCGGGCAGCGCCAGCGCATCGGCATCGCGCGCGCATTGGCCCTCGAGCCGCGCATGCTGCTCCTCGACGAGCCGGTCTCGGCCCTCGACGTCTCGGTCCAGGCGCAGATCCTGAACCTGCTCAAGGATCTCCAGGCGGCGCTCGGGCTCACCTACCTGATCGTCTCCCACAACCTCGCGGTGATCGACTACATGGCCGACACGATCTCGGTGATGTGCCGGGGGCGGATCGTGGAGGCCGCCCCGAAGGCCACCCTGTTCCGCAACCCCGCGCATCCCTACACCCGGGCGCTGCTGGCCGCCGTGCCCGATCCGAGCCTAGACCACCCCCTCGACTTCGCGGCCGTCTCCGGCGAGCATTCCGATCCGGCGGCCTGGCCCCAGCCCTTCCGCCTCGCCGCCGCGGAGGCCGGCGCGATGCGCGAGATCGAGGCGGGCCATCAGGTCCGGATGGGCGAGGCGGAGGCGTTGCGAGCGGCGTGATGGCGGGTCCCCCTCCCCTCTTGCTCGAGCGCCTGCGCCGGCGGGTGCTCTCGCCCTTCTTCGACCGGCTCGGCTACGACCTCGTTCCGGCCAGTCCCGACTGGTCGCACCGCCCCCTGTCGCGGCGCGAGGTCGACACGCTGATCGACGGGGCGGCGCTCAGCCTGGAGCACGACCTCGCGGCGGCCGGCATCGCGGCGCCCGGCGCGGTCGCGGCGCCCGGCGCGGTCGCGGATCTCGTGCGCGACTTCTGGGCGCTGATCCCGACGGCGCCCGTGCGCCAGCGGCGGGGCGGCAGCGGCTTCAACGGCGCCCTGCAGCTCTACGTGATGATGCGGGCGCTGCGGCCGCTGGCCATCATCGAATCCGGCGTGTTCCGCGGCCTCACCACCTGGGTGATGCGCCAGGCCTGCCCGGAGGCGGAGATCCGCTGCTTTGACCCCGACCTGTCGGGCCTGCAATACCGGGACAAGGCCGCCCGCTACAGCAGCCGCGACTGGTCCGAGGCCGACCTGTCCGACCTCGATCCGGCCAGCACCGTCGGCTTCTTCGACGACCACGTGGCGCAGGGGCGCCGCGTCGTCGAGGCGCGGGCCCGCGGCATCGGCCGCCTGCTGTTCGACGACGACGCGGCGGGCCACCGCATCCATGCCCATGGGGGCCCGGCGCACCCCACCATCGCGATGATCGAGGCCGCCCGGGGGGCCGCGCCGGACGCCTCCGGCCACGAGCCGATCCGCTGGCTGCGCAACGGCCGGGCCTTCGAGCAGCCCGTGGACGACCTGCTGCTGCGCGAGGCCGGGGCCTGCATCGCCCGGACCCACGCCTTCGACGACCTGCACCGCGCCACCGGCTACTCGCCCGCGCGCCTCACCTACGTCGCCCTCGACTTGGATGAAGCCGGGCGGCGCCCGGATGAGGCCGGACGCCGCGAGGAGGCCGGGCCGCGATGACGGACCTCTCCCGCCGGGCGCTTCTCGCCGGACTCTCCGCCGCCCTCGGGCCGCTCCCGCCCCTCGGCCCGGCACGCGCCGCGGAGGAGTCGGAGGCCCCGACGGCCGATCGCCTGCCGCGCCCGCCCCTGGTGGTGGACCTCGCGGGGCGCGACCGGCGGCCAGGCATGCCGGGTGGCACGGTAAGGATGCTGATCACGCGCGCCCGGGACGTGCGCTACCTCTCGGTCTGCGCCTATACCCGCCTCGTCGGCTACGACGCGACGCTGGCGCTGCAGCCGGACCTGCTGGAACGGGTCGAGAGTGAGGGCGGCCGCCTCAGCTTCCACCTGCGCGAGGGGCATCGCTGGTCGGACGGGCAACCCTTCACGACGGAGGATTTCCGCTATTATTGGGAGGACGTCGCCAACAACAAGGAATTGAGCCCGGGCGGACCGCCGGATTTCTTCCTGGTCGACGGAAAGCCCCCGACGGTGGAGATCCCCGACGCGCGCACGATCCGCTACATCTGGGACCGGCCGAACCCGCGCTTCCTGCCGAGCCTCGCCGCCCCGCGCGACCCGCTGATCTTCCGCCCGGCCCATATCCTGAAGGCGGTCCACCCCCGCTATGCCGGCCGCGAGGCCGCGGCGGCGCTGGCGAAGGCCCAGAGCCTGCGGGGCTGGACCGCGCTCCACAACCGGCTCGACGACATGTTCGAGATGCAGAACCCCGACACGCCGACCCTGCAGGCGTGGCGCCCGCGCACCCGCGCGCCCGCCGCCCGCTTCGTCTTCGAGCGCAACCCCTATTATCACCGGGTCGACCCGGAGGGCCGCCAGCTTCCCTATATCGACCGAATCGTCATGGACGTCGCCTCGCAGGGGCTGCTCGTCGCCAAGACGAATGCGGGCGAGGCGGACCTGATGTTCCGCGGCCTGTCCATGGCCGATATCCCGAACCTGAAGGAAGGCGAGCGGGCCCACGACTACAAGACCCATCTCTGGCCCGTCGCCCGCGGCTCGGAACTCGCCCTCTACCCGAACCTCACCACCGCCGATCCGGGCTGGCGCGCCCTCAACCGCGAGCCGCGCTTCCGCCGGGCCCTCTCGCACGCCATCGACCGGCACACCCTGAACAACACCCTGCTGTTCGGCCTCGGCAGCGAGGGCAACGACACGATCGTGCCCGAGAGCCCCCTATTCGTGCCGGAATTCCGCACGCTCAACGCGGGTTATGACCCGGCCGAGGCCAACCGCCTCCTCGACGCCCTCGGGCTCGCGCGGCGGGACGGGTCCGGCACCCGCCTGATGGCGGATGGGCGCCCCTTGGAGATCGTTGTCGAGAGCGACGGCGAGGCCTCGATGGTCCTCGACGGGCTGCTGCTGATCACCGAGTTCTGGCGCGAGGTCGGCATCAAGCTCCTGGTCAAGCCGCAGGAGCGCACGAACCTGCGGCGCCGCTCGGTCGCCGGGATGACCGTGATGGTGGCCGCCCAGGGGCTCGACCTCGCGGTGCCGACCGCCATCATGCCGCCGACCGAGCTGAGCCCGGCCCAGCCCGACCATTATTCCTGGCCGCGCTGGAGCATCAACGTGGAGAGCCGCGGCGCCAGCGGCGAGCCCTGCGACGTGCCGGCGGTGCAGCAGCTCCTGGCGCTGAACGCGCAATGGGCCGCCACCGGCGACCCGGAGGTGCAGGCCCGGATCTGGCGGGAGATGCTGATGAACCATGCCGAGAACCAGTGGGTGATCGGCACGGTGGCGGGGGCGCTCCAGCCGGTCGTCGCCGGCAACGCGCTGGCCAACGTGCCGCGCCGGGCCCTCTACAGCTGGGACCCCACCGCCCTCATCGGCGTGCAGCGCCCCGACGAGTTCTTCTGGGACCGGGCCGCCAAGCGCACGGCCTCCGCGCGATGATCGGCCTCGTCGCCCGGCGCCTCGTGACGATGGCGGCGAGCCTGCTGGTGATCTCCGCCCTCGTCTTCCTGGTGATCAAGCTGCCGCCCGGCGACTTCCTGACGAACCGCATCTCGGAGCTTCGGTCCATGGGCGAGGCGGCGTCGGTCGCCAAGGCGGAACTCCTGATCCGGCAATACGGGCTCGACCGGCCCGTCATCGAGCAATACCTGATCTGGGTCGGGCTGATGCCGGGGCCGGCCGGCTTCTCGGGGCTGCTCCAGGGCGATTGGGGCTGGAGCTTCGAGTATGACCGGCCGGTGGCGGAGGTCGTCGGCGACGCCCTCTGGCTCACCCTCGTGGTCAATCTCGCGGCCCTGGTCTTCGTGCACGTCGTGGCGATCCCGATCGCCCTCTACTCGGCGACCCATCGCGGCACCTTCGGCGACGCCCTCGTGACCCTCCTGGGCTATGTCGGCCTCGCGGTGCCGGGCTTCCTCCTCGCCCTGATCCTGCTGTTCTACGCCAATCGCTGGTTCGGCCTCTCCATCGGCGGGCTCTACGACGCCGATTTCGCGGGCCAGCCCTGGACCCTCGACAAGGTCCACTCCCTCCTCGGCCACCTCGTGGTGCCCACCCTGGTGATCGGCCTCGGGGGAACGGCCGCGATGATCCGGCGGATGCGCGCGAACCTCCTCGACGAGCTCGCCAAGCCCTACACGGTGACGGCCCGCGCCAAGGGGCTGCCGCCCACGCGGGCGCTCCTGAAATACCCGTTCCGGATGTCCCTGAACCCGTTCTTCGCCGATATCGGCAACCTCCTGCCGCATCTCGTCTCCGGCTCGGTGCTGGTCTCCCTTGTCCTCAGCCTGCCGACGGTCGGCCCGCTGCTCCTCGAAGCGCTGAAGACGCAGGACCAGTTCATGGCGGGCTTCATCCTGATGTTCGTCGCCGTGCTGACGATCGTGGGCCTGCTCATCTCGGATCTGATGCTGGCGTGGCTCGACCCGCGCATCCGCATGGGCGCCCGCTGATGCAGGAGACGCCGAAGCAGGAGACGCCGGTCCAGGACGCACGGCCGCGCCACTTCGTGGACACCGCCCCATTCGATCCGACGGCGGGGGCGGCCCACGGTCACGACGCGGCCGCCGACACGGCCTCCGCCTGGCGGCTGATCGGGCGCAAGTTCCTGCGCCACCGCCTCGCCGTCGCCTCCGCGATCGTCCTGGCGCTCCTCTACGCGACGATCCCGGCGGTGGAGTTCCTGGCACCCTACGAGCAGAACAAGCGCCACGGCGACGCGCTCTACGCGCCGCCCCAGGGACTCCACCTGTTCCACGAGGGGCGCTTCCTCGGCCCCTTCGTGTATCCCTACCGGGCCCATTTCGACATCGAGAGCTTCCAGCGCAGCTACATCCTCGACAAGAGCCGTCCCGAGCCGCTCCGCTTCCTCTGTCGCGGCGAGCCCTACCGGTATTTCGGCCTGATCCCGGGGGACCTGCACCTGATCTGCCCGCCCGAGGGCGGCACCCTGTTCCTCCTCGGCACCGACAAGCTCGGGCGCGACCTCCTCTCCCGGATCATCTACGGCGCCCGCATCTCCCTGGTGATCGGGCTCGCGGGCGTGGCGATCTCCTTCGTGCTCGGGCTCTTCTTCGGGGGCATCGCGGGCTATTTCGGCGGCCTGACCGACGCCGCCGTGCAGCGGCTGATCGAGATCGTGCGCTCGGTGCCCGAATTGCCGCTCTGGCTGGCGCTCTCCGCGGCACTCCCGCCGAACTGGAGCCCGCTCGCGATCTTCTTCGGCATCACCCTGATCCTGGGGCTCCTCGACTGGCCGGGTCTCGCGCGGGCGGTCCGCTCGAAGCTGCTCGCCCTGCGCGAGGAGGATTTCGTCGCCGCCGCCGAGCTGATGGGCGCCTCGCCCCGGCACGTGATCCTGCGCCACCTGATCCCGAACTTCATGAGCCACCTCATCGCCTCGGCGACCCTGGCGATCCCGACGATGATCCTCGGCGAGACGGCCCTGTCCTTCCTGGGCCTCGGCCTGCGCCCGCCCGTGACGAGCTGGGGCGTGCTCCTGAACGAGGCGCAGAACCTTGCGGCCGTGCAGCTCTATCCCTGGCTGCTGCTGCCGACCGTGCCGGTGCTCGTGACGGTGCTGGCCTACAACTTCCTCGGCGACGGCCTCCGGGATGCGGCCGATCCCTATCACTGATCCGGCCCGCGCGGCGGCTATGCCGCCGCTCCCGCCGGGAACAGGTTCCGTGCCGGCGGAGGATGCGCGCGGCCGTCCTGCGCGAAAGCCCGGACAGGTTGTATACCTGCGCGCGGTAGCGAACCTAGGTCGCAAAAACATCGCGGGACACCTCAAAATCGCCCGAAGGCCTGCTACTGCTTGAGCTTGACCATTCGAGGAGGCGGCCATGTCCTTCGACATTGTCTTCACGCAGGCGGCGCGCGTCGCCGCGACCGTCACGGGCGACCTGCCCTCCCTGGAGGAGCGCACGCGCCGGGAGATCGCCGACCTGCCGGGTGACGGGCTCTCGGCCCTGGAGGAGCGGCTGTTCCACGCCTTCGCGACGGAGGCCGGGCAGGAATGCATCTGCACGCTGCTCGCCGGCCAAGTGGTGCAGGTCGATGTCTGCGGGGTGTCGGCCGCCTGAGCCCGGAGCAGGTCGCCTCAGGGCGCCGCGAGATCGGCGAACCGCGCCTTCAGCAGCGGAACCGCGAAATCCACGAAGGCCCGCACCTTCGGCACCGAGAGACGGCCCTCGGGCATGACGAGGTGGACGGGCCGCGGCGGCAGCTCGGCCTCCGCCAGCACGATCCGCAGGCGACCGGCCCGGACATGCTCGGCCACCTGATAGGAGAGCACCATCGTGGGGCCATGGCCCGCGACCGCCGAGTCCACGGCCGCCTCGACCGCATTGACCACGAGCCGTGGCGTGAAGGCGACGTGCCGCGGCTGGCTCGAACCCGGGACCGGGGCGAAGCTCCAGGAATCCTGCCCGAAGGTCGTCGTCGCGATGCAGCGGTGGTTCGCCAGATCGGCCGGCTCGGCGAGGGCTGGATGATGCGCGAGATAGGCCGGCGCCGCGCAGACGACCCGCCGCACCGCGCCGACCCGCACGGCCACGAGGCTCGAATCCGGCAGATGCGCGATCCGCAGCGCGAGGTCGACGCCCTCCTCCACGAGGTTCACGGGCCGGTCGAGCAGCAGCAGCTTGGCACGGACCTCGGATTGCGCGTCCAGGAAGGCGTCGAGGATCGGACGCAGGATCCAGGTGCCGCTGACGAGGGGCGCCGTCAGGGTCAGGGTTCCGCGCGGGGCGGCCCGCTCGCCGGCCGCCAAAAGGTCGGCCTCCTCCAGGTCGACGAGGACCCGGCGGCAGGCGGCCGCGTAACGCTCGCCCGCCTCGCTCAGCCGGATCGAGCGGGTCGTCCGGTGCAGAAGCTCCGTCCCGACATGAGATTCCAGGAAGGCGAGCGCCCGGCTCACCGCCGCAGGCGAGTGTCCCAGGCGCCGCCCCGCCCCCGCGAGGCTGCCCGCATCGATGGCGGTGACGAACACGCGCATCGCCTCGATCCGGTCCATGATCGTTCCGCTGAGCGAGAGGGTAACGCGCCATCTGCGCAAATTCCGCCGCTCCCCGCAACAGCGATTGTGCCGGTGCGCGAGGCCGAGCCCCGCCTCACCCGGGCGCCGCAGGATGGCGCACGCTATCGATCACCTGCCGGACGCGGACGCGGTAAGCTTCCTCGCCCCGCGACGCGCTCAGCGATTGATCCCGCCCGGGCCGCCCGCGGTTCCGCCCGTGCCCGGTATGGCGCCGGTGCCGGGAGGACCGCCGGCGCCGGTGCCGACTCCCGGGCCGCCGGTGCCGAGCGCGGTGCCGGCCCCTCCGACCGTGCCCGTCCGACCGTCCAGCGCTGAGCTTGGACCAGCCTCCCGCATCGGTGCGCCGTTGCTCTTCGGGCGGCCTGGGGTATTCAGGGTGTCCTGCGCGCCGCCGCCGACCGTCGAGGGTCCGGTGGTCTGCGCCGCGGCGATGCCGGGAAGCGAGAGGGCGAGGGTGGCCGCGAGAGCGAGCGTCGTGCGCATGATGGGTCTCCGGATCGGGATCGGCAGGGCCCAACGGGACCGCAGGACAATGGTTCACCCCGCCCTGCGCCCCGGTCTCGGGTGAGCCGGCCTCGCACGAACCCGCCCCGGTGAGCGCCCGCATCCTGGATCGCGACCGCTTCGCGAAATGCCGGGCCCTGATGGAGCGCGGCGCGACGGCCGGCGAGCGCGCTGCGGGCCGGGCCGCGGCCACGCGCGTCGCGGCCGCGGCCGGCCTCTCGCTCACCGAGGCCCTGGCCGTCCTCGACGCGCAGGCCGCACCGCGTCCCGAGGCGCGCCCGCCGCGGCCCCCGCGCCCATCGGGACAGCGCTACGCCTGGGCGCAGCCCAAGGCCCCGCCCGAGCCCATCACGGTCGAGGAGATCCTGAGGCAGAAGGAGGCCGAGCTGCAGCGCAGGAAGCGGGCGGCCGCGCGCGAGGCGCAGCGCCGGCGGGCAGCCCATGCCGCGCAGGAGCGGGAGCTGGAGAGCGTACGGCAGGCGCAGGCCGCCCGGGATCGGGACTGGGCCGCGCGCCGGGCGCAGCAGGAGGACGCGCCCGCCCCAGATGCGGGGGGCGAAACACCCTGATGCTCAAGCCCCGACCCTCGCACCGGGGCCCGTGTGGGGCCGGGCGCGGGCTTCCGAGAGGCCCGTCCGGATTCCGGGGTTCCTCCCGCTGACGGAAAGATGCTTCCTGCCGTCACCCGCGGATGTGGAGGATCGAAGTAAGATCTCGTAAACATCTGACAGAGCAGTTTTGCCTCACATTGGGAGTGAGGAAACACCGTCATGGACACTCTAGTCAAAGAGGACGCGCGATCCGCGCTCGTCGATGCCGAGGTGATCCTCCGGGATTGGCCTCGATCTTACGGATGCAAGGCTGCGCTTCTTGGCAAGACCAGGGCTCTGATCGCGACCAATCTTGCCCGCGACCTGCCTGACTGTTTCAGCTTGGCGATCGCACCGGATTTCAACCCGAGGCCCTGCACCGTGACCTGGCGCGGGCGCGACATCCTGAAGGTGATGATCTTCGAATGAGGACCGCCCCATCCTCCTCCTAGGAACGCGATCGCATCGCTCCCTCGCCTGCCGCGTCGCCCTTCGCGTCGGGCACCCGGCAGGTTGGACGCTCGGGCTGAAGGATCTTGAGCGCGCGAGGTCATGGGGCGGCCGTCCTGGAAGGGGCAGCCGGGGGCGCGCCGGGACAGGATCGGTCGAGGGCGCCGGCGGCGTGCCCTCAGGCGGAGAGTTGAGGCTGCGCGGCTGTCGCGCCGCCGCGCGCGCGCAGGGCGTCGGGGAGCCGGCGCGTCCGGCGCACGCGCGCCGATGCCCGCATGAATGTCGAGTAGTTCTCGGCATCGTCCAGGCTGAGCCCGCTGACCACGGGCTCATGGCCCTGGATCACCGAGTGCGTCCCGTCGCAAGCGAGCTTCACGCTGATCTTCGACATGCCGCCTCCTCGCTGAGGATCGTCTGCCGCGGCGTTCGGGTCTGGGCAGGCGCCTCAGCCCTTCAACCGATGACCGGATGATTGGTTCAGTCGCGGCGCGCCGTCTCAGAGGCAGAACAGGACGCCTGCCCGGCGCCCTTCGCGCCAGACGACCTTCGCGGTGAAGCGCGCGTCGTTGGCGAGGACGAGGTCGAATTTCGGCGGAAGCGTCACGACCTCGGTTCCGAGGAACTCCAGCAGGGCCCCCGTGTCGGAGACGTTGCGGATGCAGCAGGGGAAGCGGGCGCCGCCCTGGCCGAGCGCGAACGCCATCAGGGCCGTCGGGACGCGCTCGCTCTCGCGCGGTTCGAGGATCGCGATACGGGGTCGGACGAGGGACGGCATGGGGTCGCTCCCGGCAAGCGGATGGTCAGCACCTCCCCAGGAGCAGACTGACAGCGCGGGATTGATCGCAGATTAAGGATTACCGTGAATCAATCGATGACGGCCGCCCCGGCCCTCAATCCCGGGCGGGCCGCGCCTGCAGGATGGCGGCCCGCACGAAGGGGCGCTTGAGCTGCGTGCCGACCTCGCGGCGGTTCACGAAATCGTCGGCACCCGGATGGCGCCGCACCGCCTTGCCGAGATTGAGGCGGTAGCCCTCCTTGAACACGAAGGGCGGCGCCATCGGGTCGGCCAGGAAGGCGTCGACGGCGGCGTCCACCTCGGCGTCGGAGATCAGGTTGAGGCCGCAGAGGGCGGCGGTCGTCAATGTCTCGGTCATCCCGTCAGATAGAGGGGGCGCGGGACGGCCGGCAAGGTCGCGGTGGTTCGAAGCCCGCCCACCGCGGATCTTCCCGCGGTGGCGCGAGGCGGTTCCTGGGCCCGGACCCGGACCCGCGACGGGCGCGGCAGACCGGCACCGGACGGGCTGGCCCCCGACGGAGTCGGGGGCCTCGTGGTCAGAGGATGAAGTCGGCGGTCGCGAAGCTGTGCGCGCCGAGGGCCTTGATCGTGAAATCGGCGGAGCCGTCGCCGTTGACGTCACCGGCCAGGTAGGTGTTGCCGCCCGAATGATACGCCTTCAGCTCGCCGGCCGCTCCGTGGAAACCCTGCTCGCCGATGAAGCTGAAGCCCTGGTTGCCCGCCGCGCGGCTATTCGCGTCGATATGCGACAGGTCGATCTTGTCCAGGCCGTGCGCGAAATCCGTGATGGTGTCGCCATTGGCCTCTGAGCGCGTGTCGAACACGAAGCTGTCGCCGCCGGCGCCGCCCGTCAGCATGTCCTTGCCGCCGTGGCCGTTCAGGATGTCGTTGCCGGCGCCGCCCTTGAGGGTGTTGCCGCCGCTGTTGCCGATCAGGGTCAGGCCGGCGGGGGCGGGGGTCGGCGCGGTTGGAGCGGGCGTCGTCGGGGCGGGGCTCGGCGCTGTTGTGACCGGCGCGGGCGCCGGCGTCACCGGAGCCAGGGTCGCGGTCCCGACATCGTTGGCTTCCGCGCGCTCGGTGGCGTTCGGCGTGCCGAAATCCTCGGTGACGAACGTCACCGTGCGGCCGTCGATGGTGCCCTCCCGCAGGCCGATCCCGATCTCGTCGAACGAGCCGTTGACGATGTTGGCGTAGTGGCCGGGCGAATTCATCAGGTTGGTGTGCAATTGCTGGACGGTCGCCTCGGAGAGCGGACCGCTCACGTAGGCGATGTTCTCGCCGTAGCCCTGCCAGCCATAACCCGCGTCCGTGATGCGCGCGCCGGGGCTGGAGCCTCCGATTCCCGTGTGGGAGAACGTGTCGGTCTGATCCATCCAGGCGCTGTGCGAATCGGCAGCATTCAGAAGCTCACCGTCGAATCCGAGCGCCTTGGCGCCAACGTTGGCGCGCGACGCGTTGATGAGCTGCAGGAAGTAGGCTTCGAGACTGGTGGGTGTTGTAGCCATTCGTACGGTGTTTCCTTGAAAATGTTCTTAGGTCTGCATTCCTTCTGGCGATTTATAGTTCGGTAATTCTTGGAATGCACGGCCACGCTTGGGGGCGCAATATGGTAACAATGTGATTGCCGCCCGCGTGAGGGGCTCTTCCGAGGGGCCGAACCGCAGGGCCGCCCATGCGTCAGGCCCCCGCGAGGGATCTCACGCGGATCTCGGGCGTCGACTGCCCGCCGGTCATTCCCATGGCGGAGGGACGGGGCAACGGGTTCGGGCCTGATCGACCAAGCCGCCGCGGCGCGCGCTGACCGGGCACGACGCCCGGCTCGGACCCGCGCCGCGGCTCCGGGCGGGCGCCGTCAGGAATCCCGCTGCTTCAGGACCCAGATGATCATCGCGGCCGGAAACACGCAGCCGATGAGGACGATCAGGAAAAACGTGACCATGAAACCCGTGCCCCTTCCGGCTCGCGCGTCCGCGCCCCGAGCCTCTGTCCACCAATCGGCCGGGTTCCTCAATCCCGGGGCGGGCAGGCCGCCTCGGGCGCTCGGGCCTCGGGGACGGGACGCGGCCCCCGGCGCGTGACCGCGAGATCGACCAGTAGGGCGAGCAGGACCGCGAGGCTGCCGAGTTCGAACAGGCCCGCATGGGTGCCGGCGGTGTGGGCGAACAGGTAGGAGAAGCCGTAGGCCGACGCCGCCTGGAACAGGGCGAAGCTCGTCGTCGCGCGGCTCCAGGCTTGGCGTTGGGCATCCGGGTCGTGCGGCAGCAACTCGTGCAGGCGCCCGATCATCAGGGGCACGATGCCGGGCGTGAAGGCGCCGACCACGAGGCTCGACAGCGCCATCGCGGCCGGGCTGTCGTCGAAGGCCGGGATCGCCACGGCCCCGGCCTGGAGCAGGAACGCGAGGCGCAGGGCCGGGCCGAATCCGACCCGGTCGGCGAGGTTGCCGGCCAGGAGCGGTCCCGCCATGGCGCCGAGGCCGTACAGAACCCAGTCGCGGGCGCCCGCATCGACGCCGCGCCCGAGGCCCCGCGCCACGAAATCGACGAGGAAGACCATGTGGGGCACGAGCGCCACGGCGTTGAGGCCGTAGGCGAGGCTCAGCCCCCGCACGACGCGGGAATGGGGCGCCGCAGGCTCGGCTCCGGGCCGCGGCGGCGCCCGCCGCGCCTCGGGCGGCCGATGGGCCGGCCAGTTCGGCCACGCCGCCAGCGTCAGCAGGCCGGAGAGCACGCCGAGGGCCGCCCAGGTCTTCACGAGGCCGACGCGCAGGAGCACGGGAACGAGGGTGCCGGAGGCCGCGATGCCGAGCCCGACCCCGGTGAAGATCAGGCCGCCGACCAGGCCGCGCCGGCTTGCGGGGGCGTGGGGCAGGATCGTGGCGGCGGCGAGCACCATGATCAGGCCGCCGCTCGCCCCCGCCGCGAAGCGCCACGCGAAGAACCAGGGCAGCGAGAGCGGCACCGTGCAGGCGAAGCAGGCGAGCGTCGCGGTCAGCATGGCGCCGCGCAGGATCCAGGGCGGCGCGAGGCGCGCGCTCGCCGGGCGTGCCGCGAGCGCCCCCGCCAGATAGCCCGCGAGGTTGGCCGCGCCGAGATAGACGACGTCGGAGGCCGAGAACCATCGCGCCTCGATCAGGGCGGGGATCAGGGGCGTGTAGGCGAAGCGGCCGAGGCCGATCCCCACCAGGGCGGCGCAGAGCCCCGCCATGGTGATCCGCGCCGTGCCGAGCGGACGTGCCGGTTCGCCGCCTCCCGTTCCCAGATCCCCGTCAGCCATGCGCCTTCCTTCGTGAGGAGCGCGTAGCATAGCCGTGCCCTCCGGGGCGATCACAAGCGGCGGAACAGCTTAGGGCCCGGTACGGGCCGAGGGCCTTCGCGCATCGGGGATGGCCCGACATCGGCCCCGGTCAGGCTGCGGCATCGGCGTTCCGCAGGCCGGCCGGAACCTCGGCTTCGGCCTGCCGTTCGATTAGGGACGAAATTCCATCGAGGAACGCACCATGCGCACAATGACGATCCGCGCGTCCCTGGCCGCCGGCCTGTTGCTCGGCCTCTCGGGCGCAGCCCTGGCGCAACATGGCGGCGGCGGCGGAGGCGGCGGGGATGCCGGGAGCGGCCTGTCCCCCTACGCGGCGCTCAGCGGCAACGATCGTTCGGCGGGGGTCAATAACGGCAATTACCGCGATCCGCGCCTCGACCCCTATGTTCAGGCCTATCCGCGCTACGCCCGGCCCGTGGACGACACCTATCGTCCGGTGCGGCGGCGCTACTACGGCAATCCCTACTGATCGCGGCCGCAGGCCAGCCGGCATCGCCGGAAAGCGGCGGGACCGCGAGGCCCCGCCGCCGATGTTCAGCCTTTGAGGCGTTCGACGAGGGTGGATCCGAGGCGGGCGGGCGAGGGAGAGACGCGGATG